>ONQC01000004.1 GCA_900319855.1 uncultured Bacteroidales bacterium
CTTGGCGGCGACCAGTTCCTTGGCGCGGCGGACGGCACCGTCGTTGAGCCCTTGCAGGACTTCCAGTCCGCGGGACGCATCGCCGCAGACGGCACCGAGGGCGGCCGCGATCGGGAGTCCGACCATGCCTGTTCCCGGGATGCCGACGCCCATCCCGTTTTTCAGGATGTTGCCGCTGACGGCGACCTGGATGCTGAAATCCGCGGTCTGTCGCCACAGGGGACATTCCGCGCAACCGGAACAGTTTTCTGCAATGATTTCCACGGCTTTGGCGACCGCCAGGGCGACGGCGATCGGTTCGGTGCAGCCGAGGGCGGGCTTGACTTCCTTGTGGATCAGCCCGATGAGGTCTGCTTGTCTGTCAGTCATAGTGTCAGTGTTTGGTCTTGGGGTCTTCCGGGGGTGTCCGGAAGAACGCCATGGATGCGGTCAGGATGTTTTGTATGTCTTCTTCGCGGGTCAGCGCTTCGATGGGGAAGCCCAGCACGACGGTGCGGTAGCCCGTGCCTTCGAAGCAGATGCCGGCGGAGATGTTGGTGTCGCGGTAACGGAGGATGGTCGAGGCCTGGCCGGAGGCGGGGACGATGCCATCCGGGGTTTCGACGGCGTAGCGGGATTCATTGCGGACGTGATGGAATGACATGGGGGGAATCCCGGAGACATCCATCCGGGGACTTTTCATGCTCCAAACCTGTCCGGTCCGGGAGGCATAGTTGGTCAGCCATTCGTATCCCAGCACGTCCCGGGCGAAGATCCGGGCGCCGGTCTGGTAGGTGGAATCCACGGTGGGATAGACCCTGTCCCACAGGTCGGTGCCGATGTGGGCGCCGGAGGCCAGGACGTGGCCGCCACTGGCGGTGAACTGTCGCAGGGCCTCCTGCAGCCCTTTCGGGAACACCTGGTAACGGTCCGGAGCGGCGCCGGGACGGCCGGAGGGGACGCTGACCTGCTTGCCGCAGACGAGGTCGACGGCCCAGATGCCGGAGACCGGGCGGGCGGCGAAGGCATCCGCCCCCATGGAACAGAAGGCATAACCCGCGGCCAGCAGGCCCTTTCCGTGGATGGCCGGCCAGTCGAAGGTGTTGCCGGCGGCCTTGCGTCCGGCTTCGGTGTTGTAGGAGCCGCCGAAGCCCGGATTGTCATCGTCTGTCCAGGGCAGTTCGCGGCGGAACTGGTATTGTTCGCCGATGTAGCCGATATCCCGGCCCATCGGTACGCCACCGTCGAGGGTCAGGTCGAAACCGGCATACAGCGGGGTGTCGAACCAGGTCGGACCGGAAACGCGGGTGAAGTTGTTGACGACCAGGACCGTTTCTCCGGACTGGCTGACGGAGGGTACGCCGGCGCTGAGGATTTCAGAGGGGAAACTCCTGCCGCCGTCGTTCCAGGCGATGATCCGGAAACTGTAGAGCCGGTCGGGATCCAGGACCCGTTCGACGGTAATGTATCCGTCTTCTTCCCGGGTGTCGGTGAGCAGGACACCGCTGTCAAAGGCGCCGCCATCGATGCGGGTCTGCAGGATATAGCCTTTGGGCACCGCGGTCTTCTCGAGCGGGTCTTCCGTAGGCTTCCAGCTGAGTTTCAGGCGGTAGGCATCGCCGAAGGTGGCGCTGAACTCCTTGACGGGAAGGGGTTGGACGGCATAGTTGCAGCCATAGCGGTCGCTGAGGAATTTGAGCATGCCTTTGTAGACGGCACGGCTGACGGTAAAGCGGAAGGCCGGATCGTGGCCGTATTTCATGTCGGCGAAATTCTGGTGGGCCAGCAGTTCGAGGATCATGGCCGGAACGGGCGGCGTGCGGGATTCGCTGTAGGAACGGTCCCAGATGGACCGGCGGGTCCACTCCGGCTCGAATCCGGCCCGGATGTCCTGGACGACCTGCGTCTGGACATAGTCCGCGAAGAGGCGGCAGGACAGGCGGTCTTCGTTATCGGGCAGCTTCTGTTTGCCGTCGGCCAGGAGGGTATAGATGGCCAGGGTGCCGACGATCGAGTCGTTGGGCGTCACGCCGGCATCAGAGTGGAAAGCCAGCGACAGGTCGAACGGAATGCCCTTTCCTTCTTCTTTCGGATTGGCGCGCGATCCGCCGGAGAGCCAGCCCACCCAGGGACCGCGGTCGGCGAAATCGTTGGTATAGTCATCCGGATGCTTGGTCAGGATGGTGGAATCCACCCCGGCCCATTGCATGGAATACAGGGCGCCCTCCATGTAGGCCGGCATGCCGGAAGTGGTCCAGCTGTCGACGGGTTCATCGGCATTTCCGCGGGCGATCTTGCCCATGCCCCCGCCGAAGCGGACGGCATCGGCGGTGACGACGGTGCCGGCTTCGCCCCGGTTGCTCAGGCTGACGATGCCTTCTCCTTCAAATTCATAGGTGCCCAGGTAGATCCAGGTTCCGCCGCCCATCCGCTGGTTGACGGCCAGCCGGGTCGTTCCGCCCAGGTGATGGACGGTGTAGTGGGCCTGGGAGGCGCTGTTGCCCAGAGTCTTATAGGAAACATAGACGGCGTAGGAACCCCGTTCCGGAAAAACGGCGGTCCAGCGGGCCTCGCTGTTGCCATCCCGGTCGCAGCGGGATTGGCGGGCGGTACCCATGCGGAACGGATTGTCGGTGCCGGTATAGGCCGGCTTGGCATCGGCGAAGCCTTCCCCGGCGTCACTCCAGATGCCGGATTCAGCATAGCTTCCTTTCTGCCGGATCATTCTGTCACGCGGGCCGTCGAAGGCCGGATCGTTGTCTGCCACGAATTCCCGGGACTGGGTGTCCCGTTCCCGCGGAGTCATGACGACGGCTCCGGCGTTTTCCAGCATTGGAATGAGGAAGGGGAGGACATAGGTCTGGGTATACATGTCCTCGACGGTCATGAAGTTCTGGGCACGCTGCCACTCCCAACGCAGGGTTTTTTCTTCGTAGTAGCGGCCGTGGCTTTGCCAAAGGGCTATGTGTCTGCCGCTCAATCCTTTGGAGAAGGTCTGTCCGTCTTCTTCCCGGACCAGGACGGCGCCTTTCCGGTCCATGACCCGGAACTGGGAGTCGTGGGGTTTCCCGTCGGAATGGACTTCGGGCATGGCAATCTCCTCGATCGGGAGATTCTTGGCATACAGGTCGCCGACCGTGCAGTCTTTGTATTTGTCGGGAAGGAATTCCCGGATCGTGCGGCGGAGCCAGGCGACGTCTCTGGTGCGCCAGGGGATGTCGCTCAGGGTCTCGGTGAACCGGAAATCGAGCCGGTCGCCGTGCTGGGAGACGGAGCGGAGCCGCAGTTTGGAGGCCACTGTCGTGCGCTCCTGGATATGGACGTCGACCGAGTCGAGGGTCGTGCGGAATTCCCGCACCGGACGGGTCTGGGCGGAGGCGGCCAGACAGAGGACCAGGGCGGACAGGAGGACGATGAGGCGGCGCATGGGGGCTATTTTTTGATGCGTTGTTTGGCGAGGTCGATGATCAGGACGATCAGGCAGCTGATGGCGAGGGCCAGTCCGTCTGCCTGGAAATCCTTGGGATCCCTGCTCCTGTATTGGGTAAAGCCCTGGCCGATCTCGGTGGCTCCGGCGAGCAGGCAGCCGATGCCGAAGAGGACGGCGACGAACAGGAAGGAGTGCCAGGGTTTCGTGGTATACTTGTCGAAACCGCCGAAGGCCAGCAGCGGGAAGGGGAAGAACATCAGGAAATGGACGATCTTGTCGGTCGGGATGCCCCAATAGCTCATCTTGACGTTCGGTATGCTGCTGAAGTGGCCGAAGCAGAGCCAGGCCACGGCACACAGGTAGAGGACCAGCAGGATCCGGAATATCCATCTTCTTGTCATGGCAGCAGGATGAGTTCGCCGAAGGAATCCGGCCGGTGGAAATCCGGTTTGGGGCTGTTGACGGGAGCCCAGCTGACGAAATGCGGATGGGCCGTGAGGTCCCCGCATTTATAGAAATTGGCACGGAGGCTGACCGTGTTGGGAACCGCCCCGAAGAGGTCATAAGGAATCAGGACCGCGACGTCCCAGGTGCAGATCTCGCCGCTGCGGTCGACCGGCGCGACGGGCAGGGAAGTGACCCGGCGGATGCGTTCCAGGGCCTTGGGCTCCTGGCGGGTGCGTTCTTCCCGCTGCGACCCGATGGCTCCGAGGATCTTCCCGATGCAGTTGATTTCAAAGTTGTAGTAGCCGGCGGGACCGGCGACGAAGAATTCGCAGCAGCTGTCCTCCCATTGCCGGCCGTTGTCGGAGAGGTTCTCCGCCCGCAGGTCGAATCCTCGGACGTGGAACCGGATGGCCAGTCCGTCATTGCAGTGGGCGATGGCCCCTTGGGTCTCCGGGCAATAAGGCCAGTCCTCCGGCCAGCCAACCTGGTCGACGGAAAACCGGGCTCCGCCTTCTTCAAGGGCGCGCAGGAAGGCGGCGTCATCCATTTCCGCCAGGCCTTCAATAAAGGGGACGTCCAAGGTTTTCATAAGCTCTGCATGTCGTTAAGTTTCTTGTAATAACCGCCTTGGGCGATGAGATCGTCGTGGCGGCCCCGCTCGACGATGCGTCCTTCGTGGACCACGAGGATCTCGTCGGAGTTCTTGATGGTGGACAGGCGGTGGGCGATGGCGATGGTGGTGCGGGTGGCCATGAGGCGGTCGAGGGCCTCCTGGACCAGGCGTTCGGATTCGGTATCGAGGGAAGCGGTGGCTTCATCCAGGATCAGGATCGGCGGGTTCTTGAGGATGGCCCGGGCGATGGAGATGCGCTGGCGCTGGCCGCCGGAGAGTTTCATGCCGCGGTCGCCGATGTTGGTCTGGTAGCCGTCCTCTTTTTCCATGATGAAGTCATGGGCGTTGGCGATCTTCGCCGCTTCGATGACCTGCTCCATCGTGGCGCCTTCGACACCGAAGGCGATGTTGTTGAAGATGGTGTCGTTGAAGAGGATCGGTTCCTGGTTGACATAGCCGGTCAGGGCACGCAGGTCGGCCATGCGCAGGTCGCGCAGGTCTTTTCCGTCGAGACGGATGGCTCCGCCGGTGACGTCGTAGAAGCGGGGGATGAGGTCGACCAGGGTGGATTTGCCGGCACCGGATTCGCCGACGATGGCGATCGTCTGGCCTTTGCGCACCGTCAGTTCGATGTCGCGCAGGACGGGCTTCTCGTCTTCATAGCTGAAGTAGACATGGTCGAAGACGATATCCTTCTCGAATGTCTTGCATTCCAGGGGTTTGGCCGGGTCCTGGATGGGATTCGGGGCGTTCAGGATGCGGTCGATGCGCTCCATGGAAGCCATGCCCTTGGGGATGCTGTAGCTGGCTTTGGAGAAGTCCTTCAGCGGGTTGATGATGCTGTAGAGGATGACCATGTAGAAGATGAAGGTCGGCGCGTCGATCGGGGCGTTGTCACCGAGGATGAGGATACCGCCGTAGATCAGGACGATGGCGATCAGGATGGTGCCGAGGAATTCGCTGACCGGATGGGCCAGGGCCTGGCGGGTGGATACGCGGGCGGTCTTGCTGCGGAGGGAGTCGGTGATGCCGGCGAAGCGGGCGGACATCTTGCGTTCGGCGATGAAGGCCTTGATGACCCGCAGGCCGCCGAGGGTCTCTTCGACCTGGCTCATGGTATCGCTCCAAAGCTCCTGGGCGGCAAGGGATTTCTTTTTGAGCTGGCGACCGATGGCACCCATGACCCAGCCCAGCAGCGGGACGACAATGATGGTGAACAGGGTCAGCTGCCAGCTGATGAAGAGCAGGACGGCGAAGTAGATGATGATCAGGATCGGGTTCTTGATCAGCATGTCCAGCACGCTCATGATCGAGTTCTCGACCTCGCTGACGTCGCCGCTCATGCGGGCGATGATGTCGCCTTTGCGTTCCTGGGAGAAGAAGCCGAGGTTGAGGCTGAGCAGCTTGTTGTAGAGCTGCATGCGGATGTCCCGCAGCACGCCGGTGCGGATCGGGATCATGACGGCCGAAGAGCCGAAGTAGCAGGCGGTCTTGAGGAAGGTCATGACGCCGAGGAAGGCGCAGAGGATCAGCAGGGTCTTTTCCGGTCCGATGGTCTGCATCCATTCCTGGATCTGCCAGTAGGCGTTGTTGGTGTAGGCGTCGCCGATTTCCTTGAAGGACATGGCGTGCCAGTCGACGGGGATGAAATCGTAGACCTTGTCGTTCATCCGGAAGAGGATGCGGAGCATCGGGATGATGACGGCGAAGGAGAAGATATTGAACACCGCGGAGAGGATGTTCAATACCACGGAACCGCCGAGGTAGCCTTTATACGGGTAGACGTATCGTTTGATTACTTTCCAGAAATCTTTCATAAAAGCGGGTTAGATTATGCGTTCCATCCAGTGGAATATCAGCCAGATGCGTCGTTTGAGGACGCTCAGGTCCAGGGTCTGGAGGGTGTCTTGTACCTTGTTGTTGTTCAGAGTGATGCCTGAGGTGAACATGACCGCAGGGATGCCGCCTTCGACGAAGGGCCGCTGGTCGGAGACGCGGCTGTAGAAAAGGCGGGTGAAATCGCGGCTGCCGTAGTAGTCGTAACCCAGGTCAAGGCCGGTGCCGTAGCGGGTGTTACAGGCGTCGAGGGTGGCGTTGCGGGTGCCGGTGGCGCCCGTCAGCATCAGCAGGTAATCGGGGCGGCCGGCGTGGATCGGACTGAGGGTGCTGCCGAGCTGGTCGAGGTTGACGAATAGGGCGATGCGGTCCCGGGTGATGGCCCGTCCGGTAGCGGGATCGGTCAGGGAACCGTCGCCCAGTATATCGAAGAGGGCCTGCGAACCGCTGAGGCTGAGGTTCTTGCCGTCGATGGCGACCAGCAGGACGTTGCGTCCGTAGTTTTTTCCGATGCGCTGCATGGACCGGATCATGCGGGCGACGCCGAGCAGGGCTGTGATGCCGGAGGCATTGCTGTCGGCTCCGGGATACATCCGGCCGTCCAGGATGCCGAGGCCGTCGTAGCTGGCGGCGAGGATGACATAGCCGGCATCGGGGTGCCGCTGGGAGCCGCGCAGGATGCCGAGGACGTTGCGTCCGGTCTTTCCGTTGGCGCGGAAGTGGCGGATGTAGGAATCGCCGGGAGCCTGGAGACCGAGGCTGCGGAACTGGGCGGCCAGCCAGAAAGTGGCGGCGTTGGCACCGGCGGTGCCGGTGGCGCGTCCGGCGCAGAGACTGTCCGTCAGGAATTCCAGCTGGGAGCGGAGCGCGGATTCGTCCACGGCCTGGTGGGCGATGTCGGCTTCCGAAAGGTGGATGACCCTCCCTTGGGCGCGGAGGCAGGGAGCGGATACCGCGAGGATCGCGATGGTCAGCAGACAAATGAAAATTGTACCTGTTTTCAACCTTTCGGGCACGATAAATGTTTATATTTGCATGATCCTTGGAGGAGCGGATGCATTTAACCTCCAAATTTAGTGATAATCGGCGGAATTTTGAAAAAATTACGGAAATACCTGCTCCTTGTCGTCGTGCTTTTGTGCGGCGGGCTTGCCGCGCACGCGCAGTACGACCGGGACGTGTTTTATTTCCGGGGCAGACAGGCCCTTTCGGAGGGAAAGTATGCCCAGTCGATTGAGCAGTTCAACATTCTCGCCCGCCTGGATACGACGGACTACTGGACGTTTTTCTTCCGGGGCATCGCCAAGTACAACCTGGGTGACCTGCGGGGCGCCCACAGCGATTTCGATACGTCGGTCCGCCTGAATCCCGTCTTTACCAACGGATACCATTACCGGGGCATCACACAGGCCCGTTTCGGCAATTACGATCTGGCACTTGAGGATCTCAAGCATGCGATGGATTTGCGTCCGGGCTATACCGGCCTGTATTTCAGCCGCGGGGTTACCTACTTGCTGGCCAGGCAGTTCGACAAGGCCGTGGAAGATTTCGACTGGTACATCCGCCGGGAGCCGAAAGATCCTTCCGCGTACCTGAACCGCGGCGCCGCCCGGCTTTACCTGGCCGATACCACGCGGGCGTTCGACGACTACAACAAGGCCATTTCGCTGGACCGTTTCGATCCGGAGGGCTATATCCGGCGCGGGCAGTTGTATGCGGCGCAGGAGAAGTTTCCGGAGGCCCTGTCGGACATGGACAAGGCCATCGAACTGGACAGCACCAGCACCCTGGCGTATTTCAACCGGGCGCTGCTGCATTATGAACTCAAGGATTTCAACGCCGCGATGCGGGACCTGAACCGGGTGCTCCGGGACGAGCCGGGCAATGCCCTGACCCTGTATAACCGGAGCCTGATCCATGCCCAGGTGGGCAATTTCGAGCAGGCGCTCGACGATATGGACCGGGTCATCAACATCAATCCGCGCAACGTGCTGGCCTATTATAACCGGGCTTCCTATTTCATCCAGATGAACCGCTGGCTGGATGCCCTGGAAGATTATGACAAGGCCATCGAACTCTATCCGGACTTTGCCAAAGCCTATATGAACCGCTCCTATGTGGAGACGCAGCTGGGACGGACGCGTGCCGCCCGGCAGGACTATGAAACCGCCAACGAGAAAGTCCGGAATTACCGGGACCAGAACCGGGATGCAGAGGGCTCGTTCGCCGATACGACGCGCAAGTACAGCTCCCTGATTGCCCTGGATGCGGATTTCGCGAAGCAGGATTTCGATGACGAGTTGCTGCAGCACCGGGATATTGACATCCGGCTTCGTCCGCTCTATCAGTTTGTGCTGACCGGAGAACGGAACGATGTGGCGTATGCGCTGCAAAACCGTTACGAGAATGCCTTGATGGATAAGTTCTTGCGGGAAACGGCCGTGCCGGTGCAGGTGACCAATTCCGATACGCTGCGTACGGGCCAGACTGCGGCCGTCGCATCGAAACTGTATGGGGGAGATACGTCGCCTTCGGCGCAGTTGTCTTTCCTGCGGGCCTTGTATGAGATGTCGGGCCGGCAGTACAATGCGGCGCTGAACCATTATGGGGATGCGGTCGACAAGGCGGACGGCGAGGGCGTTTACGAGCAGGTCTACAAGGCCTTCTACCTGATGAACCGGGGCGTGCTTCGGGCGGAGATGATCGATTTTATCTCCTCGATTGAGAACAATGTCGCCACGCTGACCCTGGATGACCAGGGGACGACCCGGGCCCGGGTCCGCGACCGTGTGGACCGGACGTACGACTATACCGAAGCGGTGGAGGATCTGGAGGCGGCTGCTGCCGTGCTGGCGGACAATCCGTATATCCAGTTCGACCTGGGCAACCTGTATTGCCTTTCCTCGCAACTGGTCGAGGCGATCGGTAGCTATACCCGGGCGCTGGAACTCTATCCGGCGATGGGGGATGCGTATTTCAACCGGGGACTCGTACAGATCTATTTGAAGGATAAGGAGAAAGGCTGCATCGACTTGTCGCGCGCCGGCGAACTGGGCGTGCGCGATGCCTACAGCGTGATTTCAAAGTATTGCGAGGAGGAGAATGAGTAGCGTCCGGTTCATGAGCCTTTCCAGCGGCAGCTGCGGCAACTGTTATTGGTTCGGCAGCGAGGCCGGCGGCATCCTGATCGATGCGGGCGTGAGCCTCCGGCGGCTGAAGTCCGGCCTGCAGGCGGCCGGCTTGGGCATGGACAGTTTCTCCGCCGTACTGGTGACGCACGACCATCTGGACCATATCCGCGACCTCGGTTCATATTGCAAGAAGCTTTCCCGTCCGGTCTATGCGACCCCGACTCTCCATGCGGCGCTGGCGCACCATACCTTTGCGGCGCCGTATATCACAGGTTGCCGCCGGGACCTGGAGGAGGGGGCGTGGAACGAGATCGGACCTTTCCTGGTCCATGCGTTCACGGTGCCGCACGATGCGACGCAGACCAGCGGTTTCGCCATCCTGCATGAGGGATATAAGTTCGTGATCATGACCGATATCGGCCGGATGACCGACGAGGCCGTGGCCTTGGCGAGCCAGGCGGATGCGGTGGTGGTCGAGTCGAATTACGATATGGACATGCTGATGGGCGGGCCGTATACGCATGAACTGAAGATGCGGATCTGCCAGGGCAACGGGCATCTGAGCAACGATGAGTGCGCGAGCGCCATCCGCCGGTTCTGGCATCCTGGCCTGAAGCATCTGTTCCTGTGCCACCTGAGCGAGAACAACAATACCCACGAGCTGGCTTATACCTGCTCGAAAAAAGCGTTGGACGATCTCGGGGTTGCCCCCGGGACCGTCCATCTGGTAGCGCTTCCGCGGCAGTATCCTTCGCCGCTGTTTACTTTACGGTCAGAATAACCGGTTCCTTGGTGTCGCGGCTGTTCGGGCCGATCATGATCTCGTAGTCGCCCGGCTCGCAGACGTACTGCAGTTCGTGATCGTAGTACTTCAGGTCTTCCGCCGTCAGTTCGAAATCTACTTTCCTGCTTTCTCCGGCTTTCAGTTCAATTTTCTGGAATCCACGCAGTTCCTTGACCGGACGGGTCGAGGTGCTGTACACGTCGTGGATGTAGAGCTGGACGGTTTCCTTGCCGTCCCGGCTGCCGGTGTTGGTGACGGTGACGGAGGCGGTAACCTTGCCGCCGGCAGTCATCTCATTGGCGCTCAGGGTGACGTCGGAGTAGTCGAAGGTCGTGTAGCTCAGGCCATATCCGAAGGGATAGAGCGGACCGTTGATCACGTCCATGTAGCAGCTGGTGAATTTGCGGTAGGGCGCGTAGTCCGGATGCGGACGGCCGGTGTTCTTGTGGTTGTAGTAGAGCGGAAGCTGGCCCACGCTGACCGGGAAGGTGGTGGTGAGTTTGCCGGAAGGATTGGCGTCGCCGAAGAGGACGTCGGCAATGGCATGGCCGGCCTCCGAGCCTTCGGACCATGTGCAGAGGATGGCGTCCATGTTGGCGTCTTCCCAGTTCAGGGTCAGCGGGCGTCCGGTGGTCAGTACGAGCACGATCGGTTTCCCGGTGGCTTTCAGGGCCTTGAGCAGTTCAACCTGGGCGTCGGGGATGCTGATGTCGGAGCGGGAGGCGCCTTCGCCGTTCATGTTCTCGGTCTCGCCGACGCAGGCGACGACGACATCGGCCTGGCGGGCCTTGGCGACGGCCTCAGCGATGAGAATGGCGTTGGATTGCGTGTGGACCGGGGGAATCGGCATGTCCGGACGGAACGTCCGCATCAGGCCGTAAAGGACGGTCTCTTCCATGGCCTTGTCCAGGAAGAGATTGCTGCCCTTGGCGTAGGTGACCTTCTGGGCGGCGTCCCGGATGCCTTCGAGGATGGTGACGGTCTCGGAGGTATGCTTGGACATGGCCCAGCATCCTGCCATGGCGGAATGGTTGTCCGCCAGCGGACCGACCACGGCGATGCGGGCGTCCTTGCGGAGCGGCAGCACGCCGTCATTCTTCAGGAGAACCTGGCAGTCGCGGGCGACTTCGCGGGCAATGGCCTTGTTCTCAGCGGTATAGACTTCCTTATCGGCACGTTCGGGGTCGAGATATCGGTAGGGGTCTTCGAAGAGGCCGAGCTTGTACTTGGCCTCGAGGATACGGCGGCAGGCCCGGTCGATGTCCTTGACGGAGACCTTGCCCTCGTCCAGGGATTTCTTGAGGGTGCCGACAAAGCCGTCGGAGTTCATGTCCATGTCAAGTCCGGCCTTGAGGGAGCGGGCGGAGACTTCCTGGAGGTCGCCGATACCATGGGCGATCTCTTCCATGACGGCGGTGGCGTCGGAGACGATGAATCCTTTGAATCCCCAGGCCTTGCGGAGCAGGTCGTCCATGAGATAGGTGTTCATGGTGGCCGGGATACCTTCGAACTCATTGAAGGAGCTCATGTAACTGCCGGCACCCGCAAAGGCGGCCTGCTGGTAGGGGCGCATGTAGCCGTTGAGGATTTCCTGGCGGCTCAGGTTGACCGTATTGTAATCCCGGCCGGCTTCCGCAGCGCCGTAAAGGGCATAGTGTTTGACGCAGGCGAGGACCTCGTCTTTGTCGAAATTGTCATCATATCCCTGATAGCCATGCACATAGGCCTTGGCCATCTCGCCGCCGAGATACGGATCCTCGCCGGCACCTTCGGCAATGCGGCCCCAGCGGGGATCACGGGCGATGTCGACCATCGGGCTGAACACCCAGTTGACGCCGGTAGCGGAGGCTTCCTTCGCGGCGACGCGGGTGGCGCGTTCGACCAGGGCGGGATCCCAGGAAGTCGACAGGGCCAGCGGAATCGGGAAGACGGTCTCATGGCCGTGGATGACGTCCAGGCCGAAGATCAGCGGGATGCCGGCGCCGGATTCCAGGGCGATCGCCTGGAGCTGGCGGTGGTATTCCACGTTGGAGCCGCCATAGACGCCGCCAAGCCCTCCTTCACGCAGCAGTTTGACATTGGCGTCTTCTTCCGTGACCTTGAGGGCGGAAATGAATCCGCCTGCGGAGTGCAGGTTGAGCTGGCCGATTTTCTGTTCCAGGGTCATCTTGCCCATGAGGGTGTCGATGTACTTGTCCATTTCGGACTTTTGCGTGCAGCCGGCCAGCAAGATCAGTGCGGCCGCTGCGAGGAGGATTTTTTTCATAATATCAAATATGTTCAGGTTTATTTGAAGAGTTTCTGGGCGAATTGGGTCAGGTAGACACGCCAGTTGCGCCAGATGTGTCCGCCGTCGGATTCGTAGTATTCGACCGGGTAGCCTTTCTGGTCGCAGTAGTCTTTGAGTTTCAGGGAGTTGACCTTGACGCCATCGGCGCTGCCGACCGCGATGTAGAAGAGTTTCGGCTTGGCGGCGAAGACGGCCTTGAGGGCGGGATCGTCGTCGCCTTCAGGCACGACGACACCGGAGAATTGGCCGACATAGCCGATCTTGGTGGGGTAGCGGCGGATGAGGGCGGAGGACTGGCGGCCGCCCATGGAGAGTCCGGCGACGGCGGTGTTGTACTGGCCCTTGGCGACGCGGTAGTGGCCTTCGATGAATGTCATGATGTCCGGGAAGGCGAGTTCGAATTCTTCGGTGGACTGGGAGCGGCTGTTAGCCATGGTCGGCTGGAACATGTTGATGGCGGCACCCGGGGCGGCCTGGTTGAAGTAGACGCCGTTCGGCATGACGAGGATCATGGGTTTGGCTTTGCCTTCGGCGATGAGGTTGTCCAGGATCTGGGTGGCGCGGCCGAGGTCGGCCCATGCGTCTTCGTCTCCGCCGGAACCGTGGAGAAGGTAGAAGACCGGGTATTTGGCCTTGGGGTTGTCTTCGTAGCCGGCCGGGGTGTAGACGGTCAGGCGGCGTTTGGCTTTCAGGACCGGGCTGTCGTACCAGACATGGGAGACGGTGCCGTGCGGGACGTCGTGGACTTCGTAGTACCAGCCTTTGTCGCCTTTTTCAGCGCTGAGGGTGAAGATGTTGGTCCAGGTGGCGATGTCGCGGTTCTGGTAGATGTTGGAGGGGTCCATGGTGCGGACGCCGTCGACGATGAAGCTGTAGGAGTAGAGTTCGCCGGTCAGGGGCTGGGTCGTGTAGGTCCAGACGCCGTTCGGGCCTTCCTGGAGGTCGACGATGCCGGCGGATTCCATGACTTGTTCGCGGCCGCCGTAGTTGACGGTGCGTTTCTGGGTGGGGAGCATGTCACCGGTGAGCTGGACGCGGACCGCCTTGCGGTTCTGGTAGCGGAAGGTGACGGTGTGGTCGGGGTTGATTTCCGGGGAAATGATACCGGTGCCCGGGCCGAGGGCCTGCTGGGCGAAGGCCGCCATGCCGGTCAGGCTGAAGGCGGCGAGGAGGGTAATGATCCGTTTCATATGATTTGTTTGTGTTTTGTGTTTGCTGTTATGTTTTTGAGTTACCTGTTTCTTGTATCCTGTATCCTGATTTTGCTTCTTGTTTCGGATTCCTTGCTTCTTGTTCCCAAAGATAGGGAAAAAACCGGCTGATTCCTCGTCAGTGCGTCCAAAATTCTTTGCACGTTGTCCAAGTCCTTGTCTCTCAGCGCCCCTTCGGGCCCTTCCCGCTGCCGCGCCTCTGCTCGCTTCGCCGCCCGGAGGCTTGCCGCCATCCGGCGCTTTCGCTCGCGAAGTAGTCCGATTTCATCTTTTTCAAGAGTAAAACTTGCACTTTCGTTCGCAATGATTTACGGATTTTACTTCCGGATCAGACGGCCTCCTCATGTACTTTCGGTAAGCATTTCTCGCTCATGACCGAAAACGGGTGGCGCATAATTCGTAGATAATCAATGAAAACGTAAATTCAAAGTGCAATGATCTGCACTTTGAATTCAACATCTTTCTGAATTACAGTGAGTAGCCTGCCACCCGTTTTTGCTGGACGATACGTCAGGATTGTCTCTGGAACACAGGCGCCCGTTTTTGTGTCTGAACGTTCTTTGTAAAAGGTAATTGAAACGAACGTCCGGCGCGGGTGTGTTTTTTTCTGCGACACCTGCGCCGCAAATCTGCATCCTGCGCACTACAGCGGCGCAGGTACGACACTTTTTTACACATCTGCGCCAGGCAACGTCTGGCGTTCACCTCTTCTCTGCGTTCCCGGGCAGCAGGCGAAGCCCGCGGGAGCGTAGCCGCCGCGCTTCGTGGTCGCGCGGCGGCGGTGCCCGTGAACGGCCTTTCCTGCTCGCAGATCGATATTACGACACATTCTTCATTTTTGCTGTTTTCGTTGACTATTAAGTACTTATGTGCCACCTGTTTTCCATCTTGTCAGGACCGGACAAGGCCGGCTTGCTGCGGAGCCCTGCTGGGATGCTTCGGAGTCCGGCGGGGTGGCAGGGATGGTGCGGGGGCGGGACGGGGCGTTGTTTTTTCCGGAGGTTGTTCCTACATTTGCATATCGTTTTCTTAAAATGACTTCAAAATATGAAACTGGCAGAGGGATTGAGTGTCCGGAAGGACTTGCAGACGCGGATTGAGCAGTTGAAGGCGCGGCTGCTGAATAACATGAAGGTGCAGGAGGGCGATCAACCGTCCGAGCGGCCGGAAGATCTGATGAAGGAGCTGGACGGGTGCCTGAAGCAACTGCAAGACATGATGTTCCGGATTAATGCGACGAATATGCATACGGTCAAGGATGGCCGGACGCTGACGGAGATGATGGCAGCGCGGGAGGTGCTGGGCAAGCGGGTGCAGATCCTGCGGGAGGCCTTCGACCGGGCGACGCAGTCGCAGGACCGTTATGGCCGGAATGAGATCAAGTATGTCATGACCGTGGACATCCCTGCGCTCAGGAAGCAGATTGACAAGTATTCCAAGCAGTTGCGGGAACTGGACATGGAGATCCAGGCGCTGAATTTCGCGACGGAACTGGAATAAGGCACGGACGGAAACCGCACCGGGTTCTTGTACCGGTTGCGATGCAATACATTTCGGGGTACAGCCCACTGGCAGGGCGAGTCGGGAACCGAACCTTCGGGTTCATCTGATGCAGCCGGCACGGAACGGCCGGCATGGTCGTAAGACCACCTCACGGAGCATGTTCAGCACAATCGCAGGAAGCATGCAGCAGGAAGCATTTCGCACTACCGCCCGACTGACTGTCATGGCTGTACCCTTTTTGTATCTACTCGACGGAAGCGGGGATCAGAGGGCGTTGATCAGGATGACCAGGCCGCTGAGGCCGATGTAACCGTAGACGAAATACTTGAATTTTTCGCGGGGGATGCGCTCGAAGGCCCAGGCTCCGAGGGTGGCTCCACCTGCGACGCCGAACATGCCCCACAGGAAACCGGTGCCGACGGCGGGGGAGACGAGTCCGTTGACGGCACGCATGACGGTCATGCCGATATTCCCGAGCAGGAGGAAGGCCGAAATCATGGCCAGGTAATGCTCTTTGTCCGGCTCGGAGCTGAGCAGGTAGAGAACGGCGGGCGGACCTTGCATGGCGAAGAAACCGCCCATCAGCCCGCTCACGGTACCCGCTGCAATCTGGGCGCCCAGGGTGGGGCGCATGTGGATCCGGCTGCTCAACAGCATGAAATACAGGCATGTCAGAATCAGGACAATGCCCAGGATGACCTTGATGGTGCGGTCCTGGATCCCGGGAAGGAGGAAGATGGCCCCGGTGGAAATGACGAGGAATACGGCCAGGAGGGGCAGGAGCCGTTTCCAGGTGATGTAGCGGTACATCCTCAGGGTGACGGCGGTGGAAGTCAGCATGGCCAGCAGCCCGGAAAGGGTGGTCGCCTCACCGAAAGAGGGCATGAGCAGCGGCAGCATCGTCATGACGAAGATACCGAACCCGAAGCCGATGGTGCGCTGGACGAAACTGGCGCAGAAGGCGAGCAGGAGGATGAGAAGGCCGTTCGTCACGGGACTGCTGCAAAGCGTTTGACAGGTAATCTACAATACGAAGGACAGGATGATCAGGATCTGGGCGACCATGACCTGCAGGAAGAGGGCGAAGGGGTAGACGGTCGCATAACTGACCGTGGCGCGGTCCGATCCGTAGTTCTCCTTGACAAATTCCAGTACGGGGGCGTTGGTGGTGGCCCCGGTGAGCAGACCGCAGATCTGCAGGAAGCTCATCTTGCAGGCATACCGTGCGACAAGGGCCGTGACGAGGGCCGGAACCAGCACGATAAGCGCCGCGAAGAGGATCCAGATGGCGTGGAAGCCCTGGGTGAAGATGCTTCCGGCGCTGAGGCCGATGGTGCCCAGCATCAGGGAGAGGCCGACTTCCCGGAGCATCCGGTTGGCACTGGTCGTCGTATAGGTCGTGATTTTCCGTTTGGGACCGAAATGTCCCAGGAGGATGGCGATGATCAGCGGACCGCCAGCGAGGCCGAGGCGGAATACGTTGCTCATGCCGGGGAAGCGGATGGGCAGGTAGCCCAGGATCAGGCCGAGACCGATGCCAATGAAAACCGGGATCAGGTTGGGTTTGTCGAGTCCTTCGCTGCTGTTGCCGACGAGGTCGGCGACCTTCGCGATGGCCTTCTCCTCGCCGATGACTTTGAGGCTGTCTCCCATCTGCAGGAACAGGTCGGGCTGGGCGACCAGGCGGATACCGGAGCGGTTGACCAGGGTCACGGTGACACCGTATTTCCCCAGGATGTCCAGTTCGGAAAGCTTGCGTCCCGTCATGGAAGGCTTGGTGACCGTCAGGTTCCGGTTTACGAGGTTGCCGGTGGCGACGGGAGTGCTGCCGGACCGGTTTTCGACTTCTTGCCCGAACAGGATCCGGACCATGTTCTTGTCTTTCTTCTGGGTTTCCAGGATAATCCGGTCGCCTTGTTGTAACACGGGATTGGTCGCCGGGTTCAGGGTCTGGCCGTCCCGGGTAAGGGCAGACGGAACGAAATGCCCGTTGAATTTTTCGATGGCCTCGGTCAGGGTCTTTCCGAAGACGGCGGGATTTTCGACCTGGACCGTCATTTCACGGACCATTTCTCCATTGTCCTCCCGGTCGCTTTCCGCATTCAGGTCTGTTTTGAAAACACGGCGCAGGCAGAGCAACAGGAGGACCAGGGACAGGATGCCGACCGGGTAGGCAACGGCGAAGGCTCCCGCGATGGAGGAGCTGACGGCCGGTTTGTCGACTTCGGCGAGGAAGGTGCCGTAGGCAATATCATAATAGGTCTGCTGGGCGGTTCCGAGGCCGGGGGTGTTGGTCAAGGCTCCGCTCATGACGCCGGTCAGGGCCGGAAGCTGTTCGTTGCTGATTCCGTACAAGACGAGGGTGCAGCCGAGGGAGAGGAAAATCAGCAGGATGGACAATAAGTTCAGTTTCAGGCCATTCCCTTTGAAGGAGTGGAAAAAGCCCGGGCCGACTTGCAGACCGACGGCAAAGACGAAGATGACCAGACCGAATTCTTTCAGGAAGTGAAGGAACAGGGTGTCCGCTTTGATGCCGAGGGCCCCGCACAGGAGGCCTGTCAACAGGATCCAGATGGATCCGAGGGAAATGCCTTTGTATTTGAGTTTACCCAACAGAAGGCCGAGGCCGATGACAAAAGCCAGGACCATGAGGGAATGACCGGTGCCGGAGGAAAGAAAGAGATCTCTCATTGCTGCGTTCAGGTTTTCGGCTGCAAAGTTAAAAAACTGTTTTGCTTTGTTCAAGTGTTTCTCTTGGATCGTTCGTTTTTTGTACCGTCGGAAACCTATCGAAAAGCGTTTTTTCTTATCTTTGAAAAAATCTATGGTCATGAAGCGTTTCCTCCTGTTACTCGTTTCCCTTTTTCCCCTCGTTTCCGTGCGTGCCCAGGATCCGACCCAGCCTTCCTGGCTGAGCGATGCGGTTTTCTACCAGATCTATCCTTCCTCTTTCCAGGACAGTGACGGAAATGGCATCGGCGACTTGCCGGGGATCTCATCCCGCCTGGACTATATCAAGTCGATCGGCGTGACGGCGATCTGGCTGAATCCGATTTACGTATCCGGCTGGACGGACGGAGGTTACGATATCATCGATTTTTATAAGGTCGACCCGCGGTTCGGGACCAATACGGATCTTGTGACCCTGGTGAATGAGGCGCATGCGCGTGGACTGAAGGTCGTCATGGACTTGGTTGCCGGCCATTCCTCGGACCAGAATGAATGGTTCCTGCAGTCCCGGGAAGCGGAAAACCTCCGGTATTCCGATTATTATATCTGGCCTTCCTTTAAGCCGGAGGAGCCTGCGGCCCAGCCGGGAGGTGCACAGGATTATGCGGCGCTGATGAACAGCAATGCTGCCTTGATCCGGAAGTTCGTGGCGACGGATGCTCCGCGCGGACCGTATTATGTCAAGAATTTCTTCGATACCCAGCCTGCCTTGAATTTCGGCTTCGCCCATCCTGACCCGGCTCATCCGTGGGAACAGGCCGTGGATGCGCCCGGACCGATGGCCATGCGCCGGGAACTCAAGAATATCATGGCTTTCTGGATGGACAAGGGCGTGGACGGTTTCCGGGTGGACATGGCCGCCAGCCTCGTCAAGAACGACTTCGATAAATCCGCCACGATCAAGCTTTGGAAAGAGGATTTCGTCCCGTGGTTTGACGAGATGTATCCGGAGGGCATCCTGATCGCGGAATGGTTTAATCCGTCCCAGTCGCTGGAGGCGGGTTTTGACCTGGATTTCTTCTGCCATGACGGCCAGTACAATTATTCGACCCTGTTCTTTAATGTCAATCGTCGGAATGGCGGACATTCCGACTGCTATTTCGACGTGGAGGGGAAGGGAGAACTGAAGACCTGGTATGACCTGTACAAGTTCCAGTATGATTCTTCCCGTGGGAAGGGTTATGTCAGCATGCCATCCGGCAATCATGACTTTACAAGGCTTTCGGCCGGAACCCGTACGTCCGAAGACCAACTGAAGGTCGCCATGACCTTCTTCCTTACGATGCCGGGCGTGCCGTTCCTGTTTTATGGGGATGAGATCGGCCTGACGCAGGTCAATGGACTTCCTTCCGTTGAGGGCGCCGGCGCCCGTACGGGCACCCGTATCCCGATGCTGTGGGATGCTTCGGCCAATGCCGGTTTCTCAACGGCTCCGACCGAGAAACTCTATATCCCGCAGGATCCCGATCCCGCCCGCCGTACCGTTGAGAAGCAGGAAGCCGACCGCAATTCGCTGCTGAACTATGTCCGCGGACTGATCCAGCTCCGGGCTGCGCATCCCGCCCTCGGAAACGATGGCGACTGGACGCTGGTCAGCGGTCTCGGGCAGCCGTATCCGATGGTGTATGAGCGTGTCCGTGGCGGTGAAACCTGCCGGATCGTCATCAATCCCACGGCCAAGACCGTCTCGGCATCCCTCCCGGCCTATGGCGGTGCCGCTCCGGAGATTATCGGCGGCTTCTATAAGAACGCGACCGTCAAGTCCTCCGGAGGCCTGGACAAATTCACGGTTTCTCCGGTGTCTGCGGTGATTTACAAGTATTGATCGAAGACATATGCATAGATTCGCAATTGGTTGTATGGCAGCTATTTTGGTTGGCATTTCATCCTGCGGAAACCGGCAGGATCCCCCGGTCATCACCGAGGTGAAAGTCAAACAGGGAGTCATCCAGGGTTTTGAGGACCGGGGCGTGGGATCCTTTCTGGGAATCCCGTTCGCCGAGGCGCCTGTGGGAGACCTTCGCTGGAAGGCTCCTGTTCCGAAGAAAAAGTGGGATGGCGTCTTTGATGCGACCCATAAGCCCGGGATGCCGCCCCAGCCGGTCAAGCCTCGTCCCGGACAACCGGAGCCGAACCTGACGGAAGATTGTCTGTATCTGAATATCCAGACGCCTGCGACGTCGCGGAAAGACAAACTCCCTGTTTTGTTCTGGATCCATGGCGGAGGCTTCGGGACGGGGGATGGTAATACGGACGGCATTACGTTCGCTTCAAAGGGAGTCGTCTATGTGAGCGTGAGTTACCGGGTCGGTGCGCTGGGTTTCATGGCGCTGCCGGAACTCTCCGCCGAGAATCCGCGCGGGGTGTCGGGCAATTATGGCCTCCTGGACATGATCGAGGCCCTGAAATGGGTCAGGGAAAACATCGCCCAGTTCGGCGGCGATCCGGCCAAGGTGACCATCATGGGTGAGTCGGCCGGCGCCATTGCCGTCAGCATGCTGTGTGCCTCCCCGTTGGCGAAAGGCCTGTTCCGGGGTGCGATTTCGGAGAGCGGCGGATCCTTCTGTCCGGTGGACAGTGTCCGGACCAACCAGAACGGCTTGCGTGACCTGGCCCGTGCGGAGCAGTTTGGCATCGGATTCATGCGGCGGATGGGGGCTTCCTCCCTGGCCGAACTCCGGGCCATGGACTGGCAAAACTGGATGGACGACGCCCTTACGAACAGCATCTCCGGCTTCTGGCCGACTGTCGACGGTTATGTCCTTCCGGACGACCAGTACCGGATGTATGAGGCTGGTAACTATAACGATGTCAATGTTTTGATTGGTACGAATTCCGATGAGGGCGTCGGTTTCCTCCCGATGACGACACTGGAACAGTTCCGGGCTGACGTCAAGGCAGAATATGGTCCTTTCGCGGAAAAAGTTCTGGAACTCTATCCGGCTTCCACGGACAATGAAGCGTACAATGCGGTCAGCGACATGTTTCGGGAGAATGCGTTTGCCTGGCATACCTGGGCTTGGGCCAACCTGCAGCGTAAGACCGGCAAGGGGAAGGTATGGCTGTTCTATTTCGACCAGTATGATCCGGAGCATCCGCTGTCCGCAGGCCCCTCCGGTCCCTTTTCGCACGGAGCGGTCCATGCGAGCGAACTGCCGTATGTGTTCGGTCCGGAAGGACGTTCCTACGAGGGCGGTGACCTGGCGGTCAGCGAGGCCATGAACGCCTATTGGGTCAATTTCGTCAAGACGGGGGACCCGAACGGGGAAGGACTGACGCTGTGGCCTGTCTATGAGGACGGTGCGGAGACAGTCATGCAATTCAAGGACGGAACGGCCCTGATTGCTGTGCCCAACAGGCCCCAGCTCGAACTCGCCGACGGATACTTCGCCCGCCGTCGCGCCCTTTCCGGCCGCTAGCCCTTCAGCGGCAGTCCCGCCGTCGCGTGCTTTCCGGTCGCTAGCCCTTCAGCGGCAGTCCCGCCGTCGCGTGCTTTCCGGCCGGTGGCCTGCCTGACGCTCGGTGGATGCGGTTGGTCGTGTATCTATCTGCGATATACCCCGTAGAGACGTTGACTAATGGTGCATGGGTGCATTTCCCAATGTGGAGGCCTGTTTTTGCACCCAAGGCCACTTCACGATCGAGGGTACGGTGCAAAAACCTACGCTTAGCTGGGGTAAACGCCCCCGCGCAACAACCGCGCTGGCTCGGTGGGCGAGTGCACTGCGCGTGACCCATGCTGGCTCGGTGAGCGAGTGCCCCGCGCAACAACCATGCTGGCTCGGTGAGCGAGTGCCATGCGCTTTATGGTGGCATTTCAGAGCAGGAACTGAAGGTCTTCCGGTTTGAGGAACAAGGCTTTCGCGAGACTTGCGTTCTTTCCGGCCTGCCCTTGCCGGATCATGCGTGCAGCAATGCCGATGCGTTGTTCCAGGGACAGTTTCTCCAGATGCCTGCCATGGATCCTTCGGGAGAGTTCATTTCCCATCCTGCGAAGATCCAGGATGCTGCGATGCTCCAGGTAGTTCCGGTTGATCAGTTGTTTCATGGCCATTTCGTCTTCTTTCCGCACATATAGGAATGCGATGAATGCCCTGACGCTCCCGAACAGCGTTTCCACGCGCTGAATGTCGATGAAACATTCCGGAAGGATCTTCCCCTTTTCATCACAGACCCATTCTGCCGGCAGAGGATAATGTGTCCTGAATATACTCCGAAATACCCGGTAACTGAGGTTTTTGATCTTCGTTCCTTTGTAAAAGTTCTTTTTTTCTGAAAAGTAGATGTTCCCGCATCCCCATGGATATTCGCCTGGAAGTTTATGATAGAAATCGAGACAGTTCCGATAGACATACATGAATCTAGCCAGCGCCGAAGTCCGGTCATCTGTCCTGTCGCATGACAGATGGATGGCATCGCTTTTCCCCATATGACGGTGCAGCCGTTGCTTGAGTAAGTCTTTAAACTTGCCGATACGCACCGGTGTCGCTTCCGCCAACAGGTGGAAGTGGGTATCATTGATGGTTATGACAAGAAGGGTGACGTTTTCTCGCCAGGCACAGATGGCGATGCTGTTCCAGGCGAAGCACTTGGCTTCCTCCGTTCCGAAAGGAATGTCTGATCGCATCCCGTCGGAGTAGAGATGCCAGATGGTTGTAGATTCTTTTTCCATCCTGTTCTCATGGTTTGTACTGCCTGGTTTTATCCGCAAGATAGGAGAACTTACCCGTTTTCCCAAATAATCAATCGGCATGGGTGCATTTCCCAATGTGGAGGCCTGTTTTTGCACCCAAGGCCACTCCACGATCGAGGGGAAGGTGCAAAAACCTACGCTCAGCTGCGTAAGCGCCCCCGCGCCACAACCGCGCTGCCTCGCTGAGCGAATGCCCCCGCGCCACAACCGCGCTGGCTTGGTGAAAGCTGGGCTGCCAGACGCTGTCCGGCGGATTTGAAGATTTTGCTAAAGATTCAGTGGCCCGGGAGAGGGGATTTCGCCGGATTGCCCGTACCTTTACAGCAGAATAACCCCATTACCATGAAATCGATTGTCAGAATCCTTGCGACGGCCGCCCTGGCGCTGGCCGTGGCCGCCTGCGGAAACAAGAAGACCGCCGGCCAAGTTGAACCTGAAAACATCCCTGCACCTATGACACAGACAACCCCCAATCCCGAGAACGCTGCCCGTGCGCAGCAGTTCCTGAAAGCGTGTGGTACCTACTACCTCGCCACGGTCGAAGGCGACCAGCCGCGGGTCCGCCCGTTCGGCACGGCCGAAATCTTCGAGGGCCGGCTCTACATCCAGACCGGCAAAGCCAAAAATGTCTTCCAGCAGTTGCTGGCCAACCCGAAGGCCGAGATCTGCGCCTTCAACGGCAGCCAGTGGATCCGCATCGCCTGTGAACTGATTCCGGACGAACGCGTGGAGGCCAAGAAGGATATGCTGGACAAGAATCCGTCCCTGCGCGGCATGTATGATGAGAACGACGACAATACCATCGTCCTGTACTGCCGCAATGCGCATGCGACCATCAGTTCTTTCACCGACGCTCCAGAGACGTTCGCATTCTAGCGGCTGCGGCCCTGGGTCAGGTCCCGGTACTCGGCCGGGGTCATCCCGGCGAGGCGGCGGAAAGCCGTAAAGAAATATTCGTAGTTCTCGAAGCCCATGTCATAGGCGATCTCCTTGATGGACCGGTCGCTGTTTGTCAGGGCTTCTTTCGTTTTGCTGAAGCGGACCTCCTGGATGTATTTGGCGGGGGAGAGGCCGGTGTATTCCTTGAAGAGCCGCCGGAAATTGGAGTAGCCCATGCAGAGGGCCTGGGCGACATCCTCCGGGCCGACGGTGCGGAACTGCTCTCCGATCAGGACCTTGGCCCGGCCGATGAGGTCGCCGGTGTCGCTTTCGCGGAAGGCGCGGTTGCGGGCATAATAGTAACAAAGCCCCAGCAGGTGCACGACGATGCTGCCCAGCAGCGGCTGGAATCCCGATTCCTGCTCAGTCGCGGCCTTGATGGCATTGTCATACAGGTCGATGATCTCGCTGTGAATGCCGACGTCAAAGACCGGTTTCTCCGGTGTGAAGAATCCATTCTCCACGCGCGAGTCGATGACGGGTCCCTGGAAACCGATCCAGTATTCCTTCCAGCCGGTGTCCTTGTCGGGCCGGTAGGAGTGCCATTCGCCCGGGAAGAGCAGGAACATGGAGCCGCGCGAAACCGGGACCCAGCGTCCGAGACTGGCGCTGGTGAACATGCCTTTGCCCCGGGTGATGTAGAGCAGCTGGTATTCGCTCAGGACGCGCCCCCGCTCTTCGGAGAACAGGTAGCGGGAAGGGTGGTCCGAGGGCGGATAGGGCATTCCGGGAGCGATCTCCTGATAGCCGACGGAGTTGACGGCCAGCCCCCACTTCAGGTCCAGGGGACTGACGACCAAGTATTTCAGGTGCAGGGAATTATCCATCTTTTATTGTTTCTTTGAGACCTGACTCGGCGGGAAGCCGAAGTGTTTCTTGAATTCGCGCGAGAATGTGAACGGGGAAGAGGAACCGACACGGTAAGATACTTCGCTGACATTCAGCTCCCCGGATTTGAGGAGTTCCATGGCGATGTTCATCCGGTAAGTGGTCATGAAGGCTTGCGGGGTCTTACCTGTGAGGGACTTGACCTTCGCGTACAGACTGCTGTAACTCATGCTCATGTCCGCAGCCAGTTCGGCGATGCCGTAAGACTCATCTTCAAGATGTCGGTCGAGCAGTCCGTGAATCTTGTCCAACAACGCCCGCTGGGTCGGGTTGAGTCCGGTGTCAGACAGGGTTTCGGGCTCTTTCATCGTGGAAGAGGTCAGGTTGAGGATCCGTTCCTGGATCCTGCGGCGGTTGGCGATTTGGCTCTCGATGGCTGCGAGCAGGTAGTCCGGATCGAAGGGCTTGGGAATATAGGCGTCTGCACCGGATCTAAGGCCTTCCGCGCCGCTCTGGGCATCGGCTTTGGCGGTGAGCAAAACGACGGGAAGGTGGGCCATGTCGGGATCCGACTTGATGGCGTTGCACAGGCCGACGCCGCTCAGATTAGGCATGATGATATCGCTGAGGACCAGGTCGGGCAGCCCGAGCTTGAGGTTGTCGAGGGCCTCCTGGCCGTCGGAGGCGAGGATGACCCGGTAGTGGGGACGGAGCAGGTCTCGCAGGAAACCGCGGATTTCGCTGGTATCTTCCACGACCAGAATGGAGGGGAGGTCGCGGTTGTCGGGTGTGCTGTCGGGAAGTTCATGCGGCTGGTCCGGCAGGTCGGCGAAGTCTTTTTCTTCATACGAGGACCGGTCGATGGGAATCTGGAGCGTGAAGACGGATCCGGCGGGTTCGTTGGGGGTAAAGGTCAGGGAACCCCTATGCAGGAGGGCTAGGTTCCGGGCATAGTTCAGACCGATGCCGGATCCGATGACCTCTCCCTTTTCTTCTCCAAGGCGCTCGAACCGGTTGAAGATGCCGGCCCGTTTTTCTTCAGGAATACCTGGCCCATCGTCGGACACGGTCAGGACGGCCTGCTGTCCATCGCCGGTGAGCCGGATATCGATATGCCCTTCTTCCGGCGTGTATTTCAATGCATTGCTGAGCAAGTTGCCGAAGATTTTGCTGATTTTTTCCGTATCGAACCAGCCCAGCATCGTTTCCGGGAGGTCCATGCGGACCGTCTGTCTGCGCTCCGTGGCGGCATAGCTGAAGTTCCCTGCAATGGCGCGGATGATGGAAACGAGGTCATTCTGACGGATGGCGAGTCTTTCCTCCCGATGCTGCCCGGGCCTGTTCCCAAGGATCTGCTCGGACAACTCCTTGAGCCTTTCGGCGTTGCGGCCGATGGTCCTGATCAGGTCGTCTGCAGGTTGACCGAGCTGCATCTTTGACAACTGACGGGCAGGCGCGTAGATCATGGACAACGGCGTGCGGAATTCGTGCGAAATATTGGTGACGAAGTCGATATGCTGCTGTTTGAGTTCCTCGCGCTGTTCGGCGATGGCAAGCCGTTCCTGCTGGGTGCGCAGCCGGACGGTAAACCAGACGCCTGCCACCAGAAGTGCCAGTCCGAGAAGCAGGTAGAAAGCTTTTGCCCAAGGAGAAGCCCAGGGCGCCGGCTGGATGCGGACGGGAAGGGCGATTTCCTGAGGGCTCCAGTTTCCGTCTTGTCCGCGCACGCGCGCCCGAAATACATAACGGCCGGCCGGCAGGTAGGAGTAAACGGCCAGGATTTGGGAGGAACCATATTTCCAGCCGTTTTCGTAACCATCCAGCTTCCAGGAATAATTCAGCAGCGCCCCGGATTCGAAATCCAGTCCGGCGGCGCGGATTTCCAGGGAAGTCTCTTTCCAGTTCAACCGGAGGCGGGGACTGTCGGCAGGGAGCAGACGGTCTCCGGCCATGACGGACTCGATCCGGAGCGGAATGGCCCTTGGTTCCGGAACCCCGTCCGAGGGATCGATGACGGTCAGGTAGCCGGATCCGCCGAAATACAGTTTGCCGTCGTCATCCCGGGCGGAAGAGATCAAGTCATAGAACTGCCCGCCTGAGAAGTGCCTGTCATGCAGGGTCGTGAAGGTCCGGGATTTCGGGTCATACCGTGAAATATGGGTAGAGGTGCTGAACCAGATCCTTCCTTCGGCATCTTCGATGACCGATTTGATGGTATTGTCAATCAGCCCGGATTCGATGGAATAGTTCTCCAGACTGTCCGTCTTTTCGGTGTAATGGAAAAGCCCCCGATTGTAGGAACCCAGCCAGAATGATCCGTCGGACGCCCGGAGCATGCCGCTGATGCTGTGAAGCCGTTCCGGCCCTAGTCGCTTCCAGGAACCGTCTTCCCGGATACGGAGAATGCCTTGCCGCAGGGAGACGGCATAGGTCTGCAAGTCGCCTTCATAGGGCATCAGGAAGGCGATGGTGGGGTCGTTGGATGGGGCGACCGTGGTCAGGGACCCGTCCTGGCCCAGGATCATGTATCCTTGCTGAAGGGAGAACCAGATCCGTCCGGTCCCGTCTTCCATCATGGAAAAAGCTTCCTTCCCCAAGGGAACGGAAGAGACGGCTACCGGACTTTCATGGTCTGTGGCATATCGGACGAGGGTGTTTCCGTCCTGCAGGACGGCGATCCGACCGTCGGAATCGGTCAGGATGCCCATGCAGGTATGCTGGTCATCTTTCCAACGGACCTGTCCTGTTGCAGGATCGACGCGTTGCAGCTGGTCGCCGCACCGCATCCAGAGCATCCCCTGCCTGTCGAAACACAAGTGGCTGATCCGTTCTGGCCGGTCCGATACGGTCAGGCTCATGTAGCGCTGGCGGGCTGCATAGAACTGCAGTCCACTCCGACCGTCGGAGAGCCAGATGTTGTTGTCGCGGTCGGTAAAGCAGATATAGTCGTCTGACTCCAGCCGTTGCTCAGGGAAAAGGGGTGTGACGTTCTGTGAAACAGTATTGTAGCTGAACATCCCTTTGCCGGCTATGCCTAAGAGCAGGTTGTCTTCCCGGTAGGGGAGGAGGAACAGGATACGGGAGTCCTTCGTCAGTTTGGCCAGCGGCTGCGGGAGCGGAAGAACGTTGCGTGAACCGGCATCCCGGCAGCGAAGGTCGTCCGCGGTGGCGATCCAGACGGTTCCGGACGGTTGTTCGCACAATCCCTTTACGGGAGCGTCCATTCCCAGGAACAGTTTCTCCCGCAGGACCAGGTCCGGGGCGAGGATTGACAGGAAGGTGCTGTCGCGCCGGGTGAATCCCACCCAAATCTCTCCGCCGCGGGTGGCCAGGACATGCTTCACCCAGGATACTCCGTCTTCATAATAGGAGCCCTCGACGCGGAGGTCCTCCTTGCGGAAGCGGAACAGGCCTGCCTTCCCGCTGGCGATGATATGTGCTTCATCCGGTTCCAGTATCCGGGTGACAGGATCGAACACACATTGGTTGTATTTTGCGAACCGTCCTTCCTCGTAATAACCCAGTCCGCATTCATCGCCAATCCACAAGCGTTTCCCGTCGGAGTCCCAGAGCAGCGAGGAGATGTTGTCGTTGGACAGCCAGCCGTCCTCGCCGGATGCGAGGAACCATGTATAACCGGAGTCGTTGAAGCGGTTCAGGCCGTGCGCCGTCCCAATCCACAGGTTCCCCTGGGGGTCCTGAGAGAAGGCGGTGACTTCTCCGTTGGAGAGGGAACTGCCATAGGAAGGGCGCTGCGCCGGGGCATTTTGATAAATGCCAAGAATCGCAACCGTTGATATCAATAAAGTGAGTCGAAAATTCATGTTAAAAATGCATTCCGCTACGAAGATATTGACAATTGAAGAAAATGTCAAGGATATTGAAGATTTTGAGGGGCGTTTCAATCGTTTTATAAAGAATTTTGCATTCGGATACATGTCAGAATACCATTGGAATGTACCCGTTGAAAACCAAATCAAAAATTGAAGTTTTTTATTACCCAAAAGTTCAACTCAAATAACTGCTCATGAAAAAGAAACTCTTCATGTTGACGGTAATGCTTCTGGCGGCTGTGTCGGTACTGGCACAGAACGTCGGCATTTCCGGAAAGGTGGCGGACTCCAACGGAGAACCGCTGATCGGTGTCGGCATCCTCGTCAAGGGGACGACCACCGGTACCATGACTGACGTCGACGGCCATTTCGCGCTGACGGTTCCCGCCGGTGCGGTATTGGAAGTCTCCTCCATCGGCTATGTGACGAAGGAGATCACGGTCGGAGACCAGCGCGTATTCGACATCGTCCTCGAGGATGACAATGAAATGCTGGACGCGACGGTCGTGGTCGGTTACGGTACAACCCGCCGCCAGAACTTCACCGGCTCCGTCGCCACGTACAAGGTGGCAGATTCGCCGCTTGCCAACACGACCACCCAGAATGCCCTCGAATTCCTGCGTGGAACGGCGACCGGCCTGACCATGAGCCAGAGCGGCGTGGCCGGAGCGACTCCTTCGATGCGGATCCGCGGCCAGAAGTCCCTCAGCGGCGCAGGAAGCCCGCTCATCGTCCGTGACGGCGTGATCTTCCAAGGCTCCATCAATGACATCGATCCCAATACCATCGAGTCCATCAGCGTGATGAAGGATGCCACTTCCCTGGCTGCCTACGGTTCCCAGGCTGCGAACGGTGTCATCATGATCACTTCCAAGAAGGGTCAGGTCGGCAAGCCGATGATCAACTTCCGCGGGACGGTCGGTATCTCCGAACAGAATGTCAAGCCCGACCTGCGCGACGGTGCCGGCTATATCGAACTGATCAACGCTCGCCGCGGCCTTCCCAAGGACGACACGTCCTGGATGAGTGCGGTCGAACTGGCCAACTATAAGGCTGGCAAGGAAATGGATTGGTACGACTATGTCTCCCGCAAGGGCGTCCAGCAGGATTATTCCCTGAACGTCTCCGGCGGTACCGAGCGTATGAATTATATGGTCGGTGCGTCCTTCAATGACCAGAACAGTTTCATCAAGGGCAACAACTTCAAGCGCGAGACCGTTTCCGCCCGCGTGAACAGCACGATCACAAACTGGCTCAGTGCCGGTGTCAACCTGAATTATACCGAGACCCAGAACATCGCTCCGAACGTATTCTACCGGAATGTCGCGATGACCCCGTGGGGCTCTCCGACCCTCTCCGACGGCGTAACGATGCGCCGCTATACCGACGACCGCAGCACGGATTCGCAGAACCCGCTCTGGGGCATCTACAACGGCCAGGAGAACGAGACCAAGGGCAACAGCATCAATGCCGGCGGCAATATCGAGGTCAAGATTCCCTGGATCGAGGGCCTGAGCTACCGCATCACCGGCAATTATATTAAAGGTAACAGCCGTTCGATGTCCTTCACCCATGAAAACTACTATGTGGAACTGGGTACCGGTGAAGACGCGTACACGCCGGAGGCCATCGATTCCCACCTGAGCTCCGCGAGCGGCAGCATATCCAACTCGCAGAATGTTTCCTGGGTCATCGATAACGTGCTCAACTACACCCGCGACATCGGCAAGCACTATATCAATGCTTCCCTCGTCTATACCCGGGATTCGCGTGAGAACAGCAGCAACAGCATGTCCGGTTCCGATTTCTCCGGCATCGGAAACACGACTCTGGGCGCCTGGGGTCTGCACAACGCGGCCAACAAGGTGGTCGATCCGATCAGCTACACCCGTCATACGGATGTCGGTTACCTGGCCCGTGTGAACTATTCCTGGAACAACAAATACCACTTCAACGCTTCTTATCGCCGGGACGGCAGCTCCGTTTTCGGCAAAGACCACAAGTGGGGCGACTTCCCGGCCGTCGGCGCCGCATGGACCGTTACGGACGAGCCTTTCATGAAGCGTTTCTCCAGCTGGCTTGATTATCTGAAAGTCAAGGTCTCCTGGGGTAAGAACGGTAACCAGGGCCTCCAGCCCTATCAGACCCTTTCCCGCATGAATGTCGGCAGCCAGGCAGGCGTTACCTATTTCTTCGGTGACAATGTCGCCTTCGGTCAGGTCCTGCAGACCTTGGGCAACGATTCGCTCGGCTGGGAAACGACGACCTCCTTCAACTATGGCTTCGAAGCCGATTTCCTCCAGCGTCGCCTCCATTGGGAACTGGATGCTTATAATTCCCGCACGACGGACCAGATCGTCAATCAGCCGATTCCGACCATGCCTTCCGGTATCGGTATGCAGTATCAGACCCAGGGCCGGGTGGACAACTGGGGTATCGAGTCCTCCCTGCGTGCCCAGATCATCCAGAAACGCGACCTCGGCTGGACGGCTGTGGTGAACTTCTCCATGAACCGCAACAAACTCGTTGATTTCGACGGTTCTGGTCACAGCAACCTCAACGCCAATCGCTTCCTGGGTGTTCCGATCAATCCGATCTACGGCTATCGCTGGATCGGTATCGTCCAGGAGGAGGATACCGACTACATCGCTGCGACGGGTGTCCAGCCGGGCAGCCCGAAGTTCGCCGACCTGGGTACGGAATCCATCGAAGGTATGCCTGACGGTAAGCCGGACGGCAAGATCACCACGGCGGACCGCGAAATCCTCGGCTACAACCAGGAGGCCTTCCGCATGAGCCTGTCCAACACGGTCACCTGGAAGAACTGGTCTCTGTACGTGATGGTGAACGGCGTTTTCTCCGGCGGAAAATACGGCTGGGCTGAAAACCGGTATGCCTATGTTTCCAATGACTCAATGGCTTGGACCAACGTGTTCAACCATCCTTTCTGGACGAAGGAGAACCGGAACAATACGTATCCGAGCGCCACGGTGGACGACGAACGGCTGACCGCTCTCCAGCGTTACGGCTTCGTCCGCCTGCAGGATGTGAACCTTTCCTATGATTTCCGTGGGAACAGCTTCCTCCAGAAAATCGGTGTCGCTTCCCTGCAGCTCTATGTCTCCGGACGCAACCTCTTCTTCCTGGCTCCGGGATGGGATTACTCCGATCCTGAGGTCCGTAACCCCCGCTCCCAGCAGCTGGCCCGTACCTATACCTTCGGTGTCAACGTAAGATTCTAATATGCATATGAATATGAAAAAGATAGTTTATTTTACCCTGGGTCTTGCATCTTGCCTTTCCCTCCTTGTGGCCTGCTCCAAGGACGAGGACTTCCTGAAAGAGACGCCTAAGACGATCTATACCTTCGAGACGGCTTTCCAGAAGCCTACCCAGCTGGATGCCGCATTGGTGAAGTGCTATTCCGATTTCTACCGGCTCCATTCCTGGGGAACCAATGTATGGGAAGAACTCCCCGCTTTCATCGGCGGTGGCGGCGGCAGCGCCTCGACGCTCCTGGCCGGCTATGGTGCCGATGTCCACGATGAGGACGGTTCCTACGCACACGCAGGTTCTTCTTTCTCCAACCTGGCCATGATCAACCCGACCTATTCCCGTTTCCTGGCCTTGTGGAACCAGTTGTACGAACTGGCGGCTGCCGCCAATGTTTCGATCCGCGGTACCGAAGAACTGAAAGACGTTCCGGAAGATGAGAAGGCATATGCCGTTGCACAGGCCAAATTCTTCCTCGGATGGGCTTATCTTCGTCTGGGTGAATGCTTTGGTGGCGTTCCGATTATTCGCGAATTCACGACCGATATCGCGAAATACTATGACCGCGAGTCCCGCGAGGATACCTATGCATTTGCCATCGAATGCCTGAAGGCCGCCGCGGACGGCCTGCCTGACACCCAGCGTGAGGACGGCCGCCTGACCAAGAGCGCCGCCTACCACTACCTGGCCGAGGCCTATCTCGCTCAGGGTGTGGAGACCGGCAACGCCCAGAATTATACGGATGCCGTTACCGCAGCCGACAAGGTCCTTGAAAAGCATCACTTGATGACGAGCCGTTTCGGCGTCCGTGCCGACGCGGCGGATCCGGGCAAATCCAACGGTGTCCCCAACTATCGTCCTGACGGCAATGTGTTCTACGATCTTTTCCAGATCGGTAACTACAACCAGAGCGCCGGCAATGCCGAAGCCATCCTCGTGCTGCAGACTCCTACCTATGAGGAGCAGTTCAACAACGGCGGCCGTATCTTCAACCTGGGCAATGCCACCGGCCAGCCTTACAAGGATCTGGTCTGGAAAGAGGAGTACAAACTCCCGATGGAGAGCGGCGCAGGCCCCGGCCCTTGGTCGACGAATATCGATGCATCCCAGCACCCGTCCGGTTCCGTCTGTGCGTACCTGGGCGGCCAGACCTGGGGCATGTACGGCAGCACCCCGTACGTGGACGACTATGTCTGGGAAGGCAAGTATGCCGACGATATGCGCAATGCCGAAATCAACCTCTGCCATCCCGTCGTGCTGGATACGAAGCACCCGATGTTCGGCCAGATCGTTACCAGAGAGATGATTTCCGAGCCGACCCGCCTGATGCGTGTCTCCGCCAAGGTGAAGATGCAGGATGAGTGGGGTTGGGACCTGAACAACCAGGGTCAGCCTTATTCCACGGAGTACGGACGCGACTGGTATGCCGCCCGTTGTGCCGAGACCATCCTGTTCAAGGCTGAGGCTCAGTGGCGTTCCGGCAATGCCGCCGCTGCCGCCGAGACGATAAACGAGCTCCGCCGCCGTGCGCAGTGCTCCTACATGCTGACTGCCGCTGACCTGCCTGCCACGGACGGTATCTATACGATCCTTGCAGAGCGTACCCGCGAGCTCTCCTGGGAGGAACACCGTTGGCCGCAGCTGCTCCGCATGGCGAAGGCCGGTACGGAGAACGTGGTGATGCACCATCAGTTGCTTAACTATGCGATGTATATCGCGGAGGTGCCGATCTATGATGCGGCCCGCGGCATCAGCTGGTCGCTGTTCCCGATCCCGCAGCAGATTATCCAGGGCAATGACGCCGAGCATCCGATGAAGCAGAATGACGGTTGGAACTAACCGGTCACGCTGACTGAACTTTCGCTTCCGTCCCCCTGACCGGGGACGGAAGTGCCAATCCCCATCAGATGGGTTGTTTCTCGCTTGAAATTGCTATTTTTACTGCACGATATGAAGAAAACCGCTATCTTCCTCCTTGCCTTGGGCGTACTTTCCTGCGGTTCGGCGGACAAGTACGGAGAAAAGGCATCCCAGTCTTCGCTTGCCGATTTGGAGGCCGGTTGGGCAAACCCGCCCCAGGCTGCCCGTACGCGGGTATGGTGGCATTGGATGAACGGAAACGTGACCAAGGACGGTATCCGGAAGGACCTCGAATGGATGGCCCGAATCGGCCTGGGTGGCGTCCATAATTTCGATGCGGCCCTTGGAACGCCCACGATCGTCGATAAACGATTGGTTTACATGGATGAAGGATGGCAGGATGCATTTGCCTATGCTGTCCGGACCGCGGATTCCCTGGGATTGGAGTTTACGATCGCTTCCGCTCCCGGCTGGTCTTCGACAGGCGGCCCCTGGGTCGAACCCAAGGATGCCATGAAGCGACTGGTCTGGCGGACGGTCACCGTCGAAGGCGGAAAGCCCGTCGATGTTACGTTCCCTGCACCTTTCAACCATGCAGGTGCTTTCCAGAACGGCGCCATGGCCGGCCGCGGTACCGGAGCGGATATCGAATTCTATGAGGATGTATCGGTAATTGCCGTGAAACTTCCTGACAGCCAGTTGTCTGCTGCGGAAAGGGGAGCCGTACTGACTTCCAGCGGCGGGGATTTCACCCTCGCGCAGTTGACGGACGGCGATGTCCGGCAGGGTGTCCTGCTGCCTTCGGACGAGAAGAATGGCTTTGCCTGGATCCAATATGCTTTCCCGGAGCCGGTGACGGTTCGCTCGCTGTCGGTGGCCGGCCTGCCCGGCAGCGGTTTCGGGGGTCCCGGGGGTGGTGGTGCCTCCGCGAATTTCCTGGAATGCAGTGACGATGGCGTGACGTTTACCAAGGTCTGTGACCTCCGCGGTGGAAGCATGGCGCAGTCCACGTTGTCCGTCCCGGAGACGACCGCCCGTTATTTCCGGCTTCATGTCGCGAATCCCCGTCCGCAGATGGGTGGCGGCATGTTCGGCTTTGGTATGCCCGGGCCGCCTCCGCAGGCGCCGAAGGGCACATCCATCGCGGAATTTGAATTATTCCCCTATACCCGGGTCCACCGGTTCGAAGACAAGGCGGGTTTCTCGTCGGCTGCCAACCTGACGGCGGTGCCGACCCCGTCTTCGGACGAGGCTTTCCCGCAGCCTTCCGACGTGACCGATATTACGGCTTACTGCCAGGACGGACGTCTGCGCTGGGAGGCACCCGCCGGACGTTGGCGCATCTACCGTTTCGGCTATGCCCTGACCGGCAAGCAGAACCATCCGGCCCCGCCGGAGGCGACCGGCCTGGAGGTGGACAAACTGGATCCGCAGGCATGGACGCGATATTTCCGCACCTATTTCGACATGTATAAGAAGGCCGCCGGCGGCCTGATGGGAAGCCGGGGCGTACAATATGTCCTGACGGACAGCTATGAGGCGGAGAATGAGACCTGGACGCCTGCGATGTCAGCCGAGTTCCGTGAGCGCCGTGGTTATGACCTGACGCCCTGGATGCCGGTCCTTGCGGGTGAAGTCATCGGCAGTCCGTCCCGGAGCGATGCTTTCCTCTTTGACTGGCGCGCTACCTTGAGCGACCTGATTTCCGACAATTACACCCTCCTCTCCGAGATCGCCCGGAAGGAATACGGCATGCTGGGCCGTTATACGGAATCCCATGAGGCCGGCCGTGCCTATGTGGGCGACGGCATGGACCTGAAGGCAACGGCAGAGGTCCCGATGGGGGCCATGTGGACGGATGCTTCCTGGCTGCCCCATACACCGGACGGCGGTGTGGACAGGGGTGTCTATAATGCCGATGACAAGGAATCGGCTTCCGTGGCGCATATCTATGGACAGAACATCGCCGCGGCTGAATCCATGACCGCCATGGGCGGCAGCGGACAGGCGTATTCCTTCCACCCCGGCAACCTGAAATTCCTTGCCGATATCGAACTGGCCAACGGTATCAACCGCTTCGTCATCCACGAAAGCGCCAGCCAGCCGGACGACGTGCATGTCCCTGGCTTGAGCCTGGGTGGTATCGGCCAGTGGTTCAACCGTCATGAAACCTGGGCCGAACTGGGCCGGGTATGGGCGGATTACATGGCGCGGAGCTGTTTCATGCTCCAGGCCGGCGTCAATGTCGCTGACATCCTCTGGTATTATGGAGAAGACAGTTGCGTCACTACGGAGTTCGGTCATAAGCCGCTGAATGTTCCTTCCGGATTCCAGTGGGATTATTGCAGCCCGAACGCCCTGTTGCACCAGTTTTCCGCCAAAGATGGCCGGTTGGTTTCTCCGAGCGGAGTTTCCTACCGTGTCCTGTACATGGACCGGAACGTAGAATACATGTCTGTTCCTGTGCTCCGTCAACTGGCCCGGTTTGCCAAGGCCGGCGTGTGGATCGGAGGCGCCAGGCCGCAGCATCCGGCTTCCCTGACCGACGATGCGGCCGAATTCGACCGGCTCGTGAATGAGATCTGGAACAGTAAGCGTTCCAATGTGGTCGTGACGGACAACCTGGCGGACTTACTCCGTGCAGCCGGCCTCCAGCCGGACGTGAACATATCCGACGACATGAGATTCCTGCACAGGACGTCGCCTGCAGCGGAAATCTATTGGATCAACAAGCCTTCCCGGGAGAGCCGGAAGGTCTCCCTCTCTTTCCGTGTAACAGGACGCGAACCGCAGGTCTGGCATCCGGATACGGGATTGACGGAACGTGTCTCCTACCGGATTGCCGACGGCCGTACCGTCGTGGACCTGGACCTTGTGTCGGACGACGCCGTCTTCGTGGTTTTCGGCGGGAAGGGATCGGATTCCCTTTCGCTGCCTGCCAGGGAGGAGCAGACGTTGCTGACGATGGAAGGACCCTGGGAGGTCCGCTTCCAGGAACGGCGTGGCGCCCCGGCCGTGGCAACCTTTGACAAACTGCAGTCCTATACCGAGTTTAAGGAACCCGGGATCAAGTATTTCTCCGGGATTGCGACCTATACGCAGACCATCGGTACCGGCGCCGTTTCCGGACGGGCAGTCCTGGATCTGGGTTGTGTCAAGGATCTGGCGGAGGTCTATGTAAACGGTAAATTCTGCGGGACGGCCTGGAAAGAGCCGTATCGGGTCGATGTGACCGATGCTTGGAAAGAAGGTGAGAATGCCATCGAGCTCCGCGTCGCCAATACGTGGCCGAACCGCCTGATCGGAGATGAACAGCCCGGTGCCGTGCGGGTGACCTTCACGGACTCTCGTTATTACCGGGCGGAAGACCCGCTGCGTGCCGGTGGTCTGCTCGGTCCCGTCAAATTGGTGGAAATTAAATAATTAAATAATTCAAATGGATAACCGATACCCCCTCCTGACGAGCCCGATCCAACTGGGCCGGACGATTTTCCGAAACAGGATGTTTTCCGCTCCCATGGGAGCGACCGACATCACGGCCGACTGCTGTCCCGGTCCCCGGGTGCAAGGTTTCTATGAACTCAGGGCAAAGGGAGGGGCAGCGGCTGTCACGGTCAGCGAACTGGTCGTCCATCCTGAGACGGACGGGAGCCACATGTTGCACCTGGACCTCGAGACGCCGGGCTGCCTGGCCGCACATGCCTTCGTGGCAGACGGCATCCGTCGGCACGGGAGCGTACCGAGCATCGAGTTCTCGCATTCGGGACAGTATGCCGGCACCTATATGTCGGACAAGAACAAAAAGGAGAGTCTTAATCAGTGGGGCCCCTCCGACGGCGTCCGTCCCGACGGGCGTCCCGTGAAGGGACTGTCCGTGGAGCAGATCGCCGATATCGTCCGCGCCTATGGGGAAAAGGCGGCCCTGGCAAAACGCGCCGGGTATGAAATGATTATGATTCATGCCGGTCACGGCTGGCTGCTCAACCAGTTCCTGTCTCCCTATTTCAATCATCGGACAGATGCTTACGGCGGTTCGCTGGAGAACCGGGTCCGCCTGACACGTGAGGTGCTGCAGGCGGTCCGTGCTGCGGTCGGCCCGGGCTTCCCGATCGAGATCCGGCTGAGCGGAAGCGAGTTGTTCGAAGGAGGTTATGACGTGGCCGAGGGCTGCCGGATCGCGCAGGCGGTCGAAGATCTGGTCGATCTGATCCATGTTTCGGCCGGTTCCTATCAGTTCGGGTTCTTCCATACGCATCTGCCGATGTTCGCGGAGCATGGCGCCAACGTGTGGCTGGCTGCGGAAATCAAGAAGCATGTGTCCAAGCCGGTGGCGACGATCGGTGCGATCAACAGTCCGGAAATGATGGAACGCATCCTCGAAGAGGGGAAGGCGGACGTGATCTATATGGCCCGGGAACTGCTTGCGGACCCGTTCCTGCCCGAGAAGGTCTCTTCCGGTCGGGAGGATTTGATTGTCAAGTGCCTGCGTTGCTATACCTGCATGGCCGAACGGCCGACGACCTTCACGCGGCGCTGTGCCGTCAATCCGCTGGTCGGACGGGAACTGGAGGGCATGGAGGTACAGCTGGCCGCACGGCGCCGCAAGGTGCTGGTTGCGGGCGGCGGTGTCGCCGGGCTTGAAGCGGCCGTTACGGCTGCCCGCCGCGGACATGAAGTCCTGCTCTGCGAAAAGAGCGACCGGCTGGGCGGAATCCTGAAGTCTGAAGAAGCCATCCCGTTCAAGCATGAAATGTATGAACTCGGGCTTACGTTGGAGCGGCAGGCCCGGGAAGAAGGCGTGAAGATCCGGCTGGGAACCCCGGTTACGCCTGAGTTGGTGGCGACGGAGAAGCCCGATGCACTGATCCTGGCTGTCGGCTCCCGTCCGATCGTGCCGCCTCTCCCCGGTATCGAAGGGGACAACGTCATCATTGTCAACGATTATTACTTGGAAAAGGATAAGGTGCAGGATACGGTGGTCGTGCTAGGCGGCGGTTTGGCCGGCTGTGAGTGCGCCGTCCATCTCGGCATGGAAGGCAAGCAGGTCCACCTGGTGGAAATGCGGGATACGCTCGCGCCGGACTGCAACATCCGCCACCGCCCGATCCTGATGAAGCAGATCGCGGACCATGTCACGGCGCACACCGGCCTGGCCGGCCTGCGGGTAACGTCCGAAGGCCTGGTTTGCCGGACGCGTGACGGCCGGGAAGAGCTGATTCCCGGCAAGACGGTCATCTGCGCGGTGGGACAGCGGGCCAACCGGACCGATGTCGATCAGCTCCGCCGCAGCGCACCATTCGTGCGGGAGGTGGGGGACTGTGTCCGTCCGGCCAATATTACCAAAGCGATTTACGAAGGCTTCCATGCCGCAATGGATATCTGACATGACGATGGAAATGAGGACGGTCGACTATGATAGACGGCGCTGGACCGTGCTGGTTGCCAGCTGCCTGATCAACCTGTGCATCGGCTCCATCTATGCCTGGAGCGTATTCTCCGCACCGCTTGCGGCCAAACTGACGGAACTCGCAGGCAGGGCCCTGACCGCTGCAGACCTGGCCATCGTCTTTACCGTGGCCAACGCCGTCGGCCCGATTACCATGATTTCCGGCGGTTTCATCAATGACCGGCTGGGACCCAAGTGGGTAATCCTGACCGGCGGTACGATGTTCGCGGCCGGTATGATCCTGACGGGGCTTTCCACAAGTCTGACCGGCCTGATCGTTTCCTACGGCCTGGTCCTGGGACTCGGTCTCGGCATGGCATACGGAGCCACGATCAGCAATTGCGTCAAGTTCTTCCCGGACCGGAAAGGCCTGGTGGGAGGCATCGCGACGGCATCTTACGGCCTGAGTTCCGTCCTGGTTCCTCCGGTCGCGAATGCCTTGATTACCTCGGTCGGCATTACCCGTTGCCTGGTCATTCTGGGCGTGGTTTTCCTGGCCGTGATCGTGTTGTGCTCCCTCTTGGTAACCCGTTGTCCGGCAGGGTATGCCCCGGTGGGGTATGTCGCTCCTGTCCGTTCCGATGCACGGGGTGCACGGGACAAGGACTGGCGGGGCATGCTGGCGGATCCGGTTTTTTATATCATGATCTTCATGTTGATGTGCGGCGCTTTCAGCGGCCTCATGATCACCTCACAGGCCTCTCCGATGGCCCAGCGGATGGTCGGCATGTCGGCGGCACTGGCCGCGACCGCCGTTTCCGTTCTTGCCCTCTTCAATGCAGCGGGACGGATCGTGGCGGGAACGCTTTCCGACCGGTTCGGCCGGGTTGCCGTGCTGCGCGGAGCTTTTGTACTGGAAATCCTCGGTCTGGTCTTGTTGCTGCTTTCCGGGCCGGGACAGACGTTCCTGTTCATGGTTGCCGTGTCGGTCATTGGTATCTGTTTCGGTGCCTTGATGGGGATTTATCCGGGCTTCACGGCCGACCGGTTCGGCCTGCGGAACAACAGCGTCAATTATGGCATCATGTTCATCGGTTTTGCGGTGGCGGGCTATTTCGGCCCGACGGTCTGCGGCCGGATCCTTGCGCGGACGGGCGCTTATTCCAGCGCTTTCCGTGTGGCGGCGGTCCTGGCGATCTGCGGCATCATCCTGTCTGTCGTGTACCGGCTTTTGACGAGGACATCCAAAGAATCATAATCATTCAAGCTATATGAAAAGTTTCTTCTTTACTGTTTTGGTCTGCGCGTTGCTCGCGCCGGCTTTCCTGGTGGGAACGTCTTCCTGCGGGAATGCCGCGGCAGGCCAGTCTGACACGCTACGGATCAACACCACCGAACTCGGTCAGGAAATCCGGGGCTTCAACGGACCTACGCCGGTGGAAATCACCGTTGTCAGGGGCGTCATCACTGATATTGCCGCACTTCCCAACCGGGAGGGACCGCGTTACCTGCAGTTGGTCATGGAATCCGGTCTGCTCAAGAAGCTGAACGGCAAGACCTTGGACGAGGCGAAGTCCGTCCAGTTGGATGCCGTCACCGGCGCGACCTTTACCTCGACGGGATTGATCAAGAATATCCAGCTCGGCCTGGAGGACGGCGGTGCTTTTGAGCGCAACGCCCCCAAAGTCATCACAGAAGCGAAAGTCCGCCAGGGAAAGGTCCGTGGCGAGCGGGAAAACGGCCTTGGCTCCTTCAAGGCGATTCCTTTTGCAGAGGCACCGGTAGGGGAGCTCCGCTGGAAGGATCCTGTCCCGAAGAAGGCATGGGACGGCGTCCTGGATGCGACCAAGTTCGGCGGAATGCCGCCGCAGCAGACACGAAGCTGGCCGGGCGCCCCGGCTCCGAACGTAAGCGAGGACTGCCTGTACCTCAATATCCAGACGCCGGCTACCTCCACCAAGGATAAGCTGCCGGTACTGGTTTGGATCCACGGGGGCGGTTTCATTACCGGTGACGCCAACTCCAATGACGGCACCAACTTCGCTAAGAAAGGAATCGTGTTCGTCAGCCTGAGCTACCGTACCGGCGCACTGGGCTTCCTGGCCCTTCCGGAGCTGACGGCCGAAAATCCCCGTCACATTTCTGGAAATTATGGCCTGCTGGACATGATCGAAGGGCTCAAGTGGGTCAAGGAAAATATCGCCCAGTTCGGCGGTGATCCGTCCAAGGTGACCATCATGGGTGAATCCGCCGGAGCCATCGCAGTCAGCATGCTCTGCGCTTCTCCGCTGGCTAAGGGCCTCTTCCGGGGTGCCATTTCCGAGAGTGGAGGTTCCTTCTGCCCGGTTGACAGTGTACGTTTCGACAACAACGGCATCCGCGACGTGGCCGGCGCTGAGCAGTTCGGTCTGGAATTTATGAAGCGGATCGGGGCCTCCTCGCTGGCTGAACTGAGGGAGATGGACTGGAACCGCTGGGTCGGGGACGAACCTTCCATCGGCGTGGGCGGCTTCTGGCCGACGGTCGACGGCTATGTCCTTCCGGATGACCAGTACAAGATGTACGAGGCGGGTAACTACAACGATGTCAACGTGTTGATTGGAACGAACTCTGATGAGGGAGCGATGTTCTGCCGTCCGACCCAGTTGGACAAGTACCAGGCTGACATCCGGGCCGAATATGGTCCTTTCGCCGATCGGATGCTGGAACTCTATCCGGCTTCCGATGATGCTGAAACCTTCGGCGCCCTGTCCGATATCTTCCGTGAGACGGCGTTCGCATGGCCGACCTGGGCCTGGGCGAAACTCCAGCAGAAGACGGGCAAGGGCCGTGTCTATCTGTACTATTTCGACCAGTTCGATCCGGAGCGGCCGATGTTCGGCGGTCCGAACGCACCCAAACCGCGCGGTGCCAACCACGCCAGCGAGATGTCCTATGTCTTCGGTGGTGGCGGCTGGGGCCGTCCGATGGAGGGCAAGGACAAGGCCGTGAGCGATGCCATGCACAACTACTGGGCGAATTTCGTCAAGACCGGGGACCCGAACGGAGAGGGCCTGGACAACTGGCCGGTCTATCAGGACGGTGAGAAGACCGTCATGTTCTTCAAGGACGGAACCTCATTGATCGAGACCCCGAATAAGCCGCAGCTCCTGCTGATGGAAGATTATTTCGCCTGGAAACGGGCACAACCCATCCGATAGCCATGGACAACCTTTCAAGAAGAGACGCCCTCAAACTGATGGGTATGGGCGCGGCCGGCCTGGCCGCCGCCACTTTCCTTCCTCCTTTCGCACATGCGCGCAGTATCTTCTCCTGGCCGCAGAATCCAATCCGGCGCAATCCGGGGCCGCAGGGTATGCCGGCGATGCATTATGCGGAAAAAGAGGTGTATGCCGGTCCGGATGTCGTCATCCGGCAGATCGATGCCCACACCTGGGAGGGCAACGGCCACCTGATGGCCAATGAGACCATCTACATCATTGAGGGTGAAGAAAAAGCCATCCTGCTGGACGCCGGTACGAAGATCGACGACCTCGACAAGATCGTGGCTGGGATTACGGATAAGCCCGTCATTCTCATCGCTACCCATGTCCATCCGGACCATACCGGTTCTGCCATCAATTATTTCCCGGAAATCTGGATCAATGCGGCCGATACGGTGAATGTGCCCGAATTCATGCCCGGCTACAAGGGCAAGATCAACTATCTGGAGGACGGACAGGTCTTCGATCTGGGCGGCCGCCGCATCGAGGTGATCTTCTCGCCGGGCCATACCCCGGGCAGTACCTGCTTTTTCGAGATGGACGGACGGAAATGGGGTTACAGCGGCGATGCCTTCGGCTCCGGCAACCTGCTGCTGACGACCAACTTCTCGACCCTGCTGGCTACGACCACCCGTATCGAGATGTACATGCGCCGTTTCGGCATCGAGAAACTCTATCCGGGCCACTACATGGGTTCAAATCCCGAGACCCTGCAACGCGTCTCCGACCTCAAGCGGATTTCCTCCGAAATGATCGAAGGGACCCGCAAGGGAGAGGATGCCGGTCAGGGCATGATGGGCCTGAATGCCCGTGTCCGGGACTTCGGTGTCAATGTGAACTACCGGAATCCTGCCGGATTGAAGTAGTTACCTCACAAGTTTCTCCAGCTTGACCGGGCCGATGAGGCCGGAAGGGGTCAGCGGGGAATCCGCCCTGTAGAAGGGCATGGTCGTATAGGTATGTTTTTCAGCACCTGGCTGGGCGTCTCCGATAAGGCGGTTCGGCCAGGTGTTGATGACTTTGATTTCAAGGGAATTCTCGCCGGGCCTCAGGTCGCCCGTCCATTCCACCTTGTACGGCGCTTTCCACAGGAAGGCGACATGCTGTCCGTTGACCCGGATGTCGGCCATCTGTCCCACGGCGCCCAGGTCGAAAGCCAGTCCGACGGGCTGCTCTTTATCGCTGAGTGTAAATGTGTTGCGGTAAGTGGTTGTTCCGGAGAAATACTTCACTTCCTTGGGCATGAATTCCGTCAGGGAGGCCAGCCGGTCGAAGATCATCTCCTTCGGCGCATCGACTCCGTCGAAGGTGACGGTCCAGGAATCGTCCAGGGTGATGGCGCCGGCATGGCGGAGCGGTTTCCACGCGGGCGCGGGCTTCCCGTTCCTGTCGGCGACGACGAACAGGGCCTGGTTGGCCTCGAGGGTCAGGGCGTCTCCGTCCAGTACGCCCGGGACCTGCTGGCCGGTTTCAGGATTCCAGACCGTGCGCGGTCCGGCGGCGTCACGGAGCGAGATCCGGGCGGTTACGGCCTTGTCGCTGAAGTTGCGGATCCAGTAGATCTGGCGGTCGCCGTCTGTGCGATGCACGAATTTCAGTTCGGCGGATGCTTCATACCGGAAATCCGGCTCCACGCCGATTCCCGTCAGTACGGAAGCAAGACTGCCGGTGTGGACGTTCGGCCGGCCGGCGTTCCAGATATCGGCGACGAGCCGGTCGAATTCGGCCCGGTTGTCCAGCAGGCCGGCAGGTTCCTGCGGGACCTGACCGCAGATGACGGCGCCGTCACGCGCGAGGCGGTCCAGGGCGCGGAGCACCTCGACGCCCATGGTCTTGCAATGCTCGCCGAGCACGAGGACCCGGTACTGCATGCCGGATTCCGTGAAAATTTTTCCCTCCTTGACGCTCAAGACATTACGGACACCGTAAGGGTTGATGAAATCAAAGGAATACCCTTCCGGGATGGCCGGAAGTTCATGGCCGTAGAGACCGGCGACATTGGTGTCTTCCCCATAATACCAAAGAACGTCCGCGGCATAACGGCCCTGCTGGAGCATCCAGCAACTGCGCGCAAGATAATCGGCCCAGTATCGGGCGTATTCCGCCCAGGTTTCGTGGCGGTTGAACCACTGGCCGAAGATCATCAAGCCGAGTCCGGGCTTGTGGGCGTCGGAGGGCTGGTGGGCGCTTTCGTGGATGACGAAGCGGGTCACGCCGCTGTACAGGGCGAGGTCGGCCATCTGTTTCAGGTTGCCGGGATAATAGGACCACGCGTTGTTGGACAGACCGGCCGCGGTGAAGGATTCGGCGGCGGCGATGTTCTGGCCATAGACATGGGCCACGGAGGCGGATTCGCGGATGTCGGCCTGAGCCATGGGGACGGAAGATCCGCCGCCGGTGCCCGGCATCCAGAAGGCGCTCATCGGCACGGCGGCCGTCATCTTGAGATCCATGCCGTCACCGACATAGACGCGGCCGTTCTCGTGGGATTCCGTGTAGCGGCCCTTCATGCCGTATTCTTCAACGATCTGGTTGATCCGGTCATAGTTCTCCGCAAACAGTTCCCCGAGGGTCTTGCGCCAGTCGAACAGGAAGCGTTCGGTCTCTTCGCTGCTGCCAAGGACTTCTCCGGTCAGGGCAGGAAGCCACTGGATCAGGTCGTAGCCGCGCCGCTGCATGAATTCGGCGGGCAGGGAAGGCGTCCAGGTCATCTGCTCGGCTTCATAACTATCCGTCAGGATATACTGGATACCATGCTGCCCGACGCGGCCGCCGGCAGCTTCCTTGTACATGTCCATGTATTTGTGGAAATAGTCCAGCCAGGCTTCCTTATCGAGTTTGTCCACCTCGAGGCCGGTTGCTTCCGGCGGAGCGGGATGGTTCTGTTTGCCGGTCAGGGAGGCCCCGAAGCGGTAGATGCGCCAGCGACCCTCCGGAACGGCCCAGGTCAGGGTGCCGTCGGGCGACATCCGGTCAGTCAGGTCGATGCTTTCCATGACGGGCTCGGGACAGTACGGGGTCGGGAAGTCCGCCAGGTCATGCGGCGCGGCGAAACCGGCTTTCTCCTCGGCATGGTTCACACGGGTGGTGCCATGCAGGACGAATTCATGGATGAGGGTCCCTCTCGGGGCAGGCTGGCCGAACCCGAGCGAAGCATAGGTCTGGTCTCCCTTCGGATTGGCGACGACCAGCCGGAAATAGCGAGCCGTGGTGACAGGAATGTCAATGGTCTGCCGGGCGACGCTGCCGGAAGGGATCCGGCAGATATCCTGCCAGGTCTCGCCATCTTCGCTGCTTTGCAGCAGGTTGTCATAGGACGGCGGGGTCATGTCCCACATGCCGCGGGTTTCCAGTCCGCAGACCGTGACGGCGCGGACGATCTGCCGTTCGGGGAAACGGTATTGGATCCAGGAGATTTGTCCTTGGGGTGCGGCCGGCAGTTCGGCGCCGTTGGATAGGTCGCCGTCGGTCAGCATTTCCACGGTGAAGGCGCCGCCGGAGGAGGATACTTCCGCGCCGCGTTCTGCCATGGACCAGTCATCTTCGGGAAGCCGGACGGCCACCACGGCGACGTCCGAATACCAGGGCTTGATCGAGGCTCCGCCACTGACATTTTGGAATTTGCCGACGGTTGTATAGGGCTCCGGGAGCAGCAGGACCTGCGGTTTCTTCGCCTTGCGGGTTCCGGTGACCTCCAGGGTCCGCCAGGTAAGCTTCTTCATGGCATTCTCCGGTTTGACCCAGGGACCGCCGGTCGAACTCCATCCCGGAGCAGATGCGATGGCAACCTCCATGCCGAGGGAATCCGCGTAACCGATGGCATAGCGGAAGGCATCTTTCCAGCCATCCTGCATGTAGGGGAGGCGCTTGACGATCGGCTCGGAGGCCCCCATCATGTCGCCGCCGGCATCGAACTGTTGCACGCCGCCGATTCCGGTGCGGTGCATCCAGTCCAGGTCGGCCTTGATGCCTTCCTTCGTGATGTTGCTGTCCATCCAGTGCCACCAGACCCGTATGCGGGCCTCCTGGGGTGGATTGAGGAACTGGCTTTCGAAATCCTGGGCACCGAGTCCGAGACCCAGCAGTGCGGCTGTGGCAGAAATGAAGATCCGTTTAAGCATGGTTGGTTGCGATTTTGCCACAAAATACGGAATTGTGAGGTTTATTCCAACTTGGAAAAATGTTTTTTGAACTTTGTTTTTTGACAAGACGCTGTACCGGACCCCCGAAAAGTAAACATTCTGCCAAATCTCCTGAAGATTCTGTCAAAGTATTATGTGTTTTTATCGTTATATTTGCGATAAAGCAAACACAAAATCATTTACATATGAAACGTATCGCATTCCTTGCCATGGCCATCGTCCTTTCCATGGGATTGGCCGCGGCGCAGCCGGGCGGCCGCGAGGTCGGCCAGAACGTCCCCGGTGCGGGCCGGCGTTGGATCCCTGATCCGGACCCGGAGAACATTGTCCTGACCCAGCGGGCTGCCACCCAGATGGTGTATGGCGGACCCACCAATCCGCAAGGCCGGTCGTACAACTTCACCCCGACTTTCTACATCTATCCGGACAAGAAACTGGATAAGGCCGGCGCCGAGGCATTGCTGGCCGAACTGGATATCCAGCCCGTCCTGGACGCCAATTACGGTGTGGCGGTCGTCATCAATCCGGTTGGCGACAAATACGATGCGGCCAAGGACTTCGATGCATTCGTCGCGCAGTTCAACAAGAGCCGCAGCGGTAACCTCAAGGTCATCGGCATCGGCGCCGGCGCGACCTTCGTCAACCAGGTCATCGCCCCGAAGGCGGGGGACCATATCGCCGGCATCCTGACCGTCGGCGGCCAGCCGGCCAAGTTGGCGAATGGCTTTACCTCCTATGGTGTACCGGCTTATGTGGCAGGGAAAAAGACCGCTGCCAAGGTCGCCCAGGAATACATTTCCCTGAACCAGGCCGTGAAAGCGGAAGGTTTCTATGCCAATCCGCAGGAGCCGTTGCTGACGGTTTATACCGATCCGGCAGACCGTCCGCTCAAAGACGTCTTCGCTGCTGCCTGGCGGGACGTTCTCGGCCGCTGCTACCGGTACAACAATTACAAGCATACCCATTACGAAGGCCAGCAGTTCGGCCAGTTCGGTCCCTATGAATTGGAACCGTATCTGGACTGTGAACGCCTGGGTATCAAGCGGATCGTCGTTGAACAGCCGCAGGGCTTCGGCCCACAGGCGGCATCCGGTCCCAAACAGCTCTGGTATGAATACTGGCCGGAGGAACTGATGGAGGGAGCCGCTCCGCAGAGTGTCCCGGTCATGGTCCTGCTCCATGGTAATGCCAACGACCCGCGTACACAGGCGGAGACCTCCGGCTTCATCCAGCTGGCTGGCGAGAAGCGTTTCTTCGTCGTCGAGATGGAGTGGCAGGGGAGCGTTAGTTACCAGGCCATGGGCCATGACGGCGTGGAGACTGTGATCAACCAGCTGCTGGCCAAGTACCCGCAACTGGATCCCTCCCGTGTTTATGCCGAAGGCCTGTCTGCCGGTTCCATGACTGCTTCCGCCCTGGGTATCAAGAAATCCCATGTCTTTGCAGCGGTGGGCGGCCATTCCGGTGGTATCATGGGCGGTTTCGGCGGCGCATTCCCGGGCTTCAACCCGATCTGGAACGAGGCGACCCAGAAGCGCGGAGCCGTCGAGATGCCGTATTGCTCGGTGCTTGGTACGGCGGACAACGTGGTGCCTTTCATCCGGCCGGACAACTGGAAGGGCAACGGCTACCTGAACGCCTGGAACGCCTATGAGCAGATGAACGGAATGGAGGTGGTCAAAGACCTGGATTTCAGCGTCGATCCGCTCTTCGGACAGCGGCTGCGTGATCGGGAGACCATCCGGACCAACAAGGGTGCCGGCATTACCATCGAGACCGGCCAGCTTTACAAGGGGAACATCCCGCTGATTAAGATTGTTGCCGTGATGGATTACGGCCACTGGAATTTCCAGCCGACCGCCCGGATCATGTGGGACTACTTCACGCAGTTCCGCCGCGACCCTGAAACCAAGAAACTGATCTATCTCGGAAAATAATCCAAAAATAATCCATGAAGAAGTTTTTATTTACCTTTTTGGCATTCACGCTCCTCTCGGGCGTGGGTGCTTTTGCGCAGTTCGGGCCGCAGCGTGACCCGTCCGCTCCTTTCGACCTGGCGACCGACAACTGGACGGCCCGGTGGATTTCGGTACCCGGTGCCGGTGCGCAGGACTACGGAGTCTATTATTTCCGCAAGGATGTCGATCTGGCAGCCGTTCCGGCGGATTATGTCGTCCATGTCACCGGAGACAACCGGTATAAGTTGTATGTCAATGGACAGCTGGTTTCGCTGGGACCCGCCAAGGGAGACGCGACCCATTGGAACTACGAGACCGTCGACCTGGCTCCGTATCTGAAGTCCGGCAGAAACGTCATTGCGGCGCTGGTCTATCATGAAGGACCTGAAAAGCCCGATTCCCAGATTTCCGTATCGGCGGGATTCCTGCTGCAGGGAGAGGGGAACGCTCGCGGACTGTACACGGACCGTACATGGAAATGCCTGGCCGACAAGGCCTACAGTCCGCGCCGGGTATCAGTCTCAGGGTATTATGTGGCCGGACCGGGTGAAGAGGTAGATTTCTCGAAGACCCTGAACGGCTGGAATACGGCCGCTGTCGGTACAGAGGACTGGCTGGATGCCCGTCAGGGTCCTGCCGGTGAACCGAAGAACGTGATGAGCAGCAACCAGAGCGACGGGCATAACCTCGTTCCGTCCATGCTGCCGCAGATGGAACGCACCGACCAGCGTCTCGCCCAGGTACGGAAGGCTGAGGGCGTCAGGGTGCCGGGCGGATTCCTGGAAGGGAAGTCCTCGCTGACGGTCCCGGCGGGAACGAAGGCGGAACTGCTGCTGGACCAGGGCTTCCTGACGAATGCCTATTTCAACCTCCGGATGAGCGGCGGTAAAGGCGCGAAGGTGACTGTCGGCTATGCGGAAAGCCTGTTCATCCCCGCTCCGCAGCCGGAAGGACCGGACCTGCCGCCGGGCATGCGCCTGGAGGATATCCCGGAGGATGTCAGGGCGCAGTTCACCAACCGGCCCCGGATGCAGCGCGTGAATGGGAAGGGCAACCGCAACGAAGTGGATGGCAAGATCTTCCAGGGCAGGGAGGACTTCCTCCTGTCTTCCGGAGCAAAGGATCAGTCCTTTACGACGCTATCCTGGCGGACATACCGGTATGTCCGCATCCAGGTCGAAACCGGGACGGAACCCCTGACCCTGGAAGACGTGCACGGCACCTTTACGGGCTATCCGTTCCAGCTGGCCGCCTCTCTGGAGACGGACCGCAAGGAACTGAAGGACATGCTGGAAGTGGGCTGGCGGACCGCCCGCCTGTGTGCTACCGAGACCTATATGGACTGCCCGTACTATGAGCAGCTCCAGTATTTGGGCGATACCCGGATCCAGGCGCTGGTGACCCTTTACAATACCCGCGATGACCGGCTGGTGCGGAACTTCCTGCACCTGGCCGATATCAGCCGCAATGCGGACGGAATCACCAAGAGCCGTTATCCGACGACGCTAGCCCAGTATATCCAGCCGTATGCCTTGAGCTATATCTATGCCCTGCACGATTACATGATGTACGGCTGCGATCCGCAGTATGTCTTCGACTTGCTCCCCGGTGCAGAGCAGATCCTGGTGTATTTCAGCCGCTTCCAGCAGGAAGACGGTCGAATCCGGAACCTGCCGGGCTGGAATTTCTCCGACTGGGTCTATACCCCGGGCTGGAATTACGGCGCCCCGCTCAAGGGAGCAGACGGTTGCTCGATCAACATGGACCTCCAGCTGCTCTATGCCCTGGAAATGATGGCGGACATGGAATCCGAGGCCGGCTTCAACGAGCGGGCGGACCGTTACGCCGAGCAGGCGGACCGGCTCGCGGAAGCGGTCAACAAGGCTTATTGGAATGAGGCCCGTGGGCTGTATGCAGACCGGTCCGAGCAAGACCTGTATTCCCAGCATGCGAACGCGTTGGCAATCCTATGTGGGATCGTTCCGGACGGAAAAGCTGCGGATGTTGCTCACAAACTGTTGACAGATAATTCCTTGTCTCCTTGCTCTGTGTACTATAAGTTCTACTTGCACCAGGCACTGGTCCGGGCTGGGCTGGGGGATGAGTACCTGTCCTGGCTGGATGTCTGGCGGGAGAATCTTGCCATGGGCATGACGACCTGGGGCGAGACCTCGGATGTGAACGGGTCCCGCTCCGACTGCCATGCCTGGGGCGCCAGCCCGAACATCGAATTCTTCCGGACGGTCCTCGGCATCGACAGTGCCGCGCCGGCTTTCCGGAAGGTCCGGATCCAGCCGCACCTGGGCGACCTGAAGCAGATTGGCGGCTCCATGCCGCATCCGCAGGGCACCATTTCGGTCCGGTACGAGGTGAAACGCCGGGGACTGGAGGCGGAAATCGTCCTGCCGGACGGCATCGGGGGAGACTTCGTCTGGAACGGGGAATCCCATGCCCTGCACGGCGGCCGGAATGTCCTTTCTGTCCGGTAAGTGAACATCAGGACGGGATTTTGAACATTCGGATTATTATTCGGGACGTTTCCACTAAAAATAAATCCGGATGTTTATGTAAATTTGCAACTACCGAACATAACACAAAACCATAATCTGTATGAAAAAAATCTTTCTGATCGCTGCTGCGGGGATGATGACCCTGTCCGCCCTCGCACAGCCCCAGCTCCGCAAGGACAACATCGATGAGGTTATCAAGGCGATGACCCTGGAAGAGAAGGCCACCCTGCTGGTCGGCGGCGCCCGCGCCGTCATCGTGGACGGTGTCCCGACCGGTACCGCCGCCAAGGTGCCCGGCGCCGCCGGCAACACCCGCCCGATCGAACGTCTCGGCATTCCGGGAACCGTCCTCGCCGACGGCCCTGCTGGTCTTCGTATCTCCCCGACCCGCCAGAACGACAAGAACACCTATTATGCGACCGGTTTCCCGGTGGGTACCCTTCTTGCCAGCTCCTGGGACGTCGACCTCGTCACGAACGTAACCAAGGCGATGGGTGAAGAAGTCCACGAGTATGGTGTGGACGTCCTCCTTGCCCCGGGTATGAACATCCACCGCAACCCGCTCTGCGGCCGTAACTTCGAGTATTTCTCCGAGGATCCGGTCCTCTCTGGTAAGATGGCTGCCGCCTATGTCAACGGTATCCAGAGCAACGACGTGGGCGTGTCCATCAAGCACTACGCCGTCAACAACCAGGAGACCAACCGCAACGAAGACAATGCCCGCGTCAGCGAGCGTGCCCTCCGCGAGATCTACCTCAAGAACTTCGAGATCGCCGTCAAGGAATCTGCTCCCTGGACCGTCATGTCCTCCTACAACAAGCTCAACGGCGAGTACACCCAGCAGAAGCATGACCTGCTCACCGGTATCCTCCGCGACGAGTGGGGCTACAAGGGCATCGTCATGACCGACTGGGGCAACAAGGCCGGTACCGTCAAGTCCGCATGGGCTGGCAACGACCTTATGGAACCGGGCAGCCAGAGCGAGATCGACCGCATCGTCGCCGGCGTCAAGGACGGCTCCCTCAAGATTGAGGATGTCGACCGCAACGTCCGCAACATGCTGAACTACATCGTGAAGACTCCTTCCTTCAAGAATTACAAATACTCCAACAAGCCGGACCTGAAGGGTCACGCCGAGGTCGCCCGCAAGGCTGCCGCCGAGGCCATGGTCCTGCTCCGCAACGAGAACAACACCCTGCCGATCAAGGATGCCAAGAAGGTCGCCCTCTATGGTATCACTGCCCTTGACTTCGTCGCCGGCGGCACCGGTTCCGGTAACGTCAACAAGGCCTATGTCGTCAATATGAAGGAAGGTCTCGAGAATGCCGGCTTCGAAGTCGACAAGAGCCTCATGGACTACTATCAGGCCATGCTCAACATGAATGCCGCCACCCGTGGCCTTACCGCTGCCGGCGGTCGTGGTTTCGGTTTCGGCTCTGCGAAGGCCGCCGAGGTCGCCATTCCTGAGAATGCCATCAGCAACGAGGCCCGCAACAACGACATCGCCATCATCGTCCTCGGCCGCAACGCCGGTGAAGGTGCCGACCGCAAGATGGTCGACGACTTCGACCTGACCGCCGTCGAGCGCGAACTCGTCCGCAACGTCAGCACCGCTTTCCACTCCCTGGGCAAGAAGGTCGTCGTCGTCCTCAACATCGGTGGCGTGATCGAGACTTACTCCTGGAAGAACATGGTCGATGCGATTCTCCTCCCTTGGTCCCCGGGCCAGGAAGGCGCCAACTCCGTCGCAGACGTCCTGACCGGCAAGGTCAACCCGTCCGGCAAGCTCCCGATGACGTTCCCGATCTCCTTCATGGATCACCCGTCCTCCGCGAACTTCCCGTACAATTATGTCCGGAACAACAACCAGAACATGTTCGGTTTCGGCGGTCAGCAGCAGCAGCGCGCCCAGGTCAAGGATGTCGACTACACCCTCTATGAGGAAGGCATCTATGTCGGCTACCGTTACTTCACCACCGCCGGCAAGGAGGTTTCCTATCCGTTCGGCTACGGTCTGAGCTACACCACCTTCTCCTACAGCAAGCCGGTCGTCAAGGCCACTGCTGACGGCTTCGAGGCCAGCGTGACCGTCACCAACACCGGCAAGGTCGCCGGCAAGGAAGTCGTCGAGCTCTATGTCTCCGCTCCTGCGGGCGGTCTCGAGAAGCCGGCCTGCGAACTCAAGGCCTTCGGCAAGACCCGCGAACTCGCTCCGGGCGCTTCCCAGACCCTGACCTTCAAGGTGACCAACTACGAGCTTGCTTCCTACAATGAGGCTACTTCCGCTTGGGAGGCTCCGGCCGGTGCATACCGTGTCCTCTTCGGCGCCAGCGTCGCGGATGTCCGTGCCAACGGCGTCTATCAGCTCAAGAAAGCTGCCAAGTGGCAGATGACCAAGCTCTTCGAGCTGGATGGCGAACTGAACGAGCTCAGCCTCAAATAAGGCATTTCATACCTTTTCATAATTAAGTTGCGGCCGGAGCCCGGGAGGGTTCCGGCCGTATTTTTCTTGATTATTTGCCGGTGTTTCGTTACATTTGTGGAAACCGCATTGTTATGAAACGCCTTTTGCTTCTCTTTGCGTTGCTGGGCCTCGTGCTTTCTGTCTCCGCCCAGCAGCCGCAGCGCCGTCCGATGACCCAGGAAGAGATCCAGGCCCGGCTGCGCCGCCAGAAACCGAACCCTTCCGCGCATACGCTGCGTCCGGATCCGTTGATTTCGCAGCTGAGTCCCTATCGGGGGAGCAAGAATTATGGAAAGACCATCGCCGTTTTCGGCGGGTCGCTGTCGGTCAACAAGGAGTCGGATGTCGCCAAGCAGATGTGGGCCGACCTGCTGGATGCGACCGTGGTGACCTACGGCGTCGGCGGGGCCGGTTTTTCCTACGACCAGGGCTGCACCCTGCAATGGCAGGTGGATACCGCGGGCGTCTATGACATCTATGTCCTATGGGCCTCCACGAACGATTATACCAACAGCCGCGAGTGCGGAACCTGGCAGGACTATACCGTCTATGACAACTACGACGAAAGCAAGCGGGTGACCCAGTGCGGCGGCATCAACTACTGCATCAAGAAGATCCTGGAAAAGAATCCGAGGGCGGAGGTTTATTTCTTTACCTCGCTGCGTTTCTTCGGGCAGGACGCCGGTCACAATCCTTTCTCTACGGAACCGAACAAGACCGGAAAGACCTTCGCCGAGTACATCCAGGCCCAGCGGGACTGCTGCGCGTATTACGGCATCCCGGTGCTGGACCAGTTCAACCTGCAGGGGATCAATGAATTCAATGTTTCCGAGTATTACGTCGGCGACAAGCTTCACATGAATGAGGAAGGCTACCGCAGAATCGGTCCCGTACAGGCCGCCTTCCTGGCCAACGGAAGATAGCATTTACAGCTCCCCATACTATGAAAAAGATTACCTGTTTGTTGCTGCTGATCCTTGCGGCAGGGTTCCTGCCCGCCTGCAAGGTCGACAAGGCTTATGACCTGGACCAGCCGATCGATTCCCATGTCCGGCTGGTCAAGGGACTGACCATCCCCATCGGCGATGTGGGAAAGATCGATACGAAGACCATGATGGTCATCCTGGGCAGCGATTACATTTCCTATGATGAAGAAGGCCATGTCGTCCTGGATTTCACGGAAAATCCCGAGTTGGTCCTCGAGTTCGACATCAAGGGCCTCAACATGCACCATTCCTATTCTTTCGGCGGACCGGTCGGCGTGGACCTGGACATGGAGGTCGGCAATACGTCTCCCTTCGCGTTCAGCCTGGAGGCATCCTTCATCGATGATGCCGGCAAGTTGGTGCCCTCCTATAACCCCCTGATCAAAGGCGAGGTGGAATCCGGACACCCCGACGATCCGTCCTTTTCCTATATCACTTTGTCGGCGACCGTGAAGGAAATTGTCCCCTTTGACGGCATCCGCTTCCGTTTCCATTTCCATGGCGGGGACCTGGTCGGGAAAAAGTATACCGTGACGGATCAGGAATCCTTGACATTCAACGGTTTGAAAGCCCATCTTCCGGATGGACTCGAGTTCGATACGGACTGGTGGGCAGCTCTCAAGCCCTATCTGACCTTCGTGAAACTGATCTTTAAATCTGGGAAATAATCGTGAGAAAGCTGTTTTTCTGCCTGGCTTTGCTGGTGGTCGCCGGCAGCCTGTCCGCCCAGAATTTCCGCGGCGGCTATTTCCTGGATGGCTATACCTTCGGTTACAAGCTGAACCCTGCTGCGGCCGGAGATGTTGATTATGTCGGTCTGCAGACGGTTACTTCGGTCCGGAGCAACCTGTCCCTGAAGTATTTCCTGTTTCCCGACCCGGACGGGGACGGCCTGGTGACGGGGCTTCACGACAGCGTGGACGCCGAGGCGTTCCTTGCTCCGCTGCAGAAAAAGATGAATCCGGCTGTCATGGAGGAAGACCTGAACCTGTTTTCCTTCGGCTATGAAAAGAACGGCCGCTATCATGTATTCGATGCCTCGCTCCGGGCGGGTGTGGCTACGAATGTGCCCTATGACACGTTCGAATTCCTGAAGGTCGGTACGCAGTGGCACAGCGAGTTCGACATGCGGGACCTGTTTGCCAAGTCCCATACCTGGCTGGAGTTGTCTTATGGCCAGTCGCTGCAGCTGTCCGACAAAGTCCGCATCGGCGCCCGGGTTAAAGGCTTGCTGGGTCTGTCCTATGCCTCTGCGCATTTCCGGGAGCTTTCATTGAGCCTGCAGGAGAATTACTGGCGGATCCTGTCCCATAGCGACATGGAGTTTGCCGGACACGGGATCGACTACAAACTGAAACAGCAGGATGTTTACAACGACAAAGGGGAAGTGATCGGGAAGAAGGAAATCAATGAGGTGAAGTTCGGTTCCATCGCCATCCGACCGGAGAAGTTTTTGGACATCAATGGATTGGGCGCAACGTTCGATGCCGGTGTGCAGTGGGCCCCGATGGAAGGCCTGACCCTGTCCGCCGCCTTGCTGGACGTCGGCGGCATCAAATGGTTCGATTCCATGTACGCCCGGACGCCGGACCTGGATTTCCGGAGCGATCCGGACCGCATGCTGGTAGACCGGGACGAGAATGCCGCCTCGGCGCTGGGTGACATCGTCCGCTTCGTCGTGCAAGATGAAAAGAAGAATTCCTTTGACTGGATGACGGCTACCGTCAATGCAGGGGCCGAATACCGTCTTCCGTTCTATGACAAGATGACCGTCGGGCTGCTGGGCATGTACAAGCTGGACAACATTTTCCAGTGGGCTGAGATCCGCGGCGCGGTCAGCGCCTCGCCGCTGAAATGGCTGAGCCTGAGCGTAAACGTGGGATACAACACCTATGGCATGGCGTATGGGGCGGCCTTGGCCGTCAATACCCGGCCTGTGCGGGTCTTTATCGGAACGGACGCCTATGTGACCGAAATGACCCCGCAGATGGTTCCGCTTTCGCGTCTGAACCATAATTTCCAGTTCGGCGTGGCCGTGCCGATTTATAAAAACAAGAGACACTGATGAAATACTTTACCCTCGTTTCCTTTGCCGCGGCGGTCCTCCTGGCCGCCGGCTGCTGCAAGGCCCCGAAAGACGGGGGGGTCCAGGCGCCGCGCACCATCGTTACCTGCGACCCGGAACTGGACGACAACAACTCCATGATCCGTTTCCTGCTGCATGCCACCGATTTCCAGATCGACGGCCTGGTCTATACGAGCAGTCGTTTCCACTGGCTCGGGGACGGCAAGGGAACGACCCAGTTCATCCCGGGCGGCGAGTATGACAACATGGGCCTCGGTCCGCAGACTTCCTGGCGGTTCAATCCCGAAGAACGTTTCATCGACGACATCATCGATGCGTACGAGCAGTGCTATGCCAACCTGAAGGTCCATGACAGCCGGTATCCGACCCCGGAATACCTGCGCAGCGTGACCAAATGGGGCAACTGCGTCTTCGAAGGCGACTATTCCTATGACACGGACGGGTCCAACTTGATTAAAGAGAACATCCTGGACGACAAGCCGGGCCCGCTCTTCATCCAGGCCTGGGGCGGCAGTTCCTCCATCGCAGCGGCCCTGCGGTCCATCGAGGACCAGTACAAAGGTACGCCCGAATGGGACACTATCGTGAAGAAGGTCAATGAAAAGGTAATCCTCTGCCTTTCCGGCGACCAGGACAATGCCTACAACAAGTACATCGCCGTCAACTGGCCGGATGTCTGGGTCTGGAGTACCAACGCCCAGATGGGCCGTTATAGCGGCAATCCGAGCCTGACGGATCCGGAATGGACTGCCAAGTACATGACCCTCGGTCCGATCGGCTCGCTCGTGCGCCTGTGGGGCGACGGCAAGCAGATGGTCCCGGGTGACATGACCGACTTCATCGGCCCTTCCGCCGGCAAGACCCGGGAAGAGATGGCAGCGGAAGGATACTATGTATGGCGGGCGATCGAACCGCAGGGAACCCTTTACAGCGATGGGGACAGCGGTTGCTTTTATATGTTGATTGACAATGGCCTGCGTGCCTGGCAGGATCCGACCTGGGGCGGCTGGAGCGGTCGTTGGGATATCACACGGGGAGAACCGCAATCCGGCCATCCGGCCTATATGGGAAACAATGTGGCACAAATGAGCCGCCGACCGGTTCTTCTCCGGCAAGCGGCCCCCGCTCCTTCGGAGGATCATACCTTCCCGAATATGGTACCGGAGCGCAACCTCTCCGAGGCGGCCCGCATGAAATGGTCCGTCACGCCGAACTTTGCCGATGCCAACCATTATCCGGTCATCAGCGGTCCGTTCGAGCTCACGGCGGCCCCCGGCGAGACCGTGAAAATCAAGGCGAAGGCTTCCGATCCTGATGGCGATGCCCTGACGCTGAAATGGTGGTACTTCCCGGTGGGTACCTATGTGCTGACCAACGCCGAAGCCCTGTCCGTCGACAGCCCGGATACGGCCCAGACGACCTTTACGGTCCCGGCCGACGCCAAGAGCGGCGACACGATCCATTTCGTGCTGCAGGCCCAGGATGGCGGTGACCCGGTCCTGACCCGATACTTGCGAACAATTATTACCGTTAAATAACTATGAGAACGAAAGCTATTTTATCCGCGGCCGTAGCCCTGGCCCTGGCCGCCTGTGGAAAACCTGCCCCCGAGGTTGTTGGAGTGAAAACGGATGCGTTGGACGCCGCTGCCTGGGAGGCCTCGCAGTGGATTTCCGCGGCGGATGCGCCGGTCATAACGGAACGGAATGCCGACCTGGCGGCGGACGGCGCAAGCTGGTTCGTCGGTACCTTTACGAATGCGAAGAAGGTCGCATCCGTCCGGTGGATGACCACGGGCCTTGGCGTCTATCAGCTGTATCTGAACGGCACGCCGGTCGGGGAAGAAGCGCTTAAACCGGGCTTTACGGACTATCGCAAGACCAAACGTTCGTTTACGTATGATATCACGGACGCCTTTGTCCGGAAGGCCGGCGCGGAGAACGTGCTGTCGGCCCAGGTGACGCCCGGCTGGTGGGCGGACCGGGTCGTTACGCCCTGGTGGGTGGAAGGCATGAACGGCCGGAAATGTGCGTTCCGGTCCGTCCTGGAGGTGACGTATGCCGATGGCAGCAAGGAGCGTTTCGGGACCGATACGGAGCATTGGAAGGCCGGCATCGCCGGGCCTGTCAAGCATGCTGCGATCTATGACGGCGAGACCTATGATGCCCGGGAACTGCCGGGCTGGGCGACGCCAGAAAAACTTGCGACGCCCGAGGTGAATACCGAATTCCAGGGCGAGATCCTCCCTTCGGAAGGCGCGGAGATCTATTTCCGTAAAGACTTGGTCCTGAATCCGGTACGAACGCTTGTCTGGGAAGGGGCCGAGGGTGCCGTCGAGGCAGAGAAGAAAGAGGATGTCGAATATGGCAAAATCGTCGTGAAACGGGAATACGCGGCAGGGGAGGAAGTGGTCCTGCAGCCGGGAGAGACCCTGGTGGTGGACTTCGGACAGAATGCGTCCGCCGTCCCGTCGTTCGTATTCCAGGCGGCGGAAGGAACGGTCCTGACCTGCCTGCCGGGTGAAATCCTGAATGACGGCAATGGCGCCGAGCGCCGGAACATGGATGGGCCGGAGGGCAGCGTCCACCGCCGCAACCTGCGCGACCGGGGCGGCTGGTTCCGGTTGATCTATACCTTTGCCGGCAATGCGGATTTCGTGTCATATTATCCGCAGTGCACGTTCTTCGGATACCGGTATATCTCGGTTACGGCTACGGCTCCGGTCCGTTTCCGCTCCATCCAGTCCCTTCCGGTTTCTTCCATTACCAAGGAGATGGAGACCGGGACCCTCACGACGGGGAACGGCCTGATCAATCAATTGATTTCCAATACGGTCTGGGGCCAGCGTTCGAATTATCTCTCGGTTCCGACGGACTGCCCGCAGCGGGATGAACGCCTGGGCTGGATGGCCGACACGCAGGTCTTTACGGAGACCGGTTCCTTCTTCGCCAACACCGACCGTTTCTTCCACAAGTGGCTGCGTGACGTCCGCGACATGCAGAGCGAGACCGGTGCCTACCAGGGCGTCGCCCCGGTGTCCATGGGCGGCGACGGCTGGATGCGCCTGGGTTGGGCGGACGCCGGTATCATCGTGCCGTGGACGGTCTGGAAACAATTCGGGGACACGGAGGTGATCGATGAGAGCTGGGATTCGATGGAACGCTTCATCACCCATGTGGACGAAACGAAATATGACCATGTGACCCTGCGCCCGGAGAACGGCAATTACCAGTGGGCCGACTGGCTGAGCTACGAACCGCTGGAGAACTGCAGCGGCGGCGCTTTCCAGCCGGACGGTCATCCCTGGCCGGATGCCATCCGGTACTGGAGCTACCTGAGTGCTTCGTATTGGGTCATTGATGCCGGCCTGATGAAGGACATGGCAGCCGCGACCGGCCGGGATGCCGCGAAGTACGCGGACATGGAGAAACGGGCCAAGGACTATATCAAGTCGGAATTCATGAACCCGGACGGAACCTTCAAGACCGCGATCCTCAACACCATGCAGACCCCGGCGCTGTTTGCGCTGAAGAACGGCCTGGTGGAGGGGAAGGCACGCGAGGATATGCTCTCGCGGCTCCGCCGGAATTTCGAGGAGCATGGCAACTGCCTGCAGACCGGTTTCCTCGGAACCTCCATCCTAATGGACGTCCTGACGGACAATGGGATGACGGACATCGCCTATGAACTGCTCTTCCAGCGGAAGAACCCGAGCTGGCTCTATTCCGTGGACAACGGCGCGACGACCATCTGGGAGCGCTGGAACAGCTACATGGTGGACAAGGGCATGGGCCCGAACGGCATGAACAGTTTCAACCATTATGCCTACGGCTGCGTGTGTGCGTGGATCTGGAAGACGGCAGCCGGTATCGCGGCCGATCCGGCGAATCCGGGTTTCAAGCATATCATTATGAAGCCGGTCCCGGACAAGCGGCTCGGTCATATCGAGGCCTCCTACCCGTCCGCGGCAGGTCTGATCAAGAGTGCATGGCGGTATGAGGGTGACCGATGGATCTGGGAATTTACCATCCCGGAAGGCGCCACCGCTTCCGTCACCCTGCCCGGCGAGACCGAGGTAAAAGAATACGCAGCCGGCTCCTACCGGCTCGAAACAGAAGGATAATCCTTTCCCTTTCCTGACCATGAAAAGATTCCTTTCATTCCTTTCCCTGTTGTTGGCGTCCATGACGCTCATACAGGCGCAGCCGGGCGGGGGAGACCGCCGGACGAAGGTGATCGTCGACAATGATTTCTGCGGCGATCCGGACGGCGTTTTCGCCCTGGCGCAGCAGGTCCTTTCTGCGAATATCGACCTGCGGGGGATTATCGGCGCCCATCTGGGCGGCGGGAACGGTCCGATGGCGCGGGGCGACCAGGCGGCCGCTTCCGTGCAGAAAGCGCAGGAGATGCTTTCTGTTATGGGATTGGAAGGCGTTTTCCCAGTCGTTCCCGGTGCTTCTTCGAAGATGACCGATCCTCTTACGCCTGCGGAGTCGGAGGGGGCGGGGCTGATCATCGACGAAGCCCGCCTGTGTTCGCCGGAGCAGCCGTTGTATGTCTGCATGGGTGGGCCGCTGACCGACGTGGCGAGCGCGCTGCTGCTGGCTCCGGATATCGCTCCGAACCTTATCGTGATCTGGATCGGCGGGCAGGAGTATCCGTTCGGCCATCAGCAACCTTGGGGCGGCATCTCCGAAGTGGAGTATAACTTGAACCTGGATATCGCCGCCGGACGCTATCTTTTCAATGACAGCCCGGTCCGTTTGTGGCAGGTGCCGCGGGATGCCTACCGCAGCTGCCTCTACAGTTTTGCCAGCGCCGAACGGTTTATCCGTCCGGCCGGAGCGCTCGGGGCGTGGCTGATGGACAGCCTGGCGACTTGGCGCCGTTTCGCGCAGCGCGAGGTGTATGTGCTGGGCGACAGCCCTCTGGTATTGTTGTCCAGCCTGCAGACCTTTTTCGAGCCGGATACGGCTTCGAGTGATTTCACGGAGACGGCCGCTCCCGCCATTACGGAGAACGGGAAGTATGACTTCGCGAAGCCAGGGCGTATCATCCGGGTCTATACCCGGCTGGATACGGCGCTGATGTTCAAGGATATGGAAGATAAAATCGCCCTTTGGGGCATGACATCGAATGCTAAATAAAATGACTATGAAGAGATTATCGTTGATCATTGCGGCTTTGCTCATGGCATGGGCCGCTGCCGCGCAGCCGGGTGGCTGGCGGATGCCGCAGGCCCCGTCGGGGGACAGCTTTGAAATGAAGGAAATCCATGTGGCGAGCGCCGGGAATGACCTGTATGGCGAAGCCTATATCCCGAAGGCTCCCGGGAAGCATCCGGCCATCATCCTGTCCCATGGATACGGCGGCTCCCATGCGGGGTTTTACAGCCTGATTCCGGACCTGGTCGCTGAAGGGTATGTCTGCTATTGCTATGATTTCGCCGGCGGCGGACGGGGCTCCAAAAGCACCGGAAAGAGCACGGATATGTCCATCTTCACGGAACGGGTGGACCTGCTGAATGTCCTGGAGGCGGTCCGCAGCTGGGACTGTGTCGATCCGGACAAGGTCTTCCTGCTGGGCGAGAGCCAGGGCGGGTGCGTGTCCGCCATTACGGCTCCGCGCGTGCAGGACAAGGTCCGTGCAATCGTGCTGATCTATCCGGCCCTCTGCATCCCGGATGATGCCCGTGCCCTGTACAAAGCGGCGACGGACATCCCCGAGGAAATCAATTTCATGGGCCTGAACATCGGCAAGGCTTATTATGAGCCGCTCCTGGATCCTTCCTACGATATCTATGCGGAGATCGCTCCGTTCAAAAAGGACGTCCTGATCGTCCATGGCACGAACGACCAGCTGGTCAAGCCGGAATACTCCGCCCTGGCGACCAACGTCTACGCCAAGAGCGAGCTGCACCTGATCTTCGGTGCCGGCCACGGTTTCCATCAGCCCGAACAGCAACAGCTCTACAGCCAGTACGTCCGCGACTTCCTGAAACGGATGCTCGCCGAATAACGTTATTCCAGTCCCCGGAAAAGGGTAAGGACTTCTTTCAGAGCCTGGGCATCCCCGCTGCGGGTATCGCCGTCTTTTCCTTGTTTGAGGGCCTCATAGCGGCGCAGGAAGGCGCCGCAACCGGACCAGATGGTGTGGATATAGCCTTGGAGGCGTTCCGCCGTCCTGGGGGCGCTTTGCTGGCGGAAACGGATCATGTCTCGGGCCTGCAGGACGGAGGTCTCGGGATTGCGGTAGCCGCAGGCGGCGACGCTCAGCCCCTTCGTGGCGAAATAGACGGCCGTCAGGTCGGCACGCTCATAGTGCCAGTCGCAGATGAAGACGTCTTTCGGAATCATGTCGATGGCCCGCCAGGTCTGGTTGTAGCTGGCCTCCCATTCACCCAGACCGGTGGTATAGCCGTCCAGCAGGCGGTCGCCCCAGATCATCAATTGCCGGCCGGATTCGGCCAGGTGGTTCTGCAGCCGGGTGACTTCACCGGCGAAAAGTTCGGCTTTGTCTTTCCCGTGGCAGCGGGGACATTCGTCTTCGCCCAGGTAGAACACTTCGTCCATCCCGGCGTGGAAGGCGTCGGTTTCAAATACCTCGCAAATCTCGTCGATCAGGGCGAAAACCACTTTGTGTACGTCCGGATGCAGGGGACAGTAGCTCTTGCAGTACAGGCGGTAGGGGTTGGGCCAGCTGCCGTAATGTTCCTCGGTCTTGACGGACGGAGTCTCGTCGAACTGCGGATACTCCCGGAGCAAGGCGTAGGTCTGCTTGGCCCAGGACTGGTGACCCAGCAGGTTGATCTGCGGGGCGATGCGGATCCCGTGGCGGCGGCAGGCCGCAACGATTCTCTTGACATCTTCCCGGGTCAGCGGGTTCGGGTCCCGGAGTTCCGGGTGTGACTCGTAGGCATAGTTCCAGTCGATCCGCAGGATCAGCAGGTTGACATGGGCGGGAGCGAGGTCCTGCTCGATGAAGCGGAGGAAGGCATCCAGATCGGTCTGTCTCGGCGCTTCGATGGCCAGACCCCGGACGGGAAGGGCTTTGTCACGAGGCTCCTGGGCTTGCGCCAAGGAGGAGAGCATCGTCAGCAGGATGCTCAGGAAGAGGAAGATTCGTTTCATATCGGTTGTCAGTTATTGTTTTCCTATTATTTGCCGCGGAGCCCTTCGAAGACGGCGTGGCGGAGGGTGCCGGAGGCTTCATCCTCTCGGTATTCCCAGCCGAAGGCGCCGAGCAGGCCTTTCTGTTTGACGAATTTAATCTTTTCTGCGATGGATTCCAAATCTTCGTAGCTGGCGTACATTTTTCCGCTCGCATCGCCGAGGTAGGGGACCTTCCCGGTCTTGTCCCAGTAGCGGATGTTATAGCCCTTGACGCTGTGCTCGTTGCCCTTGTCGTCCGTCCAGACTCCTTTTTCGAGGATGTTCTTGATCCGGTGGAACTGGACGGAAGAAGGGTAAACCTCTCCGTCGCCGTGGCCGTAGTAAGCCATGCCGTAGTTCATCCGGTCTACGGGAACGCCCTTGCCGATATAGATGTCGATGCTCTCCGCGCCGCCGCGGCTGTTCTGGAAGGACTTGTACAGCGGGGAGTTGTGCTTGGAGGGCGGATCGCCCATGGAGTAGGTCATGATGTTGAGGTAGTCGACGTATTCCAGGGCCGCCTTGTGGTCCATGTACTTTCCGCTGTCGGAGGCGGCATAGGAGATCAGCCGGTCCTTTCCGAGGGTCTCGCGGAGTTCCTTGACCAGGAGGGTGAAATTCTTGGTGTCATCGACATGGTAGCCGTTGACATAGGCGCCGCCGTCGCTCTTGGCCCCGTAGGTGGGGTATTCCCAGTCCAGGTCGACCCCGTCGATGCCGTAGTCCACACAGGCCTTCAGGACGTTGTCGCAGAAGGCTTTGCGCTTGGCCGGATCCCGGGCCATCATGGAAAAGCCGTCGGCATTCTTGCCCCAGCCGCCGACCATCAGCAGGATCTTCAGCTCCGGATAATTCTTTTTGTACCCGGCCAGTTTCTTGAGGTATTCCGGTTTGGCGATTTCCAGCCCGGTGCCGTTCTTCTTGTCGACGAAACGGCCGTGTCCGTAGTTGACATGGGTATAGTAGCGGATTTCCTTTTCGTCCGGGAATTCACTGGACGGGGTATATTCGGTCAGGTAGACGCAGACGATGGGCGTCTGCCCCAGACGGGCGAGTCGCTCCTTCTCTTTCTGGGAAGGGTCTTCGTTGCTGCCGCCGGAGCCGCCAGAGCCTGTTCCGCCCGAGGATCCACTCCCGTCGTCCACTTTCTTCGGCGGATCGACCGTAATGCCCTCAACGGTACCGTTGCAGCCGGAAAGGAACAACCCCAGTATCAAACAAAGTGCTGGAAGCCAGTGGGTTTTCATGGTTTTGAAATCAATAATCCGGGAGGGCTGCAGGGAAGCGGCCCTCCCGGACGTTCAACAAATAACACAGTAGCCTATTCTTTCACGCAGCGGACGTAGCCGGCGCGCGCCTTAGGGGATTCTTTGAGTTTGGCCGAACTGCCGTAGCGGACATCCGATCCGTAGGCAACGCCATCGGAGGAGGCATAGGCCGTCCAGTAGAGGCAGCGGTCGTAGACGTGGGTGAAACCGCCCACGTCATAGTCGTCCCGGTAGCCGGCCAGCGGGAAGACGGCGGCGGGATTGCCGATGGTGAACCAGCCGGCGGCGGTGTTGCCGTTCCAGCCTTCCGCCTTGGTCAGGTCGCTGCCCCAGAAGGGCTTGCTGCCGTCGCGTTTCGGGACGCGGTAACCGGCGGGGCACGGGTCGTACATGGCCTTGTCGTCGTTGGACCAGAGGGTATTGTCCGCCGGCTTGAGCCAGCCGAGGTTGTTCATGTGCCCCAGCAGGGTCGGGTTGGCGATGGATTCCTCGAGGCTGATCTGGCCGGGCGCCACTTCGGCGACCTGGCCGGCCACGGTGGCGGGCTTGCTGCTCTTGTAGGCCTGCGGACCCGGGAACGGATCCTTGTGGCCCCACTGGTAGCTCAGGCCGAAGGTTTCCGGTGCGAGCGGGTCGGTACCGGCGGTGGCCGGAAGCAGGGCGCCTAGGTTGCGGTCCATCGCTTCGGCCCCGAAGATGTCGCCATAGGAAGAAGTGGTAATCGCGGTCTGCGGGACCCAGATATGCCAGCTCCAGAGGGCCTTGCCCGCCTCGTCGAGGGCGGCCAGGACGGCGTTGCCCGGACGGAGGGTTTCCGGGGTATGGAAGATCATGTAGTCTTCAGCGTAGGATACGGAAGTGACGACGGAGTGCTCCGTGACCTCCTCGGCATTGTTCCAGGTCTCCCAGAGGATGACGGCGCTGTCGACGTCTTCCACATAGGAGGCCGTGTTGTTGCCCTTGACGGCCTTGAACTTGTAGACACCCGGTGCGGTCACGATGTAGCAGTTGGCGTTGCCGTCCTTGTCGATGTCCAGGATGTCGTCGGAGAACGGGTCGTCATAGTCGTCCAGTTCGTCCGTGATGTCGCCCAGGTCGGTGACCTGGCCGCGGACCAGTTCCTGCGCATCGGTGATTTTCAGGATCTTGACGGCCTTCCCGGCTTTCTTGAATTTCAGGGTGAGCCCGTGCGGGAATTCCGTTCCCTCCGGCAGGTAGACAAAGGTCGTCCCGTCAACGGGACCGGACACGGTCAGCAGGGCGTTCCCCTTGTACTGGGCGTAGTTCTGCTCTTTGTCGGTGACCTTGACCTGGAGGAACTCATAGCCGACGGCTTCTTTCTTGTTGCCGCTGAGTTCGTATTCATCCATGCCTTCCGCGGTGAAGGAAAGGATGCTGCCGACCGGCTGGAAACGGAAGCTGTCGCCGTCGTTGCAGGCCGCCAGCAGGGGACGGTTGGTCCCGTTGAACTTGCTGTAGAAGAAGCAGTGGCGCAGGTTGTCGACCGCTTCGGCCGGCCATGCGGCGTACAAGCTGCTGCCACAGTCCTCACGGACATAGGGCTTGAGGCCTTCGACCAGCAGGGTGGCCGTCTTGCCGTCTGAGGAAATGTCCCCGGCGGAAAGGGTGACGGTCACCTGGTCGGCGGCGTATTCGCCATGGACCACGATCTTGTCTCCGGCGGTCCAGGCTGTCTTGCCGGGAGCATCGGAAGGAAGTACGAAACTGAGCGTCTTGGAGACGGTTTCCTCCTCCTGCGGCCCGACCGGGTCCGGGTCGTCCCCGCCTTTGCGGCAGGAGACGACCAGGGCGGCCGTACAGAAAAGGAGTGCAAAGATATGGATGCGTTTCATCTTTTCGTCGTTTAAGAGTTATTCATCCCAGTTCATCGGGGGTGTGTATTCGTACCATTCGAGGACCGCGCTGCCGGTCTCCACGCCGAGGTACATGTTCACGGACTTGCCCCAGAGGACGTACGGCATGACTGCAGGGCTGGAGTCGAAGCTGGTGAATTCCACCCCGTCCAGCAGGAGGGTAACGTGGCAGTACTGGCTGCCGCTCGGATCGAACTTGTAGGTCATCTCATGCGGTACGGACGGGTCGAACGTGGTATTGACCATGCCCGGATCAGCACCGGAGCCCTTGTTCACGGAGACGGCGGTCTTGCCGGAGGCGGCGTTGAGGTTGTACTTGATTTCCTCGCCGTCGCTGTAGCAGAACCACAGACGGATCAGGGCGTCGGCGGAGATGTTGCTCCAGCGGAAGGTGTAGGAACCGAAGGCCATGCTGCCGTTGTTGAGTCGGGCGTAGCCCGGGAAGAGCATGCCCACGCCGGCGGTGTAGACCGGGGTGTTGGTCTTGTCGGACTTCCACTTGCTCATTTCGTCGTTGTCCATCATGACGCGGACCGGGTTGATCTTGTAGGCCTGCTTGAGGGTGATGATCCGTTCGGCGGTGAAGGCCTCCGGATCGTCGGAGACGGTCTTGAGAATGATGCCCGCGCTGCGGAGCTGGTCGCCGGTGTTCTCCTTCAGGGTGATGCGGATGACGCCGTCGCCGTCGTGGTCCGGGTTCTCGATGGTGTACCAGGTGTCGTTCTCATTGTCCTTGACGGCCTTCCATTCCGCGTTGGAACTGACTCTCAGCTCGGCGGACGGCTGGTCATAGCCGGCGCGGATTTCGAGGGTCTCCGGATCCAGCAGGACACCGTCCTGGGTGAAGTTGACCGTGGCCATCAGCACGTTGTGGCGGTCATAGACCTCCATGGCGGCATACCGCATTTCGCCCGGATTCTCCTTGGCGAACAGGGTGATGACTCCGTCGAGCGTGCCGGTGGCGCCTTCCTCGATGCTGAGCCAGCTGTCGCCCTCGGTGACGGCAGCGCTCCAGTCCTGGTTGGCCTCGATATGGATTTCGACCTCGCCACCATCCTTTTCGATTTCAACGGCTTCTTCCGCGACGGTCAGGTAGGCGATGCCCTTCTGCTTGATGGTCACGGTCTTGCCATGCCAGGTTTCGGTGCGGATGTCGATGTAGTCGATCCGGTCGTCGAGCTCGGTATTGTCATAATACTGGACGCGGAGGGTGGTCTTCTCTCCCTTGCCGACGCGGACCATGTCCGGATCGGAACCTTCACCTTCCTCGGTCTCGATGATGCACCAGTCGGGATGGCGGCTGGTGACCGTCCAGGGATCGGTGGACGTAACCGTGATCGAGAACGCCCGGGCATTGACGGCGTCCAGCTCATAGCTGTCCTCGACCCGGTAGCGCAGGTCGACCATGGTCCCCGGCTTTTCTTCCTTCTCCTTGCAGCCCTGCAGCCCCGGGAGCAGGGCTGCTGCTGCCAAGAGTATGTAAATCAATTTTTTCATGGCTGTGGGGAAGTTTATTCTTCGTGCGCAATCATGTCACAGGACTTGACGATGTACCAGGTGTCGTCGCTGGTGGTATTGTAGAAACCGAACCAGTAGGCGCCCTCGGCGGTCGGATCGTCCTCGTAGACGGAACGGAAGTTCAGGGTGGTGTTGATCTCGCCGTTGATCCAGAAGTTGACCACATGCCACCAGACATTGTCGTAGCCCTCTTCGGGGGTGATCTCCGGAAGGACTTCGAAGCGGTATTCGGTCATGGCGTTCAGGACATCCTGCGTAATGCCGGAGTGGTATTCGTTCTTGTAGGTGGACTTGCCGGAGTTGGGCAGGTTGCCGTCCTGGCGGACGCGCATGTTGCCGCCGAGCGAGAGCTGGTTGTAGATGTTGCAGCCGCTGGCGGCCGTAACCGCCCAGAGTTCGGCTTTCTCACCGAAATGGACCTCTCCGAACTTGAGCGTCATGGTCGCATAGCGGTAGTTGTCCAGCGTGGTCACCTTCGACTTGGCACCGCTGCTGATCTTGATGGAGCCGTCCTCGAGCACCTCGTAGTTGCCTTCGAACTTGAAGTTGATGGCCTGGGTGATCTCGACCTCGGACTTGATGTCGCCGTAGGCGGAAGAGGTCGGGAGGAGGGTGATGGTCGTAGTCTTCGGTGCGAAGGCGTTGTTCCAGGGGGCGGAGACCTTGATCATGCCGTCTGCGGTCTTCTCGGCGGTGAACCAGTCGTTGCTGGATTCGACCTTCCAGTCGATGGTGGCGTCCACCCCGATGAGAAGTTCGCCGCCCTTGCGGTCGATGGTCGGATCCTCGACCGGCAGGATGTCCAGGGACATGCCTTTCTGGGTGACTTCGAAGGTCTCGGTGTCCTCGCCCGCGGTCACGGTGACGGTCGCCTTGCGCGCGATGGAGGTATTCTCGGTTGCGGTGGCCTCGAGGGTCATCACGGAGCCGTCACCCATGCCGGAAGTCTCGCTGAGGGTCAGCCACTGCTCGCTGGAGCGGGCCTCCCAGGCGATGTTGGTCTCGATGGTGAAGGGGAGGGTGCCGCCGGCCGCGGCGAATTGGTCGTCCACGGGCTGGACATAGAGTTTGCCCGCCCGGTTCTGGGTAATGATAATCGTATAGGCGGCCTCGGTGTTCTCGCCGGTGAGGGTCAGCGTGACGCTGCGGTCTTCAAGGGTCGTGTTCTCGACGGCGGTGACGCTGATGTCGGCGCTCAGACTGGAGACCGAACTGGAAGCCGGGCTGACGGCGAGCCAGTCGGCATTGTCGGAGCGGGAGATGGTCCACGGCGTGGTGGAGGCCACCTTGAAGGAAACGGCCTGCGGGTTGGTCGCCGAAATCGTGTACGATTCCAGCGCGTCGCATTCCAGCCGGATGGAGGCGGCCTCCTTTTCAGGGGTCATCTGCGTGTCGATCTGGAACTGCTGGCAAGCGGCAAGGGCCAGCAGGAAGGACAGGCAAGCTGCGGATTTGAATATGGTTTTCATATAGCTGTTTATTTTATTCGGTTTGACTGCTACCATCCGGTATTCTGGGGATTGAGATTGGTATTGGCGAACAGCTCGGACTGCGGGATCGGATAGAGGTACATCTTGTCCGACCAGGTCCGGCGTTCTACCGTCATGCGGCTGTATTCCAGCTTGCTGCCGGCCTTGGTGATGTGGACGCCGTCGATCTGGGACTGAGTGGAGCCCAGTTTCCAGCGGCGGACATCCCAGAAGCGGTGGTCTTCAAAGGCGAATTCCACGCGCCACTCGCGCTGGACGGCCTGCCGGAAGGCATCGGCCGAGGTCGCGGAGACATCGGGCATCCCGGCGTTGGCGCGGACCTGGTTGAGGGCGTCGGCCGCGCTCATGTGCAGGGTCCCGTCGGTCTGGGTCGGATTGCCGAAGTACTCATTGACGGCCTCAGCGTAGGCCAGCAGGAACTCCGCGTAACGGAAAACGATCCAGTGGTGCTTGTTCTGCACCTGGTTCTCCGGCGTGAAGCTGGTGGATTCCTGAATGTATTTGCGCAGGTAGTAGCCGGTCGGGGAACCCAGGTCGCTGCGGGTGGCGGAGTAGTCCGCGCCGCCTTCCCAGGTCTCGATGCTCGCACCCTTGAAGGCCATGCCGTTGGCCAGGACGGTGCGGGCGAAGCGCGGGTCTCGGCCCTCGTACGGGGTCGACAGGTCGAAGTCCGGATCATCGGTGGTCCAGCCGCTTGCGCCCAGGGTGATGTCATAGCCGCCGGCGGTCTGGAAAGCGTCTACCAGATTCTGGGTCGGGAAGGAACCGGCCATGGAAGTCCGGGCGCCTTCGGTGAAACGGAGCGGGAAGTTGTACCGCTCGAGGTTCTGGCTCTCGGAACGCATGATCAGGAAGATCACTTCGGTAGATTCGATGTTGTTGCAGACATCTCCCGGATCCAGCCGGTACAGGCCGGAATCGATGATGGCCTGGGCCGCCTGGGCTGCCTTGAGCCATTTGGCCTTGTCGCCGGAAGGATTGTGCAGCGGGCTGGCGGCGTAAAGGAGCGCTTTGGCTTTCAGGGCCATGGCGAAGCCTTTGGTCACGCGGCCGTACTCGTTGTTGTACATGTTGGCGTACGTCGTGGGCAGGCCTTCGATACAGTCGTCGCACTCGGTCACGATGAAGTCGATGACCTGGTCGAACGGGGTCTTTTCGATGCTGTTCGCCTCTTCGATGGAGAGCACCGTGGTCGGGACGGGGATGTCCCCGTATCGACGCGCCAGGTCGAACAGGTAGTAGGCGCGCAGGGCGCGGGCCTGGAACGGATAGTATTTCAGGTGCTCCTGCCAGTTGTCGTAGTTGCCGTCATAGCGGTATTTGCTCAGGTCGATGGTCTCGTAGGACGCGAGGAACTCGTTGGCGGCGCGAATGCCGTTGTAGAGGCTCCATTTGTCGTCAACCGTCGACAGGGCGGACCAGTTTCCGTTGTTGAACCGCTGCACGCTGGCATCCGGATCGGCGTATTCGGCGTCGTCGGACCCGCAGTCGCGCAGGGCGCTGCCGACATCGTAGATGTCCTTGTTCGGCATGTAGCCGTAGACATTGGTCAGCATGCTGCGGATGTTGCTGTAAGTAGCATACATGTCCTCCCGGGTATAGTTGCCGGAGGTCTCGTCGAAATCCAGGAAGTTGCATCCTGCGAGCAGGAGGACGGCTGAAAGGAGATAAAGAATCTTTTTCATATCATTTCCCGGTTTAGAAGTTGAACTTGAGACCGGCCCAGAAGACCCGGGTGGTCGGATAATAGGCACCCAGCTGTTCCGGATCGGCGAACTTCAGGTTGTCGAGGCAGAACAGGTTGGTGGCGTTCAGGGAGAGGGTAGCGTCGCAGAGTTTCAGCATCTGCTTGCCGAACGTATAGGAAATCCCGACGTTGCGCAGCTTGATGAACGAGCCGTCGCGGTACCACAGGGAGTTGCTCACGTAGTTGTTGGCGCCGTCGGTGGTGGTCAGGCGCGGCATGGTGGCGGTGGCGGCCGTTTCAGGGGTCCAGGTTATTTCGCGTCTAAGGAAGGTGTCGGAAATCGTACCGTTCCCGATCAGGGGCTGGTACAGCGGACTGTCCTGCAGGTTGACGGTGACGCCCGTGGTGCCCTGGAAGTCGGCGAAGACCTTGAATCCCTTCCAGCCGGCGTGCAGACCGAAACCGAAGGAGAAGAGCGGGATGGAGGATCCGAACATCTTGACACGGTCCTGGCTGTCGATGACGCCATCGCCGTTCTGGTCGCGGTATTTCAGGTCACCGGGCCGGACCTCGCCGAAGGTCTGCTGCGGGGAGTTGTTGATCTCGAGCTGGTTCTGGAAGATGCCGATCACCTCGAGGCCGTAGCGCTGGCCCACCGGGTTGCCCTTGTGGTAGAGGTAGTCATAGGCTTGGAAGGCCTGGCCGTCGTCCACGACTTCGCTGAACAGCCAGCCGCCGTTGCCGTAGACGCCGTATTCGAAGTCACCGGCCTGGTCATCCCAGGCGATGCTGACGTCTGCGCCGCGGTATTTCTCCTGGCCGAGGCTCTGCTCATTGACACCGATACCGATGACGCCGGAGATGTTGGATGGCGAAATCAGGATGTTGCGGCGGTCTTCGAGGAAGCCTTCGAGATTGAATGACAGGCGGTTATTGAAGAATTTCGAATCTACGCCCAAGCTGGCCTTGCGGGAGAGTTCCGGGGCAAGGGTCAGGGCGGCCAGATTCCCTTCTGCGCGTCCGGAGGCGGAGGTGCCGTCGGAGAAGTAGAAGCTGTGGCCGTTGCTGCTGCCGTAACCCTGACGGAACAGTTCATGCTCCATGTCGAAATCCGCACCGGACAGGCCGGCGGATCCGTAGACCTTGACGTAGGGTTCCTGGAGGACGATGGCCGCCAGGCTAAGGGCCGGATAGAAATTGAATCGGTCTCCCTTCGGAAGATACGCGGTTCCGGAGTAGTTCAGGACCAGGTCCGCAAAGAAACGGTTATCGTAGCTCCAGCTGGCGGAGCCCAGGATCTCCTGCGTCTTGGACGAGGCATTGCGCTCGTTTTCGATGTAGGAACGCTGGCGGTAGGCGGCGAAGACGTTGACATGGTGCTTGTCAAAGTCGCGGACTCACTGCAGCCGTCCCATGATGTCGAATTTCATCTGCAGGCTGTTGAACCAGTGGTCGAATTCCACCGTTTTGGAGTTGGTGCCATAATACTTCTGCTCGGTGGTGAGCCGGGCGTCGTTGCCGTTCATCAGCAGGGAACTGATCAGTTCGGAATACTGATACTGCTTCTCGGCGACCTCGGTCATCTTGCCGATATAGTCGAACGCGACGCTGGCGTCGGCGGACAGACCCGGGAGCACGCTGCCCAGATCCTGGCGGAGGACCATGTCCGCCAACACCTTGGTCTGGGTGTACTGGTGGCTGCCGCTTTCCTGGTGCATGGCGACCGGGTTGTTGGATCCGTAGATCGAGGAGCCGCCGTAGATGCCGTCGGCTTGCTTGATCGGGAAGGCTGCGGACGGGGTCCGGTACAGGATACTCTCGATCCGGCTGGACCAGTTCGGGGTGTTGAACTCGGACAGGCGGGCCATCACGCCGACCTTCATCGCGGTCGTCGCGGTGATGTTCACGTCGACGTTGGCGCGGATGCCGAGCCGGTTGTCATAGACATTGGCGTTGTAGCGATCGTCCGCTTTCGGCTTGACATAGAGGGCGTCGTCCTTCATGTAGTCGATGGCCGCGAAATAGCGGAAGTTGCGGTTGCCGCCCGTGAAGGTGAACTGTGCCCGGTGGTTGTCACCGTGGTTGCGGTAGATCTCGTTCCACCAATCCACGTTCGGGTAGGAATAAGGGTAGGCGCCCGTGTAGAGGGCGTACAGTTCGTTGTTGGTATACTTGGGCTCCAGGCCGTCGAGCAGACGGGCTTCGTTGACCTTGTAGCCGTAGGTATAGGCGTCCGAGAACTCGGGGGCGCGGAACATCGTGGCATAGCCGTATTGATATTTGGCCGTCACCTTGAGGGGAGAATCCTTGCCGCGTTTGGTCGTGATCATCACGACGCCGTTGGCGCCGCGGACCCCGAACAGGGCCGCGGAGGCGGCATCCTTGAGGACTTGGATGGATTCGATCTCAAGGCCGGTGATATCGGACAGTTCCCGCGGGAAACCGTCGACCAGCACCAGCGGGCTGTGGCCGTGGAGCCGGAGCTTGGACTGGTTCTCCTCGCTCCGTCCGGTGCCCTGCTTGACCAGCAGGCCGGAGAACTGGCCGTAAAGCGCCTTGGCGATGTCCACTTCCGGGCTCCGGTCGAAGAGGGACTGCCCGGCGCCGGCATTGGCATTGGCCTGCAGCCGGAACGGGTTGCCGATGACGATGGAGTCCATCTGCGTCAGGGAATAATCCTGCGCGGAAGCTGCGCTGCCCAGAAGCAGCAGCGGGACGATGAAGTATAGAGATAATCTTTTCATCTTCGGGTAGTTTTATGCGTTATCGGTTACCAACCCGGATTCTGCGTCATACCGTAGTCCTTGTTGATCTCCACGGTCGGGATCGGGCTGAGATACCACTTGGTATCCCAGTTGGTCCACCAGCTGCGGGACGGGAATGCGGCTTTGACTTTGAATTTGAAAGAGGTGGCTTCGCTGTCCTTGTCTCCGATGGAGGAGAGGGCGGAAAGCGGGGTCGTGAAAGCTTCGGTCATGCCCCAGCGGACCATGTCGAACCAGCGGACTTCTTCGAAGCCGAATTCGCAGTCGCGTTCACGCTGGACCGCCTTGCGGAATTCCTCCTTGGAAAGGCCTTCCGGGAGCGGGCTCAGGCCCACGCGGGCGCGGACCGCATTGACCCAGTCGTAGGCTTTCTGGGAAGGGCCGCCGTCGGCTTCGTTGTAGGCTTCGGCCGCGCTGAGCAGGATCTCCGGGAGGCGCATCATGCACCAGTGGGGGGGGGTGCTGCGGTCGCTGCTCTGCTGCAGGATGTATTTCATCTGCAGGAAGCCCGGGCAGTTGGCCTGGTGGTAGCGGTGGTTGTCGTAGGCGCGGCCGACGGTACCGTCGCGCCAGATGTCACCGGGGACGGCGACGTTCTCGTATAGGCGCGGGTCACGGGTCTCGATGCCGGGGATCTTGATCACGCCGGTCGGATCCGGATCGAAGAACGGATTCCGGGACGGGTTCTCCCAGTCGAAGTCGGCCGGGAATTCGGAACCGTCCGCCCATCCGAATTTGTTGACATAGTCGAGCGTACAGCCGTTTCCGTAGTCGCCGGCATTCTTGATCATGTCGTCGTGGTAGCCGGTGGAATTGCTCTTTCGGATCGAGATGATGGTCTCGGTCGTCCCGCGGTTGAAATAGCCCTTGCGGTAGGCGAGGCGGTACTGGCGGGGCGAGATGGCGCCGGTGGCGTCCGGTTCCGCCTGGACCAGCTGGTAGTAACCGTTGTTCACGAGCTGGGTCATGAATTCATCGGCAGCCGCCTTGGCACGCTGCCAGCGGGCCGCGTCGTAGTTGGTGTAGCAGACGTATTCGTTGGCGTCGGAACGCCAGAGGGTGTTGGAGTTGAAGGTCGGACTGGCTGCGAAAAGCAGGACGCGGAGTTTCAGTCCGAGCGCGGCGGCGCGGGTCATGCGGCCGTCGTCGGCCTGGCTGGTGTACCAGGGAAGGGCCGGGGCGGCTTCGTCGCAAAGCTTGACGATGAAGTCCACGGTCTCGGCGAAGGTCGCACGGGGATATTTCATCTCCTCGTCAGCCGTCACGGCGTGGTCGATCAGCGGCACGCCGCCCACGAAACGGAGCATGTCCGCGTAGGCGATGGCGATGCACATCTTGGCCTCGGCTTTCTTCTTGGCGACTTCCGCGGCGGGAGCGTTCGGGATGCGGTCCGCATTCTCGAGGAAGAGCCAGCCGTAGCGGATGGCGTAGTAGTCGCGGTCATCGGAGGTGCCGCCGAAATTGAAGGCCATGCTGCGGCGCAGGCTGCTGCCCACGCTGGCGGAAAGTCCGCCGTTGTAATACAGCAGGTTCGGGCCGTCGGAGTCGGTGATCTTGTTGCTGATATAGTGGTCGGTCAGGGCCTCCAGCTGGTCGCTGCCCATCTTGTTGTCGAAACTCGAGATGATGCCGTATGGCAGGTAATAGTAGGCCTGCGCCAACACTTTGTCCGCATCCTTCAGGGTGGCGAAGAGGGTGTCGACCGTAGCTCCGGAGGTTTCCGGGGCGTCGGACAGACCCGCATCGCCCAGCTGCAGGCTTTCGCATGCCATCATTCCTGCTCCCAGCAGGATGAACACCAATATTTCTATGTATTTTTTCATGGCTTGCAGGGATTAGAAGTTGATGTTGACGGAAAGGTTGTAGGTCTTGACCAGCGGGTATTCACCGTTGGAGGAGCTGGACTTGGCTTCCGGGTCCTGGAGTTTCATCTTGGAGAAGGTCAACAGGTTGTAGCCCGTGAACATGAGACCCAGGCTGCCGACGCCTAGTTTCCGCAGGAGCTTGCCCTGGGTGAAGGTGTAGCCGAAACTGGCGCTCTTCAGACGGATGTAGGAAGCGTCCACGGTCCACAGGGTGGAATCCTTGGCGTTCCATTTATAATTGGTCTTGGTCATGCGCGGCAGGGTGCCGTCCGTGCGGGGCTCGGTCCACTCGCAGTTCTCCGGCAGCCAGCAGTTCTCCGCGAACATCTGCAGGAGGCCGCGGTGGCCGGTGTTGGTGAACGGGACGCGGTAGTCCTCGTTGTAGACGCGGCTGACATTGGTCGCGGCGATCCAGTTGAGGTTGAGGCTGAAGCCCTTCCATCCGAATTTCCAGTTCGAGCCGAAGAGGTATTCCGGACGGTTCGGGTAGCCGTCGATCATCTGGTCTTCGTCATCGACCTTGCCGTCTCCGTTGAGGTCCTTGTACATGGCGTCGCCCGGGAGGACGGTGCCGTTCGGCTGCGGAAGTTCCGGCTTGACGTGCAGGTTGCCGTTCTCGTCGGTGTAGAAGTCGTCATATTGGTAGAGCCGCTCGAACTGGAAGAGGCTGTAGCGGTCGGTGGAGCCGCCCGTGCGGGCCTGGTAGGGATAGTTCGTGGCGACTTCGTCCATGAAGATGATCTTGTTGCGGGCGAAGGTCACATTGGCGTTGATGTCGTAGCGGAAGGCACCGATGTTGTCGTGCCAGCCGAGTTCGATTTCATAGCCCTTGTTGTCCACCTTGCCGAGGTTCATGTTCGGCAGGCTGGTAGCGATGATGGCCGGCAGGGTGTTCGGGGAGATCAGGATGCCCGTGCGGTGCTCCTGGAAGAGATCGCCCGAGAAATGCAGCCGGTTGTTGAAGAGGTCCATGTCCAGACCGATGTTGGTCTTGACCGCGGTCTCCCAGGTGACGCCGGTGTTACCCGGGGTGCCCAGCGCGTAGCGGGGGACACCGTCGGAACGGTTGACGCCGAAATAGTAGCTGCCCGCGTCGGTCCAGATGCCCTCCATGTACATGAAGCGGGAAGAAGTTCCGAGGTCGTTGCCGACCTTGCCGATGGAGGCGCGCAGTTTCAGGAAGTCGATCCAGTTGACGTATTTTAAGAAGCGCTCTTCGGAGGCGACCCAGCCCAGGGAAATGGACGGGAAGAGACCGTAGCGGGTCTTGCCCGGAGCGAAGATCTCGGAGCCGTTGTAACCGGCGCTGACGTCGACCATATACTTGTCGTCATAGGCATAGGTGGCGCGGCCGACCCATCCGACGTAACCTCTTGGTAACCAGGAGTAAGAGCTGGGATAGAAGTTACGGGACTGGTTGTACAGCAGCAGGCCGCTGACGGCGTGCTTCCCGGCGAACTTGTGGCTGTAGTCCAGGCGGGCTTCCAGGTACCAGCTCTTGTCGGAGTCGGTGGATTCGCTGTAGGACTGCGGGGTGTCGCTGCCGGACATGACGAAGAGGTGGGTCTTGTCGAAATCCGGGTCGGTCATGCTCAGGCCGGAGCCGTCCTTCCAGGAGGCGTATTCGATGGTCTGTTTCATGGCGCTGCCGCCGGTGTGCTTCTTGGTGATGGCCATGTCCGTGTCATAGCTGCCCTTGATGCCGGCGCTGAGGCCTTCGGTAATGAAGTCCAGACGCTGCGTCAGGGTCATGTCCATGTTCAGGCTGGTCTTGTATTTTTCGGTCCAGCCGAGGCCGTAATAGTATTCGAAACCGTTCCAGCGGGTCAGGCCGTCCGGGACGGCGTGCTCGGATACCTGGGTGACGGTCATGCCGTTGACGATGCCCGGAGAAGAGAAGTTCTGGGACCAGAGCATGGTACGCATCCAGATGTTGGAGGCCGTGGAATACGGCTCGCGGGTGTCGCCGATGACCCCGCCGATGTTGAACTTCATGTCCGTGGTCTCGGTGAGCTTGAAGTCCAGGTTCGCGCGGTAGTTATAGCGGTTGTAGGAGTAGTTGTTGTCGTAGTCCAGGCCCGGCATCTGCTTGAGCAGACCGTTCTGGAACATGTAGCCCATCGACACGAAGTAGCGGACCTTGTCGGAACCGCCGGAGATGTTGATGTTGTTCTTGGTCTGCAGGAACATCTTGCGGAACATCAGTTCGCTCCAGTCGGTGTTCGGGAACATCAGGGGATCCGCTCCCGTGCGGTACGCCTCGATGGCTTCCTTGGTGAAATAGGCCGACGGGTCCGGGTTGGAGTCGTTCCACATGAATACGTTATAGTATTTCGCGTATTCGTAGCTGTTGGCCTGGCGGATGTAGGACAGCGGTACCTGGACGCCGGTGATGGAACTCACGTTGATCTTCGGTTTGCCGGCCTCGCCGCGCTTGGTGGTGATGATGATGACGCCGTTCGCGCCGCGTACGCCGAACACCGCCGTGGAGGCGGCGTCTTTCAGGACGGAAAGGCTTTCGATTTCATTCGGGTCGACCGTGTTCATCGGCCGTTCGACGCCGTCCACCAGGATGAGCGGGGTGGAGGCGGATTCGGAGAGGGAACTGACGCCGCGGATGTAGATTTCGGCGTAGTCTTCACCCGGCTGGCCGCTGAGCTGGACGGTGGTGACGCCCGGCATCTGGCCGGCCAGGACGTTGGTCACGTCGGCGACCGGCGCCTTGACGAGCTGCTTGGCGTCGATGGACGTAAGGGCGCCCGTGACTGTCGCCTTGGTCTGCGTACCATACGCCACGACCACGGTCGCTTCGATGGACTGCGCGTCTTCCCGCATGACGATCGTCAGGTTGCGTTGCGACCCGACCTTGATCTCCTGGGTGACATAGCCCAGGGCGGAAACTTCCAGTACAGCCGCCTCGCTGGGGACGGAGATCTCGAAGAGACCGTCCACGCTGGCGGCCACGCCGGTCGTCGTCCCCTTCAGGGTCACGCCTGCGCCGATGACCGGAAGGCCTTCGGAGTCGATGACGGAGCCCTTGACGAGAATGGCGCGGTTCTGTGCGAACAGACCCGTGCACATGCCCAGGAGCAGGAAACCGACAGCAGCCAGTCTTGTCAAATGGACTGTTTTCTGTTTCATAAGTTGTATATTAATAGGTAATTACTTTATTCCATGACGGATTCTTTCCCGTAGACAGAGCGTACCAGCGACCGCAGCAGGGACTGCTTGTCGTCGTCGTGGCGATACTCCCAGAACATGGCGCCGAGGAGTTTCTTCTCCAGGACATAGGCACCCTTGTAGCCGACGGACTCGGGGTCGTCGTAGGAAAGGAGGTTGTAGCCCAGGTTGTTGGTCAGGAACGGGACTTTCGCGACATCGTCCCAGGCCCGGTTGTTCTTGCCGGTCACGTCCAGGCTGCGCTTGGCGTACCAGTTCTTGTTCAGGATGTTATCCATCTCGTTGTAGTTGACCTCGTAGTCGTAGACCTTGCGGTCCGCGGACGGATTCTTCTCGGATTTCCCGTAGAAGGGGATACCCAGGTTCATCCGGTTCAGGGGGATGCCGGCCTTGGCGTGGAGGTCGATGCTCTCGTCGCAGCTGCGCTGGTTGAATTTGGCAGAGCGGTAGAGCGGGGAGTTGTGTCCGTTCGGGGCTGCGCCCATGTCATAGGTCATGACATTGACGTAGTCGATGTACTGGATGGCGGTCGGCCAGTCCACGTACTTGGCGCTGGACGAAGAGGCGAAGGAAATGATCTTCGAGGTCCCGATGGTCTCGCGCAACTCCTTGAGCAGCAGGTTGAAATTCTGGGTGTCATAGGCGGATGCGCCGGTGCCCTCGGCCGAGTAGGTCGGGTACTCCCAGTCGATGTCGACCCCGTCGAGCCCGTAGTTGTCGAGGTGTGCCTTGACGGCCTCGCAGAAGGCCGTGCGCTTGGCTGCGTCGCGGGCCATCATCGAGAAACCGTCGGCCCGCATGCCCCAGCCGCCGATCATCAGCAGGACCTTGAGCTTGGGGTTCTTGTCCTTGAGGGCGATGACTTTCTGCATCAGGCCGGTATCGGAAATGACGATGCCGCCGTCGCCGGTGGAGGGGTTGCCGAAACGGCCGTGCGCATAGTTGATGTGGGTCAGCAAGGTGGGGTCGGGGAGAGCCTTGGAATTCTCCGTGTAATACGCCACGATCATCGGCTTCTGGCCGACGTCGGTACACAGCGTTCCGGAATCTTCGCCGCCTCCGCCTTCGCCGGAATCGTCGTCATCGTCGGGGATGACTTCATCGACCGGTTTGGGGGCCGGGATACCGATTCCGCCGTCTTTGGTGCAGGCGCAAAGCAGCATGCCCAACGCCAGGATGGCTGTGCCGATTGCTAGCAGTTTTCGTTTCATAGGATATCGCGTGTTATTATATATCATGTGCCGGGAAACAGTTTCCCAATACAAAATTAGAGAATCAGCCCAATCAATAAACACAAATTTGCGTATTTCAATACGCAATTCGCGTCAAAATGTGAAACGATTTAAATTCTTCGTCATCATCTGATTAAACGAAGACGTGTTTTTTAAGGAACGAAGGTTTTGCGTTAGATCAGGGAAGCGCCGATGAGCTGGATGTCATCGCTGACCAGGGGCTGGATGACGACCCGTTCGACGGCTTTCCGATAAGGGAAGTTTTGTTTGAGATAGGCTTCCATGGAGGGACGGAAGAGCGCAAAGGAACGGGCGATGCCGCCGCCGATGGCGATGTGGCTGGGATCGTAGGCGAACATGACGTCGCAGAGCAAGGCGCCCATGTGCCGGCCGAATTCCTCATAGATGGCGATGGCGCCCAGGTTGCCTTCCAGGGCGGCTTCCGCCGTCCCCTGGGCATCCCAGGGCTTGTCCACGAAGAATTTCTTGCTGACGTAGTCTTCGATGATGGAACCCCGGTAGGGGATGCCGCCCAGCTCGCCGGCTCCGCAGTTGACCCCGCAGAACAGGTTGCCGTGGTCCACGATGCCCATGCCCACCCCGGTGCCGAGGGTGATCCCGACCAGGATTTCCGGCCGTTCGTTCTCGGGATAGGTACCGTAGGCTCCCATGGCGAAGCAGTTGGCGTCGTTGTTGACGGCGACAGGCAGGCTGTAGCGGGATTCCAGGTGGTCCTTCAGAGGGACTTCTTTCCAGGAAGGAATATTCCAGGTATCGTAGACGATGCCGCGTTTGATATCTACCGCAGACGGGACTCCGATGCCGATCTTTTTCGTGTTCGGTGACAGGATCCGGTCAATCTGCTCGGAGAGGTAGTCCAGGGTTTGTTCCATGGTGGCATCTTGTGCGAAGGAGGGCGTCGAGAACCGCTGCATGAGGATGCCGTTGTGGACCAGTCCCAGGCAGAGGTTGGTGCCTCCGATGTCGATTCCGAGTGTCATGTGGTTGGATTTTGGTTATTTCATAAGTGCACGAATCCGGCGGGAAAGCTCGGCGTTTTCATAGACTCCGACGAAGTCTTCCGCGTGGGGGCCATAGGCGAACACCGGGACGATGATGCCGTTGTGGCCTTTCGTCGAGAAGTGGACCTTGACGTTGCGCTCCGCGAGGCTGCCGTCGATCAGGGTCAGACCGCCGGTGGCATGGTCGGCCGTCACGATGACCAGGGTGTGGCCGTCTTTCTCCGCCCACTGCAGGACCTTTCCGATGATCCGGTCGAACTCGAAGAACTCTTCGGCCATGTAGCCGACTTTGTTGCGGTGCGCCCAGTCGTCAATCTGGGATCCTTCGATCATCAGGAAGAAGCCTTTCTTGTTGTCCAGCAGCTCGATGGCTTTCATGGCGCTGTCTTCCAGGATGGGGCCGCGGTCGAGGACGGGCGGGCAGTCCAGCGGGGCGAACAGGCCCAGGAGCTTGCCGGAGCGGACGGCTTTCAGGTCTTCGTCGTTGTCCACGAAGGTATACCCCTTGGCCTGCATCTCGCGGATCAGGTTGCGGCCGTCTTCGCGCTGGTCCCAGAACTGGCGGCCGCCGCCGGTGATGAAGTCCACGCCGCTGTCGATATATTGGGCGGCGATGTCGGCTTCTTCGTGCCGGTCCTTGGAATGGCAGACGAAGTCGGCCGGGGTCGAATCGTTGATGCGGCAGGTCACGGCCACGCCGGTTTTCTTGCCCAGTCGCTGTGCATAGTGCAGCAGGCTCTCGACGGGCTTGCCGTCGTCATCCACGCCGATATAGCCATACTTGGTCTTGATGCCGGAGGAGATGCCGGTGCCGCCCGCGCTGGAGTCGGTGACCAGCCGGTCGGAGGCCCAGGTGCGCGAATAGCCTGCAACCGGGAAGTTGTCCAGGTTGAGGTGCCCGCCATTGAGGGTCCAGCCGACGCTGATCTGTTCCAGTCCCATGCCGTCGCCGACGAGGACGATGACGTTCTTGATTTTCTTGGACTTGACAGGCTTTACGGAAACGGTTTGGTAGGGGACGGCGACCGTGTACTGGTCGTCTGCGCTGAACTTGTCGTCCGCATATTTGGAGAGGTCCCGGCCCTGGTCGGTCTGGGCGAATGCGGTCAGGCCGAAGCCGGCCCCCAGCAGCAGGAGGATGATCCTTTTCATGGCTACTTGCTGATTTCAAAGTGAACGTCGGTGGTTTCGGTTTTGCAGGACACGGTCTTGGACTGGCCGGGCAGCATTGCAAAGAAGTTGTCACTCCAATAAGCGGGGGCGATCAGCTGTCCATCAGCGTCTTTCGCCTCGAGGATGACCATCGGGGCGATGACGTCGGACTTGTTGGTGACCGTGATCCGGTCCCCGTCGACGGTCAGTTCCAGATCGGCTTTCTTGCCGGAGAAGACAAAGCCGAGGTCCGCGTAGCGGGTAATCGGCGTGACATACCAGTTGGTCTTGTCCCACTGGAATTCGGAATCCCTGGCAGGGAGGGCGTAGAAGTTGTCCGCCACAGGGGCCCCGTCAGGGGTCGTGAGGGTCAGGGCGACATAGTGCGGTTTGCCGTCGTAACGGCGCAGGTCGAAGGCCGGGATTACGTCGCGATAACCGACGGAAACGGTCCGGCTCTGCTTTCCGATCAGGTTGGAGGCGATGTCGTAGACCTTCACTTCGGCCACCAGGTCTTGTTTGTCACGGCCTTCATTGACGGCATAGACTTTCCGCTCGGCGTAGTCGAACAGCAGCTGGACCGGCTCGCAGGCCTTTTTGGTGCCGTAGTAGCCGGCCGTAGGGACGCCGTACCAGTCGTAGAGCTGCCAGTAGAGGGACGGCCAGGCGGAATTGAGCATCCACTGGACGATGCCGGTGGTTTTCGGGACGCGGACGCGGAAGGCTTCGAACATGGCGCGGGTGCCGTCATAGTCCACGGCGTAGGCCTTGCGGACGAAATCCTCCAGACCGTCGAAACCGCCGTACAATCCGCTGATGGTCTCCTGCAGCACTTTCGTCTTGTTCATCGCGGAACCGGAGGCGGTGCAGTGGTAGTCCCAGTCTTCGGAGAGCGGCCAGAGCTTGTCCTGCGGGATCATCTGGCGCAGCGAGCCCAGCTGCGGCAGGTTGGCGCCGATGCCGGTTTCCGTATTCCAGCCGAACGCGCCGCCGGCCTTTGTGTCGAGGTACCAGTAGTTCGGGGCGACATACTCATAGGGCCCTTCCATCTTGGAACCGGACCAGCCGCTGACCGTGCTGAGCTGGTTCTTTGCAGAATTGACGTACGGGCGGTATTCCTGCTGCCGGTAGATTTCCATGTACCGCTCTTCCAGGCCCGGGTTCGGGATCCGGTCGCTGCCGGTCATCCAGGCGATGACGGAGGCATGGTTGTGCAGGCGGATGACCTGGTCGCGGAAATAATCCACGGCAAGATCTTCTGTCTCAGGGGTGTTGATGCAGCCCCAGTTCCGCACTTCCGGAAGGCCGCAGTAGTCTTCCCATTCCCACTGGCAGCTGAAACCGACCAGGGCCATGACGCCGAGGCGGTCGCACAGGTCGTAGACCAGGTCGTCTTTGCCCCAGATGTTCTCGAAACGGATGAGGTTCAGGTTCATGTCCCGGACATATTCGACCTGGCGGGAGAGGCTCTCGGGCGTATCGCGCAGGAAGATGTCGTCCGTCCAGCCGGCGCCCTTGAGGAGGATGTCCTTGCCGTTGAGGGTGAACTGACGGTAATTGTCCGCGGTCAGCCGGCTCTCGATCTTGCGGACGCCGAAGATTATGTCCTTCTTGTCCGATAATTTGCCGTCCGTTTCCAGACGGCTGGAAAGGGTATACAGTTCCGGCGTTCCGAGGTCATGGGTCCACCATACACGGGGATTGTCCAGATGCAGGAGAGCGGCTTCGGACGGGGTCAGGGTCACGGTGCGGGTCTCGCCGGCATCGAGGGCGACCGGCAGGGAGGCCGTCCCGTAGTTGGTGTCTGAATGGGCCAGTTCGAGGGCCAGCGTCCCTTCGACCGGCTTATTCTCATGGTTCCGCAGGGTGACGCGGACTTCGAGGTCGGCTTTCTGGAGGGTTTCGGTGTCCAGGTTGGGGATGACGAAGACATCCTCGATGCTGACAGCCCCGGTCGTATGCAGGGTGACGGGACGGACGATGCCCATGCTCTCGTCGATCGGACGGGGATTCCAGTCCACGAAGCCGAGGTTCAGGTCGCCGGGCTGGGCGCGCTGGAGCCGGACTTCGAGGGTGTTCCGGCCCTTCAGCAGGGACGTGACGTCATAGACATATTTGCGGAAGGGACCGAAGGTGGAATCCGCCGAGGCGATCTGTTTGCCGTTGAGGAAGATGTCGGCACGGTAGTCCAGTCCGTCGAAGACCAGGTCCGTATGGGGACCCTTGGGGGCGGGGAAAGTGGTTTTGTAGATCCAGGTATCGTCGAAGACGGTTTTGTCCACATCGGCATAGTTGCGGCCGACCATCAGGTCTTTGCCGAAATACCCGGCCTGGTCCAGGACCCCGGCGACGGTCGAAGGGACCGTAGCCGCATAGTTTTCTTTGCCGGCGGAGCGGCTGAGGGTCCAGCCTTCGTTCAGGGAAAAGGTGTCACCCGGCTGGAGAAGGATGCCCGGATTCGCCGAACAAGCGGACAGGACCAGGGCGAAAAACCATGCGATTCTTTTCATATTCAAGTAGATTTCGGATCCGATTTTTTGCAAAAATAGGGTTTCAATCATGATTATTGGTAAATATTTGCGTAATTAATGGTACATTTTGCGTAATTTTATTTAACGTTTTAATTTTTTATCCCATCTTTGCGTTGGTTACAAAAGTGTTTGACTATGAGAGCAAAACGAATTCTATACCTATTATTATCGTGCGCGACGTGTCTGGCATGCACAAATGCTCGTACGCAAATTGTGTGGACAGAGGGTGAAACTAATCCCGAGACCGGAAAAACCGTCCATACCCTCGAAATCCTGCATGCCCCCGCCGGTGCGGACTGGACCCTTTGGTTCAGCCAGTTCCGGACGCCCGTGACCATGGCCCCGGAGGCACCGGCCTCGATCGAACATGTCAGCGGGACCTTATACCGGGTCGCCCCCGCCGCCGGCTGTCCCGGCGGTGACCTGACGCTCCGCTACGAACAGGAGAAAGGGAAGGAGCCGGTGGCCGTGGACGTCTCCTACGTCTTCCAGCCCGCCGACCCGGTCCGTTCCTTCGAATACCATCCGGTAACGGTAACTGCGACGGACATGATCCCGCGCGTCAAGCGTTTCGACCTGCAGGAGGGAACGACCGAGCTCTCCGCAACCCCGGGGAACGTCCGGTTCGTGGACGGCCAGGTGCCGGGCTGGTACCGGATCACGTTGGACGGCGGGATTGGCATCGAGGCGGCGGACGAAGACGGCGCCTGGTATGCGAAAGTTACCCTGGACAACCTCCGGCGCAGCGCCGCCGCCGTGTCCAACGGGGTGATTACCGACTGGCCGGACCTGCCGTACCGCGGCATCATGCTGGATGTCAGCCGGAATTTCACGAAGAAGGAAGATCTGCTGAAACTGCTCGATATCCTGGGCCATTACAAGGTCAATTATTTCCACCTGCACATGGGAGACGATGAGGGATGGCGCGTTGAAATCGACGGCCTGCCCGAGCTGACTTCCTATGGCGCCTTCCGGGAAATCCCTGTCCTTCAGGAGGATGGATCCATCCTGGAACCGGACGCCCTGCAGCCGACCTATTGCATGGCCGCGGACCGCAATGACCTGGATTCCCCGGGGAACGGCTACTATTCCCATGCCGATTTCGTGGAGATTCTCCGCTATGCGTGGCAGCGCCGGATCCGTATCATCCCGGAATTCGATACGCCGGGCCATTCCCGCGCCGCGATCAAGGCCATGGAATACCGTGCCGCCCATACGGGAGACCGGTCGTACCTGCTCTCCGAACCGGAAGATACATCGGAATATGTTTCCGTACAGGATTATACGGACAACGCCCTGAATGTCGCCCTGCCGACGACCTATGCGTTTATCGGGAAGGTTTTCGACGGCCTGATCGCCCTGTACAAGGAAGCGGGTGTGCCGCTGGATGCCATCCATGTGGGCGGCGACGAGGTGCCTGAGGGCGCCTGGACCGGATCTCCGACCTGTCAGGCCCTGATGGCCGAAACCGGCAGGAGCATCGGAGACCTGACGGACTACTATGTCGGCCGGGTGCTGGACCTGGCGGAGGAGCGCGGCATCAAGATCGCTGGCTGGCAGGAAGTCTGCCAGCATCTCGCCCCGGAAACGTTTGCGCGACTGAAGGAAAACCTTTTCTTCACCAACCTGTGGGCGGTCTCCCGCGGCCGGGATGAACTGGCCTACCGGCTGGCCAACGACGGGATCCGCGTCGTCCTGTCGAATTCTTCCAACAATTATTTCGACATGGCCTACAACGACAGCAAGCTGGAGCGCGGACATTCCTGGGCCTCCTTCATCGACGAGCGCCGTTCCTTCTCTTTCCTGCCGTTCAACATGTACCGCAGCGTCCGCTGGGACGACCATCGGCGCCTGACCGATATCTCCCGCTCTGACGAAGGCAAGACCGCCTTGCAGCCGCAGGCCCGCGGGAACATCCTGGGCGTGGAGGGACATCTCTGGGCGGAAACGCTCCGCAGCTTCGACCATGTGACCTATTACCTTTTCCCGAAGGCCCTGGGACTGTTCGAACGGGGCTGGAACGCCCATCCGGCGTGGGAGGGGTCGACCGTTTCGGATGATCCGGCTTTCATGGCGGACTTCGACCGGTTCTTCAGCATCGTGACGGATCACGAATATCCCTACTACGACAGTCTCGGCATTTCTTATCACCGGAACTAAACCATGTTACGCCTGCTGATCATTTCCGACTTTACGGAAGCATTCCCCAGCAAGCTTCTGAGCGGGATCGTACGGTATTCCCGCCGCAAGGAGCAGTGGGTCATCTGCCGCATGCCGCCGGCCTACAAATCCCTCATCGGGATTCCCGGGGTCGTCAAGTGGGCGAAAGATTGGGGGGCGGATGCGGTCATCGGACAATTTGAGCAAAAAGACGATGTGGGGCTGTTTGCCCGCAACGGCATTGTCTGCGTCGCCCAGGATTTCAAGCAGCGTTTCAAGAACATCCCCAATATCACGGCGGATTACATCGGGACCGGCCGGATGGCCGCCCGGTATTACCTGGAACGCGGGTTCAAACATTTCGGTTTCTTCGGCTTCAACCAGGTCTGCTGGTCGGACGAGCGGTGCGAAGGATTCCGAAGGGAAGTGGAGAGCGCAGGCATTGGAGCCACGGTGCATATCTATAACCTGCAGGATATCGACCATCTGTGGTATTACGAGCGGGACAAACTTCGGGAGTGGCTCCGGTCGATCCCCAAACCGATCGGGATCATGGCCTGCGACGACAACCAGGGCAACAACCTGGTCGAGGCCTGCCATTCGGCCGGCGTGAAGATTCCGTCCGAGGTTTCCGTCATGGGCGTGGACAACGATGAACTCCTCTGCAGTCTCGGAAGTACGGCCTTGTCCAGTATTTATGTGGATATCGAGGACGGCGGTCACCGCACGGCGGAACTTATCGAGCAGCTCGTGACCAACCCGGATATCCGGGTCGGGGATGTCGTCCTGCGGCCGATAAAAGTCGTCGAACGGATTTCCACGGCCGCTTTCGCCACGGATGATGTCCAGATCCAGAAAGCGGTCAAGTTCATCCACCAGAATTACCAGAAAAAAATCTCGGTCAGCGACGTGATGGAAGAGGTCGCCCTGTCCCGGCGGCTGTTGGAGCGGCGTTTCAAGAGCGTGACGGGCCAGACCCTCTACCAGTATATTTCCGACCAGAAAATCCGGCACTTCGCCGAAATGCTTCACGATACCAACGACCAGGTGGTGAATATCGCCCTGTCCCTGGGAGAGACGGATACCAAGAGCATTTCCCGCCGGTTCAAGCAAATCTACGGCTGTTCCCCGGTGGAATGGCGCGAAAAATTCCAGAAAAACCAGTAATGATCATGATTCGGAAACTTTTCATGACAATCCTGTCCCTCCTGGCCGTTTGCAGTCTCCGCGCCCAGCAGCCGGACCTCCTCCGTCAGCTTTCCGCCCATCCGGAGTACCTGGATGGTACGGATTATTTATGTCCTGCGGATGCGACGGACCTGACGCCTGCGCCGGAGGGCTATGAAGCCTTCTATATCAGCCATTATGGCCGCCATGGCGCCCGCTATGCCTGGCAGAGCGACCTGTACACGCGGCTTGAGAGCGTATTGAGGAAAGCCGGCAATAAAGAGAACCTGACGCCTCTCGGCGTGGATTACAAGGATCGTTTCGACCGGTTGTACCCTTCCGTGTACCACCGCACGGGCGACCTGTCACGCAAGGGATTCCGCCAGCAGGAAGCGCTGGCCGCCCGGATGTATGCCAACAATCCGGAAGTGTTCGGGGACGGCGCCGCCGTGCGGGCCTGGACTTCTACGTCCACGCGCTGCGTGATGACCATGTCCGCTTTTTGCCTGGGACTGAAGGCTGCGAATCCGCAGCTGGATATCTTCGAGCATTTCGGGAAATATTACCTGCCGGCCATCCTGCCGCTGGACGGCAGCAATCCTTTCCGCCAGGGGAAAATGACCCAGACCCCGCTGGCCTTTGACGAGACTTGGGAGCAGTATATCGCACGGACGGTCGATTACAAGGCCATCCTGGCGCGTCTGTTCAAAGATCCGGACAAAGCATTGCCGGAAAAGGAACAGTGGGATTTCGTCTCTTATCTGTACTTCTTCGCCGCCGGTATGGCCAGCCTGGATACCGATCTGGTTTTCACGGACCTGTTTACCCCGGAGGAACGGATCGCCCTGTACCGGATCGACAATTTCCAGTTCTATGCCAACGCCTGGCCGACGCACCTGGGCTACCTGCCCATCGTGGACGACCTGGTGGCCAAGGCGCAGGAGCGGATCGACAGCGGGGAAAAGGGAGCGGACCTGCGGTTCGGCCATGACTATACCTTCCTTCCGCTGCTGATGTGCCTGGGCGTCAACGGTTACGACCGCAGCGCCGTCTCCGGGGACGACATCGAGAACATCTGCCGCCTGCAGGACGTGCCGATGGGGGCCAACCTGCATTTCGTCTTTTACCGGAACAAAACCTCCGACAGGATTCTGTTCAAGGTCCTGTTGAACGGCCGGGAAGCCCGGCTGCCCATCACGGCTGCGGACGGGCCGTATTATGATTGGGAAACCTTTAAGCGGGCCCAGGCCTACCGCCCTGTCATGGGTGAGGTGGAAACGGTCCGTACGACGGTACCGGAAGTCTCCGGCCTGTGCCCGAGCCCGGACGGGAAGGGCCTGCTGGCCGCTTCCGACGAGGACGGTATCTACCAGGTGACCCTGAGCGGCGAGACTCTCCCGTTCTATATTGAAAGCGGGATGGACTGCGAAGCCGTGACCATCGATCCGAAGACGCGGGATGTCTATTACGTCGTGGAAGGCAAGCAGGAAGTCCGCCGGCTCAAGGCGCCGAAATACAAGAAATCCGAGCTGCTCTATGTGCTGAAGGACGCCGGCTACGGGACGAATTCCGGATTGGAAGGCCTGACGTGGTATCAGGACGGCACCTTGCTGGTGGGCAACCAGGACAGTCCGAACCTGCTGGTGACCTATTCCCTGAAAAAGGGCGAGGTCTCCCGCCGGGTTCTGACAGATACCAAGGAGATCGCGGACCTGTGCTACGACCCGGTGCGGGATGTGCTTTGGATCGCGGACAGCGATGCCCGGACGATCAACCTCTGCACCCTGGAGGGCGATGTGCTGAAGTCTTTCCCCGTCCCGTTCATCGACAATGGGGAGGGCCTGTACGTCGATCATGAAAACCAGTGCATCTGGGTCGGCGACGATACCACTTCCAAACTGTATAAGATTCATTTCAGCAACTTATAGACATGTTCTTGAAACGGTTATCCCTTTGGGGACTGGCGGCGCTGCTGTGCATCGCCGCCCATGCCCAACCGACCCGGACCGAACTGCGTGCGCATCCGGACCTGGCAGCCGGAAACTACGCCAACTATCCGCATCCGACTGAGAATCCAACCCCCGCTCCCGATGGCTATGAGCCGTTCTATATCAGCCACTACGGCCGTCATGGAGCCCGGTACATGACCGGTGACAGTCAGTTCAGATATGTGATTCCCAAGATGGATACGGCTGCCATGAAGGGCATCCTGACGGATTACGGGAAGGATGTGCTCCGTCGGCTGAACATCGCTGCGGACAATGCCCGCGGACGGGCCGGCGACCTGACGGCCCTGGGCGGCCGGCAGCACCGGGCGATCGCCTACCGCATGTTCCGGAACCATCGTTCGCTGCTGGGCCGGCCGGTCCATGTGGTGGCCAATTCCTCCACCAGCCGGCGCTGCATGATCAGCATGGGCAATTTCTGCCTGGAGCTCAAGGCGCTGAATCCGGACCTTTCCATCGACATGGATGCCAGCGAGCATGACATGTACTACATGCTGCCCAACGACAGCATCGTCGTGCCGAAAAACACCCGCGACGGCGAGCTGTACGATGAGCTGGACGATTTCCGCCACAGGATGCTGAACGGAAGCCACCAGTTCGATACGCTGTTCACCGATCCCGGGCTTGCCCGGACCTTCATCGATCCGTATACCTTCACGGACGGATTGTGGAACATCGCGGCCGACATGCAGTGCCTGCCGGAGCTGAACCTGTCGTTCCTGGACCTGTTCGGGATCGACGGGATGATTGACGGGCACCGTTCCTACAATGCCAGCTGGTGCCTGTGGGAAGGGCTTATGCCGGGGGCGCGGCCGAGCTATTACCGCATTTACCCGCTGCTGCAGAATTTCCTGGACGAGGCGGACAAGATGATCCGCTCCGGGGAGAGCGGCGTGCGGCTGCGTTTCGGCCATGACAGCGTCGTGCTGCCCTTCGCCTATGTGCTGGGCGTGCGCGAGGCGGTCCATGCCACGGATGACATGGAGCATCTCCACGAGACCTTTTCGCTGTTCCGCCTGATCCCGATGGCTGCCAACGTGCAGTGGATCTTCTACCGGAAACCGGGCTCGGACGACATCCTGGTGAAGTTCCTGATGAATGAGAGTGAAACGACCATTCCGGTTGCCACGGACTGCTGGCCGTATTACCACTGGAAGGATGTTTCCACGTATTACCGGGACAAAATCCGCGACGCCAACCTCGTGTATAAAAAAGACGGAAAATGAAACGGATCATTTACCTGGTGCTGCCTGCGATCCTGATTTGTACGGCAGCCGGCGCACAGACTACAAAAAAAGAACTTCTCCAGGATCTGGGAAAGACCGGGGCCAGTTATTATGCGTATCCGGGACCGCGACAGGCTGTGCTCACGCCGGCACCGGAGGGATATAAGCCGTTCTATATCAGTCATTACGGCCGGCATGGATCACGGTATGTGAGTGATAACAAGTATTATACCCGTGCCATTGCGGTCCTGGACAGCGCCGCCCGGCTGGGCCTGCTGACGGAACGGGGCGGGGAAGTCCTGGCCATTCTCCGGACCGGCTATGCGGACGCCTTCAACCGGGACGGCGACCTGACGGACCTGGGCGCCCGGCAGCACCGGGAGATCGCCCACCGCATGTACGAGCGTTTCCCGGAACTGCTGTCGCAGCCGCTGAAGGTCGATGCCAAGTCGTCAACGACCCGGCGCTGCATGATCAGCATGTTCAACTTCTGCGGGGAATTACAGGGCTTGAATCCGTGGCTGGAGATCAAGATGGATGCCAGTTCGCGGGACATGCATTATGTGGTCGGGAACAGTGACATCCACCTGCCCAAAGGGCCCCGGCAGGATGTGTATGAAAGACAGGCCAGCGCCCTCGGGGATAAGGCGGGCGATTCCCGTCGCCTGATGAAGACCCTGTTCACCGATCCAGGGAAAGTGGCAGGCTTCGTCAAGGGCAGGGACCTGATGTACAACCTGTACAAAGTCGCCTCGGACCTGCAGAACGTACCGGAACTGAACCTGTCGCTGATGGACCTGTTCACCCGGGACGAGCTTTTCGCCTACTGGATGGACGGCAACCTCGACTGGCTGCTGGATTACGGCATGCTTCCCGGTTCCACGCCGGGCTACCTGAAGCGGAAGGAGGTGATGGACAGCATTGTAAGCTATGCGGACCGATTCGTTGCCGGCGACCGTCCGGCCGTTTCGCTGCGATTCAGCCACGACAGCGCCGTCCTGCCGCTGGCTTACCTGTTGGGCCTGAAAGAGGCAATGGGGGCCACCGAGGACGTGGAGAACGTCTATAAGCGCGTCTCCATCGACAAGATCATCCCGATGGGTGCCAATATCCAGCTGGTCTTCTACAAGAAAGACGGTTCAGACGACGTATTGGTGAAATTCCTGCTGAATGAAAATGAGACATCCGTCCCGGTCCGTACGGACTGTGCGCCGTACTACCATTGGACGGATGTCAAGGCATATTGGGAGGAGCGCTACTCGCAGTAGACGCGTCCGTCCCGGATCCGGAACTGATAGGTTCCGGAAGTCAGTTCATAAACAACGGTATCAAGACCATTTCGGACGGCGCTGCCTTTGCAGGTGGCGCCGTTCCCATTTTCTCCCTTGGCGTTGACCGGGAGATAGAGGGTCGCCGTGGTGTTGGCCGGGACCGTGCAGCGGTAGGAGGTCATGACGCCTTTTTCGGCGGTCCAGGCGCTCTCGATCCGGCCGTAATGGGAGTCGTAGCTGCCTTCCAGGGCCGTGAAGAGGCCGCCGCAGGAAGGCTGGAGCACGAAGTGCTTGTATCCGGCGGCACCGTTGCCATGGTCGGTCGTGATGCCCAGCTGGAATTCATACATCCACTGCCCGACGGCGCCGAGGGCGAAATGGTTGAAGGAGTTCATGCTGTTCTGGTTGGGCTCGGAGAAGGCCGTATCCAGCGAATTCCAGCGCTCCCAGACGGAGGTGGCACCCTTGGTGACGGGATAGAACCAGGAGGCGAATTCCGTGTTGGAAATCATCCGGTAGGCGGTTTCGTTCTGGCCGGCACGGCTCAGGGCCGGGAGGATGTTTGGGGTCCCGGAGAAACCGGTGGTGATGGTGTAGGGCTTGAAATTGAAGTCGGTGTTGCCGGAACCGAGCACGCCGAAGGCGCTGGTCTGGTCATTTTGCAGGTTCTTCTGGGCTTCCTGCTCTTCCTTCGTGGGACCGCTTTCCGCCGGGCGGGCGGCCAGGGCGGCGAGATGCTGCTCGGCGCGTTGCTTGTTATCGGCGTTGAATACGTTGAAGTTCAACGGGGTGGCATAGGAGGCCTGGGTGTGTACGGTCTTTCCGGTAGCCGGATCGACGTAGGCTTGGTTCCATTCTTCGACCGCCCTGTCATGCCGCTCCTGCAGGATTGCGGCATAATCGTCTTTTCCGATGGCTGTCGCCATGCGGGCGGTGACTTCCATCATGTAGATGTAGATGGCGTTATTGACCAGGTCCGGCGGGGTGCGGTTGTCCAGGGCGAGGTGGTCGGCCAGTCCGCTGGCTTTGGTGGAGAGGGCCGGATGGTCCGGATTGGCATAGAAGGCCATGCCGTTCAGCCAGTCCATCATGGCTTCAATGTTTTCCTCAATAACTTGTGTATCACCGTATTGGTTGTACAGCTGCCAGGGGACCATGCAGACAGCGGCGCTCCAGGTCGTGCCGTTGGCGAAGGTCGGGTCGTCGGTCTTGTTGTAAGTCGGGACGGTGGATCCGATGCCGCCGGGGACTTCCCGGTCGTTGCCGATGCCCTGGTCTGCACGGAGGGCGACCATCCATTGGCGGAAGAAATTCCGCACGTCGGCGCTGTAAATGCCGGTGCGGGCATAGGCCTGGGCGTCTCCGGTCCAGCCCATGCGCTCGTTGCGCTGCGGGCAATCGGTCGGGATGGTCAGGAAATTGCCCAGCTGGCTGCGCTGGATGTTCTGGAACAATTGATTGACGAGCATTCCGGTTTTATTGCCATCGGACGTGGTGGCCTGGTAACGGCCGGTCGGAATTTCCGATGAGGACAGGACGATGCCTTTGATGTTTTCCTTGGGCAGGGCGCCTTCATGGGAAGGAATATACACCTGGATATACTGGTAGCCGCGGAAGGTCTTGGACGGACGGATGGTGACCGGCCCGCTGCCGGCAGCGGTATAGAAATCGGCGTCCAGGGCAGCCCGGTTGGTCTCGTAGAGGATGTGCCCGGCGACGTTCCGGCCTTTCTTGCCGAAACGGTCCACATATTCCTTGCTGTCCCCTTTCAGGCCGGGGTAGAGCTGCTCGCCATAGGTGAGGATGACGGTGTCGCCTTCTTTGAGCCAGCCGGCGGGAATCGTGATTTCCGGGACGCCGACCATGTTGACGCCCATGTCGTAGATGTGGGTGTGCGGATCGGAGACCGGCATCAGCCGCCGGGCGGTCAGGATCTCGCGAACCTTCACCGGCTCGTCGTACCGGGCGACGATGTCAAAGTCGATCCAGTCACGTTTTTCGATGGTTTCAGCGGCCTTCCAGGCGCTGTCGTCAAAGCCGGGCTCCGCCCAGCCTTTCAGCTCCTTGCGGGCGTCATAGCGCTCTCCCTGGAAGAAACTGCCCAGGCGGATCGGACCGTCCTTGAAGGTCTTCCAGGCATCGGGGCGGGTAAGGATTTCTTCTTTGGTCCCGTCTTCGTAGGTGATGACCAGCCGGGCGAGGAGGGCGGTATAGTCGCCGAAGAAGTTGAAATTCGAGGTAGTGAAGGTCATGTAGCCGGTGTACCAGCCGCCGGCGAGTTCGGCGCCGATGACATTGGCGCCCTGCCGGACCAGGCCGGTGACGTCGTATTTGAGGTAACACATCGTTTCCCGGTATTGGCTGTCGCCGGGGATGAACCAGTCTTCGCTGACGGGCTGGCCATTGAGGTAGAGGTTCGCGATACCCATGGCGGAGGCATACAGACGGGCGGATTTCACGGCTTTGGCGGCCTGGAATTCCGTACGGAGCAGGGTCTCGGCCCCATGGGACGGATCGGCCCAGGTCCGGATCTCCCGAGCGCCGTTGTTGGAGGCGATGATCCGGTCCCCATCAATGCGTATGCCGGGTTTTCCTTCGAAAAGGCCGTATCGGTCCGCATCGAAGACCACCCGGTCAATGCTTTGCCCGGCGTTGAGGATCTGATAGTGGCTGAATTCAACCTCGGATCCCGGTGCAATGGCGAAACCAACGCTGGCCAGATTGGGGAAGGACGGGAAATTGCCGCCGCTTCCGATTTTGTTGAGGGTGATCCGGGAAGCACGGGTCCCGCCGCCCATCATGCCCACGGAGAAGGCTCCGCCGCCGAAACCGCCGCGGCCCCGGGCGGGGGCGGCCATGAGGTCTTTTCCGTCAATGCGGAAACTGATGTCGCCGACTTCGACGTGGATCTCGAGCGTATGGACGGGGCCGGCAGACAGTATCTGCTCCAGATTGTTCTCGGGATAGGTCTCTTTGTTAATGACGGCCATGGGGGTGTTCGCTTTGTCTTCCGGGAAATACCCGACACGGTAGATGCGCAGTTCGGGCATGGCCGGTTGGAGGACGACCTTGATATAGGACTCCTTGCCGGCGATGCCGTATCCGTTCATGAAGGCGTTCTGCAGCCGGAAATCATCTGCGCCCAGGATAAGGGCGGCTTCGTCCCCCTGGAGGATCCGGAATTCCGTCGCGATGTCGAAAATGCTCTGCGAGGCGGCATCCAGGGTGAGTTCCTTGGAACCGATCCAGCCTGCGCCTTTCCAGGCGGACTGGCGGGGATTCATCAGGCCGGTTTCGAAACGGGTCTCCGCTTCATGGACGGCGCCGTCCTTGTCCCAGACCTGCAGGGCGACGCCATAGCCCTTTTCAGGCTGGAGTGCGACGCCGCGGTAGGGGATGCCGTCGGAACGGCCGTCCGTGACTTTCCCGGAGTCCCAGAGCGTGCTGCCGTCGCTGTCCCGGGTGACGGTCAGGCGGTAAGCGGTCTGGCATTGTCCTTTTTCGGCAGATTCCATTTTCCAACTGAAGACGGGGTGCCGGTCTTCAACGGCGAGGGGCCGGTCGGCGTGCTGGACTTTCAGGTCTGTGATGCGGGTTTGGGCGGAGACTGACAAAGCGATCAGGAGCCCCAGGAGGGAAAGGAGCCGTTTCATGAAGCATGTTTTGTTAGGTTACGCAAAAATAAGGAATTGCAACCGCATCTGCAACAGTACATTTTCCCATGGATTTCCTTATCTTTGTATCCATGGCATCTCTTCGGAAATACGGAACCTGCTTCTTCGAGCAATATGCACAGATCGCCCTGTCTGCGCTGCTGGGACATGATTTCGACGACCTGGTCAACCGGGACCGACCGGACCTCCAGTCCCCGGACGGGAAACGGGTCGGCATCGAGGTGACCCGGGCGATGGAGGAGAGCAAGTCTGCGGCGGGCGCCTTGCTGAAGGATGTGGCGGGAATGACTCCCGCGGTGGACGAAGAGGACCTGGAGACGGTCTTGGAGAACGGTTATTCCTATGGCCTGCAGGCAGACCGGGTCGGCCAGAAGGAACTGCGCTACTGGTCGATGGCCCTTCCGCTGCGCCGGATCATCGCCAGCAAGGTCAATAAATGCGGCGGCGGACTCTATGGCCGTTTCGACCGGATGGGATTGTTTGTTTTCTGCAAAGATTCCGTCACGGACATGGAAGTCATCAAGACCCTGCATTATACGATGAATCTCCAGAAGTATCTGGAGATCTGTTACAATCGTCTGTATCTGGCGGAAGCCGGAAACCTGTATGTCTGCAACCTGGACGACGGGCTTTCCGAATCCGCCCGGCTGATCAAACTGCCGATTACACAGCAGCAGCGCCGGGATTTCTACCTGGAAGCGGTGCGCCGCCAATATCAGGGACGCTAGTCCCGTTCCATCAGCCGTTCGTCTTTTCTTTCAAGTTCTTGTGGCTGGGATGCCGGTTCAGCTTGTCGCCCAGTTCCCGGCGCCGTCTTTCATAATAGTCGTGACGGGCCGGATTCTCGGGGAACCAGCCGCGCAGTACGCGCATTTCCTGGGCGAGGATTTCGTGGATGCCCCAGAGGCAGGAAAAAGCGGCGGCACCGACGATGGTCGAGACCACGGTATTGGGAATGAACAGGGAAAGGGCGCAGAAACCAAGGCCTGCGGCCAGCAGGACCCACCAGCTTTTCTTGCCCCAGTGGTATTCCATCTTGATGACGATGGGGTGGCAGATGCCTATGATGAGGAACACGGCGGCTCCGACGAGGATTCCATTGAAATTCATGTAGATTCCGTTTTTGCGGACACAAAAATAGGGATTCCTTCGGCTTCCTGCAAGTTTAGTTGTGCAGGGTCAGGACGACGTACTCCGACCGGGTCCCGATCCGGAATTTTCCGCCCCAGAGTCCGAGACCGGAACTGACGTAGTAGCGGGTGTCTCCTTTTTGGTAAGGGCCGTAGGCTTTTTCGAACATGGCATCGGTGATCCAGTTCCCGGGCCAGATCTGGCCGTGGTGGGTATGGCCGCTGAACTGGAAGTCGATGCCGCACTGTTCGGCTTCTTCGAGGTGGTAGGGCTGGTGGTCCAGCAGGATGGTGAAGAGGCTGTCCGCAGCGGTCAGATCCTGGAGACTTTTGCGGGCCCGGTTGCTCCGGTCGTCGCGGCCGATGATGCGGAGGCCGTCCGCAACGGCTGCGGAATCCCTGAGCAGCGTAATCCCAGCATCGGCGTAGAACCGCTCCGAGCCTTCTTCTCCGGAGATGTATTCGTGGTTGCCCAGGCAGGCGAATACCGGCGCCTCGATGGCCCGGAAGGATTCGTCGTAGTGCCAGGCGCGGACGGGCCGCAGGTCCCGGTCGATGATGTCTCCGGCAACCAGCACCAGGTCGGGGTGCTCGGCGTTGATCAGCCGTACCCAGCGGTCCAGCTCCTTTTTGCGGTTGTGGTAGCCGACGTGCAGGTCGCTGGCCAGGACGATCCGGACCGGTTTTTCCAGCGGTTTTTCCGTCTGGATGTCAAGGGCCTCCCGGTATTTATGGTGATAGTGCAAGTTTCCGTATGTCAGCAGGATGACCAGGGCGCCGAGCACGGTGGCGGTGCCGGTCCAGGAGTCTTTCAGGAAGGCGGCGGGGACAAGATGGCACACATTCCCGACGGTCAGGAGGAGGAAGAAAAACAGCGTGTAGACGAAGAAGATCATCCACGAGGTGCTGATTTCATAGGTGGCTGCCGTAAGCGGCAACGGCATCCGGTCGCCCCATTTGAAATACACGAAAATGCCGAGGAAGGCTGCGACATACAGCGCGGCGGCCAGCGTTTTGCCCAGGATGGAAAACGGCAGGATCCGCCACCAGCACCAGGTCGTGTAGGCGATGCTCGCCAGGACAAATAGGAAAGTCAGGATCATACGGTTTCTCATACTGCAGTTTCGGACGCGCAAAGATAATCATTTTCTTTCACTCTCCCTGCCCGGTCCGGCCCGGCGCTTGCTCTCCGCCGGCAGCCCTGGATCGCTCCTTCCCTCGAACGGGTGTAAAGAGGGCCTTGATTCAGCGATTTTGCCCCGTAGGGTCGGTGCCCATGTGGCCCTGGGTGCAAAATGATGCTTCCGGAAGCGGAAACGCCCCCGCGGTAAAGAAACCGGAGAATTGGAAAAAGAAACGGAAAAAAGGGAAAGGAGGACGGCTCGGTTTCTGCTGACATTTGTATTGTTCCGACAGCACAACAACAATTCAAAAGATATGGACAGAAGAGATGCACTGAAATTGATGGGGACCTCCCTGGCCGCCATCGCCATGGCGGGGATTGCCCCGCGTACCCACGCCGCCATCCTGAAAGACCGCGCTGCGGAAAAGAAGCGTCTGGTCTTCTTTTTTACCGCTACCGGGAATTCCCTTTTTATCGCCAAGAACCTCTCGGACAATCCCCTCAGCATTCCGCAGGAACTGAAGAAAACGGACCTGGTCTATGAAGCCGACGAGATCGGATTCGTGTTCCCTGACTATGCGGCTTCTGCGCCGATGATCGTCCGTGAATTCATTCAGAAAGCGACGTTCAAGGCTCCGTACATCTTCTCGGTCATCACCTTCGGCAATGCCGCCGTCAATGTCTGTGAGTGGTGGGACAAATTTGCCAGCGAGCAGGGTGTTAAACAGCAGTATATCAATTCCATCCTGATGGTCGATAACTATCTGCCCGTCTTCGACATGAACCAGCAGATGAGCATCGACAAGCATGTGGATGAGAACCTTGCCAAGATCCTGGAAGACCTCGGCGCCCACAAACAGTACATCCAGCATGGAGAGATGGGCTTTTTCAATGAAGAAGGCCTCAAGCGGATGCAGGACCAGCATTTCTCCATGACCGCCGACCGGCTGATGGACTTGAAGGAAGACCGCTGCGTCCAGTGCATGACCTGCGCCAATGTGTGTCCGCACCGGAACTTCTCCCTGGCCGACGGCAAGCTCAAATTCGCAGGAAAGTGCGAATACTGCCTGGCGTGCATCCAGAACTGCCCGCAAAAAGCCTTGGTGCTCAAGTCGGCATGGGAAGGCCGTCCGGGCGAGCGCAATCCGGAGGCCCGCTACCGCAATCCCAATATTTCCCTGAATGAGATTATCCGGTCCAACCGTCAATAAACAAAACAAAATCATGCGAAAAGCCCCGGACGTCCAGACGTTCGGGGCTTGTTCTGTAAACGGCTTCCGCTATTTGCCTGCAGCCAGGAGGGAGATATCTTTGACTTCAATTTCGTGCCGGACGTATCCGCTGCGGGACACCGCGATCATGGCCCGGCCGACTTCGGACATCGTGTTCCAGCCGCCAAAGAACTTGATCAGCGGATAGCAGGCCCAGAACAGGTACTGGATCTTCTGGACATGGATCTGTCCCTTGTACCGCCACATGATGGCGGGGCGGAAATTGTAGGCGCCCTTGAACGGCATCCGGACGAGGGCTTCTTCGGTGGATTTCTTGACCCGGACCCACATCTGGTCGGTGTGGTTGTAGTTGCCGGCGCCGCTGACGTAGACGAAGGTCATGCGGCCCTTGTCCGGCAGGATCTGAGCCAGGTGCAGCGGAATATCATGGCTGATGACCTTGTAGCGCTCCTCGGGGACGCCGACGCTGGAGATGCCGGCACAGAAGAAAACGGCGTCGTAGCCTTCCAACCTCGGATCGCCGGCTTCCAGCCCCATGAAATCCGGGACCAGGTATTCTTCCAGTTTTGGGTGCCGGTGCCCGCACGGACGGCGGCTGATGCTCAGCACCTTTTCAATTTCACGGTTGTTCAGGCATTCCAGCAGGACGCCTTCTCCGACATATCCGGTCGCACCGGTCAGGATAACCTTCATGGCAGTATACGATTGACTCAAAGACAAAGATACTGATTTTCCCGCATTATCCTTGTCTTTGAGCAGGAAGTCAGTGCGCCGGTGCCGATTACTGCTGCCGGTTCGCCTTGACGATATCGTTCAGCGTTACGTTGGGGTTGCGGTACCGGGCCTCCGGATTGCGCTCGGCCGGCGTACCGTAGACTCCCGCCGTACCGGCGTTATGCTTTTTTCGGATATTTCCGTCAAAAACTCCGAATCTGTCAGAAAATGAGTATATTCGCTATGCTATGACGGGAGAAATCATCATTCGGGACACGCTGGACGGCATCGGAAAAGGCGATGTCGCGCTGCACCTGGCCCACATCCTGTGCCTGGGTGGCAGTTGTGAGATAGACTACAATGACGATCCTTTTACGATCCGGGAAAAGGACTGTACCATTATCCGTGCCACCCAATTCGTAGGATCCGTCCGTCCTTCCGGGGATTTCCGGGCCAGGATCTTATATATCGATCCGACCTTTATCGAGAAGTCCACGCCGAATACGAATTATGGGATGCGCGGATCGCTTTCCCTGGCCCAGAATCCCGTCATGCATCTGACAGACGAGGAGTTTTCCCGTTGCCGTCGGGATTTCGAGGAAGTGGAAAGAAGGCTGGGAATGGTCTGGCATCATTTCCATGACGAATTGATGATCAGTATGGTCCGGACGCTGATCCTGGATTTCTATGATTTTCATGCCCGGATCAACGGAATGGAGGAAATCCAGACCCAGTCGGCGTCAATCATGCAGCGCTTCATCGGCATGCTGGAGCGGGGAGACTACCGGAAGACCCGTGAAGTCGGGTATTATGCCTCGGAATTGTGCGTCGCTCCGAAATACCTCTCCGAAATCAGCAAAACGATAACCGGTCATTCCGCCAACTGGTGGATCAACCGGTTTACCATTCTCGATATTTCCCGTCAGCTCCGGGACCGTTCCCAGACGTTTACGGAGATATCGGAGCTTTTCAATTTCTCGTCACCCGCTTATTTCAGCCGCTATGTCCAGCGGTATCTGGGTGAGTCTCCCTCTGATTACAGGGGATAAAGGAAGCGTCAGTCGACGTTGACGACCGTGTATTTCGTGGTGCCAAGGCCCATCTCCTCACCGCGGAAGACGATGCGCGTGCCGTGACGCTGGTTGATGCGATCGAGCAGGGCCTTGGTGTCGTTGTTCTCGTCGTTGGGGAGGTTGAAGACCTGGTCGAGGCAGAACTTGTCGAGGGCGACGGGATCGATGGAAGCGGCGATGCCGATGTCCTGGATGGTCGGGTCATGCGGGTGGGAGTCGCAGTCGCAGTCGATCGAGATGTTGTTCATGATGTCGATGTAGAGGATGTTCTTGCCCTCGCCGAAATATTCATGGACGGCCTGGGCAGCGGCGGACATGGACTCGATGAAGGGGGTGTTGTTCTCCGGCTTCTGGTCCCAGCCGGCGGGGAGGTTCTGCCACATGGTATGGTAGTCTTCGGTCTTGCCGGCGGAGTGGATGTAGGCTTTGCCGTTGCGGGAGCCCACGCCGATGGAGGCGTTCTTGAGGACCCCGCCGAAACCACCCATCGCATGGCCTTTGAAATGGGCGAGATTGATCATGAAATCGTAGTTCTGGATATGGGAACCGACAATGTCGTACTTTATCCATTTGTCGTCCTTGACGGGAATCTTGATTTCTCCTTCCTCGTCCATGATGTCCACATCCTTGAATCCGTGGGCTTCGATGGTCTTGCGGTGGTCGGCGGTCTCCATACGGGAGCCGGCATAGGCCGTGTTGCATTCGACCAAACGGCCCTTCACTTCCTGCAGGAGCGGTTCGATCAGGGCGGGCTTGAGGTAGTTGTTTCCGCCCATTTCACCGGTAGAGATCTTGACGGCGACCTTTCCGGTGGCCTCACGGCCGACGGCCTTGTAGATCTTTACCAGGCTCTCCGGGGTAATCTCCTTGGTGAAATACACGACGGAGGCGGGTCCGTCCTGGGAAACGGCGGTCTCTGCGGCAGGTACATCGGCGGCGCCTTTGGCGTTCTTCTTGGCATTGCCGCAGGAAACGGCCAGTACCAGGGCCACGGCGGCAATCAACTTGTTCGTTTTCATATCAATCGGTTTTTTTCTTTTTCTTTTCAGCAAAGGTACGGGACTGTCCGGATTTATGCAATATCATTTTTCCCGATTTCTTTACCATTTTATCCGTTGCCGGCTCGGGGGGGGACGGAGCTTTCCTGTGCGGAAAAAATGTGTCAAAAAACAAAGTCTGTATCGCAAATTATATAGTAAAATAATCCCATGAAAACCCTACTTTTGCGAAAACCGACTGAATATGGAGTCCAAAACTGCTTTCCTTGCCTTTGACTGCGGTGCCACTTCCGGACGCGGCATCCTGGCGACATTTGAAAACGGCCGCTTCCGGATGGAGGAAGTCTGCCGTTTCCCGAACCAGCCCCTGGAACTGGGCGGCAGGTATTATTGGAATGTCTATTCCATCTATGAACATTTCTTGGAATGTCTTTCCGACCTGGCCAAAAACGGCGTGAAAATCAATTCCATCGGTATCGATACCTGGGGCGTGGATTTCGGCTGCATCGCTCCGGACGGGACGCTCTTGGGCCTGCCGCGCGCCTACCGGGACCCCTATACTGCCGGCGTGCCGGATGATGTATTCAAGACCCTCCCGCGGGAGGAGTTGTATGCTTCGACCGGTATCCAGATCATGGATTTCAATTCCATTTTCCAATTGTATGCGCAGACGCGGGAGGGCTTCGCTCCGCTCGAGGCCGCCCGGCACATCCTGTTCATGCCGGACCTGCTGTCCTGGATGCTGACAGGAAACAAAGTCTGCGAGTATACGGATGCCTCTACCTCCGGTATGATGGACCAGCGGAGCCGGCAGTTCGACAAGGCCCTCCTGAAAAGGATTGGTGTGCGGACCGACGTGCTGCTGCCGATCGTCCAGTCCGGAACCGTCGTCGGCACGCTCCGGAAATCCATTGCCGAGCGTACCGGTATCGGGGAGGTCCCCGTGGTCGCGGTCGCCGGCCATGACACCGCTTCGGCCATCGCCGCCGTTCCCGCCGCCGATGAGCGTTTCGCCTATCTGTCGAGCGGAACCTGGAGCCTGATGGGCATCGAAACGCCGGCCCCCATCATCAACGAGGCCTCTTCCCGCCTGAATTTCACCAACGAGGGCGGCATCGAGGGAACGACCCGCTTCCTGAAGAACATCACCGGCATGTGGCTGCTGGAGCAGTGCCGCAAGGCCTGGAAGGCCGCCGGACGGGAATATACGTACGGCCAGTTGACGGACATGGCGCGTGCCGCCTCGGCGTTCTCCGGCCGGATCAACCCGGATGACCCGCGGTTCGCCAACCCGGCCGACATGGACCGGGAAATCCGCGCCGCCCTGGCGGAAGCCGGCCAGCCTGTCCCGGAAAACGACGGGGAAATGGTCAGCTGCATCTATCACAGCCTGGCCTGCCGGTACAAGGAAGTCCTGGATATGCTGCAGGAATTTGCACCTTTCAAGATCGAGAAACTCCATGTCATCGGCGGCGGCTCGGCCAATGACTACATGAGCCAGCTGACGGCCGATACCCTCGGGATCCCGGTCGTGGCCGGTCCCGTCGAGGCGACCGCCATCGGCAATGTCATGGTCCAGGCCCAGGCCGCCGGACTCGTCGCCGACCGCTGGGAGATGCGCCGACTCATCGCCGAAACCTTCTCCGTCAAAACTTTCTATCCGTCAAACAAATAAAATCCCATAACGATGAACGAAAAACAGATTCTCCAAGCTTACGAAATCGCCCGGGAGCGGTATGCCGCCATCGGCGTGGACACGGACAAGGCCGTCGAAATCCTTGAAAAGACGCCGATCTCCCTGCACTGCTGGCAGACCGACGACGTGATCGGCTTTGAAAGCAAGGCCGGCCTCTCCGGCGGTATACAGACCACCGGCAACTACCCCGGCCGGGCCCGCAACATCGACGAGGTCCGTGCGGACGTCAAGTTCGCCAAGAGCCTGCTGGCCGGAACCCAGCGTCTCAACCTGCATGAAATCTACGGAGACTTCGGCGGCAAATTCGTCGACCGCGACCAGTGCGGTCCCGAGCATTTCCAGAGCTGGATCGAGTGGGCGAAGGAAAACGGCATGAAGCTGGACTTCAACTCGACGTCCTTCGGCCATCCCAAGAGCGGCGACCTCAGCCTGGCCAACCCGGATCCGGCCATCCGCGAATTCTGGATCGAACACACCAAGCGCTGCCGCCGCATCGCCGATGCGATGGGCAAGGCCCAGGGCGATCCCTGCATCATGAATATCTGGGTCCATGACGGCTCCAAGGACCTCACGGTCGAGCGCATGCGCTACCGCCAGATCTTCGCTGAATCCCTCGATGAGATCCTGAAGGAGGACCTGCCGGGGATGAAGACCTGCCTGGAAGCCAAGCTGTTCGGCATCGGCCTTGAGAGCTATACCGTTGGCAGCCATGACTTTGTCGCCGGCTACTGCGCGACCCGCAAGCTCATGTACACCCTCGATACCGGCCATTACGAGCAGACCGAGAACGTCTCCGACATGGTCGCCTCGCTCCTGCTCTTCGTCCCGGAACTGATGCTCCATGTCAGCCGCCCGGTCCGCTGGGATTCCGACCACGTCACCATCATGAACGACCAGACCCTGGACCTGTTCAAGGAAATGGTCCGTGCGGATGCCCTGGACCGCTGCCACATCGGCCTGGACTATTTCGATGCCTCCATCAACCGTATCGGCGCCTATGTGATCGGCACCCGCGCCACCCAGAAGTGCATCCTGAGCGCCCTGCTCGAGCCGCTGGCCAAACTGCGGGAGTATGAGGATGCCGGCAAGGGCTTCCAGCGCCTGGCCCTCCTCGAAGAAGCCAAGAGCCTGCCGTTCGGCGCCGTGTTCGACTATTTCAACTGCAAGAACGGCGTACCGGTGGGCGAGGGCTTCATTCCGGAGATCGAGCGCTACGAACGGGAAGTCACTTCCAAACGATAAGCTGTCATGGAAATCTTCATCGGACTATTGATCATCGCGGTCGGCGCGTTCTGCCAGTCCAGCAGCTACGTGCCGATCAACAAGATCCGCGACTGGAGCTGGGAGAGCTACTGGATCGTCCAGGGCGTCTTCGCCTGGCTCGTGTTCCCGCTGCTGGGCGCCCTGCTGGCCGTACCGGCAGGGGAGTCCCTCTTCGGGATGTTCGCGGCCCATCCGAAGGAAAGCCTGCTGACCATCTTTTTCGGCATCCTTTGGGGCGTGGGCGGCCTGACGTTCGGCCTGTCGATGCGCTACCTGGGCGTCGCGCTCGGCCAGAGCATCGCCTTGGGCACCTGTGCGGGCTTGGGAACCCTTCTGACCCCGATTTTCACGGGAAAGACCGGCGACCTGACCGCTCCCGTAATCGTGGGCGTCGTGGTGACCCTGGTCGGTATCGCCATCATCGGCTGGGCGGGGGCACGCAAGGCCGCCGAAGCCGGCGACGATGCCAAGACCGCCGTCAAGGATTTCAATTTCGGCAAAGGCATCCTGGTGGCCCTGCTGGCCGGTTTCATGAGCGCCTGTTTCGCCATCGGCCTGGGCTTCGGGGAGCCGCTTTCTTGGGCTTCGACCCCGGAGATCTTCAAGACCCTTCCGGCGACGTTCCTGGTGACCCTGGGCGGTTTCCTGACCAATGCCTGCTACTGTTTCTACCAGAACAGCCGCAACAAAACCTGGGGCGACTATAAGCGCAAAGACTTGTATGTCAACAATCTGCTCTTCTGCTGCCTGGCCGGTTTGCTGTGGTACAGCCAGTTCTTCGGCCTGGCGCTCGGCAAGGGCTTCCTGACCGGTTCCGCCGTGCTGCTGGCCTTCTCCTGGTGCATCCTCCAGTCCCTCAACGTGACTTTCAGCAATGTCTGGGGCATCATCCTGAAAGAATGGAAGGGCTGCTCGAAAAAGACCATCGCCATCCTGGTGGCGGGCCTGCTTGTCCTGATTGTTTCCTCTTTCCTTCCGCAATTGATATGAGTATCCTGGATAAATATCCGGCTTTGAAAGCCGAGATCGACAAGGTCGCCGAGGTGGCCGGTTACCTCTGGCAGAAGGGGTGGGCCGAACGCAACGGCGGCAACATTACCATCAATGTCACCGAATATGCCGACGAAGCCATGCGGGCGCTTCCTGCCATCAGCGCACCCCGTCCCATCGGAACTACGCTCCCTGCACTGAAGGGATGCTGGTTTTACTGCAAAGGCACGCAGAAGCGGATGCGGGACCTCGCCCGCGACCCGATGGCCAACGGATCCATCATCCGGATCCTGGACGACTGTGCCTCCTACGAGATCGTGGCGGACCTTCCGGTGGCCCCGACGTCGGAATTGCCGTCTCATTTGGCGGTGCATAATTATTTACTTACGAATAATTACCCCTACAAGGCTTCCCTGCACACCCATCCGATCGAACTGGTGGCCATGACGCACGCCCGGAAGTTCCTGGAAAAGGACGTTGCGACCCGGCTGCTCTGGTCCATGATTCCGGAGACGAAGGCCTTTTGTCCGCGGGGACTGGGAATCGTTCCGTACATGCTGCCGTCCAGCGTGGAGCTGGCCGATGCAACGATTCAGGCCATTTCGGATGATTATGACGTGGTTATGTGGGAGAAACATGGGGTATTTGCGGTAGAAAAGGACATTATGGACGCTTTCGACCAGGTCGATGTGCTGAATAAGGCGGCCCAGATCTACATCGCCGGCAAGAACATGGGCTTTGAGCCGGAGGGCATGACCGATGGTCAGATGGCCGAATTGTCCGCCGTTTTCGGATTGCCTAAGTAGACGCCTTTGCTACGTACGTAAAAAATGTAAGTACATAAATCCTATTAACAACCATCTTTCCTTGGAAGGTGGTTGTTATTTGTATTTTTATTTCTTATAATTGCATACGGCGCAGTAGCGAGCGTTTTGCGGCGAGAGAAAAGCCAGATCGTGAACCCCTAAATCCCCGTAGGTTATGTCAGCCGATCCTGCCTCCTCCGTTCTGGACCAGTTTTTCCTCAAACTGGGCACCCTACTTACCATGACCAAAGACGCGCTTCTCGAGGATTTCCTCGGAGACATGCCGTCGTATTTCGCGACCGCCACCGATGAGCTGGACAAACTCAAGACGGTGGACGACGTGAGGAATTATCTCATTCCGGACAAAAACCACAAGGAATCCGCGCTGCAGAAGTTCATCGAACATGTCTTCGAGCGGCTGGGCTACGACTTGTCCAACTTCGAAAAGAACCAGGAGCTCTACGACCTGATTGCATCCGTCTTCTCGACGGTTGATGCGATTGCGGATGCCGTCGAGTCGCTCGCCGGTGAGGGCATTGACTGGGAGGATGTCAAGGTCCAGGCGGCGGGTGACGGGAAGAACGCCAAGCTGACGGTCGGAGAGCTGTTCTCGCTTTCCGGCGGGGATGAGCATGTCTGGTCCTATGAAAAGGGCGGCTTCTCCGCATCGCTTTCGTTCGGCGACTTCGGGATGGGAGGCAAGCTCGAGCCGCTGGTCAAGTTGGTATCCAACCTGATCAAGCTGCTCAAGAAGTTCCGTGACATGGAGTGGGAGGCGCTCGGCGAGGAATTCCCGGCGTTCGGCGACTACATGGCGGATACGTATCTCAACAAGGAATTTGCCGAACGGGTCTTCGACCATATCCTGGTCGTGCTGCTCCGCAACGCCAAGACCGTCTTCGATGAGGAACTGCGGGAACTGGCCCGTCAGAAGAAAAAGATCGAGGATCTGATCAAGCAGGTAAAGGAAGAGGTCCGTGCCCAGATCGCCCAGGAGATCGAGAAGATCCGGAAAGAACTGGACGAACTGGAAAAGCAGCTCATGGATGCGGCGACGGCCGCCAAGGACGAACTGCTGGCGCGCTACAACCAGCTCCGCCGCGAACTGGACCGGCTGATGCGCGAAGCCCTGGGCGAATTCGGCAAGGTGGGGGACATCCTCGACAAGATCTACAAGGTCCTGGATTTCCTGGGCCTGATCCAGATGCAGACCATCGAGGTCGCGAAATTCATCCCGAATCCGGGAAGCGTCCCGACGCCGTCCCTGGAGGAAGTCAGCAAGCTGCTGGCGAAAGCCTACCAGGACAATGTCGACAGCGCCGTGGCGGATGTCAACACGGCGATCCAGTCGGCGGTCGCCCAGGTCAAGGGCGTCTGCCCTACGGTGGAAATCTATGTGCTCCGCTGGTCCAAGATCGCGCAGATGTTCACGGATCCGGAATCCTATATCAAAGAGCAGTTCCCGGTTGACGACTACGACGATGCCGCCGCCCTGGTCAGCAAGATCTATTCCCTCGTCCAGGCCTTCAATCCCGATGTCCCGGATTTCAGCAGCATCACGGCGATCGTCAATGAACTGATCGCCCGGCTCAAGCGGGAGCTCGAGAAAACGGGCAATGAGGCCGTCAAGGAGATCAAACAGGTCATCAACGATTTCATCGCTTTCTTGGAGGACATCAAGAAAGCCCTCAAACAGGTCGCGGAGGATTTCAAGAACGGGCTTGTCAAAGAGCTGAAAGAGAAGGGGAAGGAACTGGAGAAACTGAAAAACGAGATCCTCTCCGAGGCGCGGGCCATGATCGATGCCGCGCAGAAGGAGGGGAAGACGGTGCTCAAGGAACTGGATACGGTCTACCGCTCTTTCCGGAAGGAAATGAATCCGGAACTGGCCGAATACCTGCAGAAGATCTTCATCACCCCGCTCGTCAAGGTGGCCCAGGACAAGGCCCGGCAGCACGACCTGTTCAAGGAAGTCGATCCCGAGCTGTGGCAGAAGGCCTTCGATGCCGAATACGGGAAGGTCAAGGCCGGCGCCGCGCAACTGACGTTTATCGGCGAGTACCGGAAACTGTTCGGCGAACTGGAGAAATATGTCACGGATACCTTCAAGCCGGAAACATGGGAGAAACGCTTCTCCGCCATGGCGAAGGCCCTGGAGGAGGAGTTCACCCAGCAGACCAAAAACGTTCCCGGCAGCCAGAAGGCCTGGGAGAATTACGGAAAATCACAGGTGGACCGCCTGCTTGCGGGCAAGTCCCTGGATAATCCGTTCTCCGCTGTGGATTTCTCCGCCTACATGACCATCGTTGCGGACCATGCCAAGAAGATGGTGCCCTACGAGTTCGAAGGGTACTACACCCGGTTCAAGGACGTGACCGAGAAGGCGATGGAGCAGCTGATCGGTGCGGCCGATGCGGCCGGAGGCGAAATCTACAAGCAGGCCGGGGCCCTGGCGGACGGGACGGAAGCCTATCTGGAAAAGGTCAAGGCCTTCGCCGACGACGTCATGACGGCGTATTGGGCGGAGCTGAAACGGACCATTCATAAGGAAGTCGTCCGCCCGCTGCTGATGATGATCGAGCAGAAGGTCAAGTCGATACTCAAGGAGATCCTGAAACAGGTCATCGATGCCATCAGCAAGAAAATCCGTGAAGTGGTCAGCGATGAAGATGTCCAGAAGGTCGCGAAGTATTCCGCCGCCGCGCTGCAGCTGGCCACGGAAATCACGGACCTGGTGGACGATGGCAAGAAAGTCTCCTGCTGGGCGGATGCCCTGCATTTCGCCGTCCGCATCTACCAGACAATCCCGGCCCCGATCAAGGAGGCCGTCAAGGACCTGGTCGACCTGCCGAGCATCGAAGGGCTGCTGGATTCGGTCAAGCTGCCGGAGTACCAGCTCGACATGGGCGGCAAGTTCTTTGCGGTCAATGTATATAAATATAAGGAGAATTTCTCCTTCGACATGGTCGCCTTCGTGGGCCAGCGGAAACTGAAGGGGGCGGAAAAGGCGGTTCCCGGGATCTATGTCCTGCCGGTCATCCAGGCGAAATACAAGGACGAGTTCAACCTTGGCGACAGCCACAAACTGACGGTCGACGCCAATGGTTCCCTTAACAAGGGAACCTCCAAGGACAACAAGACCGTAGCGGACAAGACCGGGTTCTTCTTCTCCAAGCCGGAAGGCTTCGACTTCCCGAAAGTGGAACTGCTGTCCAGTGAGAAATCCGTGGAAGCCGGCCTGACCCTGCAGTTCGGTCGCGGCCAGAAGGGCAAGGCGCCGGAGATCCTGTACCTTTACGGGGATCCGCAGGAGCCGGGCATCCTGACCATTACGATGAAGGATTATCCGCAGACCGTCTATGTCGGCTACCAGGGCGAGCAGGGCTTCAACGCCGCTTACCTGGGCAAGCTGCAGGGCTTGAATTTCATCGTCCGGCTGAACCAGGCGAACGCCTTCTTCGAGAAGATCCTCAAAGACAACATCGAGTTCGGCCTGGACAACCTGGAACTGGGCTATGCCCTCAAGGAATGGATGCTGGACGGTGAGAAGATCAAGAAGGGCCTGACATTCGGCGGAGATTATCATGTACGGATCCCGCTCAAGCCGGACATAGACCTGGATTTTATCAAACTGGATAACCTGGCCCTGGAACTGGGCAGCGGAAGCGGTTTCTCGCTGGGGAGCATCGCGCTCGGGATCAACCTCAATTTCACGGCGGATTTCAGCGTCATGACCTTTACGTTCTCGGATCTGGGATTCGGTTTCGATTTCGATTTCATGACCCCGGACTTCCATTTCGGCGACTGGGATTTCAGCCCGACCTTCAAATTCCCGGACGGGATCGGCATCGCCATCGATATTGAGAGTATCATTACGGGCGCCGGTTTCGTGAAGTGGGATTTGGAGAAGGGTGAGTTCCTGGGCGGATTCGATCTGACGATCCTGGAGATGATCGGCGTCGGCGCAATCTTCATCCTGAACACCAAGATGCCGGACGGCAGCAAGGGCTTCTCCTTCATGGGCGCTATCACGGCCACGTTCAATCCCGGCTTCCAACTGGGTATGGGCTTCAGCCTTACGGCTGTTGGTGCCGCGCTCGGTCTGAACCGGCGGCTCGACGAGGACGCCTTGCGCGGGGCCGTCTATGACGGTTCCATCGAGTCCGTCATGTTTGCCCAGGACTTGAAGGAGAACCTGTCCACGATCCTGGCCAACATGGCCACCTACTATCCGGTAGCGGAAGACTATTTCTTCTTCGGCCTGATGGCGAAACTTTCCTGGGCGGAAATCCTCGAGATTTCCTGCGGCCTGTTTATTCAGGTTCCGGATGTGATCATCCTCATCGCCGGCGGCGTACACCTCAAGATGGTGGATGCCGCAGAGAAACTGATTTCGATGAATGCCGACTTCCTGGCCTGCCTGGATGTCCGCAAGGGCTTCGCCTTCGATGCCGCTCTGTATGATACCAAGATCGTCGGCATCGAACTGCACGGCAGCATCGCGCTGCGCATCTACTGGGGCGGAGACACGAAGGGCTTCCTGCTTTCCGCGGGCGGCTTCCACCCGAAGTATACGCCGGAACCGGGCTTCAATGTCCCGGACATGCAGCGGATCGGATTCACACTCCGGGAAGGCTGCATGAAACTGAGCCTGGATGCCTACCTGGCGATCACTTCCAATACGCTCCAGTTCGGGTCCCGGGTGGACCTGATGATCGGTTGGGATATTTTCCATATCAGCGGTTATCTGTTCTTCGATGCCCTCTTCCAGTTCAACCCGTTCCGGTTCATGTTCGATGTCGGCATCGGTGTCGAGGTGAAGTGTTCCGACTGGACGTTGCTGGCCGTTTCCCTGTATCTGGAAATGGAAGGTCCGGCCAGGTGGCACGCGGAGGGAGATGCGAAGTTTACGGTTATCTTCACCTTCCACATGCATGTCAGCGAAACCTGGGGCAAGAAGCAGGTGGACAGCCAGCGAAGTACCATCGACCTGCTGCCTTTGTTCCAGGGTTCCTTCGAAGACAATAACAACTGGACCATCATCCGTAACGACGTCGTCGACGGAATGGTTGCCACCTATGTGCCGGAGGAAGGATCCTTCGTGATGAGTCCCTCTGATACAGTAACCTTCTGCCAGCAGTTGTTACCGCTGAACATGACCTTGGAGAAATATGGGGAATCTCTTCCGAGTGACTTAGACAAGATTGTTTTTGAGAAGGTCTATGTCGCCGGTCAGCCGGAGGATGCCCCGATCAATATCGATACCTCTTTCGCCATTTCCCAGTACAAGGAGATGAGCGATGATGACAAATTGTCCGCTCCTTCCTTTGAGAATTTGCCCGGCGGTTTTGCGATGAAGGCCGGCCAGGGACTTTATCCGGGCCCGGAAAAGGAAATGGATATCACGAAGGAAGAAGTTGAAATCCAAGATGTTCCGAATGACTTCTGGTCCGCATGGCAGAAAGAAGCCACCCGGCTTGAAAAGCTTACGGTTTCCAAAGCGGCAGATGTTGCTCCTTCCACCCCTGCCGCCGGACCTGTTACCAAAGCGAAGAAGGTCTTGCGGAGCGGTCTTCCCAAGAAGGCGGTTCCGGCTTCGGGTAGGATGTACCGCGTGGGGTGGGGAACAGATTCTTCCCTGCATCCCGGACTGAAGAAGGATGTCGTCTCCCGGCCTTGGACGCGCCGCGATTCCGCCGGTTTCGAACGCTATGTCGCAGGACTGGACAGAATGATGTCCGGCAATGTCCGGAGTTTCATTGACAACAAGAGAAAGGAAAACGAATCGGAAAAATAAGATATGGCTATGAAATCAGTATTTTTCCCCTATGTCCGGAAAGGACTTGCCAATAGCATCTCGGAAGAAGAAGTCTTCGGGAAAGTCGAAGGGAATGACCGCCTCGCCCGCATGCGCGCGTCGCTTTCGATTCGTGCCCAGTACAAGGTGTTCAAGGGAAAGAAGGGACAACAACTCACGCAGGAGAAAGAAATCAGCCTTTATGGCCCTGCGGATGTTTCTTCCATCAATCCCCAGGCAATCTCCCTCTGCCACCCGAACGCCAATTCGGAGGGGTTCCCGGTCAGTTATTTTCCCTATATTGAATTTTGGGAACCGGATTTTCCTTGGCGCTATACGCCTGCCAAGGTCTCGGAGAACGGCCGACTGCGGCCATGGATCGCCTTGCTGACTTTCCGGGCGGATCAGGTGACGATCCGGGAACCAGAGGATCATCTGCCGTATGTCTGTTTCCAGGGCGATGAGGTTGCCTATAATGAGATTTTCTTCGATATTAACGAGTTGTCCCGCTCCGCCCATGCACAGGGACCGGAGAATGGTGCTCCGACTATTTCCCGTATCATCGGCCTGCGTGGTTGGAAAGAAGGGATGGAACATCAGGACATGGTGCCTCTGCTCGATCAGACAGATTATATCGTATGTCTTGTGCCAACCTTCGAGGTCGGCCGTCTCCGCGGTCTGGGGGTCGGTCCGGAGGCCTTGCAGAACATTCCTGCCCAGGCGGCGGCCTGGGATTCCTATGAGGTCCAGAAATCTAAGACCCGTGGCCTGGAATTCCCGGTCTATTATTCCTGGTCTTTCCGCAGCGGCACCCTCTCGTTCGAGGGACTGGTCCGTACGCTTACGCTCGGTCAGTCTAAGAAGGCCGGTGTCGCAGTGGATGTGACACATATGGGGGAGGGCTTTGATTATGAAGTAATTCCGCATGAGACATCCCGGAAGACCATCGTTATGCCTGCGGCTGCCGGAGCTCCCCAGCGTGAGGAGGAGCCGGCCTTCCCGGCCAGATCTGAGGATACTACGGAATCCCAATTGTACACAAACTTGTATGACATCGTGACCGGCAATCCCGTTTTCCTGGAGAATGCAGAGGATATCGGAGCGGAGCTCAAGGATGGCAGGCAGAAGGAACTGTCGAAGGACGATCCCTTGGTCGTGCCGCCGGCTTACGGCGCACGTCATGCCATGGCTACTTCGCTGGACAAGTACGAGTGGTTGGAAAAAGTGAATATGGACGTCCATTATCGGGCGGCGGCCGGTGTGGGACGGAAATTCGTCCAGGAGAATCAAGAACAATTGATGGACCGTGCCTGGAAACAGGTAGAAGCCGTGCAGGCGTTGAACCGGGAGTTGTACCAGCGCCTGCTAAGTATCGGCGTCAATACGTCCCTGCATGGCAAGGTCGTCGGCCCGTACGGGAAGGATAACAAGTACCTGGCTTCCCTGATGTTCTACCTGGGGTCGATGAAGGATGCGTCTTCCCGGGACGGATCGGGTAAGGATACTTCTATCACAGCGGCACTGGCGGGGAAGGACGTGGCGGCTGCCTTTGCAACGCCGACGTTCCACCGGATGACGGACCAGGTCGCCAAGATCGTCAAAGGACTTGATACAAAGACCTTGATGGAGAATATGCTGGAGCACCACACCTGTGCTTTCCCTGATCCGTACTGCTATGGTGCGGTTTCCATCAAAGCGCTGAAACAATACTCGTCTGATGCGCTGGTTTCCATCTTCAACACGATCGTAAAGGTGTATGCCACGAATTATTTCAAATTGGCCTATCTGCCGGGCCCCAGCAGCATTGAAACGACTTTCAGCGTGGGATTCAATGCTGAGGTTCGATATGGCGATCGGAAAACGCAATATATCGGAGCGGGTCTTGACCGCGGATCCCATGAAGACGCATGGGATAATATCTGGCTTTTCTGGAATGATTGGAAATGGATGGATGATTTTAAAAAATGGGAACAACTCTCGAAAAAGATTGATTGGAGCAAGAAACAGATTCCGCATAGCCCCATCCTCTGGTATTATCTTTACCCGGGTTCGTGTAAGCGCTTTTTCGATGAGGGCTGCGCCGATCATCCCAGTTATGGTTATTCCGTAATCGGACATGAAGACGGAAAGGCTCCGGACCTGATCGGGTATCCTTCGGAGCGGTATGTAGAATTATTTGGGGAAAAGAAGCCCATTACCAAATTCAGGTTTTACGGAAAGTACTTGTATATCGTAAATGAAGATGCTGTCCGGATGATCGTTGCGAGCCAGTCCGGAGGGAATACTTCAAGTATTGAAAAAGGGGAGTCTGCCGCGGTATATTACTATGACCTGCCTTACGTTGGGACGGTGAAAGGCCTTTATCGACCGATTCTCTATCGGTATACCACTTCTAATTATGGCACCCAAGACTGGCGTCACTATTTAGGCGACTATACGGAAATCAAGAACGAGTCGTTCTCTTGCGAACAGGATGAGGAGGTGAGCCGGAGTTATCGTGACAGATTGAGCAAGTATTTGAGCCGACCCTCTTTCATCGAGATCAATCCGAATAAGTTCCAGGAGGAAATCCAGACTTTCAATAGCGAAGACGAATACCAGCAGTTCCTTCTCGGCCGGACGGATAAGCTGACGATTTCCTATATCACGCTGTGGAAACAGTTCAATGCTCAGGTCAGTTTGCTGGAGATGTATACGCCACAACAAGCCGGGACACCTGCTGCGCCTGCTCCCCAGCCTGCCCCGACCCTGTCCGACGACCTTCCTTATGAGGAGGCCTGCAGTATCGTCGGGGATTTCTTCAGTGAGTTCTTTGCGGATTCCGCGACAGGTTATAAACTTCGCAGCAACTATATCGACGAACTCCTCCGGTCCAAGTATCCGATTCTGGCCTATCCGATCTTCCCGGAACCGACCTACTATTACCTCAAAAAGTTCTCTGAAGAGTTGGTTATACCCGGCGCCGGATCTTTGCCGGAAGATAGCGTGACCCTGTTTGAGAGCAACCCTGCTTTCATCGAAGCATTCCTCGCGGGTATGAATACCGAGATGGGACGGGAGATGCTCTGGCGGGAATATCCGACGGACCAGCGCGGCTCTTATTTCCGTAAGTTCTGGGATTCGGAGAGCACGGTCGAGAGTATCCGGAAGGAGACCTTCTTTGATATCACAACCCTGCATACATGGGAGAAACCGTTGGGAGAGAATATGTTGGATAGTAAGGCCAACCTGCTCATCTTCGCGCTGAAGGGACGCCTGATGCGGCTGTATCCCAAGACCCGGATCTATCTGCACCGGGCGGTTTGTACAAGCGGGAAGAAACTGGCATTCGATCCTTCAACAGATAAGGAGGGATGCATCCTGCAACCTGTCATGGAAACCTTCATCAACGGAGATACGCTGCTGGTGGGATTCAACATTTCCTTCCAGAAAGCCCTGGGGAATCCCGGCAAGAAAGAGTATGGCTATATGCTGACCTTCAAGGAGGACGTCGAGGGACTGGACTTTGCCGTAGAGAAGGAGGGATCCGACTTTAAGGAAGACATGGATTCTGCCGTCTTCGCCGATACACTGAAAAATGACCCGTCCATCATGGGTAAACACATATCTTTGTTCTTAAACAAATAAAACGGAGCCGCCATGAGTCGAAAAGTATTTGGTCAGAGTGCCCAGAGCGTCGGGTTTTCCACTCTTCTCTCAAAAATAGATGCCAACCAGCCGCTCTTGTTGCTGCCCCTCCGTCTGGAAACCCATTTCCGGGGTTCTGAAGGCGGAAAACGGGAACTCTGTGTCCGTATCTATCCGGATGAGATTTTCCTGGATTATTCCCGACAGACGCTGACGCCGGAAGAACTGGAGGCGGGCAAGTATTTCTGGATGCAGTGGTACATCGCCAGCGGCAGCCAGACGCGTGAGTACGAGGCCTGGGAGGTCCTGTGCAAGAAGTACAAGCCAGCGCATGCTGCCTGGGTGGCCCGTATGACGCGTTTTGATAATTTTTACAGTTACCTTCCCGGCAATCCCTTGTTCTATCGCCGTCCTTATGGGCAACTGATCCGGGTGGATGAGGCTTGTGATATGATTTACAGCCACCTGGAGGGTGTCGTGCTGGATGATGACAACACGCCTTATACCTCAACTGGAGAAACGAAAAACGAGCACATGCTACGGGTTTGTCTGGTCGCGGTCAAGGAGGAACTCTCCAAGATCGATGCCGATATCATGTACTGCGAACGTATCGTCGACTACCTGTATGACAAGCTGACGTCGACCCTGTCGTTCCTATCCCTCCGTCTGGATACTTTCCAGCATTTCTATGACCGGTATCCGCATTACACCAACAATACGCGCACGCTGGAGGCCTGGGACCTGGATTATACTTTATTAAAGTCAATGCGGGAGGATGTCCGTCTGCTGATGGCCAAATTCGAAGGGAAACGGATTTCGCTCGACGAGATGATCCGGAGTTACCTGGATGACCCGAAGAATGATATTTTCCCAAAGGCCCTGGACAATAGCAGGAAACCGCATGCACCAAAGGTCGACCTCCTGCCGGACCGTTTCCTGCTGATTGCGGAGCCGATGGACAAGGACAAACCGCAACGGGTCTACTTTGGCAATCCCGTGAACCATAAAATCAAGATGGTCCCCGATCCGGAGGCCATTCAGGAATCTATCCGGCTTAAGGATGGCATGCTGGCGTTCACCGGGCCATTGAAATGGATGGCGGATTACGACCAGGCTTGTGCCGATGGAATGGCTATCACCCTGCCGCTGGAAAAGGAAGAGACGGCTTTCCGGTATCTCTACGTATTGGGTATCAGCGAAAAAGCCGATATTTACAATTTTGCGAAGGTCCTTAACGGTCATAATTATCTGGGTGAAGGCATGTCGTTTATCAGCCGGAACAGCCCGACCAACCTGGTGGATGGCGGTGCCGGTTCGGATGTCCTCACTCCGGAGCAGGAACGTCGGATACGGTATGACATCGAAGTCTGCGAGTCCTTTAACTATTCTACTCGCAATGACAGCCATCTTCTTGCTTCTGATGTCAAGATCCCTTACACTTCTTGCCTGGGAAGGATTCCCCGCTACGACCTTGCCGAACGGGAGAAGACCAAAGTCGCTTTCCGTTACCTGTGGGATGCCTTCGTAAGCAAGATCAACGGGGCCGGCGAGGAATTTGACGCATTCCTCGGTTTTGTCGGGGATTTCCTGGTTGACTATGTCTCTGGCGGAACCCTTTTCCCGATGTTCCGGATCGGTGACGTGCCCTATGGGGTCCTGCCTGTCACGGATCATGAAAGAGTGTTGTCCTCCATCAAGAGCGGGGAAGATTTCCAGCTTTCTCTCCTGTATAAGACGCTCGTGACCTTTGGCAAAGAGTGGAAACGGCTTCGGGAAAACGATGTCATTGCAGCCGAACGGCTCGCCGGGGCTGATGCCGAACGAGATTATTTGAGCATGGCCGGCCAGACGCCACGCTCCCTGGATATCAACACTCGCTGGATGATTGATTCTCCATTGCTGCCGGATCGGGGAGCCGTGGTCGGGGATGCCCTGACCCCGTTGTCGAAAGCGGATTATTTCCGGGCGACCCCTGTTGCAGATGGCATTAATAAATTTAATACCAGTGTACTGGCCTCGGAAATCCGGAATCGGTTCAAGGCGGCGGGGCTGCAGGAAGATGACAAGGAGATTGAAACGCTGATCTGCGAATTCTTTGATTTGTTCACCCATCGGCTGGATGCCTGGTTTACCGGGATGGCTTTTTATCTGATGAAGCATCCGGAGGCCCGTACAGGCGGCGTCCGGAAGGAAATGCCGGCCATCGGAGCTTATGGCTGGGTTTTTGACCTTCAGGAAAACCGGAAGACAGGTTCGAAGCAGAAAGACGAGGGTGAATACATCCTTGCTCCTTCCATCCAGCATGCCTTGTCTGCGGCGGTCCTTCGTGCTGCCTACTTGAATACCAAGGGCGTGGAAGGGGATCCGCACATGTGTGTCAATCTTTCTTCCATGCGCGCTCGTGCCGCCCTGCGGATGGTTGACGGCCTGAAAAACGGGATGTCTTCCGGCGTGGTGTTGGGAGCGGACCTGGAAAGGTATCTGCATGATGCCTACGACTTGTATGGTACATGGATGGATGCTTTCATCTATCCGCTGCGCAAACTATTCCCGCTCAGCATCGACATCAAGGCGGAGCAGACGGAAGACCGGAAGGTCAAGGCAGCCAATTACATGATGCAGGTCATCAACGGCGAGGCGCTGCTGAACACCTTCCTGACAACCTGGAATTATAATGGACGGCTGGCTAAGTGGCTGGAAGATAACCGGATGAGCCTGCCTTGGTATGAATTATTGAGCAAGACTCCTTTCTTCAACGACGACCTGACCATGCGGACGGTCCTGTTCCAGTGTATCGAGCGCATGTATGATTCGTACGATGCATTGAACGACCTGTTACTGGCGGAAGGCGTTCATCGGCTTGTAATGGGGGACGAGGCTTCTTTCACGGCCATTACGCGGTTCATGTCCAAGGGGACGGGTAACCTGCCGGATCCTGAGATCTTGAAGTCGCCCATGAAGTACGCTTCTGTTTCCCACAAAACAGCCCTGGTCCTTCCGAGGGCATCAAAGGCCTCCGGACGTCTGGGTAAGGCTGAGCCGGATCTGAATGCCTGGGTGTTGGAGAAACTGGGCGGCATGGGCAATATCTGGTTCAAGGTGGAGTATACCGGACCGGACAATGTCGTTTCCATCGATCCTTTCGTCAGTCTGGCGGATGTGGGTGTCGAGCCGCTCGAATACCTCTATGTTTCCGGCAACGAACACGCCTTCATGACGTTGCTGGAATATCGCTGGCGTCTCCGTAACGGGCAGTTCCGCGGAAAGGTCCGGATCCTGACCGGTAATCCTACCCAGCGGGAAACGTTCGAGATCATGGATGCTCCGCTCTTCACCCTGTATGAAGACTCCCTCCGGATCAGTTCGTTGCGGTCCATGCTTGCCCATTCATCCGTGATGACCGTTTCTGCCTGGAATCCGCTGATCGTCTCGGATGCCGATATCGCCCGGTCTACGGACCTGGACGAACTCTCCGGACGATACATCGCCTTGCATGCTTCCCTGGTCTCCTTGGAACAGGCGATGGCTTCTGTCCTGGGTGAAATCGTGCCGGGAATGCCCCTGAATGATGATACCCTCTCCGAAATGCTGTCCCTTCAGGCTGAATGTCTCAGTTGCGCTGTGTTCGAGGCGGCTGGCGATTATCCCGCCGCACTTTCCCTTACCGGCGTGGACAAGATCCGTGATCGCATCGACTACGATGCCATCATTGCAGAGCAGGAACGCTTCGTGACCCGCTTTAATTCCATACGGGAGGAAGTGCGCCGGCGGATCGCGGCGGCAGAGGTAAAAGCGCCGGCAACAGGCGATCCTTTCAGCGCAGATGCCTATATGGAAGCCATCAAAGCTTTGACCCTGAATTCTTTCTGTGTAATCCCGCGATTCTGCCCGCAAGGTTTCATCGAAGAAGGATGGGAGGATACCTATACCCAGATTCTCCGCGAAGGGCTCTCTTATTACCAGTTGGCCCCTGAAGATTTCCAGAACTGGCTGGATTCGGTCGGCAGTGCCCGTTCCGGTGTCCGGCTATGGAATGACGTGACGATGTTCCAGGAGATGGCCGGTATTCCGGAGGATGTGCCGGTCATTCTTCAGCAGCGTTCATCCGTAGGGAACAACCGGCATTGGATAGGCCTTCCGTTACCGGAAAACGATGAGCCGGACAGCGCCGATTCCATGGTCCTCTTTGGTGGAGACCGGCTCCGCAGAGGTTTAAAGAGCACCTTCTCCGGCCTTCTATTCGATGGGTGGACGGAGTATCTGCCACTGGAAGACAACACCGCCGGTGTGGTCTTCCGCGCGGATCAGCCCGATGCGGAGGCGCCGCAAGCCATCCTGCTTGCCGCATATCCTGAACTGAACCGGACCGACCATGGAGCGTGGGATCTGGATCATATCCTGGATATCCTGGATTCTACCCGTTTCCAGATGATGAACCGGGCGGTTGATCCCGACCTGATCCTCCACGATCCGAAGCTCTCGAAGATCTTCCCGTTGCTGTCCGACCTGGACATTGACTTGACCGATGACGGCTTTGTCTATACTTCTTTCGTAGCCCCGGATGTCGTTCGTCGCAAGATCCGGGCAGCCATTGAGACCGGTATCTTCGACTATATGCCGGGTGGTACGATTCTGAAAGATTTCCTCAACGATGCGTCCTATGAGTAAGAAAGAACAAACCTTTACAATCCCCGCGGCTTGGTCCAATACGGACGAAATCGACAAGCGAGGTGTATGGCAGGCAAGGATATTCAAGCGTTTTGAGCCCCGAACCTGCCGGGCGGATTATTCCCAGGCCCTGTCCTTCGAGGTCCATGATCCGATGTGGATGCTCTCCCGCCAGTGGCAGTTCGGCCGTTTCCGGGCGAATGACTGCGGAACCTTGATCAATGCCTGTGTCCAGCTTCAGCGGCAGGCTGTGGATGGAATCTGCCATGGTCAGGATGTCTCTACCCGAAAGGCGATTTCTCCTTCAGATCCGGTTGAACCCGTGGTCGAATCCGTGAGTGCGAAACTTACCTTTTCGGTCCGGGTGGAATCCGCTGTCCATCTGCGGAAGATGATCCGCAGTCGCTTTGATGCTGACAAGGCTGCCCGTTTGCTGGAGATGTTGTTGCATCAGTACAAGATTGATGTCGCTACCATGCGGGATGAGGAGAATCCGATTACGGATATCATTGATTCCGTCAATGAAAACCGTACCCGTTTCCTGACTGTTTACGGCGGCCGCTGTTTCGATGGGGTTCGGGTCTATGAAGATACCGGTTTCGCTGCCAAAGTAAAGGCTGTCTTGTCAAAACAGGAAGCCAACTCGCTCTGGAATGATTTCCGGGATTGGTTCAACGGGATGTACCAGCCGGAAAATGGACGGGATTCTTATTGGAACCCGGAAAAACTCGGCTATGAGTTCATGTTGACCAGCGGGTCCCGTGGCTATGTGGCTGAAAACTACAGTACGGGCCATGTCGGCTGGTATTCATTTGACAGAGTCGCCTCCAAGGGAAAGGATGTGATAACGGAGAAGAAGTTTTCTTTTATTCCGACCATTGCGACCTTTCCTGCCGCCCCGGCCAGGCGTCTGTGGGAATATGAAGACCGTCGGACTCATTTCGGTAACCTGACCAACAAGGATGTGTCTCAACTGGCCAGTGCGGTCATGATGGAGTATGTCTCCCTGTACAGCAACGACTGGATGGTCATCCCGATGTACATCAAGCCCGGCATGATTACCGATATAAAGGAGATAACGGTGACGGACACTTTTGGGCAGACACGGGTCATCCGCCGTACGCCGCAGGAACATGACAACAATCCGGATGATCTTCCGTTCAGCGATCGATGGTCCTTGTTCAGCATATCTAAGGCGGATGCCTACAAGAACGACGACTTCAGTACGGAGCGGGGCCTGTTCTTCCCGTCTTCCTTGCTTCGCGTTGAGGAGAGCGAGCCAACGGAGGAAGTCCAGTTCCTGCGTGACGAAATGGCCAATATGCTTTGGGGTGTGGAGAATAAGATTGATGATGGATGTGGTGGGTACATGTCCGGCGATACGCTGTCGAGCAAGGTCTTTGCCGTTATTGATGCCCAGCGTGGCGAGGCGGTGCAAGGCGAGGAACGCGCAGAGTTTTCCTTCCTGATCCAGAACCGGGTGCCGATTCACTGGATCCCGTTCATTCCGCAGCAAATTCCGGGCGGATTCCGGCAGATCCGTTTCCGCCGCGGACGTATGCGGCTTTATTACAAAGATGGTTACCATTCGGTACGTCCCAATACTTCCACATTGGCTGTCCGGCGAGAAGGTGATAAGATTAAACCACTGTATGTCAATGAGGAGGAAATCCTTAGTTATGGTACCAAGGTGACCCTGACGACCCAGCGGACCCGCTGGACCGGCGGCAAGTCGTACCTCTGGCGCGGCTACGCCAAGAAGATTTCCGGTTATCAGGGCAACAGCGGCCTGATGTTCGACGAACTTCGAAAGATTGACAAGCCGAAGCCTCGGGAGGAAGGGGCTGAAAAGTCATGACGACCGGGCTCCATATCTTCAGTACGGCGCCGGGCGTCCGCAAGCGGGCTGGAAAGCCTTTCTCCCTGCCGGTTTTCGAAGTGATCTGCCAGGCGCTTTCGGCCCTGATGTGGCGGAAGCTGAACGGACCTATCAAGTTTTACGGGGACCGCGCCGCCTGCCGGTGGCTGGATGGCCTGGGCATGCTGGACTTGTATGATACCGTGGATGACCGGGTGCTGGAAGCGATTCCTGCCGATATCAACCAGGAGATTTTCTGGGCCGGGGCGAAATTATTCGCCCTGCAGGCAGAGAAGGCGCCGGTAGCCATGGTGGATACGGACCTGATCGTCTGGAAGCCGCTTGACGGGCTGCTGCAGGATCCCTTGACGGTCTTGCACCGGGAAGACTTGATCGAGTGCTATATCCGGAAGGAGTACCTGAAAATCCGCCCTGACTATGTCTTCGATCCGGGCTGGGACTGGACCGTACGGCCCTGCAATACGGCTTTTGCCTATTTCGGAGATGACGCCTTCAAGGACAGGTATGTGGAGAAGGCGGTCGATTTTATGCGGGGAAACGGGGAGTATCCCAAGGAAATGGTTTCGCAGATGGTTTTCGCCGAACAGCGTCTGCTGGCCATGGAAGCCGTGAAAGAAGGCGTTCCGATCCATACGCTGGTCGGCGATCCTTTTGAGGCGGGGAACGAAGTTTTCACGCATTTATGGGGAGCCAAGAACATCGCGCGCAATGACAGGGGACAATGCCGGTTGCTGATCTTGTCTATGATGAACAAAATCAAGGAAGAAGATTCCTCGTTGTACGAAAAACTCCGGAAACTCGTCTGAGTTCCCGGAGTCATTTATTTACCCAAAGCTTATTCGGCCGGGGCGGCTTCTGCTGCTTCGGCCGATGCCGTTTCAGCGGCCGGCGTGTCCGTAGCAGGAGCCTCGGCAACTTCTTCCGCTACCTGTTCGACCTGCTCGACCTGGGCCTTATGGCGCGGCAGGAACGGGATCTTGTCCAGGAACCAGAGCGTGCCGAAGGCCAGCAGGGCAAGGACCAGCAGGGTCCACAAGAAGGTGCGCAGGTGGGCTTTGCGCCGGGCGGCCGGATCGACGGCTTTCAGGCGCGGGAACTGGGCCAGGCTGGTCAGGTGGGAGCCGAACTTGATGCCGACGAAGGATTGCGCGTTGATGGCCCAGCCGTTGGCGTTGAGCATCGGGCCAAGGTCACGTTTCTTGAGCTTGCGCCAGGCCATGAACATGGACGGGCCGGAGATGACCAGCATGAGGACGGCGATGATCAGCAGGATTTTCCAGAGGGACAGGGCGGCCACGCCCTTGAAAATGGCGACCAGCGCCTGGGAAAGGTAGGCGACCGCCATGCCGATGGCGGCGAAGATACCGGCGAACTTGGCGATGTCGAAAGCCGACTTCGGGGCGGCGGGCTTGCCGTCGGCAGGAGCGTTGGTGGCATTGTCCGCGGTAGCCGTCAGGTCGGCCAGTGACTTGTCGTTCTTCTCGGAGGCGGACTTGTTGATCTTGTCGGAGATCCAGCGGCCGACTTTCTTGTACGGAGCCCAGAAGGCCTGGCGGACGCTGATCGGGTTGTCGACGATCTTGGTCACCGTGGCATCCCAATCGACGCCGTCGCGGTCATAGAAGACCGCATTGCGGCCCACGCGCAGGTCGTCCACGTCGCCGTCGGTCAGCACGGCTGCGATGTCCATGTTCTTGCCGAGTTTCTTGCTGTGGCAGGCGCAGTAGAGGATGTACATCCCGCTGAGCCCGGCCATGTCGGCGTGCTTGCCCATGTCCTGGACCCGGATACACAGGTCCGTAGAACGCTGGTCGATGTAGAGTCGACCGGCCTGGAAGATGGCCTTCCGTTCCGGATCGAGGCTGTAGAAGTCGCTGAATACGACGTAGTTGTTGAGGAAGCGGTAGAAGTTCTTGTAGAGCCGCAGCAGTTTGTCGACGGCTTCGATAGACAGGGCTTCTTCCTCCAGGGCCTTGTCCTGCTCCACAAGGGCGAGCAGGTCGGCCTTGCGGTCTTCCTTGAGGAGGGCTTCGACGGCTTCAAGACCAAGGTCTTCCACTTCCGCACCCTTCTTTTCGCCCATCCAGGCCGTGTACGGGCCGAATTTGGCAAGGACGCCCAGCCACTGGGCTTCGGTGATGCTTTCTTGTTTCGGGAAATCCACGTCGAGGACGAGGGCTTTCAGGGTGTCGAAAGCCCCCTGCCAGGCCGGGTTGAGGCCGCCCTTGAGGGGCAGGACCTGCTCATGGGTCGGACGGGCGAGGGGATAGGTGGCGATTTCATCGGCACGCAGCGAGAGGTTTTCCCCGCTGATGGCCCCGATCTTCTCGGCGGACACATCGACCGCGTCGGAAACGGCCTCGTCGAAGGAGATGAGCTTGCAGCGCATGAAATAGTCTGCGATCTTGTCCTTCAGTGAATTGCAGGCATCCAGTGCGGCAGCGGTATTGTCTCCGTACGGGAAGGCGTCCTTGCCGGCGGCTTCTTTCCATGCCTTGAAATCGGCAGCAGCCGTGTAGAAGGCTTCGATGTGGTCGGCCGTGATGCCGTCGGCACCGCTACGGTCGGTCGCTTTCCCGATCTTCTCTGAAATGGTGGTGATCAGTGCGGCGAGTTTCTCATCGTCGCCTGCGGATGCGGGCGTGATGATGCCGTCGCCGTTGAACCGGGTCTCGGCGAAGATCTTGGTGTTGTCGGCGGTATCGTCCAGGCAGATGCTGTCTTTCTCCAGTTTGAGGTTGGAAAGAATCTGCTTGGCGGAAGCCAGGAGCTTGGCACCATTCTCGTTCTCCGTATTGAACGCGGAGAAGGGGATTTCGCTGTCGCCTTTGAGGAGAAGGTCCGGATCTTTGAGGATGCCGGTGAGCCACTGGGCCGTGGCGATGACTTCGTCGACGCGGATCCTTCCATCGCCGTCCGTGTCCATCAGGGCCAGGGTCTTTTCATCGAATTCCAGTCCGCTGACGGGACTGCTGAGCACGGTCCACAGCTTGCGGTCCAGTTCGCCGAGGTGGGCGATGTCGGCGCCGGAGGTGATTTTGACGCGGGCAGCTCCGCCCACGGAGCTGAATGTCCAATTGTACTTTTCCATATATCAGAGAGTTTGAAGATTATTCAGTCCTTGGTTGATTCGTTCGATCCCTTCCGCGAGCAGCGTCCTGGGGGTGGCCAGGTTAATGCGGATGAAACCTTCGGTACCGTACATCGTGCCGGCATTGACCCAGACCTTCTGATGCTCCAGCAGGCTTTCCTCGATTTTCTCCGAGGCGATGCCCAGTTTCCGGACGTCCACCCAGGCGAGATAAGTCCCTTCCAGCTTGCAGAGGGGGAATCCCTGGGCCAGGTGTCCTTTCAGGTAATCGTAATTGCCCTGAATGTAGCCGTTCAGCGCATCCAGCCAGGCCGCCCCCTCGTCGCTGTAGGCAGCCTGGAGGGCGATGACGCCGAACGGATTGACATCGCAGATTTCGTTGATGTTGATGGCGCGGTCGATCCGGGCCCGCCACTGCGGATTGTCGGTGACGATGTTGGCGATCTGGAGACCGGCGGTATTAAAACTCTTGCTGGGGGAGCAGAGGGTGATGCTGCCGGATTGGTTGCCGGGGATGGAGGCATAGGGCGTATACCGGTAGCCCGGCATGACGATTTCACAGTGGATCTCGTCGCTGACGACGATGGTCCCGTGCCTGCGGGCGATCTCCCCGATGCGTCTCAGCTCTTCCGGCGTCCAGACCCGGCCGGCCGGGTTGTGGGGGTTGCAGAGCAGCAGCATGCGGGCCTGAGGGTCGGTGCATTTCCGCTCAAGGTCTTCGAAATCAAATCGGTAGGTCTGTCCTTCATAGCAAAGTGGACTGTCCAGGATCGTACAGCCATTGTTGCGGATCGAGGAGAAGAAGCAATTGTAGACCGGCGTCTGGACGATGACTTTCTCCCCGGGTTGCACCAGTGCTTTGATGACGGCCGACAAGGCGGGGACGACCCCTGAGGTGTACTGGATCCAGTCCCGTTCGATGTGCCAGCCATGCCGTTGGGAGAACCAGCGGATGATGGACTGGTAATAGCTTTCGGGGACTTGGGTGTAGCCGAAGATGCCGTGCTCCACGCGTTCCCGCAGGGCCTGGATGATGCAGGGCGCCGTAGGGAAATCCATGTCGGCGACCCACAGGGGAATGACTCCCTCCGGGCTGCCGGCCGGAGGCGCTGCATCCCATTTGTATGCGTTGGTCCCGCGGCGCGGGGTGACCTTGTCGAAATCGAAGGGCATGGGTTTTATCCGATTTGAATGTCGCAGTCGGCCGGAGCCTTGATGTTCTTGTCCAGGATCAGTTCCCCGCAGCTATCCACTTTGATGAAGCCGGTCCTGGGGTTCTTGATCGAAGGGATATGGCCTTTGACCGTGGCCTTGACATCGCTGTATTCGAAGGCGAGGTCGGCATCGTCGCCAAAGGTGCAGTCCTCCAGGACGAGGCCTTCCGCATAGCAGAGCGGCTGGCTGCCGGTGATGTGGCAGCGGACCAGGTGCAGGTTGCGGGAATGCCAGCCCAGGAACTCACCGTTGATCACGGAGTCGTAGACGGTCACGTTGTCCGTTTCCCAGAAGGCATCCTTGGTGTTGAGGATGGAATCGTGGATTTCCACGTTCTGCGTCCATTGGAAGGAATAGTTCCCGTTCAGTTTGAAGTTGCGGATGACGATGTCGTGGCATTTCATGAAAATGTAGTCGGCCCGGTCGGCCCGGACGTTGTCCATCTCGATGTGGCCGCAGTGCCAGAAGGTCTCGGCCGCACCGTCGATGATGACGTTCCGAAGTTTCATCTGCTCCATCTCGCGGAACATCTTCGGGGCGTCGACGATGGTGTCTTCCATCAGCAGGTCACGGGAATACCACAGGGCGGCCCGGGCGCCGACCGTGAAGATGCAGTCCCGGACGATGAAGTGGTCGCAGCACCAGAAGGGGTATTTCCCTTCAAAGCGGCAGCGGGTGGCCGTGATGTTCGCGGTTTCCTTGAGGGCGGATTCGCCTGCATGGATCACGACGTTCTCCAAGTTTAAGTCTTTTTCGCAATACAGCGGTCTTTCTCCGCCGAATTCCTGGTTTTTGATCTCTTTCATATTATGTTTCAGCAATTCTGTGTTTCAGCCATTGTTTGCCGCTGACCCGCCAGATGAAGAGCAGGCCGCGGACGTTGAGTTCGATGCACATGGCGATCCAATAGCCGGTCAGTCCGTAGACCGGGGTCAGGAAGATGGCCGGAATGATCCGGACCAGCCACATGCTCCCGAGGTTGAGTCCGCTCGGGACGAGGGTGTCGCCGGCACCGACGCAGGCGCCGTAGGCGACGATGGAAGCGGCGTAGCCGAGCTCGGCGAAAGCTTCGATCCGAAGGACTTTGGCGCCGAGGGCGACGACATCCGGGTCTACGCTGAGCACGCCCATGAGCTGCGGCGCGATGAGCCACATGACGACGGCGAGCACGCCCATCATGCCGATGCCGAGGGCCATGGTGATCCGCGTGAAGCTGCGGACCAGCTCCCTCCGTCCGGCTCCGAGACTTTGTCCGACCAGGGTGGTGGCGGCGTCGCCCATGCCGTATCCCGGCATATAGACGAAACCTTCCGCCGTGATGGCGAAGGAGTTCGCCGCAATGGCGACGGGTCCCAGCGGGGCCACGATGACGGTGCTGGCGATATGGGCTCCGCGCATGATCATATTCTGGACCCACATCGGCCCGGTGATGCCGAAGGCGTTTTTCAGGCAGACGCGGGTGGGACGGTAGGATACGCCTCTTTCATGGATGACGGCCAGCTCCTTGGAGCGGACGAGCAGGAACCAGAGCATCAGGCCGGCGGTGATGAGTTCCGCCAGTCCGGTGCCGAGGGCCGCTCCTTTTACGCCCATGCCGGCCCCCGGAACGGTGATGCCGGCGATTTCCCGGGTCGGGAAGATCAGCAGGAAATTGAAGATGACGTCCAGCACGCACATCAGCACGTTCAGCAGGCTGGGAAGTTTCATGTTTCCGCTGCATTGGAGCATGCTGCTGCCGAAAAAGCCGAGCTGCATCGCGGGCAGGAACAGGATATAGGTCCGGAAATACGCGGAGGCTTCCCGGGTGATATCCGGACTGCCGCCGAGCCAGCGGGGAAGGGCGTCCGCGATGGACAGGCCGGCCAGGACGAGCAGGAGACTAAACAGGGTCACGCTGGTCAGGCCCTGGCGCAAAACTTTCCGGGCGCCCATAAAATCATTGGAACCGATCAGGTGCGCGACCTGGACGGAAAAACCCTGCGAAGCCGCCATGGCGAAGCCGCCGAAGATCCAGGTGGTCGTGGAGACCAGACCGATGGAGGCGGCGGGACCGGCGCCGAGGCTGCCGACCATGGATGCATCGATGAATTGGAGAAGGATGGAGGCGAGCTGGGCGAGGATGGCCGGTCCGCAGAGCAGGAGCGTCAAGCGGACTTGCTGCCCCAGGGAAAGGGGAAGTTTGCCGCGGATGCGGCCCAGCAGGAAGTCCTTATTCTCCGTATTGCCCATAAACATACAAATTTAAAGATAAAACGGGGATTTTCGAGGGATTTACTGCTTTTTTGGCCTGCGTCTAAAAAAGATTTGTGATTGTCGGAAAAAATTTGCATTTTTGCGCTTGCAATAGATAGAACGCATTCGCGTTGTTTCATATTGGTTAGTTATCAGTTAGTGGTTATTAGTTAGCAACAAGGGGCTGCCGTGACGGTAACCCCTTGTTCATGTTCAAGTGTCAGTCTCTTTGTTTTAGGTATCTTGAAACGGCTCTTTTCAAGAAGATGAAATAGATCAATTCCAAGAATAACAACACTCTCAATACGCTATTTTTTTAGAGAACGTAATTTGAGAATAATCTACTCCTAATACCATAAGTATGAGATGCAAAAGAAATCCAAGCATCACGATGACGAAGCAAAAAGCCACTATGGTGGTAACGGTTTTGCGCCTGATGTGGCGGATGTCTTCGTTTTCAACTATCTCTTCGGAAAATGGTGCGATGAGGGCCGACCCCATGACGGACAGTACAAGAATTAGCGTAATCACTTGATTGGCTGGATCGGGAATTGATACGCCAGCCATCGTCACTGCGGTATAAATGATAGAAATCAGGTAATTTGTCACAAATACACCGATAGAAGTTTTGTTTATCCTGTGTGAGAAAAGCATTGTCTGATGTCAATTAGAAATACAATTGAGTTGCTATTATCGAGTACAGTCGATGGCTGCTACAATCAGGGCTATTGTCTCACACGGAACCCACTCACAAGTTGCACGGCCGATAGGCCCTTCGTTCATAGTTTCTGATATCTCATTTGCTTCACGCACAACGCAGTCTTTCCATTTTTCCCCTTCCTTCTTTGCTTTTGTAGTTGGTCCTTCCGTATAAATGTTATATTGTAAACCCGGGGAGACGATAAAATCCAAGACAATCTCTTTGTAGAGTGTTGAAGTAGAGATCAAGGTCCCGTCAGGGAAGTAAGTCTCAAAAAAGGAAAAGCCATTCTCATCTTTCTTTTCGACGCCATATAAAGTAATGGACGTGGATTGATATTCACCGGTAATCGTGAATGACTCGTTTTCATTGAATGATTTGGTATCAAAGGTGCTCCCTTTTAAGATTGTGAAATGTACTTCTCCTCTGTCGAATTCTTTTTTCTCGAGACTAAAGGAGGATTCAAGAGATTCTCGATTGCATGAAACCGATGCAAGAGAAATGAGCATAAGCCAGAAAAACCTCTTCATGATTTAGTAATTTAATAAAGCTAATAAATGGTTAAGAGGGGGGCAAAAGTGGCAGTTGGTTTATTATCTTAACGAATACAGGGTTGCAAAGCGTGTGATTGACTTAGCACTGTCCGTATCAAATATAATACGTTATTGGGAATAATCCAAAAAAATGTTCGATCAATCTTTTTTCAATTGTGGTTATGTGGGCATAGTGGCGGACAGCAAGGTTTCCAGTTGGGATCCTTGAGTGTAAGTAGTGTCCCGGAAAGGGGTGGACTACTGACAAAAACCGGTCATGTGATAGTTTGCGTCTTTCGCCACTGTGCGAAGGGCCGGCGGCGGGAAAGGTAGTCCGGGTCGAGTTCATGGGCGCGGGCTTCCCGCTCGAAACTGAGTCCGCGGTAAGCGGTCCGGGTGTGGAATAACAGGCGCCAGATCCATTCCAGAAAATACAGCAGATAAAACCCGAAGAAACCCAGTTCGCGCATCTGGGCGGTATGGATGGCTTCATGACGCAGGAGGAGGATCCTGCTCTGCGTGTCGATCCGGTACCAGATTTCTTTGCGGACGAAGATGAGGCCGAAGAGGTTCAGACCCAGAAAACCGGGGAAGGGGATGACTGTGTTCTTAATGACTTTCAACTCCTTTCCCGGTTTTCTGTTTGTTAAAAAGATTGTGGAGATGGGCGGACTCGAACCGCCGTCCAAACGCCGCACCAGGCAGCTTTCTACATGCTTATCCGTTCCTTTGGTTTTCGACCGCAGGCTGCCGGAAGGCGGGCCATCTGCGGCTTATCCCCTGAATCTTAGCGGGACATAGGGGCGTCCTTCCCGCGCATCCGGTTTGATTGATACCCCTGGATCGGAACATAACCGGCCTAAAGTCCGAGGGATACTCGTCGGCGACGCAGCCTAGGCGTCGCGGATTAAGCTAATTGACTTGGTCAGATTAGGCAGCGAGTGCGTAGTTGTTGTTGGCAACTGAATTTGGCGGGAGACGGTTTTTACGGGCCATTTCCCGGAGCCCGGCATGCTTACTGTCCGACATCAGCGCTGTCAAAACCAAAACATCCCCATGTTCCAGTCTGATGCAAAACACTGTCCAGACGTTGCAAATGTACGGAGTTTTTTGCGATTCGCAAGCAAAAAACCTACCTTTGCCTGGATTGTAACACTGAACATTTATGAAAACCTTCCATAGATTCCCGGCGCTTCTCGCCACCCTGGCCCTCGTTTTTTCCGCTTGTGGCGGATCCTCCACGCCTGATCCGACGCCCGATCCGGCACCGGACCCCACACCGGACCCGACGCCGGCGGCGACCCTGACCTCCAAGGTGACGGACCATACGACCGAGGTGCTGCAGGCGCTGAAGTCCGCGGATGTCGACGTCAAGTGGGTACAGGTCGGTAACGAGACCCGCGATGGCATGCTTTGGGATGCCGGAAGAATCATGTGGGAGAACAAAAAAAGGACTCCTGCTAGCGTGAAGAATTTCGTCCAGCTCAGCAATGCCGGGTATGACGCCGTCAAGAAAGTCTATCCATCTGCCAAGGTCATTGTCCATCTGAACAATGCCTATGATTCTGGCAATGTTGGTTGGTTTGAGGATTTTAAGAAGTACGGTGGTAAATTCGATATTATCGGCCTGTCGCATTATCCGATGTATCAGAGCAACTGGCAAACATGTAATACAAATGCAATCAATCAGGTCAAGGCGTTGATCAATAAGTTTGGTTGTGATGTCGTTATTTCCGAGGTCGGCGTGAAGCATGTTGAGGAAAGTGACGTTACGCAGGGCAAAGAGTGCCTTGAGGCCTTCATGACTGCTGCTCGGGGCATTGAGCGCTGCGCCGGCGTCTTCTATTGGGAACCGGAAGCGGACGGCATCTGGAAACCGGCCATCTACAACAAGATTCCCAGTGCCTGGGGCGGCGGAACCTGGAACGCCTACGACATGGGCGCCTTTGACGGCGACCTGAAACCAACGGCCATCCTGGATCCGTTCAAGACCGCCCGCGACGGCTGGGCCCGTGGGGCCGATGTCAGCTGGTGCACCGAGATGGAAAATGACGGAGGTCAGTTCAAGGATGCCTCCGGCAATGTGAAGGACCTCTTCCAGATCCTGAAGGACTGCGGCATGACCGCGGTCCGGCTGCGTGTCTGGGTGGATCCCCAGGGCGGCTGGTGCGGAAAGGATGATGTCGTGGCCAAGGCCAAACGCGCGAAGGATGCCGGGCTGGATGTCATGATCGACTTCCATTACAGCGATTTCTTCGCCGATCCTGCCCGTCAGGTCATACCGGACGCCTGGAAGGACCTGGCGCTTTAGCCGTCAGAATTCCTTCTCTACGATCGTTCCCGGTTCCCAGCCGGCCAGGGCGATCCGGACACGCTGTCGGGCGTAATCGATGTCCAGGGTGATGTCCTTCAGGTCTTCTTCTTCCCAGTCATATCCGATTTCCCGCATCCAGTCCCCGATGGGCAGGACATCGGCCCGTTGTGTCCGGTCATAGATGGCCAGGGCGATATCCGCTCCCGGGTTGTGCCGCAGCAGGTTGAATCCCATGTGCCCGTCCGGGGCCTCCCGGACCGGGAAGATATGTTCTCCGGAAAGGGGGGAAAGGTCCCGCAGGTCGATGCCGCAGCATTCGCTTTCCACGTATAGCTGGTAGGGGTAGGGAACGTCCTTTTCCCGTACCAGCCTGAGCGTGACATGGCAATACTGCTTGTGTGGCGTGGCCGTGATCCGGCAGACCTCATCCTGGCAATCCAACGTCGTCGTGAAGACGTGCAGGCTGTCGGGCTCGGCCCGGGGCGGGACGGAAAACTGGCTGCCTGAAAGCCGGCCGGACCGCTGGCCGGACCAGGTGGAAACTGTAAAGATTCCTTTTGTGATCTCCCGTACATAGGTTCCGGACGCAGGTACGGTCTCTTGCCAGCGGTCCGGTCCGTCCCATACGCCGACAGATACCTGGCGGGCGAGGAGAGAGAAAGGGTCCAGGCCGATTTCAAGCCGGCAGGGGCACCCGGCCCGCTCTTCCCGGATGGAGCAGGATGCCGTCAGCAGGACGGCCATCAGCAGGATTGAAGAAGTTGCTTTCATGGGATCGGGTTTTTAAAGACTCCGGGTGCATCCCTGCAGCCGGAGCCGGCTAAAATAATGAAAGATATCAGATGGTTTCGTTGATGACGGCCCCTTCGCCCCAGGATTTGACAATGACGGTGGCGCTGGCATCACCCCGCTGGGGGATGACGTCCGGATCGTCGGAGCCGAGCCCGGTGATGGTCAGCTGGATTTCGTATGCCTTGTTGCGGGCCAGGCCGGGAATCGTGACCGGATAGTAGTATGTCCGCCCGGAGATGGTGGCCGCCACGACCAGCCGGGTGGGCTCTTCGAGGAACGCTCCGTACGCGTCGGTCTTGTCCTGCGTCGCCGGATTGTCGAAACCATAGAAATACATCGGTTCTCCGGTCAGGTCGACCGTCGTCCTGTTGTTGACCTGCTTGTTCCACGCATGGAAGGTCACGGCCTCCGCCTGGGCCTTGGCGGATCCATTCCCGTTGATGATTGCCCCGCTTTCGGTCCGGCCTTTCTTGTTGTACCATACGCCCTGACCCTTTCCGCCATCCAGCCGCTGGTCTGCGACGACATTGGTGAGCATGACGTATGGGAAGGTTACGCTCCCATAGGAAACGGGCAGTTGTACATCGACTTTCGTGAGCCGGACACGGGCGACGAAACGTTCTGCGGTGATGTTGCAGGCGGCGGTCCCGGACGCGGTCACCTTGCAGGTGTTGCTACCGGCCATGGTGAAGGTGCCGCCGGAAGGGGTCGCCTGGTTGTCCTGCAGCGAGATGATGGCTTCTTTCAGGTCTGACACGCGGACGATCCCACTTAGGGCCGGTCCGTTCAGGACGGCCCAGATTTCTTTATCGCCCGTCGTGACGGAGAGCGGGATGGCCTCCGAGATCTTGTCCGTCTGGTGATGCAGGTTCAGCAGGCCGCTGCTTTCGAACACATAGATGTCGACTTTTTCAATGCGGGTTTCATGGGACAGGGCGGTGATGTCCGGAGACGTTGCCTTGGTGGTAATTCCATCGGGGATGACGGAAAGAAGAATGGTTCCGGTCCCTTCGGATGCCGTATGGAATCCGAGGGTTTCCCGCGTGCAGGAAACGGAGAGGAGTGCGAAGCATGTCGCAAATAACAAATGTTTGATTTTCATAATATAGAAGGTTTAGAATGAAAGGTTTTCTTCGGGTCCTTGCGGACGGATATCATATCGTCTGGCCAGTTCGGAAATCTCCGGATCAAGATTGCCGCGATGGATATAGGACGGATCGAGCCTGCAGGCCTGGAGGTAAGCCTGGACGGCAGCCCGGTCGTCCCCGGAACGGGCATGCAGGATGGCCTGCATGTAGAGGACGGCCGGCGTCGGATCCAGTTTGTCCAGGATTTCCGCAGCGGACGCGTTGTAATCCATGCAGAGGTAGGCCACGGCGGTGTTATAATCCCCGTATGGGCGGAGCAGGGTGACGGCCCGTTCGTAGTCGCGGTCCCGGATGGCCTGGAGACCGTTCCTGTATACGGTGTCCGGAACGGTCGTCATCACGGTGTCTTTGAGCATGCCGCGCCGATGGAGTTGGAAACTGAACCGGACGGTCCGCAGCCGCGGGTAGAGTTTTTCCCGTAAATGACGGTAATACGGCTCTTGCTGCAGGGCGGCTTCCCGCCGGTCCGGGTCGCGGATCTGCCGGAGGGATGCGTATCCGGCCTTGTCTTGCGGGCGGAGCAGGCTGTCACGCTCCACAAGCCGGTCCAGGCTTTCCCAATCTTCCGGCCGGTACCGGGATATGAAACGTATCTCCTGGACCGGCGTCAGCACGTTCTCCAGGTCCATGACAAGGCCCCTTTCCTGGCGGATGGAATCCTGAAGGCCCCGGAGAATGTGGCTGAAATAGGACGAAACGGAACCGGACCGTTCCCGTGCCAACCGTTCATTGGTCCTGTATTCTCCTTCCGGGGAACAGGAAGCCGTAACGACGATCGAGTCAATATCGAAGGTATCGCTCCGGACCAGTTCCTGCAGGTTCGCCCGGATCCGGGCGATTTCAGCCCTGTTCTCTCCCAACGGCGGTTTGACGGCTGCACTGCCGGCTTCGAAATCGATGTAGCAGGCCGTATGGGCTTCCGCGCGTCGTTCCACAATGTGGGAGACATACCGTTCCATGGGTTGGACGAGCGTGCTTAAGGAACTGATATAAAAAGTGATGGGCTCACTTTCCGGAATCCGGTAGATCCGCTTTTCCTGTTCGTAAATGCTGCCTTGCAGGGAAATGTCCGCTTTCCGGAGGGCCGGCCTGACCTGTATCGGCTGGGTATAGCAGTAGATGAATTCCTGACTGTCTCCGGTCATCACTGAGTCCAGCCGGAGGCCTTCGGTCACGATCGGAACCTTGACATACCGGTCGAACATGTACCCCTTCCGCGCGATTTTCCGATTGTTACGCCAGATCTTGAACTGCAGGGTATAATGCCGGACGGCTTCCTGCTGCGTCACCCCGTAGGCGGAGGCGAATTCCTCTTCACTGACCAGGGTCGTATCGTTGCGGAAACGGTAGAGCCCGGGCAGGTTCCGACGGACGAACAGTTCCAATTGGCGCCGGCTCAGGAACAGGGTGGAGTCTTGGATGATGGAATCCAGGAAACGCTGGTAGTGCTGGTAGCCGCGGAGCTGCGCTTTCCGGTAGGCGGATCCCGTGATGAAAACGGGATCGAGGGGAATCCGCTCGCCCGTCAGGTCCATCTGCGGATAAAAACGAAGCTGCCATTGGCTGTCCTGCATCTCTTTCGGTACGCGGATCTCAAACCGCAGGTCCACCTTTCCGGCCCGTTCGGCTACGTTCCGGAAGCGGGCGGTGACCCGGGCGGCGGGCAGGACATCCGTTGCGACCATCTCTCCGTCAATGTCGCGCACGGCGCGCATGATCAGAACCTGCCGGCCGGTTTCGTCCTGTACGGTCAGGGTATCCCGGACCAGTTCATGCAGGTCCGGTGCCGGCAAGGCCGGCCCGTCGTCCGGGGCGATGCTGACGGAATGGCCGGGCAAACGTCCAATTTTCCGCTGCATCCCACAGCTCCCGCCTATCAGCGCCAGCAGACAACCGGCGATCAGCAGCTTTTTCATGGTCGTCAATTACATAGAGGGAGACAGGTTGATATCCGGATCCAGCAGGACAACGCGCTGGGCGCGCACTTCCGGCTCGACCCGTTCAATGCCGGCGGATGTGGTATAGGATTTCATCCGGATACGGCCGAAAACCTGGACGGGGGAGCCTTTCTGGATCCGGCTCAGGTCCGGCATGCCTTTCCCTTCCCAGGCGGCCACATCAAACCAGGTCGTATCCATGATGGCGCTTCCGTCCCTGCCTTTGTAAGCGGCAGTGGTGGCAACGGTGAAGTTGACGACCAGGTTGCCGGAGACCATGTTGGAGCGGACGCTTCCGACCAGGCCGACGATTTCGATTTTGTTGATTTGTTCCATGGTAGCATGTTTTTTCAGTTGAACTTGAATGGCACTGTTGTCCTGCGCGCTTTGTGGACTGCGGCAAAGTAAGGCAATCTATGGGCGGGTTCCTCAGATGCAACTTCGGGTTCCGGAATATTTGCCCCGATCCTTTGTAAAGGGGCTTCAGGATAGCCGGTTTTTCACAGGAAATGCGGGATACACCCTCCCAGGCAATTTGCCCGGAGGCCCCTCTAAAAAAGATTTGTCCCCCAATCGTTTTTCTTGGTTGCTTCGGCCTGCATGCAAGAAAATGAAGGATGCATGATATTCGGGTAAAATCAGTTTCCCGAGCAAGGTTTGCTTGCGGTTTTGCAAAAGGGAACCGATCTTGGGGAAAAAAAGAGCGATGGGATACAAGATTGACGATGAAGCCTTGGTGCATTGCCTGGAATGCGGCGATGCCATCACCTATGGCCGGCCGGACAAGAAATTCTGCTGCGAGAGTTGCAAAAACCGGTGGCATAACCGTCTGGAGAAAGCTTCCCGGACCTATAAGGTCAAAGTCAAAGCTTCCCTGACCCGGAATTATGAGGTGCTGAACGACCTGCTCAAGATCGGGATCCACCGGATGAATTTGTTCGAATTGCGGTCAATGGGATATGACCCCCAATTTGTTACGGCGGCAATCCCGGTCGGGAAGCGGATCGAGTACATGTGCTATGACATCCGCTTCCGCCAGACGACGGTGCAGGTATCGAACATCACCAAAATATCCCTGCCGAAATGGAAGAGCGGAGAAAAAGATGTAACTTTGCCGTCCTCGAAGAAAAATGACCATGATTAATCCGCTCCTTACTCCTTCGGACGCCCCGTTTGGCGCCCCCCGTTTCGACCTGATCCGGAAAGAACATTATCTGCCGGCGTTTGAAGAATCGATCCGCCGGGCCAAATCGGAGATTGATGCCATTGCCAACAATCCGGAGCCGCCCTCTTTTTCCAATACCGTAGAGGCGCTGGAGTATGCCGGAATGGACCTGGCGCAGGTGGAAGGGATTTTTTTCAACCTGCTCGAAGCCGATTCCGACCCGCAGATGGAGGAGATTGCCGAAAAGGTTTCCCCGATGCTGACGGAATTCAGCCTGTATGTATCGTTGAACCGGAAACTGTTCGACCGGATCCGTGAGGTCCATGCGTCCCGTCCCCAACTTGAACGGGACGGACAGCGGTTATTGGATGACACATTCCGGAGTTTCGTGCGGAGCGGCGCAGCTTTGGAGGAGCAGGCCCGCGAACGATTCGGCCAGATCCGTGAACGCTTGGGATTGCTGGAACTGAAATTCGGCCAGCAGACCCTGGCCGCCACCAATGCCTTCTCCCTGCTGCTGACGGACGAAGCGGACCTGGAGGGCTTGCCGGAGTATGTCCGGGAGGCCGCCCGGGAGGCTGCGCGGGAAAAAGGGGAGGAAGGATGGCGGTTCTCCCTCCAGGCACCGAGTTACGGGCCCTTCATGAAGTTCAGCACCCGGCGGGACCTGCGTGAGCGGATGTGGCGGGCATACAACAGCCGGGCCCTGGATACGAACGGTCCGGTCATCAAAGAGATTGTGGGGCTCCGGATGGAAATGGCCCGGCTGCTGGGGTATGGGACGTATGCGGACTATGCCCTGGAACCCAGGATGGCAAAGACCTGCGCAACCGTTACCCGGTTCCTGGACCGGCTCCTGGTCCCTTCTCTTCCGGTGGCCCGTCGCGAGATGCAGGAACTGTCGGATTTTGCGAACGGAAACGGGTTCGCAGAAACGCTGATGCCGTGGGACCTCAGTTTCTGGTCGGAGCGCATGCGCAAAGACCGGTTCGATGTCGATGAACAGTTGCTCAAGCCCTTTTTCAACCTGGATGACACCATCGGGGCCGTGATGGGACTGGCCGGCCGCCTGTACGGCCTGTCTTTCGTGGAACGGAAGGATATCCCCGTCTATCACAAAGATGTCCGTGTCTATGAAGTAAAGGATGAGGACGGCGGATACCTGGCCCTCTTCTATGCCGATTTCTTCCCGCGGGAAAGCAAGCGCGGCGGAGCCTGGATGACGGAATTCCGGGGCCAGTACCGGCAAGGGGATACGGATTACCGGCCGTTTATCAGCATCGTGACGAACTTTACCAAACCGGCCGCCGGGAAACCTTCTTTGCTGACCCATGGCGAGGTGGAAACCTTCCTGCATGAGTTCGGACATTCCTTGCACGGCATGCTCTCCCGCGGACGCTATCCGTCCCAATGCGGGACCAATGTGGCCCGTGATTTCGTGGAACTTCCTTCGCAGATCATGGAGAACTGGGCCTATGAACCAGCCTGGCTGGATACATTCGCCCGCCATTACCAGACCGGGGCGTCGCTGCCGGAGGAGTACATCCAAAGGATCGTGGCCGCCCGCAACTTCCAGGCGGGATACGCCCAGGTCCGCCAGTTGCAGTTCGGCCTGCTGGACATGGCCTGGCATACGCTGGCCGAAGTCCCGGAAGAGGATGTGGAACCGTTTGAGAACCAAGTCCTGGCCGCTTGCCGGACCCTTCCTGTCGTGGAAGGGACGGCCACCAGTCCTTCGTTCGGCCATATCTTTTCGGGCGGCTACAGCGCCGGCTATTACAGCTATAAGTGGGCGGAGGTCCTGGAAGCGGATGCTTTTGCCCTCTTCCAGGAGAACGGGGTGTTCGACCGGGCTACGGCTGCGAGCTTCAGAAAAAACATCCTCGAACGGGGCTCGTCCGAGGATGAAAGCATCTTGTATCGCAACTTCCGGGGGCATGACCCGCAGCCGGAAGCCTTGCTGCGCAAACTGGGGATCCTGTAGGGTCCCTTTTTTTATTTGGCGGCCTGTTTCTGGGGATCCTTGAACAGGATCATGAAGAGGATGCCGACGACGAAGGCGTAAGCGGCGAAAATGTACCAGGCCTTGCTCCAGGAAGGATTGGCGGCGTTGTAGACGGTGGCGTCCACGACGGCGCCGGCGGCGAGGGTCCCGATGGTGGCACCGAGGCCGTTGGTCATCAGCATGAACAGGCCCTGGGCGCTGGAACGGATGTCCGTGGTGGTGTTCTGCTCGACGTAGAGGGAACCGGAGATGTTGAAGAAGTCGAAGGCGACGCCGTAGACGATGCAGCTAAGGACAAAGAGGATGACGCCCGGCATGTCCGGTGCGCCGGCTCCGAAGAACCCGAAGCGGAAAACCCAGGCGAACATGGCGATCAGCATGACCTTCTTGATGCCGAATTTCTTCATGAAGAACGGGATCAGCAGGATGCAGAGGGTCTCGGAAAGCTGGCTGATGGAGATCAGGGCGTTGGAATTCTTGACGGCGAAGGTGTCGGCCAGGGCGGGATTCTCGGCGAAGGAACCGAGGAACGTGTTGGCATAGCCGTTGGTGATCTGGAGGGAGGCACCCAGCAGCATGGAGAAAATGAAGAAGATGGCGAACTGGCGGTTCTTGAAGAGGGCGAACGCCTTGAGTCCGAACGCTTCTGCGAGGCTCTGCTCTCCGCCGCCCTTGTTGGTCTCACAGGCCGGCATGGTCAGCGCATAGCCGCAGAGGACGAGGGACAGGATACCGGAGGAGATAAGCTGTGTATAGGAATCCTGCATGGCGGTGCCGCCGATTTTCAGGAAGTTGGTGACCAGCATGCTGCAGATGAAACCGACGGTTCCGAATACGCGGATGGGCGGGAAATCCTTGACCGGATCCATTCCGGCTTTGGACAGGGCGTTGTAAGCCACGGAGTTGGCGATCGCGATGGTCGGCATGAAGAACGCGACGCTGATGCTGTACAGGACGAAGAGGGGAGCGAAGGCGAGGTTCGCTCCGGCATTCATGCAGTATACGCCGGCGGCGATCATGAAAAGGCCGGCCAGCCCGTGGCAGAGGGACAGGACCTTCTGCGCCTGGATGCGGCGGTCGGCGACGATGCCCATGAGGGTCGGCATGAAGATGGAAACGATGCCTTGCATCGCGAAGAACCACTTGATCTGCGGTCCGAGACCGGCGTTGCCCAGGTAACGTCCCAGGGAAGTCAGGTAGGCACCCCAGACGGCGAACTCCAGGAAGTTCATCACGATGAGCTTGAATGTAAGCTGTTTGTTTTGCATATCAGGGATTGTTTATTGTTTTCAGTGCATATGGTAACTCACAAATATAGGTTAAATTGGCGGAAATTGCTACATTTGTAAGTTGAAAAATGCAGTGAATGAAATTTGAGAAGATAGCTTCCGATCCCTCCAGCGCCGCCCGTGCCGGTCTTTTCACGACGGACCACGGCAGCGTCGAAACCCCGATTTTCATGCCGGTCGGTACGGTCGGCTCCGTCAAAGGCGTGTATCACAGGGATCTGGAAAACGACATCCGGGCGCAGATCATCCTGGGCAATACCTATCATCTTTACCTCCGTCCCGGCCTGGATACCCTGTATCAGGCGGGCGGCCTGCACAAGTTCATCGGCTGGGACCGTCCGATCCTGACGGACAGCGGCGGTTTCCAGGTCTTTTCCCTGACCGGTATCCGCAAGCTGACGCCGGACGGTTGTACGTTCTCCTCGCACATCGACGGATCCCGTCCGATACCCAGCGTAAGATCGGCGCCGACATCATCATGGCCTTCGACGAATGCTGCCCGGGTGATGCGGATGAGAAATACGCGGCCAAATCCTTGAAACTGACCCAGTCCTGGCTGGAACGCTACTGCCGCCGCTTCGACGAGACCGAACCGTTGTACGGTTATTCCCAGACCATGTTCCCGATCATCCAGGGCTGCGTCTATCCCAACCTGCGCTGCCAGGCGGTCGAGCATGCGCTTACCCTGGACAACCCGAACCGCGGCGGCTATGCCATCGGCGGCCTGGCCGTCGGCGAGCCGACGGAAAAAATGTATGAGATGCTGGAATTGGTCTGCCCGCTGCTGCCCGACGACAAGCCCCGTTACCTGATGGGCGTCGGTACTCCGGCCAATATCCTGGAAGGCATCGCGCGGGGCGTGGACATGTTCGACTGCGTCATGCCTACCCGCAACGGACGGAACGGCATGCTCTTTACCTTGAACGGCGTCATGAACATGCGGAACCGCAAATGGGCGGATGATTTCAGCCCGCTGGATCCGGAGGGTACTTCTTTTGTCGACCATCAGTACAGCAAGGCCTACCTCCGGCACCTGTTCATCGCCGGGGAGATGTTCGCGGCCATGATCGCTTCCGAACACAACCTGGCTTTTTACCTGGACCTGGTCCGGACGGCCCGCAAGCATATCATCGCCGGGGATTTCGCCGCCTGGAAGGACGCCACCGTCCCTAAACTTATGACTAGACTGTAATGTCATGGACCTGAGACCCAAGAAACTGGATATCTATATCACGAAGAAGTTCCTGTCGACCTTCTTCGTCGCGATCCTGCTGATCATCGGTATCGTCATCATTTTCGATATCAGCGAAAAAGTGGATGACTTCGTCCAGAACAAGGCGCCGCTGAAGGCGATCATCCTCGACTATTACGTGAATTTCATCCCGTATTTCATGAACATGTTCAGTCCGCTGTTCGTGTTCATTTCGGTCATCTTCTTTACGTCCCGCATGGCGGCCAATTCCGAGATCGTGGCCATCCTTTCGTGCGGCGTGAATTTCCACCGGATGATGGCCCCGTATATCTTTTCCGCGGCCCTGATCGCCATGCTGTCGCTGACGCTCAACCTGTGGATCATCCCGCATTCCAATGTGGAACGGCTGAAATTCCAGAATACCTATACATCCCGAAGGCACGACCATACGGGCCGTCTGCGGAACATCCATTACCAGATTTCCCCGGGACAGTTCGTCTTCGTGGAATCCTTCAGCCGCTGGAACAATACGGCGTACAAGTTCACCCTCGAACGGATGGAGGAGAACGAACTGGTCTCAAAACTGTCGGCTGAAACCGCGGCCTGGGACAGCCTGAAAGGCTGCTGGACCCTCAAGAAGTATTTCATCCGGGATTACGAAAAGGGTCTGATGCAGGACCGGATCCGCTCCGGCGCCCAGCTCGATACGGTCATCCAGCTGACGGTGGAGGATTTCTACCGGAATGACGAGTCCGTGGAAGAGATGAGTTTCGGTCAGTTGAACCGGTATATCGCGACCCAGCGGATGCGAGGGGATGCGGATGTCAAATACTCGCTCATCGAGAAGAACAACCGGTTCGCGCTGCCCTTCTCGGCATTTATCCTGACCATCATGGGTGTCGCCCTGTCTTCCAAGAAGAAACGCGGCGGTATCGGATGGAACCTGGCGATCGGCATCGCGCTGAGTTTCTCCTATATCCTGTTCCTCCGGTTTGCCCAGATGTTCGTCTATACCGGCTCACTGTCACCGGGCCTGGCCCTCTGGCTGCCGAATATCATCTATGCGGTCATCGCCGCCGTCTTGTATCGAATCGCCCCCAAATAATATGCAAGTCAAGATTGTCAATCATTCCCCGTATCCGCTGCCTGCCTATGCGACGGCGCTTTCCGCTGGCATGGACCTGCGGGCCCATCTTTCCGAACCGGTCGTCCTCCGTCCGCTGGAGCGGGCGATGATCCCGACCGGCCTGTTCATCGCCTTGCCGGCCGGCTATGAGGCCCAGGTCCGGCCCCGCAGCGGTCTCGCGGCCAAGAAGGGAATCTCTGTCCTGAACGCCCCCGGAACGATCGATGCGGATTACCGTGGCGAGATCCGGGTGATCCTGGTCAACCTGTCCCAGGATGATTTCACGGTGGAACCCGGCGAACGGATCGCCCAGATGGTGATCGCCCGCCACGAGCGGGTCGACTGGGAGGCCGTCGAGGTGCTGGACGAAACGGAGCGCGGGGCAGGCGGTTTCGGCTCCACGGGCGTAAAATAGCGTCTTTGCCTGTCATTCTGAACGAAGTGAAGAATCTATTGTAATGGATATCAAAGAATTATATAGCATTTACCAGGCCTGTGGCGGCCGCGTGACCACCGACAGCCGTACCTTGAAAGGCGGGGAATTGTTCTTTGCTTTGAAAGGCGAGAACTTTGACGGCAACCAATATGCGCTGAAAGCCCTTGAGGCCGGCGCGGCCTGGGCCGTCGTGAATGCCGATGCCGGCGTAGAAGGGGAGAAGGTCATCCCGGTCCCGGATACGCTGGAAACGCTGAAGGACCTGGCCCGGTACCACCGGGAACATCTTACCGTAAACGGAGAACGCCTGACGGTCATCGGACTTACCGGGACGAACGGCAAGACAACGACCAAGGAACTGATCCGCTCGGTCTTGTCGAAGAAATACAAGGTTACGGCCACGGAAGGCAACCTGAACAACGACATCGGCGTGCCGCTGTCCCTGCTGAAAATGGATGCTTCCACCGAACTCGCCGTCATTGAGATGGGCGCGAGCCATCCGGATGACATCCTGCATCTGGTGACGGTCGCTGAGCCGGACTATGGCCTGATCACCAACGTAGGAAAGGCGCATTTGCTGGGCTTCGGCAGTTTCGAAGGGGTCAAGCGGGCCAAGGGACAGCTGTATGACTATATCGCGGAAAATGGGAAAGCCATTTTCCTGAATGCCGACGATCCCGACCTCTCCGCCATGGCGGCCGGTCGCGGACTTTCCACGATTCCTTATGGGATCGAAGCCTGGGGCGTCATTGTCCTGCCGTCCGACGCGGCGCATCCGTATCTGCGGATGGCCGTCCCTTCGGAAGAGGATCCCCAGACCCTGCTGGGATTGGAAACGCACCTGGTCGGCGCCTACAATGCGAACAACGTCCTGGCCGCCCTGGCCATCGGCCGGCATTTCGGCGTGGACCTGGAAGATGCGCTGCAGGCCGCCTCGGACTATGTCCCGGCCAACAGCCGTTCCCAGATGACCCGGACCGAAAGGAATACGCTCATCCTGGATGCCTACAATGCCAATCCGACCAGCATGGCCGCGGCGCTGGATAACTTCGCCGCGGTGAATGATCCCTGCAAGGTTGCCTTGCTGGGGGATATGCGGGAACTGGGGGCGGATTCCGTCCAGGAACATGTCGCCATCATACGCCGGCTGGGCGGACTGAAGACGTGCCTGGTGGGGGAAGAATTCCGCAAGGCCCTGGAAATCACCGGTACGCCGGAGAACGTTTCCTGGTTCGCCACTTCCGAAACCTTGGCCGCCTGGCTGAAGGATCATCCCCTGGAAGGTGCCGTGGTGCTGGTGAAAGGTTCCCGCGGCATCCGGATGGAAACCGTCGTTCCCTGTCTGTAGACACACACAACACACAAAACATATGATGAACTGTTACAAATCTCTCCTCGCGGGTTTGGCGCTGACTGCGGCCTTCTCGGCTGCCGGCCAAACCTTGAAGATGACGCATCAGGTCGCGCGCATCACGGCCTACGAGGCGTCTACTTCCGTCAATCTCGTGGTTGTCAAACCCGAGTTGAAACTGGATGTCCTGGACCCTTCGGTTTTCACCGTAGAAACCAACGGGGTCGAAAGGAATGTGAAAATCGTCTACACCTGCGATGACCGCGGGGAGTGGACCGACAATGGTGACTATCTCGCTTTCGGCCTGGAAGTCAGCCGTGCACGCGGCGTCGCTCCGCTGGTCTCCCGGGGAATGGGGACCTGGAGCACCGCCTATCCCGTCAAGGTCGGGCTCAAACCCGGTAAAAGCATCAAGGCGGGCGGCAAGAAGTTCACGGCCGTGGACTGCGCCACCGACCATGCACTCCGCAACTTCCTCTCCGAGTCCGATTTCTTCCGCCGCGGCACCTTCACCGGTCCTTCAACCGGCCGTCCGGGTGACGAGACCCTGACCTACGGCGCCTATGAGCCGGAGGCGTTGCGCATCGACGGAAAACGGAACCCGCTGGTCATCTGGCTACACGGCATGGGTGAAGGCGGAACGGACGTATCCATCGAACTGATGGGCAACGAAGTGGTCGCCCTGATCCGCAACGACATCCAGTCCCATTTCACGACAGAAGGCGGAGACAAGGGCGCTTATGTCCTTGCCGTCCAGTGTCCTACGATGTGGATGGGTACGGCGAAAGGCTTCGGCAGCGGTTCCTATCCGTCCCTGTATTCCGACGTGCTCAAATCCTGCATCGACCACTATCTGGAGCAGAATCCCGATGTCGATCCCTACCGCATCTATATCGGCGGTTGCTCCAACGGCGGTTACATGACCATGAACATGGTCTTGCGGAACCCGGGTTTCTTCGCAGCGGCCTATCCGACTTGCGAAGCCTACGCGGATGTCAATATCTCCGATACCCAGATCCAGCAGCTTGCCAAGGAAAACATCTGGTTCGTCCAGTCCTTCGATGATACCACCGTCCGTCCGACGGAGTATTGCATCCCTACGTACAAGCGGCTGATCGAGGCTGGCGCCAAGAACGTCTGGATCTCCATGTTCGAGAATGTCATCGGGACCGATACGCCCGGACAGCGCCTGATGGGGCACTTCTCCTGGGTCTATGTGTTCAATGACCAGGTGACAGCCGCCCAGGAGCAGACCACCGGCGACATGAAGCCTTCCAACAACGGCGGCGGATCCGTCGCCCCGCAGGGCTTCAGCAACCTCTTCGAATGGATGAACGCCCAGAAGCTCGCCGACGTCGTCCCGGCGCCCCGTAATCCCCGGTAATTCCCCTTAAAGACTGTTCAACATGAAAAAATACAGATTTATCGCAGCGGTTTTGGCTGCAGGTGCGGCGGCGCTTTCCGTCAGCGCACAGACCCTGAAAATGGAGCCCCAGGTGGTCGGCGTGACGACCTATGAGGCATCCACGGCCGTCAATCTCGTGGTCGTGAAGCCGGAAATCCGGCTGGTCAATCCCGACCCCTCCGTATTCACGGTCAATACAAACGGTACGGAACGCAATGTCCTGTCCATATATCCGTCCGACGCCCGGGGCGCCTTCAACCCTGAAGGCGAATACCTCGCGCTGGGTCTTGAAAAATCCACCGGCCGCGGTCTCGGCCTTTCCAAGGCCGGCAATGTCTGGCGGCAGGAGTATGCTGTCAAAGTCGGTCTCAAGCAGGGTAAGGTGCTGAAAGTTGGGAAGCAGAAATACACGGCGATCGAGTGCGCGACCGACAAGGCCCTCACGGATTTCCTCTCCGAAGCCGACTATTTCAACAAAGGTTCCTTCACGGGCAAGTCGACCGGTAAGGTCGGGGATGAAACGCTGACCTATGCCGCGTATGAACCCTGGTCCCTCAAGGGCGACGGAAAGGCCAACCCGCTCGTGATCTGGCTGCATGGCGGCGGCGAAGGCGGCCTTGACGTGTCGATCACCCTGCTGGGCAATGAAGTCGTCTCCCTGATCCGTCCGCAGATCCAGTCGCATTTCACGACGGAAGGCGGTGCCAACGGCGCCTATGTCCTCTCGATCCAGTGCCCGACCATGTGGATGGGTACGGCCTATGGCTTCGGTCACGGCGAATATCCTTCCCTGTATTCTGACGTCCTGAAATCCTGCATTGATTACTATATCGGCCAGAATCCGGATGTGGACCGCAACCGTATCTACCTGGGCGGATGCTCCAACGGCGGTTACATGACCATGAACATGCTGATCCGCCATCCGAAATTCTTCGCGGCTGCCTATCCGACCTGCGAAGCCTATATGGACCAGTATATTTCGGATGTCCAGATCCAGCAGCTCGCCGAAGAGAACATCTGGATCGTCCAGTCCTATGATGACACGACCGTGGATCCCAAGACGCATTGCATCCCGACCTTCCAGCGCCTGATGAAAGCCGGAGCAAAGAATGTGTGGATGTCCATGTTCGAGAGCGTGGAAGGCATCGACAATCCTGGACAGAAACTCTTCGGACACTTCTCCTGGTGCTATCTGTTCAATGATGTCGTGACCCATTCCCAGGAGCAGAGCGCCGGGGATGTCAAACCTTCGAACAACGGCGGCGGCAGCGTTGCCCCGCAGGGCCATGCGAACATCTACGAGTGGATGAACGCCCAGGTCCTCACGGCTCCGGAGGCACCCCAGCCGCAGAACGGCCGGAGAAGATAGTCTCCATTTGCCAGTAAAAGAAAACCGGTCGCTTCAGGCGGCCGGTTTTTCTATGTATCTGCGGATCACCCATCGGGCCGCCAGCCCCAGCAGCCACCCGAACAGACAGCCGATCAGGATGCCCGTCAGCACATCTCCCAGATAATGCTTCCCGGCGAAAATGCGGCTGAGCGAAACCAGGGTTGCCCAGGTCAGGATTGCGGCGGCATATTTGCGATAGGGAAGGCTTTTGTCATTGCGGAAAGCCAGGATCGAGCAGACGGCCAGACCGAAAGCGTTGGCCGAGTGGGCGGAATAGAAACCGAACAGGTTGCCCCGTCCTTCGAGCATGTGCAGTCCTCCTTCCAGCATCCGGGTGCTGTAGCAGGGCCGGAGCCGGGCCACCCCGTCTTTGATCAGGTTGGCGAACTGGTCGCAGGCGACGATCGTCAGCAGGATCGATGCGATGGCGACCAGCGCCTTTTTCCATCCGAGCCGGTAGAACAGGAATACGATGATCATCCCGTACAGCGGCACCCAGAACCATCTCTTGGACAGGAACAGGAAGACATGGTCTGATACAAAGGAATGGAAACTGTTGATCAGGAGGGTGATGTCCTGATCAAGGCTGTGGATGGTATGGAGGGTATCGTTCACGGAATCAGCCGTTCAGCGCTTCCCAAAGGAGGTCTTTGAGCTCCGGCAGACCTTCTCCCGTCACGGAGGAGATCAGGACGGACGGTATGCTTTTCGGCAGGTGCCGCCGGACGCGCTTGCGCATCTCGTCATCGGCAATGTCGCACTTGGTCACGGCCAGGATCCGGTCCTTCGCCAGCAGCTCGGGATTGTACATCTTGAGCTCCTTCAGCAGGACCTTGTAGCTCTCGTTGACATTCTCCTCTTCCGCGCTGACCATGAACAGCAGGACCGAGTTCCGCTCGATGTGGCGCAGGAACCGCAGGCCGATTCCCTTGCCTTCGTGGGCGCCTTCGATGATCCCCGGGATATCCGCCATCACGAACGAACGGTCGTCATGGTAGCGGACGATGCCCAGGTTCGGCTCCAGGGTCGTGAAGGCGTAATTGGCGATCTTGGGCTTGGCGGAGGTAATTGCCGCCAGCAGGGTGGATTTGCCCGCATTGGGGAATCCGACCAGTCCGACATCGGCCAGCACCTTGAGTTCCAGGATAAACCAGCCTTCCTGCCCTTCTTCGCCGGGTTGGGCGTAACGGGGCGTCTGGTTGGTCGCGCTCTTGAAATTGTTGTTGCCAAGGCCGCCTTTGCCGCCGCGGCAGAGGATGAACTCGCTTCCGTTTTCAACCAGTTCGGCCAGCTGCTCGCCGGTCTCGGCATCCTTGACGACCGTCCCGACCGGGACATCCAGGATAATGTCGGTCCCTTGTTTCCCTTTGCACAGTCCGCCGCTTCCGGGCGCCCCGTTCTCGGCCCGGACCACCTTGCGGTATTTCAGGTGGATCAGCGTCCAGAACTGGGTATTGGCACGCAGGATGACATGGCCGCCCCGGCCGCCGTCACCACCGTCCGGCCCGCCCTTCGGGATGTATTTCGCCCGGTACAGGTGGGTCGATCCGGCGCCGCCGTGGCCGGAGGCGCAGAAAATCTTGACGTAATCTATGAAATTGCTGTCAGCCATCTGGGATCAGAGACGGTCCATTTCGGTGAAGATCTTGGCGCGGACTTCTTCGATGGTGCCGGTGCCGTCGATTTCGGTGTATTTGCCGGCCTTGCGGTAGAAGTCGATGAGCGGTTCGGTCTTCTCGTGATAGGTGCGGATCCGGGTGTTGATGGTGTCTTCGGATGCATCGTCGGCGCGTCCCTCGATGGCGGCGCGGTGCTGGATGCGCTCCTTGATCATCTCGTCCGGAATCATGATGGAAACGACGGAGGTGACACCCTCGCCGCGGGCGGCGAGGATCTTGTCCAGCGCCTCGGCCTGCGCGATCGTACGCGGGAAGCCGTCCAGCAAGAAGCCGGATACGCCTTTCACGGTGTCGAATTCATGCTCGATCATGCCTTCGACCACTTCGTCGGGGACGAGTTCGCCGGCATCGATCAGGCTCTTGGCCTTGAGACCGAGTTTGGTGTTGGCGGCGATCTCCTTGCGGAGCAGCGCACCGGTGGAAATGTGGCAGAGGTTGAATTTCTCCACCATGGCGGAAGCCTGGGTGCCTTTGCCCGCACCCGGAGGACCGAAGAGGATGTAGTACTTCATTGTATGATCGATAACATGATAATCCGGATCGGGATCCAGGACGTAGATGTCCCGGAAGTTGCGTCCGACTTCGTCATAGTCCAGTCCGAAGCCGACGATGAAGTCGTTCGGAATCTCCATGGCGACATAGTCCAGCTTGATGTCCTTGTCATAGACGGCGGGCTTGAGCAGCATGGTGCAGATCCTGACCTCGCTGGCGCCTCTTTCGCGGACGATCCGGCTCAGGTCCTGGATCGTATTGCCGGTATCCACGATGTCTTCCACGATGATGACGCGGCGGTCCTTGAGGCTGCCGGTCACGCCCATGACCTCGCGGACCTGGCCCGTCGAGCGGGTCCCGACGTAGGAGGAAAGCTTCATGGAGACCAGTTCGCAATTGAAAGTGAGCCGTTTCATGAGTTCGGCCGTAAACATGATGGAGCCGTTCAGGATGCACAGGAGGACAGGGATGTCGGTGCAGCCTTCGAAATCCGCGTTGATGCGGGCGGCTACCTGGTCGATGGCTTTTTCAATTTCTTCGTGAGAGAGGAACGGTTTGAATGTCTTGTCGAGGAGTTTGATTTTCTTTTCCATGGTTGCTTGGCAAATCGGATTCACAAAAATAAGGTTTTTTCACTAAAAAACGTAAAAAATACAGTGCGATGCGGTCCTGCGCAACAAAGTGTGTCGGCATTCCGGCTATCTTGGCTGCCGATGAAAAGATTATTATGCCTATTGTGTTTGCTGACGGGATTTTTCGGGACCGGCCGGGCGCAGGAAGAGAACTTCGGCGTCCTCGTCGGTGAAACGGAAATCGAGGCCCTGGATATTTCGCAAGTGGAACGGCTGGAACATCTCCTGGCCCATCCGCTTCGGATCAACGAGCTCTCGCGGAGCCGTTTGCTTTCCAGCGGCTTGTTTTCCCGTTATCAGGTCGCCACCTTGTTGGATTGGCGGGAAAACGAGGGGGATATCCTGTCGGCCGGAGAACTGGCCCTGGTCGACGGTTTCGGCCTCCGCCAGGCGGAGTTGCTGGCGCCTTTCCTTTCTTTTGTCTCCGACCGGTTGCCGGGGCAGTCCCGCCGGAAACCGGAGTTGCAGGCGGAGATGATCCTGCGGGGAGCCTGGCGTGGAGGAGAGGGCAGCGGCGGAGGCCGGCTGACCTTGTCCCGGGAAGACCGGTGGGAAGCCGGCGCCGCCGCCCGGACCGTATATGGAGAGCGCCTGGACTGGCCGCCCTCCGGCCGGGCCGCTTACGTGGCGGTATACCGGCGCCGGTTCCGGGTGATCCTGGGGGACTTCCAGGCCCGGTTCGGGCAGGGACTGGCGCTGTGGAGCGGGTTCTCGCTCAGCGGCATCGCATCGCCGGCCGCGGCCATCCGCCGCCCGTCGGGCCTGTCGGTGTGCCGCTCGTATGCCGGATCGGGTTTCCGGGGCATCGCGGCTGACCTGGAATCCGGCCGGTGGACGTTTTCCGGTCTGGCTGCCCATGGCGGCCCGGCCGCCGGCAATATCGCGTGGTTCGGCCGTTATGGACAGGTATCGGCGACGGCGCTGTACCGCCCGGATGCTACCGGCCGGATTTCCCTGGACGGGCGCTTCTGCCGGAGCGGAACGGATCTGTTCGCGGAAGTGGCCCGGGACCTGCCATCCGGCCTGACGGCGGCCGTCGGCGGCGTGATCCTTCCGGTGGGAGAGGGCGGGCGTCTGGCTGTCGTAGCCCGGCATTATCCGACCGGCTATCTGGCGAAGGACGCCGGGGCGGTCCGTAGCGGTACGAAGGTCTCCGATGAAACAGGGGCGGCTGTCGCTTTCAGCCATGTGCGGTGGACGGCGTCGCTGGATGCCGCCTGGCATCCTTCCAAAAGACAGGGTCAGGTGAAGTTCCTTTCTGCCGGCACGTTGCTGCAGCGGGGCGCCTGGACCTGGAAATACCGGATCGCGGGGCGGTACCGGAGCGCGGAACCCCGTTGCCGGATGGGATTGCGCTCAGACCTTCTTTGGCAGCAGGGGCCCTGGCTTGTAACCGGGCGGATTGAAACGGCCTATTCCCGGAAAACCGGTCTGTTGGGTTATGCGGAAGCCGGATGGAAGGGCCTAAAAGGACAGCTCTGGGTCCGTGGAACGGTATTCCGGATCGATGACTGGGAGAGCCGGATCTACGCCTATGAACGCAATGCGCCCGGGAACTTCTCGGTCCCGGCCTATTATGGCCGTGGTTGCGAAGGTGCCCTCTATGCCGGTCGGAAGGGCCGGAAATGGGCAGCCTGGCTGCAGGCCTCGCTGCTTTGCCGAAAAGAAAAGCCCGGCAGGGCCGGGCTCAAACTTCAGGTGCAGCGCACGTGGTAGGTTACTTGTGCGGAATCTTGATTTTCTGACCGACGCGGATGTTGTTGCCGATGCCGTTGTATTTCTTGATCTCATCGGCGGAAACGCCGGGATAGCGGCGCGCAATCTCATAGAGGGTGTCGCCCTTCTTGACCGTGTACGTCGTGAAACCGGCCTCGGAGGAAGCAGCCGAAGACTTGCTTTCAGACGAGGAAGACGAGGTCGACGTTTTCGTTGCCGGGGCGCTGCCGCCCTTGTAGATCTTCAGGCGTTGTCCGACCCGTACGGTATTGCTGTGGAGGTTGTTCCAACTCTTGATCTGGGCCACTGTCACGTGGTTCCGGGCGGCAATCTTGCCCAGGTAATCTCCTCGCTTGACAACGTAGGTGGTTACCGTCGAGGAAGAGGAACTGCCGGCGGCGCGGATGTTCTCCAGGGTGGCCGGGGAGAAGAGTTCTTTCGCCTTGTATGTGTACAGGGAGTCCTGATGGTCAATGAAGGAGGTCGTGTACTGGGAGGGAAGCCGCAAAATGTAGGGACTCTCATTGCCGGGGATCATGTCATGTATATACTGCGGATTGAGTTCCCGGATCATGTCCATCGGGACGCCGACCAGCTCGGAGATCTGGGCGAAATGCAGGTTGCGGCGGATTTCGAAGGTATCCACATGGACCGGCATGTCCACGTCCTGGGGCGTCAGTCCATGCTCCTTGTAGTAGCGGAAGGCATACATGGCGCCGACGAAGGCGGGGACGTAACCGCGGGTCTCACGGGGAAGGTATTCGTAGATGGCCCAGAAATTATCGTTGCCGCCGGCGCGGCGGATGGCCTTGTTGACATTGCCGGATCCGCAGTTGTAAGAGGAAATCGCCAGGTTCCAGTCTCCGAAGATACGGTAGGCGTCCTGCAGGTAACGGGCCGCTGCATCCGTAGCCTTGACCGGGTCCAGGCGTTCATCTACATAGGAATTGATCTTCAGCCCGTAACTCTTGGCCGTCGTATGCATGAACTGCCAGATGCCCTTGGCTCCGGCCCGGGAGACGGCCACGGGGTTGAGGGCGGATTCGATGACGGCCATGTACTTGAGTTCCTCGGGCATGTTGTATTTGTTGAGGGTCTCCTCAAAGATGGGCATGTAGTAATCGGCCAGACCGAGCATGAGCTGCATCTTGGTGGGCATCTTCTCGGAATAGAGGATCATATAGTTCTTGACCGTCTCGTTATAGGGGAGGGTGATGTAGGCGTTCATCTTGGCGAGACGCTGCAGGAAGACGGAGTCGGGGACGTTGGAGGTGAAATGCACCGAGTCCATGTTATACCCGATTTCCGGGCTCAACTCGTAGTTGGCCCGGCGTACCCGGCGGCTCTGGTACCAGAGGTTGAGCAGGCTGTCGGTGATTTCCGGGGTATAGTCTTCGGGCGCAATGCCTGTGCCGAGGCGGTCCTCGTTTTCTTCGAAGATTTCGATCATCTCCGCGGCAATGCTGTCGCTGGCATGGTATTGCTCCTGCATGTCCTCGAGTTGCTGCCGAAGTGCTTCGAGTTCGGCTTTCATCTCGTCATTCTCTTTCTGGAGCTGTTTCTTGCTCTTGAGCGGAAGGATTTTCAGGGGATTCTTCTCTTTTTCTTTCCCGGTCGTGCGGTCGGGGATCTGGGCGCCGGCCGGGGACAAAGACAAGAGGAAGGCGGCGAGGAGGGGAAGAAGGAGCGTTCGTATCTTCATGTTATCAGAATCTCAGGCCCAGGCTCATGCCGAAGGCGGGTTGGTTACCAAATGCATACGTGCGCTCCGGCGCGATGACGGCCGGGGCGACGCGGAGGGAGATATCGTCGGAAACTTCGAAATCCTGCATGTAGGCAAACACGTTTGCATCAATGACTTGCAGGAGGTAGAAACCGGCCAGCGCAACGATGGAGTAGTCACGGTAGCGGCGGAAGACATTCCGGTAGTACAGCGCTGTCTGTGCCGGCACCGGACCGTCATAGGTCCCGTCTTCGGACGTGGCTTCATTGTGGATCCGCTTGTAGCGCTGGTAGTTGGTGTTGTTGGTTATCAGAAGGCTGGCCGACACGATCATGCCGGTGTAGTAGAGGGGGATTTTCCAGTATTCTCCGTTGTAGGCCTGTCCCAGTCCGGGGAGCAGGATGGAATACAGGGTGGCGCGCCCGGGCAGGTGCGGACTGTCCGTCGGGTAGAAGGCGACGCCGTCCAGCAGCGCGCCCCAGTAGATGAGTCCCGTTCCGGCGAACATCAGGTTGCTCATCAGTTTGTCATGGTCGCTGCCTCCGTCATTGTACCGGTGGCGATAGTGGATGCCCAGGCCGGCCGTGGCGGCGAGTCCGCCGTAAATGACCGGGAGTTTCCAATACTGGCGATTGTAGACCTGCTGGCCGCCGACGAAGAGGGTCGAACCGGCGAACATGGTGCCGATCTTCGCTTCCTTCTTGTGCCGGAGGCCGCCGAAATAGTCTTTGAAAGAGAACATGACATCCGTCGAGTCGCGGCCGAGGGTATCCGCGTCGTCGTTGTACTGCTGGGAGAAGGCTTCTTCCCGGAACTGGCCCCGTGCCGGCAGGATGGCCAGCAGCAGGAGCCCGAGGCAGATCAGGATGCCAAAGCGTTTTTGCATAAGCTACAAGTTATTCTGGTCCAACGCCTTGAGGAAACGTTCCATTTCCTCGTCCGAGTTGAACCGTACCGTCATGGTGCCTTTTCCGGCGGGGGAACGGCGAAGGCTGATGTTGTCTCCGAACCAACGGCCCATGTGTTCCAGGACCTTGTAATACGTGTCGGGAAGCTCCGGCGCGTCCGTGGGATCCGGCTTGGATCCGTCTTTCCCGATTTTGCGGACTTTTTCTTCCAGCTGGCGGACACTCAGGTCCCCGCGGATCACCAGGTCGCAGAGTTGTTCCTGCAGGACCGGGTCTTCCACGCCCAGCAGGACTTTCGCATGACCGACGCTCAGGATGCCGACTTTCAGGTCGTGCTGAACTTTAGCGGGAAGTTTGAGCAGGCGCAGGTAATTGGTGACCGATGCGCGCTTCTTGCCGACGCGTTCGGCCATCTGTTCCTGGGTCAGGCTGCATTCCTCGATCAGGCGCTGATAGCTCATGGCCACTTCGATCGGATCCAGGTTCTCACGCTGGATGTTTTCGACGATGGCCATCTCCAGCATGCCCTGGTCGTTGGCGTCGCGGATATAGGCCGGAATCATATCCAAACCGGCCATCCGGCAGGCGCGGAAACGGCGTTCTCCGCTGATTATCTGATATTTGCCATTCTCTTTCTTGCGTACCGTGACCGGCTGGATCAGCCCGAAGGTGCGGATGGATTCCGCAAGTTCCTCCAGGGCGTCCTGGTCGAACGACTTGCGGGGCTGGAACGGATTCGGCTCGATCAGGTCGACCGGGATGCGGAGGATGTCCGCGGTATCCTGAGGTTCGCGGGAACCGACGACTTCCTTGTTGACATAGCCGACCGGTTTCCGGAACGTGCTCAGGTCCGGGGCGTCTCCAAGCAGGGCGCCGAGACCCTTTCCCAATCCGCGTGCGGGGGTTTTGCTGCTCATGTTCTTACTCGATTTCTGGGGCCAGGCCGTTCCGCTGCAGGACTTCCTTGGCGAGGTTGAGGTAATTGGCCGTGCCGTTGTTCATCACATCGTACAGGATGATCGGCTTGCCGTGGGACGGGGCTTCGCTCAGGCGGATGCTCCGCTGGATGATGGTCTTGAAAACCATGTCCTTGAAATGCTCGCGCAACTGGCTGACGACCTGGGAATGGACCTTGGTACGCCCGTCGAACATGGTGACGACGAAACCTTCGATCTGCAGGTTCTCGTTGACGCCGTCCTGGACCAGGCGGATGGTCTGGAGCAGTTTGCCCAGGCCTTCCAGCGCGAAGAACTCGGGCTGGACCGGGATGATGACCGAATCCGCGGCCGTCAGGGAATTCACCGTGATCAGGCCGAGGGACGGAGAGCAGTCGATGATGATGAAATCATAGTCGTCCCGGATCGGGGCGAGGGCGTTCTTCAGGATGGACTCGCGGTTCTCGCTGTCCAGCATTTCGATCTCGGCACCAACCAGGTTGATGTGGGAGGGAATCATGTGCAGATTCTGCATCTCCGTCTGGATCAAGGCGTCCCGAATGTCCAGGGCACCGATCATGACTTCGTAGAGCGTCCTTTTCTGGTCGTCTTCGGGGGAGAAGTTGAGACCGGAGGTCGTGTTGGCCTGCGGGTCTGCATCGATAATGAGGACCTTCTTTTCCAACACGGCCAGGGAGGCCGCCAGGTTGATGGCGGTGGTGGTTTTACCGACGCCACCTTTCTGGTTGGCTATGGCGATGACTTTTCCCATGGGTAAATGGTTCTACTAAAACATGCAAATTTAACAAATAAAATCGATAGATTTTCCTCTTCGCCGACTTTTGTTCCACAGCAGGCGAAAAATGTTCCACGGAAGGGGGAGGGAAAACTCAGGCGGGGTCTACGTCCGCATAGATGTGGCCGGGATAGCGGGCCTCTTTTTCGAATTGTGCCAAGGTTTTGGCCAGCAATTGCTTGTTGGCGGCCAGGGCGGCATCCTTCCGGAGGGTGATGCGGATGTGACGGATAAACTGGCCTGCGACCCGGTCGAGGGGCGGGGCATAGGGTCCGGTCAGCCGGACGGCGCCTTGGACCGGTCCGGAAAGGAGCGACGGCTTGGTGACGAAGGCGGCGCAGAGGGCGTCCGTCAGCCTGCGGCAGAGCCGGTCCAGCCGGGCGGGGTCGGTGTCGCGGCAGACCAGAAGGATGACGCGGGAATAAGGCGGGTAGCCGAAGGCCCGCCGTTCGGCCAGCAGGTCGCCGATGAAATCGTTGGAGAGTGATTGCCCGGCCAATTCCCGGTAGACCGGGTGGTCGGCCTGGGCGGTCTGGATGACGAAACGGCCCGGATTGCCGCGGCGCGCACAGCGGCCGCGGAACTGTTCCAACAGTTGCAGGGCCCGTTCATCCGCCCGGAAATCCTGTTGGCCCAGCAGGGAATCTGCCTGCAGGACCGCAACCAGGGAAAGTCCCTCGAAATCAAATCCTTTCGTCACGATTTGCGTACCGACCAGAAGATCGGTCCTGTGCTCGGCGAAATCTTGGATGACCTGCTCCTCATACTGTTTATTCTGCGCGGCATCGCTGTCCAGACGTGCAATCCGGGCATCCGGGAACAGGGTGCGGAGCTCTTCCTCGATGCGCTGTGTGCCGGCCCCCAGCGGTTCCAGGGGCTGGCCGCAGGAGGGACAGGTACCGGAATAGGGCTCCTGGTGGCCGCAGTGGTGGCAGACCATCCGTCCTGTCGCCTTGTGGTAACTCAGGGAAACATGGCAGTTGGGGCACTTCAGGATCCGGCCGCAACCCGAGCATTGCACCACGGGTGCATAAGCGCGCCGGCTTCGCAGGATGACGGCCTGCCCGCCGGCGGAGAGGGTCTCCCCGATCCGGGCAATCAGTTTGCGGGAAAAACTCCCGACCATGCCGTTTTTGCGGCGCTCGGAACGGGTGTCGATGATTTCCACCTCTGCTTCCGATCCACCATGGTATTTCTCTGCCAATGAGACCAATGCGTATCGTCCGGTTTCACAATTGTACAGGGATTCCAAAGAGGGAGTGGCTGAGCCGAGGATGACGCGGCTCCCATGGATGCGGCCGAGCATCACGGCCGTGTCCCGGCCCTGGTAGCGGGGCGTAGAATCTTGTTTGTAGGAGGCGTCATGCTCTTCGTCCACGATGACCAGACCCAGGTCTCGGTGGGGCAGGAAGAGGGCGGAGCGGGTGCCGAGGACGATGTAAGACCCTTTCCGGACCCGTGCTGCGACCTCCTGGCGCCGCGCGGCTGTTTCGGCCGAGTGGAATACGAGTAACTCCTCGCCGAAGAACCTGGCCAGCCGGTCTTCCAACTGCCGGCTCAGGGCGATTTCCGGGACCAGGTACAGGACATTCCGACCTTGGGCGAGGGTTTCCCGGGCCAGCTGGGCATAGAGCTCCGTCTTCCCGGATCCGGTCACGCCATTCAGTAACACAATCTTTTCTTCCAGAAAGGCTTTCCGTATCTGACCTAAAGCTTTACTTTGCAAATCGGACAAGTGGATTTCCGGCAGGGCCTCCTGGGGAACGGGCATCCCGGAAAGCCGGGCTTCCAGGATGGCTGCGGCGGCGGCATAGCGTTGTCGCGTATCGTCCCTCCGGGCGCGGGCTATCTTGCTGCGAAGTCCTTCCAATTGTTTTTCCATCCGTTCCCGGATGCGGGCCGCCGTTTGTTCCTGTGCGATGGCCCCGGCCGGACTGGCGCAGCGGAAGACCTCCCCGAGGGTGCACAGGTAATAATCCGAGATGAACTGCCACAGCCGGAATTCCTGCTCCGTGACCGGGGGGAGGTCTTCCACCTCCAGGATCTCCACGATCTTGGACGGATCGGCGGTGGGCTCGATACCGGTCTCCTCCACCACGCCACTGTACGTTTTGTTGGCAAACCGGACCCGGACCCGCGACCCGCGCACGACCGTGCCTTCTTCCGCCCAGTAAGACGGATTCCAGGCCAGCCGGAGCGGCAGGATGACGGAAATGCAGGTCTTGTTGTCCATCGCAATCGCGAAGATAGACATTTTTGGCGACATGCCTTGGGTGACTGTTTAAAAGGTGAAAACGTTTTTGAATTTAATTATTCTGGAGATATTGGAATTTTTTCTTAAAATTTATAATTTTGTGGCAGACCAACTACATAATTTAACACACAGATTGCAATATGGCTGAAAAACATTTGCTTCTGGGGGATGAAGCGCTGGCGCTGGGCGCCTTGCATGCCGGTCTTTCCGGCGTGTATGCCTATCCCGGTACGCCGTCCACCGAAATCACCGAGTTCATCCAGAATCACCCGCTGACACGGGAAAGAAATATCCACTGCGACTGGAGTTCCAATGAAAAGACCGCCATGGAAGCCGCCCTCGGCGTCTCCTATTGCGGGAAACGGGCCCTCGTCTGCATGAAGCATGTCGGCATGAATGTCTGCGCCGACGGTTTCATGGGCGCGGCGATGACCGGCGCGAACGGCGGCCTGGTGGTGACGGCCTGCGACGATCCGTCGATGCATTCCTCGCAGAATGAGCAGGATTCCCGGTTCTATGCCGATTTCGCCATGATCCCTTGTTTCGAGCCATCCTCCCAGCAAGAGACGTATGCCATGGTCCGCCATGCCTTTGATTTCTCCGAGCAATACAAGATTCCCGTGCTCATGCGGCTGACCACCCGCATGGCCCATTCCCGGGCCGTGGTCGAAACCGGCGGACTCCGCGACCAGAACGGCCTCTCCTTCCCGGAGAACCCGCGCCAGTGGGTCCTGCTGCCTGTCAATGCGAAGGTGCGCAATGAAGCCCTGATCGCCGACCACGCCCGTTTCGCCGAAACGGCGGAGGCGTCACCGTTCAACCGGCTTGCTGACGGTCCCGATAAATCCCTGGGAATCATCGCCTGCGGCATCGCCTATAATTATTTGATGGAGAATTTCCCGGACGGCTGTCCGTATCCGGTGCTGAAAGTCTCCCAGTATCCGTTCCCGGCCGGACTGGCCCGCCGGCTCGCCGCGCAGTGCCGGACCCTGTTGGTCCTCGAAGAGGGACAGCCCCTCGTAGAAACCCGCCTGAAAGGGGTTTTCGACAGCGGCATCACCATCAAGGGCCGTCTCGACGGGACCCTCCCGCGCGCCGGGGAACTGACGCCGGACTGTGTCCGGGCCGCCCTCGGCCTGCCGGACCTTCCGCAGCATGAAGCTTCCCAGGTGACCGTCCCGCGTCCGCCGGCGCTCTGCCAGGGCTGCGGCCACCGCGATTTCTATACGGCCCTGAACCAGGTGCTGAAGGACTATCCGACCGCCCGCGTTTTCAGTGACATCGGCTGCTATACCCTGGGCTGGCTGGCCCCGTTCCATGCCTTCCATACCTGCGTGGAAATGGGCGCATCCGTGACCATGTCGACCGGCGCCGCCCACAGCGGCGTGTGGCCGTCCGTGGCAGTCATCGGCGATTCGACCTTTACGCACAGCGGCATGACCGGCCTGTTGGATGCGGTCAATTCGAACGCGGACATAACGCTCTGCATCTCCGACAACCTGACGACCGGAATGACCGGTGGACAGGATTCCGCGGGCACCGGGCGGCTGGAGTCCATCTGCCTGGGACTGGGCGTCGCGCCGGAGCATCTGCGGACCATCGTCCCGCTGCCGAAAAACTATCCGGATATGGAAAAAACCATCCGGGAAGAAATTGAATATCACGGTGTCTCTGTGATTATCTGCCGCCGTGAGTGCATCCAGACCGCCCGCCGTCATGCGGCCAAAAAGCAATAGAATTCGAACGACTATGAAACAAGATATCATCTTAGCAGGCGTGGGAGGACAGGGCATCCTGTCCATCGCCACCGTGATCGGGCGGGCCGCCCTGGACCAGGACCTTTATCTTAAACAGGCCGAGGTCCATGGGATGAGCCAGCGCGGAGGGGATGTGCAGAGCAACCTCCGCCTTTCTTCCGAACCGATCTGCAGCGACCTGATCCCGAAAGGCTGCTGCGACCTGATTGTCTCCCTCGAGCCGATGGAGGCGCTCCGCTACTTGCCTTACCTGGCCGCCGACGGATGGATCATCACCAATACGACCCCGTTCGTCAACATTCCCAATTATCCCGAAGAAACGGCCCTGCGGGCTGAACTGCAGCGGCTTCCGCATGTCATCGCCATCGACGTGGATGCCATTGCCAAAGAGATCCGTTCGCCGCGCAGCGCCAACATGGTCCTGCTCGGCGCCACGGCTTCCGTCCTGCGCATCCTGGATCCGGACAAACTCCGGGACGGGATCCGGAAGGTCTTCGCCCGTAAAGGTGAAGCCATCGTAGATACGAACATCGCAGCCTTCGATGCAGGCTACGCCTATGCCAAAGAACACCTTGCACGATGAAAGAACCGATTCCGCAACATCTGATCGATGAAGTGCTGGCCCGGAATGACATCCGGGACATCTCCCGGGCGACCATCCGCCAGAACGTGGCGGTGGGCGCCGCCCTGGAAAAGGAAGTGGGCGAGCCTTTCGTCCACCTGGAGATCGGCGTACCGGGCATCGATGCCTGCCCGATCGGCATCCAGGCGCAGAAAGAGGCGTTGGACAGGGGCGTGGCTTCCGTCTATCCAATCATCAGCGGCCTGCCGCAGCTCAAGCAGAACGCCTCGGAGTTCGTCAAGGCCTTCATCGACATCGATGTCCCCCCGGAGTGCATCGTTCCGACGGTCGGTTCGATGCAGGCCAGTTTCAACCTGGTCCTGGAATGCTCCCAGCTCCAGAAGGAGAAAGACACCATCTTGTATATCTGCCCCGGTTTCTCGGCCCATGGCCGTCAGCCGGATGTCCTGGGCATCAAGAATGTCACCTTCGACATTTACAATTACCGGGCGGAGAAGCTGCGGGACAAGCTGGAGGAATTCATGTCCAAAGGCAACATTTCCGCCATCCTGTATTCCAATCCGAACAATCCGGCCTGGATCTGCCTGACCGACGAAGAGCTCCGGATCATCGGCGAATGCGCCAATAAATATGACGTGGTCGTCCTGGAAGACATGGCCTACCTGTGCATGGATTTCCGCAAGGACATGTCCCGGCCCTTCGAACCGCCGTTCCAGCCGACCGTGGCCCGGTATACGGACAACTACGTCATCACCCTGTCCGCCTCCAAGATCTTCAGTTATGCCGGCGAGCGCATCGCCCTGGCCGTCATTTCCGATAAGCTTTACCACCGGGAGTATGCCTCGTTGCGGAACCGGTTCGGCATCGGCAAATTCGGCGACAATTACATCCTGACCTACCTGTATGTCGCTTCTTCCGGCACCTCCCATTCCGCCCAATACGCCCTGGCCGCCATGCTCAAGGCCGCGGTGGAAGGCCGGTATGATTTCGTAAAGGAGCTGCGCGAATACGGCCGCCGTTCCGAGCGGTCCCGCTACCTGTTCGAACGGCATGGCTTCCATCTGGTCTATGACAAGGACATGGACCAGTCCATCGGCGACGGTTTCTTCTATACGGTCGGGTACAAGGAACTGGACAACAATACGTTGCTGACAAGGCTGATGCGGTGCGGCATCAATGCCGTCGCCCTGAACACCACCGGCAGCGGACAATGCGGCATCCGTGTCTGCGTATCCCGCCTGCTGACCGAAGAAGACTTTGAAACCCTTGATGAAAGACTGCGTCTTTTCGTACAACTAGATACCGAACGCGTATGAGATACATGAGTGCCGATGATGCGATGAAGCTGATTCGCAGCGGCGACACCATCTGCTGCCAGGGCAGTACCTCCGTCCCGGTCATGCTGCAGGAAGCGCTGACCCACCGGGCCGATGAATTGCGGGACGTCAAGATCGTCTCGGGCTTCAACGTGACGACCGGCCCGGCCCCGTTCTGCAAACCGGAGTACAAGGATTCCTTCATCGTCAACAGCATCTTCCTGTGCGCCGACCAGCGCAAGCACGTGGCGGCCGGATACGGCAGCATGGTCCCGGCTTTCCTCGGCGAAGTGCCTTACCTGTTCCGGAGCGGCCAGCTGCCCATCGACGTGGCTTTCATCAACTGTTCCCTGCCGGATGAGAACGGCTATTGCAGTTTCGGCATCTCGGCGGATATTTCTGTCGCTGCGGTCGAATGCGCCCGCGTGGTCATCGCCCAGGTCAACAAGAGCATCCCGTATCTGTACGGAAAGTGCCTGATCCATGAGTCGCAGATTACGGCTGCCGTGGAGTGCGACATCCCGCCCGTGGCCATGGAATTCGGCCCTCCGACCGAGATCGAGGCGGCCATCGGGGCCCATATCGCCAATGAGATCCCGGACGGGGCGACCCTGCAGATCGGCGTGGGCGGCATTCCGAATGCCATCCTGAACGGAATCAAGCATCATCAGCATCTTGGACTCCATACCGAGGCCATGACCGACGGGGTGGTCCGCCTGATGGAGGAAGGGGTCATCGACAACACCCTGAAGAAGAACCATCGCGGGGTCAGCATTGCTTCACTGGCCCTGGGATCCAAGCACATGTACGAGTTCCTGAACCACAATAAAGACGTCGAGTTCTACGATGTGGCCTATACCAACGATCCGTTCCGGATCCGGGAAAATCCGCGGGTCTGTGCCATCAATTCCGCCATCGAGGTGGACCTGACCGGCCAGGTCTGTGCGGACAGCATCGGCGACATGATCTTCTCGAGCGTGGGCGGCCAGCACGACTTCATGTACGGCGGCTCCCTGTCCGAGGGAGGGAAGACGTTCATCGCCCTGCCGTCCCGGACGCTCAAAGGCAAGAACAAGATCGTCGCCCATCTGGCACCGGGCGCGGGGGTCGTGACCACGCGGTTCCAGACGCAATATGTGGCGACGGAATATGGTATCGTCTACCTGCGGAACAAGAATCTGGCGGAGCGCGCCAAGGCTTTGATTTCCATCGCCCATCCGGACGACCGGGAAGAACTGGAAAAGGCCGCCTGCGAGCGTTTCGGCTATGCTTTCCTGCGCCTGGGAGCGAAATAAAATTGGAAATCTTCGGTATTTTCCCTACTTTTGCAACCCGTGTTCACGACATCTCTTATGGAATACGGATTCGACAACCAAAAGTACCTGAAGATCCAATCGGATCGCATCAAACAGCGCATCGCCACCTTCGGCGACAAACTCTACATGGAATTCGGCGGAAAGCTCTTCGATGACTTCCACGCCAGCCGAGTACTTCCGGGTTTCGAACCCGACAGCAAGCTCAAAATGCTCATGCAGCTGCGTGACGATGCTGAAATCATCATCGTCATCAGCGCCGTGGACATCGAGAAGAACAAGATCCGCAACGACCTGGGCATCACCTACGACATGGACGTCCTGCGCCTGCGGGACGAGTTCATGGACCGCGGATTGAGCGTCAACAGCGTCGTGATCACCCACTTCAACGGCCAGTCCAGCGCGGAAGCCTACCGCAAGCGCCTGGAAAACATGGGGATCAAGGTCTATTACCACCATACCATTGAGGGCTATCCCAACAATGTCGCCCTGATCGATTCCGAAGAGGGTTTCGGCAAGAACGACTATGTCGAGACGACCAAGCCGCTCGTCGTGGTGACAGCTCCCGGTCCGGGCAGCGGCAAGATGGCGGTCTGCCTGAGCCAGCTGTATCAGGAAAACAAACGGGGCATCAAGGCGGGATATGCGAAGTTCGAGACCTTCCCGGTCTGGAACCTGCCGCTTTCCCATCCGATCAACATCGCGTATGAAGCGGCGACGGCCGACCTGGACGACGTGAACATGATCGACCCGTTCCACCTGGATGCCTATGGCGAGACCGCGGTCAACTACAACCGGGACATCGAGATTTTCCCGGTGATGAACGCTTTGTTCGACGACATCTATGGCCAGACGCCTTACAAGTCTCCTACGGACATGGGCGTGAACATGATCGGATACTGCATCAGCGATGACGAGGTTTGCAGCAAGGCCTCCTTGCAGGAGGTGATCCGCCGGTATTATTCCGCCCTCTGCAATTATGCGGAAGGCAAGGGAAGCGAGGCGGAGATCGCCAAGATCGCGATGCTGATGAAGAAGGCGAAGATCACGACCGACGACCGCAAGTGCACCGTGGCCGCCAAGGAGCGACTGGAGAAATCCCAGTATGCGACCGCCGCCATCGAGCTTTGTGACGGGACCCTCCTGACGGGCGAGACCAGCTCCCTGCTGGGACCCAGCGCGGCCTTGCTGCTCAATGCCTTGAAGTATCTGGCCGGCATCGCCCACAATGTCAAGCTCATTCCGCAGCAGATGATCGCCCCGATCCAGAAGACCAAGGTCAACTACCTGCACGGCCACAATCCGCGCCTGCATACGGACGAGGTGCTGGTCGCGATCTCCATGATGAGCCTGATCGACGAGAACTGCAAGATGGCCCTGGACCAGCTGCCCAACCTGGCCGGCGCACAGGTCCATTCTACCGTCATGCTGAGCGAGGTGGACCGCAAGACCTTCCAGAAACTGGGTATCGGCCTGACCTGCGATCCGGTACGCAAGCTCAAGGTCCACCGCGATGAAACGGATTGAGGTCGTTGCCGCCGTCATCCGGCGGGGCGCCCGGATCTTTGCGACCCAGCGCGGGTACGGTGACTTCAAGGACTGGTGGGAATTCCCGGGCGGAAAAATGGAAGCGGGGGAGACCCCGGAGGCCGCCCTGGTCCGGGAAATCCGGGAGGAACTCTCCACGGAGATCCGTATCGACCGTTTCCTGGAGACCGTGGAATGGGATTATCCCGCCTTTCACCTGACCCTGCATTGTTTCCTGTGTTCGCTTTGCTCCGAAGCGTTGCACCTGAATGAACATGAAGCGGCCCGCTGGCTGGACTATACGCAGTTGCACGATGTCCGCTGGCTCCCGGCCGACGAGGGTCTGCTGCCGCTGCTGGCTGCGGAATTGCTGGGCGTCGATCCGACGCTGGCTGCTTTTCTGGAAACGCAGGTCATCCCGCGATATGCCGGTTTTGACAAGGCCCATCGGGAAGACCATGCCCGCAGCGTGGTTTCGCGGGCCATCGACCTGGCGGCCTGGTATCCCGTGGACCGGAACATGCTCTATACGGCTGCGGCCTGCCATGACCTGGGTCTGTCGGTCGACCGGAAAACCCATCATCTGGAAAGCGGAAAGGCGATCCGGGAAATGGCGGAACTGCGCCGGTGGTTCGATGACGGACAGATTGAGTCGATCGCGCAGGCTGCGGAGGATCACCGGGCTTCCTCGGACCATGAACCCCGTTCCGTATACGGCCGGATTGTGGCCGAAGCGGACCGGCAGATCGTTCCGGAATCCATCATCCGCCGGACCATCCAATACGGCCTGGCCCATTATCCGGAGCTGCCGCGGGAGGGCCATTGGCAGCGGATGCTGGACCACCTGCATGAGAAATATGCCGAAGGCGGCTACCTGAAACTCTGGATTCCCGAATCGCCCAATGCCGCCCGCCTGAAAGAGTTGCGGGCCATCATCCGCGATGAGGAGACCTTGCGGACGCTGTTTGAGCAAATCTACGCGGAAGAGACCCATGGATAATGTGCTTCTGACAGAAATGCTGTCCCATGCCGACCCCTCCCAGGTGGAGGGGCTTTCCCGGTTTTTCAAGACCGGGCCTGGACAGTATGGGGAAGGGGACAAGTTTCTGGGTATCAAGGTGCCCGTGACGCGCAGCGTGGTGAAAGCCTGCTGGCGTTCCAGCAGTTTCAGGGACTTGGAATCCTGTATCTCGAGTGCGTATCACGAGGTCCGGCTGGCGGCTTTGCTGGCCCTGGTCGAGATCTTCTCCCACGCCAAAAAAGATCCTTTCCTCCGTCAGCGATGCGTGGAATTCTATCTGTCGCATACCGACCGGATCAATAACTGGGACCTGGTGGACTTGTCCTGCTATCCGCTGCTGGGCGAATGGCTGCTGGACAAAGACCGGACGCTTCTGCATGACCTGGCCCGGGACGGAAAGAACATCTGGGAACAGCGCATCGGTATCGTCAGCACCATGACGTTTGTCCGTCACGGCCAGCTGGATGACACTTTTGCCATTGCCGATATCCTGCTCTATCATCCGCACGACCTGATCCAAAAGGCGGTCGGATGGCTGCTCCGCGAAGCCGGCAAGCGGGATGAAGCGCGGCTTTGTGCCTTTCTGGACAGCCGCTGCACTTCCATGCCCCGGACCATGCTGCGCTATGCCATCGAAAAGTTTCCGGAGGACCGGCGCAAATCCTACCTTATTGCTTGTTCAGGAAATCGGAGGCCGCGCTGCCCGTGACTTTCTTGAACAGGCGGCTGAAATGGTGCGGGTAGTTGAATCCCAGCAGGTCGGCTACTTCTCCGATGGTGAGGCCCTTCATCAGCAGATTCTTGGCTTCTCCGATCACAAACTCGTGGATGTAGCCGATGGCCGTGCCGCCGGTCTCCCGGTGCACCAGATCGCCGAAATAGCTGGCAGAGTAGGCCAGCTCCGAAGCGCACCATCCCACGGTGGGAAGGCCCTTTTCATGCTGCAGCCCCTTTGTGAAATAATCCACCAGCAGACGGTGGAAACGCTTGAGGATATCGCTGTCTCCCTGCTCTTTCTCCGAAATCTGGCGGAGGTAGATACGGTTGCAATAACCCAGAATCAGTTGGAGATAGCCTGTGATGACGGCTCTGAAGGCAGGGGAGTCGGCGTTTTCCCGCAGTTCCGCCCGGAGCGTGGACATGAGCAAGGAAATCCGCTCCCATTCCTGCGGTTCCATCCGGAGAGCCTCTGTGGAAAAATAGGAGAAGAACGGGTAGGCGGGGCTGAGCAGTTCTCCGGACCATAGCAAGGCCCATCCGTTGATGTAAAGCGGCGTACCGTTGTCTTCCGCACCGCCCACCTGACCGGGTGCCACCGCAATGATGGATCTTTCTCCCACGACGATGGACTTGGTCCCGTATGACAGGTATTTGGGAAATTGCTGCTGGATGAAAAGGCCGTATACGCCGTAATTGTTCAGACTGCTGTGGATGGGGGAAACCTCGTCATAGCTGACCACGGCGATCTGCGGATGAAGGACCGGCGCATCCACGGACTGCGCATAAACGTTGGGGTTGTCTATCTTGAGAATCGTCTTCATGATGACAACAAAGATAGCGAAATCTGCGAAATTGGTATAAATACCGCTAAATCCGTTACAAAAAGTTTGATGGCTCGCCGTACCTTTGCAACATGAAAAAGACCATCATCCCAGTCCTCGCAGCCTTGTCGCTGCTGGGCTGCAACCAGAACCAAGAACAGAATATGAGCACAATGACCCTTACCCAGGAGTGGGACAAGACTTTCGCCTTGAGCGAAAAGGTGAATCACCGGAAAGTCACCTTCGACAACCAGTTCGGATTGACCCTCGCGGCTGACTTGTATGCGCCTAAAGATGTTGCGGCAAAGCTCCCGGCCATCGCCGTGAGCGGTCCCTTCGGTGCCAGCAAGGAACAGTCCAGCGGCTTGTATGCCATGAACATGGCCGAGCGCGGCTTCGTGGCGCTGGCCTTCGACCCTTCCTATACCGGAGAGAGCAGCGGTGAACCCCGCGGAACGACTTCTCCCGATATCAATACCGAAGATTTCATGGCAGCCGTTGATTTCCTGTCCCGGCTGGACGAGGTGGATCCGCAGCGTATCGGCATTATTGGTATCTGTGGCTGGGGCGGCATCGGCCTCAATGCCGCGGCGGCCGATACCCGTATCAAGGCTTCGGCCATCGTTACGATGTACGACATGACCCGCAACAGCGGCAACGGTTATTTTGACGCGTCCGACAATGAGGAGGCCCGCCATGCCATGCGGGAGACCCTTTCGGGTCTGCGCCTGTCTGATCCGATGGCCATGACGGGTGGTGTCGTGGATCCGCTGCCGGAGGATGCGCCCCAGTTCGTCAAGGATTATCACGATTATTACAAGTCTCCGCGCGGTTATCATTCCCGCAGCGGCAACTCCAACGACGGCGGCAGGGTGATCGGCACCCAGGCCTACAACAATGCCCGTTTCCTGTACTACGCCAATGAGATCCGTTCCGCCGTGCTGATCATCCACGGGGAGAAGGCCCATTCCCGCTACATGGGGGAGGCTGCCTATCACTACATGGTGGAAGGAAAAGCCGACGGTTACAACTTTGTCGGCAAACCCAACCCCGTCCCGGAGAACAAGGAACTGTACATCGTCCCCGGTGCGTCACATTGCGACCTGTACGACGGCGGATGGACCGGCCCGGAAGGATCCGGGGAGCCCAAGAACCTGATTCCCTTTGACAAGATTGAGGGATTCTTCAACACCTATCTGAAATAATGAGGACCGTGGGCATCCTTTCGATTTTCATCAGTATTTGTTGCCTGGCCTCTTCCTGCACCCCGGACCCCGTTCCGGAGCCGGAGACCTATCAGGAAGTGCCGGGAGACAACGATTCATCCGTACCGGAGACCCCGAAACAACCAGAAGGATCCATGACCATCAAAATAACGGTCGGCAGCAACGTTTTCAAGGCCGACATCGAGAACACGGAAACCGGGAAGGCTTTCCTCGATAAACTTCCGCTCACCCTCGACATGAGCGAGTTGAACGGCAACGAGAAATACTGCTACGGTATTGCCCTCCCCAGGAACGACAAACATTTCGGCAGCCTGGCAGCCGGCGACCTGATGCTGTACTCCGGCAATTGCATCGTCCTGTTTTATGGGTCGGCGGGCGGATACAGCTATACCCGCATCGGCAAACTGAAATCCACGGACGGCCTTGCCAAGGCGCTCGGGTCGGGTTCCGTTTCCGTCCGTTTCGAGAAAGAATAACGGAAAGAAAAACATCACGCTCAGTCGAGCGTGATGTTTTCGATTCTCAGGCGCAGGATTCCGGATGGGACGCTGGCTTCGGCGATTTCTCCGACCTTCTTGCCCATCAGCGCAGCGCCGATCGGGGATTTCAGCGAGATCTTGCCGGCTTCAAGGTCCATCTCATGGGGGCTGACGATCTCGAATTGCATGCGGGTATTGGTCGAGAGGTTCGTGAATTCGACGCGGCTCAGGAGGCATACCCTGTCTTTGGGAAGGACGTCTGGGTCGATGACGCGTGAATGTTCCAGGACTTTCTGCAGGAAACGGATACGGCTGATGGTCTTCGCCTGGATCCGCCTTGCTTCGCGGTATCCGGCATTCTCGCTCAGGTCCCCTTGGGCGCGTGCCTCCGCGAGGTCGTCCTTCACCTTGGGGTAAACTACGCCCATAAGATGCTTCAACTCGGCAGCAATCTCATCGTATCGTTGTTTCGACAGGTATTCCATGGCTCAAATGTACTCATTTCCTGCGAAACTTGAAAACCACCGGGATCAATACCTGATTGAAATCCCCACTTGTACGGAATTATACGTCGGTACTTGTTTGGAGGTATTCCCGATAACCGGCTTATAACCCACGCTCAGACCCATGTCGTGATACCATACCCCGGCTTTGAAACTCAGGCGGAAACCACTGTTGGTGTTCATATTATCCTGCCTGCTGATTCCGGAAACATCCTGGATCGAATACACGTTTTTCAAACTGGTTACTCCGAGGCCGGGGATAACGAAAACGCCGGCTTTCCAGTCCCCGAATTCCCTGATATAGCCGATTTGAAGGCCCATGAGGTTTTCTGACCAGGTGGAGCGGGCATTGCACCAATTCGAGGGGGTGGCAATGATGCTTCCGTCATCTGCAAAGGAATACCCCTTTTGGAGACGATTGACATTCACGTCTGCGAGAAGGCCCACCGAAATTACATTCTCATTCCTCCCTGGCCTGTATTGCAGGCCGGCAAGGTGCAAAGTGGCATACCAACCGGTTGACTTGAGCTGCTCGGGAGCGCCTGACAGATAATTGACTCCGGCGGCCAGTTCTTCAAACGCCACGACGGACCAAGTGGGCTTCAACGCCCGCGTTGTAATCCCGAAGACGGGTACTTCGAAGTTCAACTTCCTACCGACAACCGTTGAGACGGTATCCGGGGCCTGGGCAAAAACCTCTATTGCCGTAAGGCCTGCGACAAGAATCAGAAAAGCTTTCTTTATCATAGTGTAAATTATTGTTTGTCAAACATTTTTCTTAAATCATCGAGCGTGGCGGTCCCTTCCAGGTAAAGGATCGTGACCTTCCATTTATCCCCGACCTCCCTGGCCTGGTAGCAGAGGTAACGGTTCATCTTTCCGGTCGACAAGGGCTGCACGAGCGCATAGGTCAGCAGGTCTCCGACCTTCTCCGTCTCATTGACGGCGGCTCCGTCTGCATCGGCTTCTACCAATGCCGCCACCTTTCGGGTCAATGCTTCATTTGCCAGGAAACTGATGCCCCGGTAGTAATCCAGCTGATACGCCGCCATGCTGCTGCCACGCACCTCCGTCACCACCATCTGCTTCCTGGGAACCACTTTTCCCTGGAACACCGGATAGCAGTTGAGGTCCCGCTGGGCCGATGCGGAGAGTGCCAGCAGCAAGAGCGCCATGAGGGTAACAATTGTCTTTTTCATCGTTTGAACATTTCTATAAGGTTGGCTTCGGCAGGCGTCTGTCCGCCGAAGAAATCTGCCAGAGAGGCATCCACCGTTGCCATGATTATCTCCTTGTCTGAAGATTTTTCACCATAGGCCAGACGGACCCATTCATCCGAAGACGGAATCCTGTCCGGCTTCGCGGGATTGAGGCCGATCGCTACGATGATGGCAACGCTGGCGGCGACGGCCGCGAAAGAAAACATCCGGACGGTCCTTGCCTTTCGGACGGTCTTCTCTTTGCCGATGGACAGGTATCCGAGCACACCCCGGATTTCCTCAAAGTCGGGATCCTTTGTCCTGGCGGCATACAGGGCCAGTTCCCGCTCCTCCTCAGGGGTCGTTTCTGCATCCCAGTAACGCTGCATCAGGGTTGTGTATTTCTCTTTATCTGTCATCTTTCAGTGCTTCTCTAAGGATTTTGCGGGCGCGGGAGAGTTGCATCCTCACTGCGGCTGGCTCCATTCCGATTTCCTTGGCGATGTCTTCCAGCGTTCGTCCGCCATATTCTTTCTCTTCCAATATGTATCGTTGGGTATCTGTAAGAAGAGTCTGTATCTTTTGGTGCATCTTTTCGTAGGCCTCTTCTTTGTCGGCCTGGTCCGGAGGATCCTCGGAAATATCCGTTTTCAGGCTAACCGGCCTGTTTCGCCGCCGTTCATTCAAGCTGGCATTCCGGACAGACCTGGCCAGCAACGAGTCGGCCTCTTTTTCGGATTGCAACGGATATCGGCGTTGCCAGAGCCTGACAAAACAGTCCTGCAGGATATCCTCTGCATCGGCCGCATCCGGAAGCATCTTCCCGGAGGTTGCCTTCAGTTTCTGCCGAAGTCGTATGAATGCATCTGTCAAATAGTCCATGGTTGTCTCAAACGCGCATCTTTTGTGCCGCTCTACTTAAATAACACACCCATCTTCGGAATGTAACATGCAACCGGATGTATTTTTAAATGATAAGGGGGGAATAGCAAAAACCCCTCGCAGAAAAACTGCAAGGGGTTTGAAGTGGTGCTGGGAAGAATCGAACTGCCGACACATGGATTTTCAGTCCATTGCTCTACCATCTGAGCTACAGCACCATCGTTTTGGGAATGCAAAGTTAGGTATTTTTTCGAAGTCTGCAAATGTTTCGAAAACTTTTTTGAAACTTTCCCTTTGTGCCTATGAATTCTGCAGGGGATTGCCTATCTTTGAAAAGATTGGCCGTAAGGCCGATGGCGTGTGAATTAATCCTATATCCCATATGAAACAGAAACTTTTCTCCCTGTTGCTTGTCCTGCTGGCGGCCGGAACTCCGGCCCTGGCCCAGAAAAAGGCGATGGACCACGATGTCTATGACGGCTGGCAGCGCGTAGTTACGCCGCAGCTGACGGCGGACGGCAGCGTCCTCTCTTATCAGATTGCTCCGCAGGAAGGCGACGCCGAACTGATCCTCCGCCGGGTCTTCGACGGCAAGGAAGTCCGGATTCCCCGCGGTTCCGGCCTGCTGACAGACGGCCAGTGGGCCTACTGCCTGGTCAAACCGGAATTCCAGAAGACCCGCCAGGCCAAGATCGAAAAGAAGAAAGCCGACCAGATGCCGAAGGATTCACTGGCGGTGGTCAATCTTAAGACCCTGGAAGTCAAGAAATATCCGGACGTGAAGGCCTTCAAGTCCGGCACAGACAAGATGCCGTTTGCCGCTTATACCTTCGACAAGGGGCTGGTTGTCGTGAACCCGACTGCGGGGACGGTCGACACCCTCAAGCATGTGGACCAGTTCGTGTTCAGTCGTGATGGCGCCCGGTTGGCCCTGACTTTCAAAAAAGACAAGAAAGACAGCCTGTCTTACAATGGCCTCGCCCTATACGATCCGGCCTCCAGGCAGCTGAATCCGCTGGATAAGGACAAGCCGTTCTATGGCGGTCTGACCTTCGACGACAGCGGCCGGAAACTGGCTTTCCTGGCCTCTACGGACTCTGTAAAGGATGGCAACAAGCACTGCGCCATCCTGCTCTCGGAAGACGGCATGGCGCCCAAGACGGTCATTGCCCAAGGTTACAAGGGCAAGAATGACTGGACGTTCAACGAGAATGCCGCACCCTTCTTCTCCCGGTCGGGTAACCGGCTGTTCGCCGGCATCGCCCCGTTTACCGGGCCGAAAGACACCACGATCGTGGATTTCGAGACCGCGAAGCTGGACATCTGGAACTGGGATGCCTTGCTGACCCCGCCGATGCAGAAGGTCCAGGCCTCCCGGATCACCCGGCGGACCTATCCGGTCGTCATTGACCTGGCTACTTCCCGTCCGGTCCTGCTGTCCGAGAATGATTTCGAGTCGCTGACCTATATCCAGGGGGGAGACGGGACCTGGGCCTTTGCCGAGGATGATTCCCCATACCGCCTGTCTTCCTATTGGGATTCCAACAATTTCAACGACATCCGCCTGGTCTCCCTGCGGGACGGCTCGCGCAAGGATGTGGCCGTCAAGCTGCCCGGTTCGGCGCGAATCTCCCCGGAAGGGAAGTATGTGATCTGGTACAACTATGATGACAGCCAGTGGTATACCTATGATATCGCTACGCAGGAAGAGGTCTGCCTGACGGCCGACAGCCGCGTCAATTTCTACGATGAAGAAGACGACCATCCGTCTCCGGCCGGTCCGTATGACCGCAACCCGGTCTGGACGGCGGGAGACGAGTATGTCCTGATCTGCGACCGGTACGATGTCTGGAAATTCAAGGCGGACGGCAGCAAGGTCGAATGCCTGACCAAGGGCGTCGGACGGCAGAACCGGATCCGTTTCGGAAAAACATCCTATGTAGATTATGGTTGGAGCGCCAATGACCGGCGGCTCGGTGCCACGGTCGTTCCGACCGAGACCGGACAGTTCTGGCTGTCGGCCTTCGACGAGGTGTCCAAACAGAACGGCCTGGCCATGGTGACCGGTCTCAAGCCGCAGGAACCGGTCTGGTTTGTCGAGCCTTCTTCTTTCGGCACCGTGGTCATCGCGCGCAATGCACCGGTCGTTGCTTTCACGAAAGGGGATTTCCGTCATCCGTATAACCTTTACCTGGCTTACGATGCGACCAAGAAGGGCCTTTCCACAAAACCGTTCAGTCTCAAGCCTTCCCTGCAGAAACGTGTGGATGCGGCCTATGCGCTGACCGATATCAATAAACAGCAGGCCGACTACCGCTGGGGCGATGCCCGGCTGGTGCACTGGACGGCCTACGACGGCACATCGCTGGACGGTATCCTGATCGTGCCCGAAGACCTGAAGCCGGGGGAGAAGATCCCGATGATGATCTATTTCTATGAGCGGAACTCCGAGACGTTGTACAATTACCGGCAGCCGGCGCCTTCCCGTTCGACCGTGAATCCGGCCATGTATGTCAGCAATGGCTATGCATTCTTCATCCCAGACATCGTCTACAAGGATGGACATCCGGGCGAGAGCGCCTATAACTGCATCTGCTCCGGTGCGGAGGCAATGTGCGAACAGTTCGGTTTCATCGACAAAGACCGCATGGCCATCCAGGGCCAGAGCTGGGGCGGTTACCAGACGGCTTACCTGATTACGCGTACGGACATGTTCGCGGCGGCGGGGGCCGGAGCCCCGGTCGGCAACATGACCAGCGCCTATGGCGGTATCCGCTGGGAGTCCGGTCTGGTGCGGGCCATGCAGTATGAACATGGCCAGAGCCGCATCGGCAAATCCATCTGGGAAGAGGGCGGCCTGGAACTGTACATCGAGAATTCCCCGATCTTCCATGTAGACAAGGTGAATACGCCGGTGCTGATCATGGCCAACGATGCGGACGGCGCCGTTCCGTGGTACCAGGGTATCGAATTCTTCTCCGACCTGCGCCGCTTCAGCAAGCCTGCCTGGATGCTGACCTACAATGACGAGGCGCACAACTTGGTCGAGCGCCGCAACAGCAAGGACCTGAGCAGACGGCTGCAGCAGTTCTTCGACCATTACCTGAAGGGTGCCCCGATGCCGGTCTGGATGAAATACGGTGTCCCGACCCACCGGAAGGGACAGGAATTCGGCTTCGAATACGCCGAATAACGGACGTAGTCCCTACAAAAAGAGAGGAGGTCAACAAACCTCCTCTCTTTTTGTAGGGACGATCGGATTCGAACCGATGACCTCTTCAATGTGACTGAAGCGCTCTAAACCAGCTGAGCTACGCCCCTGAATTTTTTCGGGAGAGCAAAGGTCGTACATTTTCTCGAAATAAACAAATTTTCGGAAAATAAACTTGTTTGTGAAAAAAAAATCCCTATATTTGAAGTCAGAGTAAACACCAAGGTAAGAATTGTTTAACCCCCTTAATTCATAAACACTATGGCTTATAAGATTATCGACATCCAGGGCATCGGTCCTGTGTATGCTGAAAAACTGATCGCTGCCGGTATCGAAACCGTCCCGCAACTCCTTGAGAAAGGCAAGAGCCCGAAGGGCCGCAAGGAACTCGAGGATACAACCGGTATCCGTCATGACCTCATCCTGACCTGGGTCAACCACGCTGACCTGTTCCGTGTCAAGGGCATCGGTCCCCAGTTCTCCGAACTGCTTGAGGCCGCTGGTGTCGACACCGTCAAGGAACTCGCTCACCGCAATGCCGCCAATCTCGAAAAGACCATGATCGAGGTCAACGAGAAAGAGCACCGCACCAAGAGAGTCCCTACCGCCGGTGAACTCCAGAAGATGATCGATCAGGCCAAGGAACTCCCTGCTGTCGTAACCTACTAATCCCGTGTGCTGAATTATGGGCCGGCCTTCCGAGACCGGCCTTTTTATTACCCTTAGACTGTATGAAACCATTTATGAACCCCATCCTTTATGGAATGGCATCGGCGGCCCTGTTATCCGCTTGTAACAGCGGTTCCGTCGGATCTGCCGGCGGCGGAGCTTTTCCCACGCCGGCCATCCCCCAAGACAAGACCCTCGAAGCCAATGTCGAAAAGACCCTGAAACAAATGACCCTCGACGAAAAAGTCGGGCAGATGGTCCAGATTACGATCGACCAGGTCATGGACGGCATCGAGGTGGATGAAGCCAAGCTCGAGGAAGTCGTCGGCCGTTATAAAGTCGGGTCCATCCTGAACGTCATCGCCAGCCGGGCGCAGACCGCCGCCCATACGGCCCGGGTCGTCCGCCGTTTCCAAGAGGTTTCCATGGAAAAGATCGGCATTCCGTGTCTGTACGGCCTGGACCAGATCCATGGTGCGACCTACCTCTCCGATGCCGTTTTCTTCCCGCAGGAAATCAATATCGCGGCCTCCTTCAACCGGGAAAACGCCCGCAACATGGGCAATGTCCTGGCCTATGAGACCCGTGCTTCCCTGACGCCGTGGGTATTCTCCCCGGTCATGGACCTCGGCCGTGACGCCCGCTGGTCCCGCGGTTGGGAGAGCTGGGGCGAAGATCCGTACCTCTCTGCGGAGATGGCCCGTGAAATCACGATTGCCGACCAGGGAACGGATCCGAACCACATCCCGACCGACAAGGTGGCCGCTTGCGCCAAGCATTACATGGCCTACGGCATTCCGCTGACGGGCAAGGACCGTACACCGGCCTATACCTCCGTCCAGGAGCTCCGGGAGCGTTATTTCGCCCCGTTCAAGGAGAGCATCCGCGCCGGAGCCCTCAGCGTCATGGTGAATTCCGCTTCCATCAACGGTGTCCCGGTACATGCCAACAAGGAACTCCTGACCGGTTGGCTGAAGGAAGGCCTGAACTGGGACGGCATGATCGTCACCGACTGGGCCGACGTGAACAACCTTTATACGCGTGAGCACGTCGCCGCCAACAAGGTGGAGGCCTTGGCGCTGGCCGTCAATGCCGGCATCGACATGATCATGGATCCGTATGATGTGAAATGCTGCGACGACCTGAAGACCGCCATCGACCAGGGACTGATCCCGATGTCCCGCATTGACGACGCCGTCCGCCGCATCCTCCGGCTCAAATACCGCCTCGACCTGTTCGAGCACCCGGTCTGGGATACCTCCGCTTTCGAAATGGGTCGTGCTGACTACAAGAAGCTGGCCCTGGCCGCGGCCATCGAATCTGAGGTCCTGCTCAAGAATGAGGGCGGCATCCTCCCGCTCAAGCAGGGGACCCGCATCCTCGTCACCGGCCCGAACGGCAACTCCATGCGGACGCTGAACGGCGGCTGGTCCTATACCTGGCAGGGATCCGATACCAAGGAATTCGCGCAGGCCAACACCATTTATGAGGCCCTGGCCAACAAGTTCGGCGCCGGGAATGTCCGGTATGTTCCGGGCGTGACCTACAAGCCGGGCGGAGACTGGCAGGCGGAAGACGCCTCCGGGCTGCTGCTGGCTGCGGGCGCTGCTTTCCTGTCGGATGTCATCGTCTGCTGCATCGGCGAGAACAGCTATTGCGAGACGCCGGGCAACATGAACGACCTGAACCTGTCCGAGAACCAAAAGACGCTGGTAAAGGCCCTTGCCAAGACCGGTAAACCGATCATCCTCGTGCTGAACGAGGGCCGACCGCGCATCATCAATGACATCGAGCCCCTGGCCGATGCCGTCATCGATGTGTTCCTCCCGTCCAACTATGGCGGCGACGCCCTGGCGGAACTGCTCGCCGGCGACGCCAACTTCAGCGCGAAGATGCCGATTACCTATCCGAAATACATCAACGCCCTCCATACCTATGATTATAAGGTCTCCGAGAATGTCTCCACGATGGCCGGCGAGTACAACTACGACGCCAAGATGGACGTCCAGTGGGAGTTCGGCCACGGCCTGAGCTACACGACCTTCGAGTATGGCAATCTCCGGGTCGTCGATCCGAAGACGGGTGCCGAAATCGCGGGCAAGACTTCCGGCAGGGCCGGCAGTTTCGACCTGAACGCCTTGATCAAGAAGGCTTCCGACGGGGAAGAGCTGACGGATGAGGAGAAGAAGGCGCTGGCCCAGGCGTATGGCCAGCAGCAGGAGACCGTCGCCGCAGCGGCTCCCGAAGCAGCTGCCGTCTTTACACCCGCTGACGAGCTGGTGTTCAAGGTGACCGTCAAGAATACCGGCGACCGGGCCGGCAAGGAGGCGGTGCTGCTGTATTCCAGCGACCTGGTGGCCAGCATGGTACCGGACAACCGCCGCCTGCGTGCCTTCGAGAAGATTTCCCTGGAACCGGGCGAGAGCAAGGAGGTGGAGATGCGCATCCCGGCCTCCGACCTGGCTTTCGTGGGACAGGATGGAAAATGGCGCCTGGAAGCCGGTGATTTCCGGATTTCGGTCGGGAATCAGTACATCCTGGTCAAATGTTCCGACACAAAGGTTTGGAATCATCAGAATATTGATTAACTTTGCAGTCCGATTTGAAAAAATCGGACTTTTTTCTGGATGTAGCGCAGTTGGTAGCGCACCTGGTTAGGGACCAGGAGGTCGCTGGTTCAAGTCCAGTCATCCAGACCTGATAATCTGAGGTATTTACGTAAAAGTAGATACCTCTTTTTTTTGTCCCGTTGCCGATTTCTGATTATCTTGCAGAAAAAAGCAAGAGAAATGCGGAGGCTTCATCTTCTGATCCTGTTGCTGTTTGTGGTTTCCAAGGCGATGGGAGTCAATCCGAAAGGATTCTATCTGGATAATCTGGGAAATGCTACGGAACTCCTGTCCGTCAAATGCATCGGACAGGATGAGGATGGCCTGATCTGGTTCGGTACGGACAAGGGACTGTATCATTTCAACGGCTATTCCGTCAAGTCCTACCTGGGGCGTATCAGCAACATCCAGACCCGCTGTATCCTGGCCTTGAACGGCAGTGTGCTGCTCGGCTACAACGGTGGCCTCCTTTCGTTCGACCGGATCGAGGAACAGTTCCGACAGGTCGAGTACTTCCGGAATGACATCGTCAATACCATCACCCGAAGCGGGGACATCCTGTATATCGGCACGGATTCGGGCCTGTATCAAGTAGAATACAAGGACCTGCATACGCCCGGTGCCATCGCGAAACTGTATTCCGGTTCCGTGCGGACGATGCTGTTGCGCGGCGACCGGATCTGGACCGGTTCCTTCCGGGACTACGGTTTTTACCATTTACGGGAAGAAAAGTATTATCCGCTTGAATTTGACGAAGATCCATCCCGTTCTCACTTCGTATCGACGATCTATGCCGAAAATGATTCCACGCTTTGGCTGGGTTCTTCCCGGGCCATGGTCCGGATTGACCTTCCCCAATACAAGGCGACGAACTACCTGCCGATGATCGTGCTCCAGACGATCCTGGAAGACCGGGATGGGAATTTCGTACTGGGAACGGATGCCGGCCTGCTGCTGCATGACCGCAAGACCGGGCGGATCGAAAAACTCCGGGACGGGATCATCACCTCTTCCTTCCAGGACAGGGAGGGAAATTACTGGCTGGGGACGGACAACGGCCTGTTGCTGCTGCGCAGGAACCGGACCGTCACATCCCTGGCTCCCGGAAATCTCTCCTCCAATATCGTCCCGCAGACCATCCTGAAGGACCGGCGGGGACGGGTCTGGGCCGGTGGCCTGGATGAGATCCAACTCTATGAACGGAGGGAGAGGGATCCTTATGTCCCCACGTTGTTTTTCTCCGTAGGAAGCCAGACGCATCGCATTCCCCAGAAAGTAAACAAGATTGTCGAGGATCGGAACCGCGGAGATGTCTATGCGACCTCTGACGGTGGTCTGCTCCGTTTTGACGAGCAGTCACAAAGCTTTCTCCGGATGCCCATCCCCATGGCCCACAACTGGGTCTACGATGTCGTGCTGGACCAGGAGGAAATGTGGATTGCCGCATACGACGGACTCTTCCACGTCAGGGACGGGGAGGTCTTGGCCCATCTGACGACGAAGGAAGGATTGTCCTCGAACGATGTCGCCCAGGTGATCCATGACCGGTCCGGGCGGATCTGGTGCCTGACCCGGGACCAGGCGGTATACCGGATCGATCCGGAAGGAAGTGGCCCGGAACGTTTCCCCGTTGAGGATTATGTAAGCAATCCGTATGTGGATTATATCCTTTCCGATTTGGAAGAAACGGTCTGGATCGCTTCGAAGAATGAGTTGATACAGGTCCATACGCTGCCGGAGGGATTCGAAGTCCGGAAAGTCATCCTTTCGTCCAATGCCGAGATGGCGGTCTATTCGCTCGCCGATATCCAGGGAAGGATCTGGATCTGTTCTTCCGCAGGGGTCTTCTTTGTGAACAAGCGGAGCGGGGAGATCTGTCGTTTCTCTTCCGGAAAGAATTATGTGAGCCTGGCGTATGACCGCGAGACGGAGCGGCTGCTGGCCGGAACGACCGGACGGGTGGACGCGATTCCGTTCACGGAGATCGAACGCTTGTCCGGAGAGAGACTGAGCCCCGTCTATATCAATTCCATGCTGGTCAACGAGAGTCGGAATGTCTCTCGGAAGGAATTGGCTGACGGCGAGATCGTTCTGGGCAACAAGGAGAACAACCTCGACATCACGTTCTCGGATTACCGGTATGGCAGTGACCTGCTTCACCGTTTCGTCTATCGCCTCGATGGTCCCGGATCGCCGTGGAAGGAAGTGCTTTCCAACAATCTGATCACCGTCGGAAACCTCAAGGCCGGAAAGTACGCCCTGCAGATTTCATCCGGTTCTCCGGGAGAGGATGTACCGACGTTGTTGACCATCCGGATCAAACGTCCTTTCTTCCTGTCGACGCCGATGATTCTGGCCTATCTGCTGCTGTTCGGCATGCTCCTGTATGTCTTGGCGCGGCTGGCCAAACTGCAGAACAACCTCATGGTTGAAAGGAAAGAACGCAACCTGCTTCATGAGCAGTTCCGGCAGAAGGAAGAGTTTTTCACGACGGTCTCCCATGAATTCAAGACACCGCTGAGTCTGATCCTCGCTCCCCTGAACAAACTGCTCCACGAGCCGCATGATGAGGAGACCATGAAGATGCTGACCATCGCCAATGACAACGCGACGAAGCTCAATGGTTTGGTACATAATACTTTGGATTTTTATCGGAATACATCGAACGCTCCGGTCGACCTGATCCGGATCGATACGGATTTTGTCGAATTCGTCCGGTCCATCTTCCAGACCTTCAAGGATAATTATCCCAAACACGAATTCATCTTCAGCAGCAGCCAGCCCCGGATCATCACCAGCATCGATTACGTGAAGATGGAGATGGCGATCAGCAACCTGTTGTCCAATGCGTGCAAATATACGCCGGAAGGGGGATCCGTCATCCTGACGTTGGAACAGGACAGGGAACGGGACCAGGTCGTCATGAGGCTGTCGGATACCGGCATCGGCATCCCTCCGGAGGAGATACCGTATATTTTCCGCCGCTATTATGAGTCTTCCCGCACAAAGGGAAGCAACTACGACGGGACGGGCGTCGGGCTGTCCATTATCAAGAATGTCATCGAGAGCCATGGCGGCCGCATCGCCGCGGAATCGGATGATTCCGGTTCGACCTTTACGGTTATCCTTCCCTGCAAGGAAACAGAGACGGAGAGCGACAGCCGGAGCGAGGATGCCGCCAAATCCGAGGCGGACAAACCGCTTATTGTCATCGTTGAAGACAATGCTCCGATGTGCGCGTTCCTGGAAGAAGTCTTGTCCGATAAGTACAAATGCATTTCCTCCGCCAATGGCAAGAGCGGCCTGAAACTGTGCAAGGACGTCCTGCCGGACCTGATCATTTCCGATGTGATGATGCCCGTAATGGACGGACTGGAGATGTGCCGGCAGATCCGGGATTGCAAACCGCTTTCCCTGGTCCCGATCATCCTGCTGACCGCCAAGGGCGATGTGGAAACCGAGAGGAAAAGCATTGATATGAACATAGATGCGTTTATTCCAAAACCCTTCGACCTGCCCGTCCTGCTGTCCAAGATCGATCAGTTGATGGCGAACCGGCAGCGGATGGAACAGAAACTGCGGATGGATTTCATCTCGATCCGTCAGGAAGAAACCGAACTCTCTCCCGATGAAAAATTCATCCGGAAAGTGACCGAACTGATCGAAGAGCATCTGGATGATTCGGATTTCTCGGTGTCCGCTCTGTGTCAATGCGGCGGCTTCAATGAAAAGCAGCTCTATCGGAAAGTCAAGCAGATGACGGGCCTGTCCACGGCGGAGTATATCCGCTCCATCCGATTGAAAAAAGCGGCCATGCTGCTCCAAAACGGGAACTTCACCATTGCGGAAGTCATGTATTCCGTAGGCTTTTCCAACGCCTCCTATTTTACCCGGGCTTTTTCTGCGGAATACGGGAAAACACCTTCTGATTACAAGCGCTCCTACGCCGGCAAAGAACCTTTATCCTGAGCTTATTAAAACGGTTTGGTAAAGAGATTGTCCGAACCGTGTCAAGGCTTTAAAAGCCGATTGGCTACTTTTGTTTCCGTAAGCTAAAACAAACGCCAACTTATGAAACAAAAGTTCAGCTTTTTCAAATCAATGCTCACAGTGCTGCTCCTTGCGCAGGCAACCTTGTTGTCTGCACAGAGTGTCAGCATCAGGGGTACGATCCTGGATCAGGACAATCAGCCCCTGGCAGGTGTGACCGTCATGGAGCAAGGCACCATGAACGGCACCGCTACTGACCTTGATGGGAAATTCGAATTCAGGGCATCTGGTCCTTCGGCGCAGGTCGAGATCAGCTGCATCGGTTTCCGATCACGTACTTTTGCTGCCTCCGAACTCGCAAGCATGAGCACCATCGTTTTGGAAGTCGATTCCGAAATGGTGGAAGAAGCCGTCGTCATCGGTTACGGTGACGTCAAGAAAGAGGACCTGACCGGTTCCGTGTCCGTGATCAAGGCGGATGAAATCAACCGCGGATCGATCAGCGACTCCTATGAACTTCTCCGTGGCAAGAGTTCCGGCGTCATGATCATTCCTGGCAACGGTGCTCCGGGTTCCGGTGCTCAGATCCGGATCCGTGGTGCGGCTTCCCTGAACGCCTCGAACAACCCGCTCCTTGTTGTGGACGGTGTCACCATCACCCACGGCGACCTCTCCATGATCAACCCGGATGACATCGACTCCTTCACCATCCTCAAGGACGCCTCCGCAACCGCCATCTACGGTTCCCGTGCTTCCAACGGCGTTATCCTGGTGACGACCAAGAAGGGTGCCCTGTCCGGCCTCCGGATTTCTTATAATGGTACGTTCAGCCTCAATCAGAATTCCTCCCGTCTGGATATGATGAGCGCGAGTGAATTCCGCTCTTTCCTGAAAGAACGTTTTCCCGACCAGGCGGCGGCGTTTGATGGAGGTGCCAGCACCGACTGGCAGGATGAGGTGACCAAGCTCGGCATCTCCACGACCCATACCCTAAGCGTGGCCGGTAACACGAAGACCGGCAAGTTCCCGTGGCGCGTGTCCGGCGGTTATTCCCACGAGGGCGGTACCATCGTGGGTTCTTATAATAACAGAGGTACCGTCAATGCTTCCATCACTCCTTCCTTGCTGGATGACCACCTGCAGCTGACCCTCTCCTTCAACGGATCGATGACCGAAGGCTACAACCGCAACGTCATGAGTTTCGCGGCCCGCTTCAATCCGACCATGCCGGTGCATTTCACCAATTCGGACGGCAGCATCGACTATTCGACCCTCAATGGTTGGTTCAACTATGGTACGGGGAAGGGTGCTGATTTCGCTCCGAACCAGCAGTCTTACTACCAGGAGGCTGAAAACCCGGTCGGCCGTGCCCTGGGCGCCACCCACTCGGGCGCCCGTTTCAATACGGTTCTGAATGCAAAGGCGGTCTATAAGATCCACGGCTTCGAAGACCTCAAACTGACGGCCTCCTATGCGCTGGAAAGCCGCTTCTCAAAGACGACCAGCGGTGACAAGGTCGGTTCCTACCGGGCTGCCCTCAATCAGACGGCGCCGGGCGTCGGTACCTACAATTATACGGACAACAAGCGGGACAATACCCTGATTGAAATCTTCGCCAACTACAACCACGATTTCTCGGGTCACAAGATCGATGCGATGGCCGGTTACACCTGGAACCGCAACTATACGCACAACTATTCCGAGACCCGCTTCGCCGATGTTTATCAGGAGCATCAGAAGGATGAGGTCTTCGGTAACCCGACGACCAATGATCAGGAGAATATCCTGCTGTCCTTCTTCGGACGTCTCAATTACTCCTTCAAGAGCCGTTATCTGTTTACGTTCACTCTTCGTGACGACGCGTCCTCCCGTTTCTCTCCGAAGAACCGCTGGGGCCTCTTCCCGTCCGTAGCGTTGGCCTGGAACCTGGCTGAAGAGAACTTCATCAAGCAGATCAACGAGATTTCCACCATGAAGATCCGTCTGGGGTGGGGTGTGACCGGTCAGCAGGATATCGGTTCCAATTATCCGTACATTCCGCGTGCCAGCATTTCCACCAGCGTGACAAGCCGCTATAACATGGGCGACTTCGGCGACAGCTACTATCTGACTCCGGCCGCCTACGATCCGAATATCAAGTGGGAAGAGACCACCACCAAGAACGTCGGTCTCGACCTGGGCTTCCTCAAAGACCGGATCACGGCCTCCTTCGACTGGTATCAGCGTGACACCAAGGACCTGCTCAACAGCGTGTATGTCCCGTTCGGTATCAACTTCTCCAACACCCTGCTGACCAACGTTGGTTCCATCCGGAACAAGGGCTTCGAGTTTACGTTCAATTTCATCCCCGTGAGTACCCGCGACTGGAACGTGTCGATCGGCCTGAACGGAACCTTCCAGAGCACCAAGTTCACCAAGCTGACCACCACAGACGATCCGAACTACGGTGTCCCGACCGGCCAGATTTCCGCGACCAAGGAAGGTCACCTGGAACTGCATAAGGTCGGATATGCTCCGTATTCCTTCTATTGCTACCAGCAGGCCTACGATGCGGATGGCAACCCGGTCCAGAATGCTGCGGTTGACCGCAATGGTGACGGCATCATCACGGATGATGACCGCTACATGGTCGGCAAGAAGCCGGCTCCGGATTTCTTCGGCGGTATCAATTTCAAGGTCAGTTACAAACAGTGGGACTTCGGCTTCAACGGCCACGGCTCCATCGGTAACTACCTCTTCAATGATATCAACGGCTTCGCCTCCTCTTCTGCTACGGACTTCGGCTTCGGCTTTATCCCGAACTTCCACAAATATGTCCTGGAGCACGACTGGCGTGCGGCCAATGTCCCTGCACAGAGTTACAGCGATATGTTCCTGGAGGATGCGTCCTTCTTCCGGATGGATGACATCAACCTGGGCTACACCTTCAAGACCCGCAAGTGGAATGCCAACTACCGGCTGGCCTTCAGCGTCCAGAACGCTTTCGTCATAACCAAGTACTCCGGTATGGATCCGGAAGGCATCGATGCCACGGGTATCGATACCCAGACGACGGGTACCTCCATGAGCAATGTCATCTTCTGGCCTCGCCCGAGGGTGTATTCGCTGCGTCTTACCATCAAATTCTAAAACGAAACATCATGAAGAAAATATTTTCACTTTCCGCGATCTTTGCGGTCGGTCTGACAGTCTCTTCATGTCTGGGCACGTTGGATACGCTGCCGTTGAATGAAACGGACTTTACGGCCGACACGGCATACGGTTCCGAAGAAGGCAATTACATTGCCGGCCTGACCAAGGTGTATACCTGTTTTGTCAACACCAGCGACCTGCAGGTTGCGGATACGGGTTCCTCCGAATTCATCCGTGCCCAATGGAACATCAATGAATGCAGCACGGACGAAGCGAAGAGCGCTATGCAGCAGGACTCCTGGGTCAAGGATATCAACGAAAACGCCTGGAGCGTCGCTGAAAACGCCGCGACCTATGCCACGTATGCCCGCAGCATGCATGGAATCTCTTATGCGAATGAATTCCTTCGTCAGACTTCCGACGACAAGTTGGACAGCCGTGGCGTTGCAGATGCCCTCAAGACCAAGATCCATGGCTTCCGCAATGAAGCCCGCATCATCCGTGCCTATTTCTATTGGGCGTTGATCGATACGTTCGGCAATGTTCCGAAGGTGACCGAAGAGACCGAGGTCGGCGCTACGCCGCCGGAGCAGGCTACCCGTCAGGAACTGTTCGACTATGTCGTAACCGAATTGAAGGAATTGATGGATTCTCCGGATACCCCGGCTGCCCGCAGCAATTATCCTCGCGTGGATAAAGGTTCTGCTGCCGGCCTGCTGGTCCGTATGTATATCAATGCCGAAGTCTATACCGGCAAGGCCATGTGGTCGGAAGCGAAGACAACCTGCGAAAAAATCTTCGGGATGGGTTATGGCCTCTGCCCCGAGTATTCCTGGCTGTTCTGTGGTGACAACGGTGAGAATCCGGAAGCCATTAAGGAAATGCTGATGGCTGTCTTCTATGATGCTGACCGTTATCGCGGCAGATGGGGCGGTACGACCTATCTGACGTCCGGTGCTGTTTCTGCCGATTCTAAAGCGCTGATCGGTGACAGTGACTCCTGGTCCAGTATCCGTACGACCAATGCATTTGTCACAAAGCATTTCAATGTGACCAACGTGGATCCTGTAACCGGTACCTATGACTGCGAAGATGACCGTGGCAAGTTGTTCTACATCAAGGGTCGTATCGGTACGATTACGAACATCTCTGATTTCAACCAGGGTTGGGAAGTCCACAAATACTCGAATGTGCCGCACGATCAGACGCCGGAAACCTGTACAAAGAAGCGTTTCGGAATGTGCGATTTCCCGCTGATCCGTCTGGCCGATGTCTACCTGATGTATGCCGAGGCTTGCCTCAGACTGGGAGATACTTCTCCTGCAATTCCGTATGTGAATCAGGTACTGGATCGCGCCGGGGTACCTACCATATCCTCTTACGATGCGGACTGGCTGCTTGAGGAACGGGCCCGTGAACTGTATTGGGAGAGCCTCCGCCGGGTCGACCTGATCCGTTTCGGCAAGTACACTTCCGGTACGTACCTGTGGCCGTACAAGGGCGGCAGTTATGATGGACAAAGCATTCCGGAATACCGGACCATCTTCGCCATCCCTCCGTCCGAAATGGCTGCCAACCCGAAGTTGACCCAGAATCCTGGTTATACTGAATAAAATTGAATCGCTATGAAAACCCTAAGATTAATACTGGCATCCTTGGTAGCTGTCCTGGCTTTTGCCTCCTGTGAGAAAAACCTTGAGGAACTCCGGTTCTCTGACAATCCGACGGCTCCCGTCCTGAACCAGGCCGGAGACATCAACATTACGGCCGAGAATGAAAAATCGGGGACCTATACGCTGACTTGGAAAGCGGCTGATTTCGGACTTCCTACGGAAATCGTCTATACGGTCGTTGGAAAGAATGGCGGAAAGACGGCAACGCTTTTCGAGAATATCCGCGGAACCTCTCATGTGGTCAAGAATGATGAATTGAAGACCAAACTGGTCTCTTCTCTTGGCGTCAAGGCCGGTGAGAGCACGACCCTTTCATTCAGTTTGACCGCGACCACCGGAAGCGGATATACGGTTCTGACTTCCAATGAGGTTTCGGTCAAGGCCCTGGTTGAATAAAGTTATACTACTAAACAAATAGTCATGTTCAAAAAAATCATTTCAGCGGCCTTTTTGGCTATGGGCCTGTGCGTAATGACCTTCGCACAGTCCCGGGAAATCACCAAATTCGACGCGGACTGGAAATTCAAGCTGGGCGACCAGTCCAACGCCCAGTCAGCCGGTTTCAATGACCGTTCCTGGCGCCAGCTTGACCTGCCCCACGACTGGAGCGTTGAGGGAGAGATCAAGGAAAGCAATCCCGGCGCCGGCGCCATCGGCTATTTCCCGATGGGTATCGGCTGGTACCGGAAGACGTTCAATGTCCCCGGCTACAGCAAGGACAAGAACTACTCCATCGAATTCGACGGTGTGTACATGAACAGTACGGTCTGGATCAACGGACACAACCTGGGTACCTGGCCGTACGGCTACTCCAGTTTCTCCTATGACCTGACCCCGTACCTGAAGGCCAGCGGCAACGTCATCGCCGTGCGCGTTGACAACTCCGCCCAGCCGAACTCCCGCTGGTATAGCGGCTCCGGTATCTACCGTCATGTCCGCCTGGTGGCAACCACCAAGACCCATTTCGAAAAGTGGGGCGTGTTCAATTACACCCAGGAAGTCTCCGGCGGCAAGGCTGTCGTCAAGGTCGAGTCTTCGATTGTCAACGAGCTGAAGTCCCGCCTGAACGGTACCGTCCGCCAGGAAGTCTTCGATGCCAAGGGCAACAAGGTCGCCAGCGACGAGATCGTCGTCGAGATCCTGGCCGGTGTCAAGCATCCGGTGATGCAGACGGTCGAGATCAACAATCCGACCCTCTGGACCCTCGAGGAACCGTATGTCTATACGCTCCGTTCCACCATCCTGGATGGTGACAAGGAACTCGACTGCGTGGAGAATGTCCTCGGCGTCCGTACCATCAATTACGATGTGGACAAGGGCTTCTTCCTCAATGGCAAGCACGTCAAGATGTTCGGCGTCAATGTCCACCATGATGCCGGTATCGTCGGCGCGGCTGTCCCGGCCCGTGTCTGGGAGAGGCGTCTCGAGATCCTCAAGAGCGGCGGCTGCAACGCCATCCGTACCGCCCACAACCCGCCGGCACCGGAATTCCTGGATGCCTGCGACCGCGTCGGCATGCTCGTCATGGACGAGGCGTTCGACCAGTGGGTGGCCCCGAAGAATCCGTATGACTACAACCTCTATTTCTACGAGTGGCACGAGCGCGACCTCGACGCCATGGTCAAGCGTGACCGCAACCACCCGTCCGTCGTGATGTGGAGTATCGGTAACGAGATCAAGGACCAGTACACGGAGGTCGGCCCGGGCATCGCCCGCGAACTGATCGCCCAGTGCCACAAGCTGGATCCGACCCGTCTGGTCACCGCCGGTAACGACGAGATTGCATCCAATACCCCGGCCACTCCGGAATACCTGGCTGCTTTCGAGAACGACATCGTCGGTTACAACTACCCGGACCGCTGGCGTGAGCGCAAGGAACTGGTCTACTCCATCGACAAGGCCGCGTTCCCGAACCGCCGCGTGGTGGCGACCGAGGCCGGTGGCAACAGCGGCGCCCGTGGCTCCTACATGTGGGGCAACACCGGCCGCGGGTTCGGCAGCATCGACACGGAAGAGCGTTGGAAATTCACCCTCCGGTATGACTATGTCATCGGCGACTTCATGTGGACCGGTATCGACTACTATGGTGAGTCCCGCTGGCCGGCCAAGGGTTCCGGCTCCGGTTACCTGGATGCCTGCGGCTTCAAGAAGGACGGCTATTATTTCTTCAAGAGCATCTGGACCGACGAGCCGGTTCTCCACCTGACTCCGTACTGGAACTTCCCGGGCCACGAAGGTGAGATCATGCGCCTCGGCTGCTATACCAACTGCGAAAGCGTCGAACTCTTCGTCAACGGCAAGTCCTATGGCAAGAAGGGCATTGAGTTCCCGCGCTACGGCCTGACCAAGGGCTGGGGCCAGGGCAACGGCCGCAACTACCGCGGTACGACTTCCGCCCTCCACCTGGAGTGGGATGTCGAGTATCAGCCGGGTGAAATCAAGGTTGTCGGTGTCAAGAATGGCAAGGAGATTACCGAGGTGGTCAAGACCTTCGGCGAGCCCGCTTCCATCCGCCTGTCCGTCGACCGTCCGGAATTCACTACGGATCCTGACGATGTCGCCCATGTGACGGTTGAAATCCTCGATAAGGACGGCAACCTCTGCAAGGATGCGACCAACCGGGTCAAGCTGACCGTGAATGGTGCCAAGGTCCTCGGTATGGAGAACGGCAACATGCGCGACCTCTCTTCGATGAAGGTTTCCGAACGCGATACCTGGTGCGGCATGGCCCTGGCCATCCTCGCCGCCGACAAGGCGGGCACCGTTACCGTGAAGGCGGAATCCGCAGGCCTGAAGGCCGATGAGATTACCTTTAGAGCAAAATAAACTGATCCAGTCATGAGAACCATTTGTAAGATCCTGCTTACTGCAGGTTTCGGAGCCGGCCTGTTCCTATTGGCGGGCTGCTCCGGAAAACAGCCGGCGAAGAACTCCGACCCGCAGCAATTGTTCATCGGTGAGGACATCGCCGTGGCCAATACCCAGTACGGTAAGGTCAGGGGGTATATCTACCACGACCTGTATCAGTTCAAGGGTATTCCGTACGGTGCCAGCACCGCCGGAAAGAACCGCTTCATGCCTCCGCAGGAACCGGAGCCGTGGGATGGGGTGCGTCTCGCCCTCAATTACGGCGACATGGCTCCGCAGGCCATTACCTACGACCGGAGCCCTGAGTCCACCGCCGGTTTCGTCGACAACTGGAACTTCTTCAATTCCAGCGAAGACTGCCTCCGGCTGAATGTCTGGACCCCGGGTCTGGATGCGAAGAAACGTCCGGTGCTCGTCTACTTCCATGGCGGCGGCTTCTTCAACGGCAGCGCCATCGAGCAGGACGGTTACAGCGGTGAAGGCCTTGCCGCCTATGGCGACGTGGTCGTCTGCTCCGTCAACCACCGTCTGAATGCGTTCGGCTTCTCCGATTTCGCCAAGGTCGGCGGTGAGAAATACGCCCATTCCGGCAATGTCGGTATCCTCGACCTGATCGCAGCCCTGAAATGGGTCCACAACAACATCACCAACTTTGGCGGTGATCCGGGCAACGTGACGATCATGGGTCAGTCCGGTGGCGGTTCCAAGGTCAGCATCGTCGCTGCGATGCCGGCTGCCAAGGGCCTCGTCCACAAGGCTGTCGCCCTGAGCGGCAACTCCGTCCGTGCAGCCAATAAGGAACATGCCGAGGCGCTGGGTGAGTTCATCCTCAAGGAGGCCGGCCTGCGTCCCAACCAGATCGACAAACTTCAGGAAATGCCTTGGGAAGAGTACTATGCCCTTGCCAATGCAGCTTCCGCCAAGTTCAACCGTCTGTATGGCACCGGCGGTGGCAGGGCTGGGTTCAGCCCGGTCGGCGACGGTCTCGACATCCCTGCCGGCACCTTCTTCGATCCGACGGACAACACCATCCCGAATGTCCCGATGATCTATTGCACGGTGAAACAGGAGCGGAACCCGAACCGCGACAAGCCGGAGCTCGAGAACGTAACCCTGGAAGAGGTCATCAAGCAGATGACCCCGACCTATGGGGACAATGCCCGCGCTGTCGTGGAAGCCTATGCCAAGACGTTCCCGGAGTGCCGTCCGATCGAGATTTGGGCCCTGTTGACCGGTGTCCGTACCAACGTCGTCCGTTCGGCCAATACCAAGTACCAGCAGGGTGCTCCGGTCTATGTGGCCTGGTTCGGCTGGCAGCCGCCGCTGTTCGACGGCCGTCTCCGTTCCTTCCACTGCCTGGACATCTGCTTCTGGCTGCACAACACCGACCTGATGGTCACCCATACCGGTGGCGGCGGTCGTCCGCGTGCCTTGTCCGACAAGATGGCCGATGCCCTGGTCGCATTCATGAAGACCGGAGACCCGAACTGCGCCTCCTTGCCGACCTGGCCGAAATATACGCCTGAAAACGGCGAGGTCATGGTCCTCGACGATGAGTGCGTTGCCATGAACGATCCGGACCGTCCGGCCCGTCAGGTCATTGAGAACCTTCAGCGTTAGCACGTCATAGGTAAATCGGTTTTTAGAAATGGCCGCTCTGCTCTTTTCCGGGCGGAGCGGCTTTTAAACAACAAGAAATCAACAACGAGATGAAAAATAAGATTGCAGAGAAATTCCATTCCCTGTTCGGCACCGACGGCGCGTTCTTCGCCTCGGCGGGCCGCATCAACCTGATCGGCGAGCATACGGACTATAACGGTGGCTATGTATTCCCGGGCGCAATCGACAAGGGGATCCTTGCGGAAATCCGCGTGAACGGCACGGCGAAGGTGCATGCCTACTCGCTGGACTATGACGAGTACGTCGAGTTCGGCCTGAACGAGGAGGACAAGCCGGAGCAGGCGTGGGCGCGTTATATCTTCGGTGTGTGCCGTGAGACCGTCAAGCGCGGCGGCAAGGTCGAAGGGTTCGACACGGTGTTCGCGGGGGACGTTCCGCTGGGTGCTGGGCTGAGCTCTTCGGCGGCGCTGGAGAGCACGTATGCGTATGCGCTGAACGAGTTGTTCGGGAACGGGATCGACAAGTTCGAGCTGGCGAAGATCGGCCAGAGCACGGAGCACAACTACTGCGGCGTGAAGTGCGGGATCATGGACCAGTTCG
>ONQC01000041.1 GCA_900319855.1 uncultured Bacteroidales bacterium
CGGCATCATGAACCGCAGTGTCGTGGAAATCGGCGGTGAAGCCCTGGTAGTCAGCCAGTTCACCTTGCTCGCTTCGACCAAGAAAGGGAACCGGCCCTCCTGGTTCAAGGCCGCCGGCCACGAATTGGCCATTCCCCTGTACGAGCAGTTTTGCGCGGAACTCTCCCAGGCCATCGGGCGTCCGGTGGGGACCGGCGAATTCGGCGCGAACATGCAGGTCTCCCTGGTCAACGACGGCCCGGTCACCATCTGCATCGATACCCGCAACAAAGAATAACCGGCAAGCCATCGCCCGCCGGTCAACACGTCAATATGCCAGATTCGCCGTCTGGTAGAAAGCCTGTGCTTCTTGCAAGACCGCTCCGGATGGCTCCTCCCGCGGATTTTCCTCATATTGCCAGCCATCGTGCCGGACGACATCGAACTGCTGGATCCGGCGCACCGGCGACAGCACCGTCAGGACGCCGTCCGCATAATAGCCCAGATCCTGGTACGTGGCCATGAAAGCCCGCTCCCGGAACGAGGGATCCAGGACGTTCTGGCCGTAGAAAGGCGCCTCATACGAGAAATGCAGGAGGGAGAACAGCGTCGGCAGGACATCGATCTGCGAGCAGACCTTGTCGATATAGGCCGGTTCGATGAAGCCAGGCGCATAAATCAGAGCCGGGATATGATAGCAATCCAACGGTAGCGAAGTTTTACCGGCCGAGGAGGCGCAATGATCCGCCATAATCACGAACACGGTCTCGGAGAACCAGGGTTTCGAAGCGGCCTTGGAAAGGAAATCCCCAATGGCCCAGTCCGTATATTTGACCGCGGCCCGGCGGCTCATCGGGTTGCCGTCATACTCAATCCTGTTTTCAGGATAGGTGTACGGCCGGTGGTTGGAAATGGTCATGATGTGCGAGAAGAAAGGCTCCCCTGCCGCCCAGCTGGCATCATAACGGGCCAGGGCTTCCCGATAGGAATCTTCATCGGAGGTGCCCCAGATGTTGGCGAAGGCGATGGCCTCTTTGTCATACGTTTTCTTGTCCACGATCTCATAGCCACAGGCGCCGAAGAAGGTTCCCATGTTATCAAAGTAACTGTCACCGCCATAGATGTAGCTGGTCCGGTAGCCGTTGTCACGGAAGACCTGTCCGGTGGAGATGAAACCGGAGCAATCAGGCCGCTTGACCAGGCTTTCGCCGGAAGACGGCGGGATGCAGAGGGTCACGGCCTCCAGGCCGCGGACCGTCCGGTTGCCGGTGGCATACAGGTTGTCGAAGACCAGGCTCTTATCCAGCAGGGCGTCCAGGTTGGGCGTGATGCCGTCTTCGGAGCCGTACCGTGTCAGGAAGTCCGCACTGAGACTCTCGACGGTAATCAGGACGACATTTTTCTTCAAGGCCGGCAGGCTGTCCCGGACCACTTGCAGTCCTTCCGTGTTTTGTCCGCTCATCCGCTGCTGCAGCGCGACGGCCTCGTCCTGCGGAATCATGGCATAGAACTGCTCATAATCCAACTCATTGGACACGAAGGCTTCCAGGAAGTCCCAACAACCGTTTTCCTGGATCTGCGTGGCGAACAGGTTCTCGCCGCCGAAATGGCGGTAGCCATAGTGCAGCCAGCCATATCCGAGACCACAGGCCAAGGCCAGGGCGGCAAGACTGACGCCCCACTGCCTCCAGCTGCCGATTCCGCTCCCGGAGATGTCTTTTCCCCGGACCATCCACCAGCAGATCGCACCGGCGACCAGGAGCATGGCCAGGACCATCCAGACGATGGGATAGGACTCGACGATATTGCCGATCACCTCGTTAGTATAAACCAGGTAATCGACCGCGATGAAATTGAAGCGTACGCCAAATTCGCTCCAGAAGACGATCTCGCTGAACGCGATCGTAATGGCGCAGCAGGCATAGACCATCATCATGATCCAGATCGCGGCCGTCCGCCATTTCTTCCGCACGGAGGGAACGAAGGTCTTGATGGTCAGGCAGACGGCAAGCAGGATCAGGACGCCGTTCACGATATCCGGCAAGGGACCGCCGTATTCGTCCGTTATGTCATTGAAGAACAAGACATACAGGGTCAGCAGCAGGAAGGCGCCCCAGAAGATCCACAGGAAGGGTTTCTTGTACCGGTCATCGGTCAGGAAAGAATAGAACACAAATGCCGGGACGAGGGCGATGGCGGTGAATGCCAGGTCATTGAGGAAACCCAGTCCAAAGATTTTCAGCCAGTCGACCCATCCCCAGTCCACCACGGTCACCGGGTGGAGGATCAGGACGATGCGGATCAGCAGTCCCAGGACCAGGGTCAGGCACAGGAACCGCGGGGCAAAGAATGCGAACCAGTCTTTTATTTTTACCTTATTCATATCCAACTTAAATTTTCCGATTCTCCGGCACCATCACATGCAAGGCGGAAGGAACGATGTTCACATGGATTTCCGTCCCCTTCCGGCAAGGGTCGCCGTCGTAATGGGCAGGGCCTTCCTTCTCCCGGTGGATCACCACTTTCTGCCCGCGGAACATCCGGGTCCGGCGGCTGGTATGGGCCCGGCCGTCCAGCAGTTTGGTGGCCAGGACCGGGATTTCCCAGGTATGGAACGGAAGGACGACCGTCACTTCCAGCAGGCCGTCCTGGACGGAGGCCAGCGAGGTGATCCGCGCCTGGTTGCCCCATTGGTTGGCATTGCCGACCGTTACGAAGACCGCCGGGAAACGGTAGGTCTGCCCGTCAATCTCCAGGGTATAGGTTTCCGGCTTGAAATGCTGCCAGATCTTCCAGGCCAGGGAGATGTAGGTCCACAGGCCCCGCTTGCCGGCCGTGGCGAATTCCCAGGCGACCTGCGCGTCCAGGCCGACGCCGGTCGTACAGAAGAACGGGCGTCCGTCGACCTCGCCGCAGTCCATCGTCTGGCAGACGCCATCCTGCAGGGTCGCCAGCGCCTTGCGCGGATTGCGGCTGATGCCCAGATGCAGGGCCAGGCCGTCTCCGCTGCCGCAGGGCAGGATCCCCAGGGCTTTTTCCGTACCGATCAGTCCCTGGGCCACTTCGCTGACCGTGCCGTCCCCACCTACGGCGACGACGATGTCGGCATCCGCCTGGCGGGCCAGTTCGGTTGCATGCCCGGCATATTCCGTACACACGACCGAATGGGCGAAACGGCTGCCATCCACGGAGGCATTAATGGTCTGTATGATTGTTTTTTTGTCCTTTCCGCCGGAAAGGGGGTTGACGATGAACAGAATCTTCTTCACGGAATCAATCTTTTGCCATGCAAAGATAGTAGTTTCTTAGAATATAGCGTATCTTTGCCAGCCATTCCACAACCTCCATGCCACACACGGGAGAAATCATATCGCTGGTCGTCGCCGCCTGCTGGACGGCTACCGCCCTGTTTGCAGACATCGCCAGCCACCGGCTCGGTTCCATGACGGTCAACGTCATCCGCCTGGTGCTCGCATCGGTCTTCCTGGGACTGCTGCTCTGGGCAACCATCGGTGCCCCCTATCCGCTGTACGCGGACAAGGCCGCCTGGTTCTGGCTGGCGCTTTCCGCCCTGGTCGGCTACGTCTTCGGCGATTTCTGCCTCTTCAATTCCTATCTTGTCATCGGCGCCCGGTTTGGACAATTGTTCATGACCCTGGCCCCGCCGATCGCTGCCATCGCAGGCTGGATCCTCCTCGGAGAGACGATGACGTGGAAGTCCTGGCTGGCCATGGCCGTAACCATCAGCGGTATCGCCATCTCCATCCTGAGCCGCGGAGAAGGCCATTCCCTGCATTTCTCCCTGCCCGTCAAAGGAATCCTGCTGGGCATCGGCGCCGGCATGGGACAGGGTGTCGGCCTGGTCCTGAGCAAGATCGGCCTGCAGCATTACGAAGCAGCCCTCCCGGCGGAGACGCCGGCCCTGATGGAGCAGATGCTCCCCTTTGCCTCGACCCTGATCCGGGCGCTTGTCGGCGGCGCGGGCTTTGTCTGCCTGATGGCCCTGCAGCGAAATTTAAAGCATTTCAAGACCGCTGTCAAGGACCACAAAGGCATGCGCTTCGCGGTTCTCACGACCTTGTTCGGACCGGTGATCGGCGTATCCCTTTCCCTGATGGCCGTCCAATACGCCAACGCCGGCATCGCTTCGACCCTCATGGCCCTGACCCCCGTCTTGATCATCTTGCCTTACGCCTTGATTTACAAGCAGCCCGTGCGGGCGAAAGAAATCCTGGGCGTGGCGGTCAGCATGGCCGGTGTCGCGATGTTCTTCCTGCTATAATCCGCAGGGAAAAAGTTTTTTTTCAAAAAAATTTTCGAAATCCCGGATGGATTGTTAACTTTGCAGCCGCTTTGAATCAAAAGGGGTATTAGCTCAGTTGGTAGAGCGCCAGGTTCGCAATCTGGAGGTCAGGGGTTCGACCCCCCTATGCTCCACCCCAAATAGCCCGGCAAAATATGCCGGGCTATTATTTTATTTTTCTATATTTGTGGATACGTATCATATCAATATTTCCCAGATTATGAGACCCAATGTGTCCTGTCTTTCCGCGGCCTTCCTCGCCATAGGCCTTCTCGCTGCGGTTTCCTGCAAGAAATCTTCTTGTCCGGAAGATCCGGGAACAGTTCTGGTTCCGGCCAACTGCCATGTCATCTCCGCTCCCGGGACCTATTCTGTACGCGAATAAGACTTAGGAGTATTCAATGAGTTTATTGATCCTGACAACAGTCCTGATCCTATGTCTGGCGCCTTTGCTGTCCAGGTATTTCTTCCCGACCCGTGTCCGTCCGTTCGCACGGCTGATGGAATCCCTTCCCGCCGACCACAGCCTCTGCGCCGTGGACCAATGCGTCAAGGAGTGCGGCCACATCTGGTTTTTCTGGTCCCTGACCCGGGTCGAAGACCAGCTCCGGCTGACGGTTTCGCTCAATGTCCCGCACCCGGACGCGGAAGAAGACCTGGCGGGTCTGGACGCCGATATCAGGGCCCAGATTGCCGACCTGCAGCAGACCACCGCCCTCGCCCGAAGCGAATGGCGGGAAATGGAAGGTCCCCTGGCGATGCGGCTGTACCTGGAATTCGACTGGTCCGAGATCTCCGCAGCCATGATCCTGGAATTCCAGGAACGGACCCTGGAAATCATCCGAAGCCGCCACGCCGACAGCGTGGTACGGTATTTCCGCGGGTCCGGGGACTATGACATCTATTATTCCGAGCAGGTCGGAAACGTCATCGAACGGTCCCTGGACATGGTCAATGCCTTCGATATCCGGAAGTATTCCTTCAAGTCGGAAGGGATGCTGGAATACAACCAGAAGAACGAGATTGCGGCGACCGCTGAAGAGTTTGAGGAACTCTACGCCGCCGCCAAGGACGACATCGAAGTAACCGGACTGACCTTACAGGACCTGCGCAGCCATTTCAAGGATCTTTGCCGGGACGAGGTCATCCTGACCATGCCTGTCCTTTATAAGCGCGGGCGCAAAGACTACCTGGAAGCCTGGTACCGGGACAAGCAGGGAAATCCCTGCAACTGGAATATCGAGCAGTCCGACGGGTCCTGGTGGGTCTACAATTTCGAAGGGAACGACCTGGGCGACATTTACGAGATGGATATGGAAGAGGAGGCCTGCGACCTGTTTGTCCGCTACGTCGCCGAAGGGATCCAGAATGCAGAACCCGATGATGAGCAGGAATAATCCCTTCACCGAAGGCATCCTCCGCTGGTATGCCGAAAACGGCCGGGACCTTCCCTGGCGCCGGACCCGCGATCCCTATGCCATCTGGCTCAGTGAGATCATCCTCCAGCAGACCCGGATCGCCCAGGGGACGGCCTACTGGCAGCGGTTCATGGAAACGTTCCCGACCGTGGAAGACCTGGCGTCCGCCTCGGAAGACCAGGTCCTGCGGCTCTGGCAGGGGCTGGGCTACTACAGCCGTGCCCGGAACCTGCATGCGGCGGCCCGTCAGATCGTGGATCAGGGCGGTTTCCCCCAGACCCTGGAAGGAATCCGGTCCCTGAAAGGCGTCGGGGATTATACGGCCGCCGCCATCGGATCCATCGCCTTCGGACTGCCGGCCGCCGTCGTGGACGGCAATGTCTACCGGGTGCTGGCCCGCCATTTCGGCATTTCCACGGTTGTGGGCACGACCGCCGCCAAGAAAGAATTCACGTCCCTCGCCCAATCCTTGCTGCCGATGGAAGACCCCGCTGCCTTCAACCAGGGCATGATGGACTTCGGCGCCCTGCAGTGTACGCCGGCCTCGCCCCGTTGCATGGACTGTCCCCTGGCTGCCGCCTGCGACGCCCTCCGTACGGGACGCACGGAACTGCTTCCCATCAAGAAAGAAGCCGCAGCCGTCCGGGAACGCCGGATCACCTACGTCTACATCCGCTGCCAGGAACAGACCGCCATCCACCGGCGCGGCCCCGGGGACATCTGGCAGGGACTTTGGGAACCCTATGTCTGCGAACGGCCGGAAGACCTCGGCGGGAACTTGATACCGCTCGCGAGCGGAGTAAAGCATCAGCTTACACACCGTACCTTATTGGCCGACTTTTACTTACTGGAGACCGAGAAACGTCCTTCGCTTCCCGGAGACTACATCTGGATACCCGAAGCGGAGCTTGACCGCTATGGCAAGCCCCGCCTCTTCGAACATTTGCTGGAACGGCTATAAGATGCCCTGTTCTCCCAGGTGGCTGTCCTTGAATCCCAGGAAATACAGGACGCCGTCAATGCCGATGGTATTGATGGACTGACCGGCATTGGCCGCGACCCGCGGTTTGGCATGGAACGCGATGCCCAGGCCCGCCTCTGAGATCATCGGAAGGTCGTTGGCACCGTCGCCCACCGCAATGGTCTGGGCCATGTTGACCTTTTCCATCTGCGCGATCAGTTTCAGCAGGTCGGCCTTCCGCCGTCCGTCCACAATCTCTCCGACGAACTTGCCGGTCAGTTTCCCGTCCTCCCCGATTTCCAGTTCATTGGCATAGACATAGTCGATTCCGAAACGCTTCTGGAGGTATTCGCCGAAGAAGGTGAATCCGCCGCTGAGGATAGCGATCTTGTAACCGCAGGTCTTGAGGACGGACATCAGGCGTTCCACCCCTTCCGTAATCGGCAGTTTGTCCGCAATTTCCTGCATGACGGACGCATCCAGGCCCTTCAGCAGGGCCACCCGCCGGGTGAAACTCTCCTTGAAGTCGATTTCCCCGCGCATGGCCGATTCGGTGATGGCGCGTACCTGCTTTCCGACACCGGCCCGGTCGGCCAGTTCGTCGATGCACTCGGTCTGGATCAGGGTAGAATCCATGTCGAAGCAGATCAGCCGGCGCATCCGCCGGTACATGTCGTCTTTCTGGAGTGAGAAATCGAAGCCCATCTCCCCGGACAGGTGCATCAGTTCCGCCTGCATCTTCTCCCGGTCAGCCGGCGTGCCGCGCAACGAGAACTCGATGCAGGCCCGTACGTTCTTGGCCGCGGGATTCCGCAGGCTCATGCGGCCGGTCAGGCGGCGGATCGAATCGATGTTCAGCCCCTGGTCCGTCGCGACCTGAGCAGCGGCGCCGATCTGGGCCGCGGACAGGCTCCGCCCGATGATCGTCAGGATATAGCGGTTCTTGCCCTGCCGGCCCACCCAGGCATCGTATTCGTCGTCGGTCACCGGCGCGAAACCGATATTGACGTCCATGTCCGTCGCCTTGAAGAGGAGTTCTTTCATTACCTGTCCGGAGTGTTTTTCGGCAATACGGATCAGGATGCCCAGGGACAGCGAACTGTGGATCACGGCCTGGCCGATATCCAGGATCTGGGTGTCATACCGGGCCAGGATTTCCATCAGGGAAGCCGTCAGGCCCGCGCGGTCTTTCCCGGAAACACGGATGAGGATCTGTTCGTACATATCAGCGCAGATAGCCTTTGATATTCTCTTTTACGGTCTCCCAGCGGTAATAGGGACCCGATACCGGTTCCAGGCCGCGCAGGAGGCATTCTTTCTCATTGTACAGGAACTTGACCAGTACGTCTCCCGCTTTGTTTCGGTAGAAAACCATCTGCAGGTTCGACGCGAACGGAATGTTCCGGAAGCCCCACCATTTGGCGCTTACTTCGTCCGAATGCAACTTGTCGCCAACCCCTTCGACGCCCAGATAGGAGGCCAGGGACATCAGCGGGTAATCATGGCCGAACCGGAGATCAGCCGCCCAGTTACCCTTGGAGATGGCTTCGTCCGCCTTTGTAACGATATCATTGACAAGCCGTTCAACGGTCGGCATGACCAGGGAACCGAATTCTGCGGAATTGCAATGTTCGAAATAGAGCGTCATGTTGGCCGATTCCCAGTATTTATAGACGGCGTCGAACGGGATGTGCCGGAAAAGATTGGTCGGGATGTCCGCGCCCTCGGCGATCCGGGCGGTTTCAAAGATCATCCGCTGGAACATCTGGACGTTGCCAACGTGCTTTCGGGCTGCCTGGGGGTCGTTGAACAGATGCTGCATGACAAATACCGTATCCGGAACATACGAGCGCTCGAGCGCCGTCAGGATCGGCCGCTCCCCTTCCCGGACCTCACGGACGGTTTCGGTATTGATATACTCCATGAATTTCTCTCCGGTATCCCAATAGAATTCCAGGTCGGGCTGCATTTCATTCAACCGGTTCGTAAAGCCGACCATGCTGATGATACAGCGCTGGACCGTACTGGAAATGGAACGGATCTGCTTGCTTCCTTTCCGGAAGACATCCGGATAGCGGATGAACATCCGCTCGGCCAGCCGCTCATGCTCCCGGACACCGCGTTGCATCAGCCGCCCGTCCATACCGTCATGGGCTTCATTGACCAGGCGCGCTTCGCCCAGCAAGGCCTCTCCTTCCGCGGTCAGCAACCCGTCGGCCTGCGCCTGTTCCAGGATCCGGATCAGGGCCTGATAGGTACGCCCGCCCCAGTCCGAGCGGCTTCCATGCCGGCCGTAATGGCTGATATAGAAGGGTTTGTATCCCTTGGGAGCCCGGGTGTCATGAATCGGGTCAAACTCATAGACATGGGAGTTGTTGCCGGCCCGCTGGATGTTCTCCTGCAAAGCGGCCGCGGCACCGGGATCCTGGTGCTGCTGGGCGGACAGGCTGACGCAGGTCAGCAGAGCCAGTCCGATCAAGAGGGTCTTTCTCATAATAACAAATTTTCGTCTCCGAAAGATACGGAATCCGCGAAATAATTGCAATAATATGCCTATCTTTGCCTAAAACCAAAACAGTCATGCTCCAACTCGGAACTCCTCTCAGCACCGTCGCTAAAAGAGCCCTCCTTCTCGGCTCCGGCGAACTCGGAAAAGAAGTCGTCATCGAACTCCAGCGCTATGGCGTCGAAGTGATTGCCGTAGACCGTTATGCCAATGCCCCGGCCATGCAGGTGGCCCATCGCAGCCATGTCATCAACATGCTGGACGGAGCCCTGCTCCGCCAGGTCATTGAACAGGAAAAGCCGGATTTCATCATCCCGGAAGTGGAAGCCATCGCCACCCCGACCCTGGTCGAGCTGGAAAAAGAAGGCTACAACGTGATCCCCACGGCGAAAGCCACCCTGCTGACCATGAACCGGGAAGGAATCCGCCGCCTGGCAGCCGAAGAACTCGGCCTGCCCACGGCGACCTACCGTTTTGCCGATACGTATGAGGAATTCCGCGCCGCCATCGAGACGATCGGCATCCCCTGCGTCGTCAAGCCCATCATGAGTTCCTCCGGCCACGGCCAGAGCACCATCAGGAAACCTGAAGACATCGACCCCGCCTGGCACAACGCCCAGGAAGGCGGCCGTGCCGGCGCCGGCCGGGTCATCGTGGAAGGATTCGTGGATTTCGACTACGAGATCACCATGCTNNTCGAGCCCATCGGCCACCACCAGGTAGACGGCGACTACCGTGAGTCCTGGCAGCCGCAGCCGATGAGTCCTTCCGCCATCGAGAAGGCCCGTGAGATCGCCATCAAGATCACCAGCGCCCTCGGCGGACGCGGCATCTTCGGCGTGGAGATGTTCGTCAAGGGCGAGGATGTCATCTTCAGTGAAGTCTCCCCCCGCCCGCACGACACCGGTATGGTTACCATGATTTCCCAGGATCTCAGCGAATTCGCCCTGCATGCCCGGGCCATCCTCGGCCTGCCGATCCCGGCCATCCGCCAGTTCGGTCCGAGTGCCTCCAAGGCCATCGTCGTGGAAGGCGATACGGACAAGGTCGTATTCAGCAACCTGGAAGAAGTCCTCGCCGAAGAAGACACCCAGATCCGCATCTTCGGCAAACCGGAAGTCAAGGGTCACCGCCGTTACGGGGTCATCCTGGCCCGGGACGAGAGCATAGAAAAAGCCCTCGCCAAAGCGGAGAGGGCCTATAACAAGCTGAAAGTCGATATCCTGCCCCGTTAGCGGAGCGCCTGCCAGGCGATATCCTCCCGGCAGAACAGGTTCGGACAAGAAATCTTCGCCACATCGGCATAGACGTTGTCGCGGACCGCTTGGATATCAGAGCCCCGGCCGACCACCATCAGGACCCGGCCGCCGGAAGTCACAAGACTTCCCTCCTGCCGTTTGGTTCCCATGTGATAGACTTTTGCCGTTACGCCGTCGAGTCCCTCGATGGCGTAACCTTTTTCATAGGACCCGGGATAGCCCTTGGAAGCGAGGACGACGCCCATCGTGACATCGCCGGACCAGACCGGCTGCTCTGCTTCCCGGCCCTCGGCCACCGCCGAGAACAGGTCGAACGCGTCGCTCTCCAGCAAAGGCAGGACGACTTCCGTCTCCGGATCGCCGAAACGGGCGTTGAACTCGATGACCTTGATCCCGTCCGCGGTCTTCATCAAACCGCCGTACAAGACGCCACTGAGCGGACAGCCTTCCGCAACCATGGCAGAGGCGGTTTTCCGAAGAATGTGTTCCAGCGCGAAAGCCTTGTCCTCCGGCGTAATGAACGGCAGACCGGTGTAGGCTCCCATTCCGCCGGTGTTCGGTCCCTTGTCCCCGTCGAAAGCCCGCTTGTGGTCCTGGGCCAGGGGCATCGGGTAGACCCGATCCCCGTCCACGAAGCACATGAAGGAAAACTCCGGTCCTTCCAGATAATCCTCAACGACGACTTTCCCTTTGCCGAAATGGTTGTCCAGCAGCATGTCCCGCAGCGCCGCATCGGCACTGGCCAGGTCCGGGGCGATCACGACGCCCTTTCCGGCGGCCAGGCCATCATATTTGAGTACGGCTGGGAACGGACGTCCGGACACATAGTCCAGCGCCTCCTGATAGTCCGTAAAACTCCGGTATCCCGCTGTCGGAACGCCGTATTTCTCCATCAGCTGCTTGGCGAATTCCTTGCTGGATTCAATCCGGGTCGCCGCTTTCGTATGGCCGAAGATGGCCAGGCCGGCCCCCCGGAAACGGTCCACGATCCCTTCCGACAACGAGGCCTCCGGTCCGACGACGGTCAGGTCGATGTGCTGCTCACGGGCAAAGGCCAGAAGCCCTTCCACATCCGTGTCCTTGATCGGAACGCACTCCGCCTGCGCGGCGATCCCGGCATTGCCGGGCGCGCAGTAGATCTTGCTCACCCAGATGGAACGGGACAGGGCATCCACGATGGCATGCTCGCGGCCGCCGCCGCCGACAACCAAGACTTTGTGCTCCTTGGTCTTCCCGAAATCGATTTCCTTTCCCCCGGGCTGGTAGCCCGGAGCCACATACAGGACTCCCATCGCAGATCAGTGTTTGAAATGGCGTTCGCCGGTCATCAGCATCGTGATGCCGTTCTCATCGGCCTTCTTGACGGAATCTTCGTCGCGGATCGATCCGCCCGGCTGTACAATCGCCTTGATGCCATATTCGGCGGCCAGGGCGACGCAGTCATCAAACGGGAAGAAACCATCGGAAGCCAGGACCAGGCCTTCCATATTGCCACCGAGCGTGGCAGAGGCCTGTTTCAGGGCAATTTCAGCGGAGCCGATCCGGTTCATCTGACCGGCGCCGACGCCGTAGGTCATACCGTCCTTGGCCACGACGATGGCATTGGACTTGACATGCTTGACGATCCGCCAGGCAAAGGCCAGGTCCTCCAGCTGCTTGGCCGTCGGCTTGGCGGCGGTCACGCACATCTCGGCCACAACCGGTTTGGTCTCGATATCCTGATTCTGGACCAGCAGACCGCCATTTACGCTGACGTACATCCGTTGGGCCGGGACCGGAAGGGTCATGTCGACTTGCAGGAGACGGAGGTTCTTCTTCGTGGAGAGGAACTCGAGGGCATCCGGGGCGAACGAAGGCGCCATGATGATTTCCAGGAAGATCGGCTTCAACAGCTGGGCGACTTCCAGGTTGACCTCCCGGTTGAAGGCGACAATACCGCCGAAAATGGAGGTCTTGTCCCCTTCATAGGTCTTCTGCCAGGCCTCCACGACATCCTTGCCGACCGCGGAGCCGCAGGGATTCATGTGCTTGAGGCCGACGCAGAACGGTTCGGTGAATTCCCGGACGATGTTCAGGGCCGCATTGGCATCCTGGATGTTGTTGTATGAGAGTTCCTTGCCATTCAGCTGGACGGCCGTCGCCAGGGAGAACGGGACCGTTTCCCCGACGGTCTTGTAGAACTTGGCCGCCTGGTGCGGGTTCTCGCCGTAGCGCAGGCCCTGCTTCTCTTCGAATTCCAGGAAGAGCTTCTCGGACAGGCCGGCCTGGGCACGCATATAGGTCGCGATGCAGCTGTCGTACTCTGCCGTATGGGTATAGGCCTTGGCGGAAAGCTCGAGACGGGTCTCGCGCGAAGTGTTGCCATTCTCGCAGATTTCACCCAGCACGCGGTCATAGTCGGCCGGATCGCAGACCACGGTCACGCTCTCCCAGTTCTTCGCCGCGCTGCGGAGCATCGAAGGACCGCCGATGTCGATGTTCTCGACGGCGTCCTCCATGGTCACGCCTTCCTTGGCGATGGTCTGGCGGAACGGATAGAGATTGACGCAGACCAGGTCGATGGTCTCGATGCCGTTCTCTTTCAGGGTCGCCATGTGCTCGGGAATGTCCCGGCGGGCCAGCAGGCCGCCGTGCACCTTGGGATGCAGGGTCTTGACCCGGCCGTCACAAATCTCCGGGAAACCGGTCACCTCGCTGATGCCGATGGTCTTCACGCCGTTCTGTTCCAACAGTTTCTGCGTGCCGCCGGTGGCAATGATTTCCCAGCCGCACGCTTCCAGTCCTTTGACAAATCCGACAAGGCCGGCCTTGTCGCTGACACTCACTAATGCTCTCATCGTTTATTTGATCGTTACGTTTTTGTTTCCTTCAATGACCCGGCCGATGACCTGGGCCTTTTCGCCATGTCCTTCCAGGATGGAAATGGCCTTTTCCGCTTCGGAGGCATCCAGCACGATGACCATGCCGATACCCATGTTGAAAATGTTGAACATCTCGCGGTGCGGAACCCCGCCCCACTTCTCCAGCATCCGGAAGACCGGCAGGATCTCCCAGGAGCCTTCGGCAATCTCGATGGCCTGTCCGTCCTGCAGGACGCGCGGCAGGTTCTCGTCGAAACCGCCGCCGGTGACATGGCAGATGCCGTGGACGTCGCAGTTGCGGATGACATCCAGGACCTGGCGGACATAGATCTTCGTCGGGGTCAGCAGGACCTCGCCCAGCCGGCGGCCGCCGAATTCAGGCACTTCCTGTTCCAGGGACAGGCCGGCATCGGCGATGATCTTGCGGACCAGGCTGAAGCCGTTGGAATGCACGCCGCTGGAAGAGATGCCGACCAGCACGTCCCCGGCCTTCACCTTCGTCCCGTCAATCAGTTTGGTTTTCTCCACGACGCCGGTGGTGAATCCGGCGATGTCGTATTCGCCGTCCGTGTACATGCCCGGCATTTCCGCCGTCTCGCCGCCGACCAGCGCGCAGCCTGCCTGGCGGCAGCCTTCCGCCACGCCGGCCACGATGGCTTCCACCTTGGCGGGAATGTTGTGGCCGATGGCGACATAATCCAGGAAGATCAGCGGCTCCGCGCCCTGGGCCAGGACGTCATTGACGCACATGGCCACGGCATCGATGCCGACCGTGTCATGCTTGTCCATGGCGAAAGCCAGCTTCAGTTTGGTTCCCACGCCGTCCGTCCCGCTGACGAGCACCGGCTCGCGGACACCCAGGCAGGAGAGGTCGAACATGCCCCCGAAGGAGCCGATTCCGCCCATCGAGCCTTTTCGGGCCGTGGAGGCGACATGCTGTTTGATCCGGCGGACTACTTCATAGCCCGCTTCCAGGTTGACACCTGCTTTTTCGTAAGAAACTGCCATATCTTTGATTATTCTTCGTTTTCAATGGTTCCCTTGTACAGGGAGGTCGGATAATGCCCCGTGAAGCAGGCCAGGCAAAGTTCGGCATGGCCGAAGGTGGAGGCGACCGAAGACTCGGGACTCAGATAGCCCAGGGAGTCGGCCTCGATCATCTTGCAGGCCTCTTCCAGGCTCCGGTGGGAGCAGAGAAGTTCCTCTTCCGTAGAGGTGTCCACGCCATAGTAGCAGCAATGCTTCATCATCGGGCTGGCGATGCGGACATGGACCTCGGTGGCGCCGGCATCGCGCAGCAGGCGAACGATCTTCAGGGAAGTCGTTCCGCGGACGATGGAATCGTCCACCATCACGATGCGCTTTCCGCTGACGATCGAGCGGACGGCCGAGAGTTTCATCTTGACGCCGTTCTCGCGCATTTCCTGCGAAGGCTGGATGAAGGTACGGCCGACGTACTTGCTCTTGACCAGCCCCATTTCATAAGGGATGCCGCTTTCTTCGGCATAGCCCATCGCCGCACTCAGGCTGGAGTCCGGCACGCCGATCACGATGTCGGCGTCCGCCGGGCACTCCCGGTACAGCCGGCGTCCGGATTCCTTCCGGTAGGCGTGCACGTTGCACCCGTCGATATCGCTGTCCGGACGGGCCAGGTAGATGTACTCCATCGCGCACATCTTGTATCGCTGGAACTGGGAATATTTCCGGCTGCGGATCCCGTGGTGGTCGATCGTAACGATCTCCCCGGGTTCGATGTCCCGCAGGTAGGTAGCACCGATTAGTTCGAAGGAGCAGGTCTCGCTGCTCACGACATAGCCGTCGCCCAGCCGGCCGATTGCCAGGGGCTTGATACCGTATTTGTCACGGGCTGCATAGATCCGTTTCTTCGTCATGATCAGGAAGGTGAATCCGCCTTCCATCATGTTCAGCGCACTGACGATGCTGTGGATGCGGTCTTCCATGTTGTTCTTCTTGATCAGGTGGGCCAGCAGTTCACTGTCGGTCCGGGTCTGGAAGATGGAGCCCATCTTTTCCAGGTAATCAGCTATCTTACTGGAATTCACCAGATTGCCGTCTCCGGCAATGGCGAAGTCCCCGGTATCATGATGGAAGAAGAGCGGCTGGACATTGTCCAGTCCGCCTTTCGACTGGTTGGCATATTTCACGCTGCCGATACCGATCTCGCCCTTCAGGCTGGCGAGGGTCTGGCGGTTGAACACTTCATTCACCAGGCCGAGCGCCCGGTGACGGTAACTCTGGTCGCCGTCGAACGTGACGATGCCGGCGCCCTCCTGCCCGCGATGCTGCAGGGCGTGAAGTCCGTAATAAATGATTGCAGAGGCATCCTTGATGCCATAGGCTCCGAAAACGCCCATCTTACATCCGATTTAAAAGAGTATATACAAATTCATACGCATCCATGACTCCGCCCATGTCGTGGCGGAACCGGTCCTTGTCCAGGACTTCCCCGGTCTTCAGGTCCCAGAGCCGGCAGGTATCCGGGCTGATTTCATCGGAGATGATAACGGAACCGTCGGACGCCCGGCCGAATTCCAGTTTCAGGTCAATCAGCCGGATCCCCAGCTTTTCGAACAATTCGGTCAGCAAGGCATTGACCGAGAGCGCCTCGGAACGGATCTGCGCCATTTCCTCCTCATTGACGAGTCCCAGCGCGATGGCATGGTCCTCGCCGATCATCGGATCGCGCAGTTCGTCGTTGTTGTAAAACAGTTCCATGACCGGACGGGAAAGTTTCTCGCCGACGGGCAGGCCCAGGCGGCGGGCCATCGTACCGGCCGCATAATTGCGGACGGACACGTTGATCGGAATGATGCCGATCGGACGGCAGACCTGTTCCCGTTCGCTGAACGGCTCCACAAAATGCGTCTGGATCCCGTGGTCGTTCAAATACTGGAAGATTCGGGTCGAGATACCGCAGGTCAGGATGCCTTTCCGGCGGAAGGTCGCCCGTTTGATGCCGCCATATGCGGTGGCCACATCTTTATAACGGAAGATGACCCTGTCTTTTTC
>ONQC01000021.1 GCA_900319855.1 uncultured Bacteroidales bacterium
CGAATCGAAGTTCTTGACCCAGCTCTCGAGCGTATTGCTGTGGGTGATGGTCATTTCCTCACCCAGCAGGAGGGTCAGGTTGTGCCGGTCGTTGTTCAGCAGGTTGGCGAAGTCGTAATTGAGGGTGTTCGTGTTGCGGTAACGGTTATGGAACGCCTCCTTGTGCTGGGCCTGGGCCGTCTTGGGATAGTCCGGATCGTTGTTGACCGCATAGGTGGTCAGGCCATAGAAACGGTCATCCTCCTGACGGTAATCTTCCAGACCGCCTTCGATCTTCAGTCTCAGGTTGTCCACGATCGTCCAGTTGAAGGAAGCATTTGCATTCCAGCTCGTACGCAGACGGCGGGAATCGTTATCGGCCACGGACTGGAGCGGCGGGGCGTTGTCACCATAATCCTGCTCCAGGTCGGAATCCGTGCTCGTTGCCGCGACCGGGATCGGAGCATAGGAAATGGCATGTTTGAGACGGCCATTACCGGAGGTCGTACCGGAATCGTTCTGGCCGCTGGAGCCGGAACCCCGGACGTTGGTACGGGAATAACGGACGTTGGCATCGATGCTGGTCCGTTCCGTCGTTTTGAAACTGCCCTTGAAACTGAGGTTGTCACGGGTATAGGCGGAACCCACCATGATCGCGTCATCGCCCAGATGCGCATAGCCCAGGGTCCAGCTGGCGTTGTCGGAACTGCCGGATATCGAAAGGTCGGCGCTGAAGGAAGAGCCCGTCTTTCCGAAAACGGCATTCACCCAGTCGTTTACAGGGGCGCCCTTATACAGGTCGATATCGTTGAAAGAGCCGAAATAAGGCAGATAATCGGTATTGACCTTTCCGCGGATGGAAGCCAGTTCATACTGGAACTTGACGAAGTTCTCGGCATCCATCGGCTGGAGGGCGTTCTTGTTCGCCATCGTCTTCAGTCCGTAGTAGGTATTGAACTTCACGGAGACCTTCTGGCCCTTGTCGGCGCTCTTGGTCGTCACGATGACGACACCGTTCGCACCGCGGCTACCGTAGATGGCCGTGGAGAAGGCATCCTTGAGGACGTCGATGGACTGGATTTCAGAAGAAGGAATGTCATTGATCGACTCGACCGGGAAACCGTCCACGATGTAGAGCGGGCTGTTGTCCTGGGTAATGGAACTACCGCCACGGACACGGATCTTGATGTCGGCGTCCGGATCGCCTTCCGTCGTAACGACCGAGACGCCCGCCATCTTGCCGGACAAAGCCTGGCTTACAGAGGTTACAGGCTGCTCGGTCAGCTTGTCACTGCCGACGGAGGAAACGGAGCCGAGCAGGTCACGGCGCTTGACCGTCGCGTAACCGACCACAACGACCTCGTCGAGGAAGGTAGAATCCTCCTTCAGGGTCACATTGATCTGGGTTCTCCCTTCGATGGGGACCGTCTGGTCGCTCAGGCCGATGAAAGAGAAGACCAGGTTGACAGCATCGGCAGGAACCGAAATCTCGTAATCACCGTCCAGGCCGGTGACCACGCCGATGGTGGTTCCTTCCACGAAGACGCCGGCGCCCATCAGCGGTTCCCCGCTCTCGTCCGTCACGACGCCACGGATGGTCGTCTGGGCGGACAGGCTCCAGGCTGCTCCCATGCAGATCAACGCAAGAAATAGTTTCTTTGCTGGATTTTTCATGGATGTTGTTTTTAATTAGATGGTTGTATATTGGATATTATAGTTTTTCGTACGTTCCCGAAGTATTCTGCGCGGCCACGATGTCGCGGACCAGATAATGCAGGTACATCTCTACATTCGTATAGCGACCGTTCTTGTCCAGGGTCTTGGCCCCGGCATCGGAAGCACTGGACTTGTTCAGTCCGAATTCCGTCTCGAACCAGTCGGGCATGCCGTCTTCATCGGAATCCCGGACCTTGTCAAGTTCTTCCGAAGAAGCGCCGTAAGCCGGCCAGGCGGATCCATAGGCCGCCTTGACATCGGCAATGTCCTTGATGATCCGGCCTGTCCCGGCCTTTACATCGCCGCTGATCCGGGTGTCTACCGCATCTTTCTTCAGGCTGGCACCCGCCCATTGGGTAACCGCATCCAGGGCCCCGGAGGCGGAGTGGGTCGTCGAATAGGCAGCCTTCCCATCCTTGCCGGCAATGGTCAGCGCGGCTGAGAGCGGAGTATTGTAATGGGCATGGGAAGACCCATTGTGCCAATAAATCTTATTATTCAGGTCGGCGTTCCCATCGTATTGATTGCCGCTGATATAGATCTGTGGATAACCGTCGTCGATGTCTTTCCCGCCGCAAGCCGAACACGTACTGGTATAGGCCCCATACAGATCCACGACGTATTGACGGTCCTTGGAGGACGGACCTTTCTTATAATAATTGTTCACGATATTGAACCATCCGCCTTCGCCACCATAGGTACTGTTGTCTCCCCAGTCGTAGATCACGTTGTTGCGCAGTTCAACGTTGCCGCGCCGGGCGGGATTCTTATGGTCCTGGTAGATATGGGGGTGATCGATGCGGGCATTTCGGCTGTCGTGATGGGCCAGCAGGTTGTGGTGGAAGCTGGCGTTTTTGCCGCCCCAGATACCGCCATAGCCATGCGTGCCTTTTGAATGGAGCTTGCACTCCTTCATCGACTCGGCGATCAAGCACCACTGCATGGTAAAATTCTCATTTCCATAGAAAGAAGCCGTCTCATCCACACTCCAGCTCATGGAACAATGGTCCAGGATGACATTGTCCAGATAACGGCCCCAGATGCAGTCTTCCCCATCGGCATCGCCATTCTTGATCTGCGCCTCCGTCCAGGGAGCCTCATCTCCCAGACGGAAACGGATGAAACGGATGATCACGTTATTCGCCTGGATGTTGACCGTATAGTTCTTCAGGCAGATACCATCCCCCGGCGCCGTCTGGCCGGCCACGGTCACATCCCCGCGGGTAATCTTCAGGTCGGACTGCAGTTCAATGGTCCCGGCCACATCGAAGACAATGATGCGGGCGCCGCTTGTGCCCAGCGCTTCACGCAGGGATCCGGCACCGGAGTCCTTCGTATTCGTCACATGGATCACTTTGCCGCCGCGGCCGCCGGTCGTATACATGCCGCCGCCTTCCGCACCCGGGAAAGCGCGCGCAACGCCATCCTCCTCTACGGAAGGGATCTTGAACCTATCGTAGTACTGATCGGAAGGACCGGGGTCCGGTTCCGCGGAACCTTCCGTCCGGGCATCAATCGCAGACGACCAATTGGAAAACAGTTTGGTTCCGGATGAAGAAAAAGCCACGGAACGGACGGCGAACTGGTAATCCGTCGCCTTGGTCAGCTCATTGATGATCACGTTCCGGTTGGAGGTCATACCGGTTTTGACTTCAGCGCCCCCTAAAAGCAGTTTCCAATCGTATTGCGACGCACCGTTGACGGCGGACCACTGGAAGCTCAGTGACGTCTCCGTCGCGCTGTGAAGCTGGATACCGGAAGGGACGGCCGGCGCGGTCGAATCTTCTTTTTTCGGATCCGGATCGCCGTTGCCGCCGCAGGAGGCCAGAATCAGGCCGGAAACGGCCAAAAGGGTCAGAATGCTTTTCTTCATGGCTTATCGTTCGATTTCAAGGGCGGCCCAGATCAGCGGACCGATGCCCTTGGGATCATTTTCAGTAATCTTTTCGTGGATATAATAATCATAGTCTCCGCTGCGGTTGTCCTTGCCGCCGAGTCCGGCGACGGCGCAGCAGTCGGTCAGGGTCACGGTTCCGTCCGCATCTTCGCGCACGAAGCGGCGGACCAGGCTGTCATAAAGGGCCTTCGGGTCGACCTGCAGGTCCCGGCCCTGGCGGGCCGCCTTCAGATAGACATACGTGAACATGCAGGAGCAGGTGGACTCCAGGTAGTTGCCCTCCGCACCGGGGCGGTCCAGCACCTGGTACCACAGGCCGGTCTGCGGATCAGCATACTTCGGCAGCACCTCCAGGATATGACGGAAGATCGCATCGAGCGCGGGACGGTCGGGATGATCCTCCGGGAAGAGGTCCAGCACCTCGGAAAGGCCCATGGCATACCAGCCCAGGGCGCGGCCCCAGGCGTGGGCTGACTGACCCGTCGCAGGGTCCGCCCAGAACATTTCATGGGAGGAATCCCAGGCATGCCGGTACAGGCCGGTCTGCGGGTCATAGGTATGCTCCGCCACGACCCGGAAATGCCGGGCAATGTCGCTGAAAGCCGCTGCCTGCAGGCTGTCCGGCAGGAAGCGCGTCGCATATTCCGCATAGAAAGGCTGGGCCATGTACAGGCCATCCAGCCACATCTGCTCCGGATAGACCTGCTTGTGCCAGAAACCGCCTTCCGGGGTACGGGGCTGGTCCTTCAGCTGGTCGTACAACACATCCATCGCCTTGCGGTATTTCTCTTTCCCGGTCAGGTCATACAGGCGGAAAAGGGTCCTTCCCGGACAAATGTGGTCCGTAGAGAAATTGGACTTTTTATATTTATAAATGATACCCGCAGAATCGATGACGGCATCGTACCATCCATCCACATACTGCAGGATCTGCTCGCCGCCATAGGTGTCATAGACATCCAGGAAGGCCTTGAGCTCCAGTCCGGTGGTATAGTTCCACTTGAGATTGCCCGCCTGCCCGTCCAGGTACGAGCCTTCGGGGCACCGGGCCATCTCGGAAGAGACCACCTGCAAAGACAACGGTGTCCTGGCCGCGTTGCAGGCGGTCAGGACCAGGGTCAGGATCAGTGCGAATCTTCTCATTTGTTGTCGTACGGGTTCCAGACGATGCCGTCCTCGCTTTGGAACATGACTTTCTCGAATGAATACTCCGCGGCTTCACGGGCCGTGAGCTGATGCGACCATTTCACCCGCGGTCCGCGGGCGCCGGGACCGGTATTGCGGAACTCCGCGTAATAGGAATTCTCCTTGGTGTTGGCTTTCCCTTCTTTCTCCCAGTCGTGCCAGCCGTCCGGCAGGATGTGGCTGCCGAGTTCACAGTCGATGAAGACCGTCTTGGCATAGGCGCCCCATGGCCGGCCCAGGTAGCACTTGTCGATGCCCGGGGCGGCGGTCAGCTTGCAGTTCTTGAAGACATAGCCGTATTTCTGTCCCGGCAGGGTCGAGGCCGCCGTGACATAGCTGTTTTTCTTGGAATGGATCATGCAGTTCTCGAAATAGGCGATGCTCGGTCCGAAAATGAAATCGGTCGTGCCCTCGATGTAGCAATCCAGATAATAGTTCCGTTTGATGCCTCCGTCCTTGCCGAAGCGTCCATAAGTATAAAGGGTATCCTGGTTGCCGATGAAACGGCAGCGATGGAAGAACAGGAAATCTCCGTCCGTAAACACGGCGACCGCCTGGCCGATCTGCTTGCCTTCGCCGGCGCTGTTTTCGAAGGTCAGGTCTTCGAAGGTCACGTAGCTGGAGTGGACGTAGACGCTGGCGCTGCCGGACGTCCCGATCTTCAGGTCGCTGTCCGGCCAGGTGTCCTCAGCGTATTTTCCCCAGGTAATCACCGTATTCTCAGCATCTTTTCCACTGATATGGATCCGGAACTTGTTGTGCGGGATGGTGACCTGCTCGCGGTACACGCCCGGATTGATGCGGATGGTGGTGATGGTGCCGTGGCTGTAATCGGGCACGGCATTGATGGCTTCCTGGACGGTGAAATAGTCGCCGAAACCGTTCTGGTCCACGATGATGTCATAATGGACCAGATGGGCGCCGATCTCCGGAATCCGGGCCCGGAGGGTGTCGCAGACGATCTCCGCGACCTTGCGCGCGCCACGCGCGACTGTATGGGTATTGTCCTCCTTGCCGTCCGGAGCACTGACATATTTACCGGCCGGAAGGTGCATGAAATACGGACGGGAAGCCTCGTCGCCCAGGCCCTCGATCCAGTCGAGGGTCGCCGTGGTGATGTCCAGCAGCGGCACACCGAATTCGGCGGCCACCTGGCGCATCGCTTCCGGATAATCGGTATGGCAGTTGCGGTCCAGGCCGTATTCCTTGAACCAGCGACGGGCCACCGGGGTCAGCAGCACCGGATGGGCGCCGGCCTCCAGGGCCGTGCGCACGAAGAGCCGCAGATTGTCCTGATAGGCCCCGAAGGCGGGCGCATAACGGGCCGGATCATCTTCCTTGGCATCGTTGTGGCCGAATTCGATGAAGACATAGTCCCCCGGCTTCAAAGCCGCCTTGACCTTGTCCCACAGCCCCAGGTCGATGAAACTCTTGGTGCTCCGCCCGTTCTGGGCATAATTGATGACTTCGAATTCCTCATCCACGAAGTTGCGGAACATCATGCCCCAGCCCCGCTCGGGATTGCCGCCGGCCAGGTTCTTGTCCGCCATGGTGGAATCGCCCATCAGGTGGATGGTCTTGGAGGAAGTGCCGGCCAGCATGACCAGCAGCATGCCCAAAGTAAAGAGTATCCTTTTCATATGAAATTATTGTCTTACCGGTTTCCCGTTCACCGTAACATCCTCGAAAGTGACATCCTCTGCATTGTACACCTCAACTTCCTTATCCGAGGTGAAGACGGAATGGGCGAACCGGATGCCGCGGACCGGCAGTTCTGGGATGCCGTTGATAAAGATCGCCTGGTCGGCGCCCTGGCAGACGATGTTGCTGAAGACGAAGTCGCGGAATTCGGGGGTCGTCTCATCGACGGGCTGGATGTCGGGCTGGCCGTCCTTGGTGAGTTCGGAAGCCGCCACGCCGGCATAATAGAGATTGAACACCACGCCGTAATCGACGATATCCTTCATGTAAATCCGGTCGCACCAGATGTTGCGGACCAGGCCGCCGCGGCCGCGGGCGCTCTTGAAACGCAGGCCCACGTCCGTGCCGATGAACGAACAGTTGCGCACGAGGATGTTCTCCACGCCGCCGCTCATCTCGCTGCCGATTACGAAGCCGCCATGTCCGTGATAGACCGTGCAGTCCTCGATCAGCAGGTTGCGGCACACCTTGGCATGCCGGCGGCCGTCCTCATCCTTGCCCGACTTGATGCAGATCGCATCGTCGCCCACGTCAAAGGAAGAACCGGTCAGCCAGACATTCTCGCAGGCATCGATGTCAATGCCGTCTCCGTTGGTCGACCAGGCCGGGTTCCGGACCATGATATTCTTGATTGTCAGGTTCTTGCAATAAAGGGGATGGAGATTCCAGCAGGGGGAATTCTGGAAGGTGCAGCCCTCGAGCAGGATGTTCTCGCATTCCCGGAGGGAGACCATCACCGGACGGAGGAACGTCTTGATCTCCTGCTCGTCCAGGGACGGATCCGGATAATTCAGCGAACCGGCGGTCAGGCGTGCCTTGTAATACCCCTCGTCCGGATACCAGACATCTTCCTTCTCGCTCAGCACGCCGCCTTTGGCCAGGATCTTCTTCCACAAGTCAGAAGAGACCTTGCGCTTCTTGACTTCGCGCCAGGCATCGCCGTTGCCGTCGATGATGCCCTCGCCGGTAATGGAGATGTCATGCTCCCCTGTCGCATGGATCGGCGAGAGGCAGCGACGGACATCCAGACCCTCGAAATTCGTGTCGATGATCGGATACAGGTCCTGGTTGGAATCGAAGACGATCACCGCCCCCCGCTCCAGATGCAGGTCGATATGGCTCTTCAATCCGATCGGTCCGGTCTTCCAGATCCCGGCCGGAACGACGAGATGACCGCCGCCCTGTTCCGTCAACCGGTCGATGGCCCGGGCAAACGCCGCCGTATTGTCGGCGACACCGTCACCGATAGCCCCGAAATCCGTCAGGGTAACGGAGCGGGACGGAATGGACGGCAGACTCCAGGCCGGCATGTCGAAAGGAAGGTCTCCGAAAGAGTGGGAGACGGACGGACGGACGCAGCCGGAAACGAACAGTCCGGCTGCGACAAAGGCTATCAGGATAAATCTTCTCATGACGGGGGCGCGCCCACCCATGGGGGCAGGCGTACAAATATATAGATAAAAATTGAATTCCGTGCACGGTAACGGAAAATAATCGCAAATTGTACCCCGTTGTATCCAAATACATTAAAACATTGCAATTAATTTTCGTTATCGGGCACGGAAACCGTGCTTTTTTCAGAATTATTTTCTACCTTTGGGCCCGAATGCAACGTATGACCGATGACTGAGAAAAAAAGAACGATGACGATCAAGGATATCGCCTTGCATACCGGCCTGTCGAAAGGCACGGTGGACCGCGTCCTCCACAACCGGGGCGAAGTCTCCAAGAAGAGTTATGAGAAGGTCATGCGCTATATCGAAGAGAGCGGATATACACCGAATGTCCATGCTTCCCTCCTCGCCTCCCGCATGGACCGCCAGATCGCCGTTCTCCTCCCCCACCACGAGCCCGGTTCCTTCTGGGAACTGGCCCAGAAAGGGCTCTCAGAGGCGGAAGAAAGCGTCACGGGCCTGGGACTGCTCGTCCGCCGCGTCGGGTATGAGCAGTTTGACGTCGACTCTTTCAACAAGGCCTGCGAGGAAATTCTCGGAAGCGACCCCGACGGCGTCGTCATCGCGCCGATGTTCCGCAGCCAGACCGCCGTCCTGACCGAACGGCTGCGGCAGAAAGGCATTCCCTACGTGTACATCGATTCCAAGTTGGAAGAAGATGACTATATGGCCTATTTCGGCATGCCGATGTACCAGAGCGGTTACATGTGCGGGGCCTTGCTGACCAACGGGATGCCGGTCGACGAAGCCGTCATGATCCGCATCCGCCGGGACAAGAACCGGCTGTCGGACCCTACGGTCAACCGCCGTGCAGGCTTCCTGGATTACATGCAGGAGAATTTCCCGGACTGCAAGATCCATAACCTGTTCATCGAACCGACCGATCCCGCGGCCAACGCCACCGTGCTGGACGGTTTCTTCTCAGAACATCCCGGCATCCGGCACATCGTCATGTTCAATTCCCGCATCCACTTGATCGTCAATTATCTGGAAGAGCATCCGGAACGAAAATGGCGCGTCGTGGGATTTGACAACCTGCCCCTCAACAATGAGGCGCTCAAACGGGGTACCGTGACCATCCTAATCGCGCAGCGTCCGGACGAGCAGGTACGCCTGGCCGTCCAAGCCCTGGCCGACAAGATCCTGTTCAAGAAAGATCCCGTCCACCGCGACCATTACATGCCGATGGACATCCTGACCCGTTTCAACGTGGATTACTACTAGAGAAACCGGTCGGCAAAGTCCAGGTATTGCTGCCAGTCATACGGCAAGATCTCGTGTTTGCCATACCTTCCCTGCCTCCACCAGGCCCAGGTATTCCCCGTACGGATCGGACCAGAGGTCCAGGCTGCCGCTTTCCACATACAGCGGCCGCGGCGCGATCAGGGCCAGCAATTCATGCTGGTCGAACGGCAGGGTATCCTCCGCCTCGTCATAATTGAACCCCGGATTCCGCTAGAATTCCGTCCGGACATCCAGATCCGTCACATCCACCCAGCCGGCATCGTTTTTCGGGGCATAGCGGTTGCAGAAGAAACCATATCACGCACCCGTCCACGTCCCCGGCCGGGCCGTGAATGCCTTTTCTACCGGCGTAAATGTCTCCCCATCCTCGCTCCAGCTGAAGTGGCACACCGCATCCGGCACATTTCCCTCTACGGGACGGCACCGGACCTCCAGCCTCACCCAGACCTGCGCCCGTGCCTGGTCCGGATAGGAAACCGCCGGGACCTGGGTCGAAGAATATGGGAATACTTGTTTTTCAAAGGAATATGGAATCGTCAGGAGATCCGTCGCCTCTTCCATGGCTCCCCCGTCGGAAGCCGTATCGAGGGAGAAGAAGGACAGTCGGGCACCTTCTTCCGTATCCGTCAGCCGGAAACCGGCCAAAGCATCCCCGGTCACGACGAATCCCGCCTGTTCGCCCCGTTCTTTCAACCGCGGATTCGGACGGAAATCCAGGCGGGCGGTCACGGTGAACCGTTCCGCCGGAAACTTCCGAGAAAGGAGATTGGGGCAATCCCTCAAACCAACATCTTTCTTTTGCTCAACGCTATACAGCCGGATTCCGCCACCCGGAAGGAGATAATGCCAGACCGGAGCGGGAACGCAGGGATATTCCCAAGACAATGGCAGGCCATAAGGTCCCTCGGCAGCGGGGACCAGCCCGTCCTGCAACTGGTACGGATTGACGCCGGTATAGAGATCCGGCACCGGCCAGGAGCCAACCGGCTGACCGACACCGTCACCGTCGGGATCTTCACCGATCACCGGCCAGCCGTCAGCCCCCCACCGCATCGGCTGGAGGTGGACGATCCGGCCATAGGCTTCCTTGTCCTGGAAATGCAGGAACCAGTCCTGACCGGACGGCGTATCGACCCAGGCGCCCTGGTGCGGACCATTGATGGTGCCCGGCGCAGATGCCATGACGATTTTTTCTTCATAAGGTCCCAGGATGTCGTCCGAACGCAGGACGGTCTGCCAACCCGTCGCAACGCCGCCCGCCGGCGCAAACAGGTAATACTTCCCGTCCCGTTTGTACAGTTTGGTCCCTTCTATGGTCGGCTGGGTCGCATGTCCGTCGTAGATAATCCGGGAAGGACCCAGCAAACGGGTGCCGTCCGATGCCATCGGCGCCATCAGGAGGACGCTCTTCAGCCCGGCTCTCGAACCGGCCAATGCATGTGACAGCCAAGCAGTTCTATCCTCATCCCAGAAAGGGCATGGGTCGATGAAACCCTTTTCGCGCACCACCCATACCGGCGGTTCCCAGGCGCCCCGCGGGTCGCGGGTCCGAACCATGAAGATGCCCCGGTCGGGATCGCCGCAAAAGATATAGAACCAGCCTTCATGGTAACGGATGGCAGGCGCCCACACCCCTTCCCCATGCCGGACGACAGCGTTGAAATCCTGCAATCCGTCACCCGGATAATCCGCCAATGCCGCTCCGATCAGTTCCCAGTGGACCAGGTCCCGGGAATGCAGGATGGGCAACCCCGGAAAATGGTTGAAGGAAGAAGCCGTCATGTAATAATCCTCCCCCACCCGGCAGACATCCGGATCGCTGTAGTCCTGGTGGAGGACCGGGTTGGTATAAGACTGCGCGCGAAGCAGGAGGCAAGACAGCAGGAAAACAAAGGGAAGGAATCGTTTCATGACGTATTTTCCCGGAAAGGCCGGTTTGGACAAAGGTAGTGAAATTCATGAATTATCGCTATCTTTGCCATCTATTTGAGACCCTATTCATGAAAGCCAGACATCTCTTATTCCTTGCCCTGCTGGTCGCGGTCACTGCCTGCGGCCACCGCCTCAAAGACGGGCATTACACCCTGCAGGTCCTTTCCACCAACGACGTGCACGGCACCTGGTTCGACTCCACCTATGTCGACAACGGCACCCGGAATTCCCTGTTCGCCATGAAATACTACATCGACAGCATCCGGACCGCCTTCGGCCCGGAGAATGTCGTGCTGGTCGACGCCGGAGACTGCCTCCAGGGAGACAACGCGGCCTACTATTACAATTATGTGGATACGGTCACCCCGCATCTGTTCCCCCGGCTGATGTCCTACATGAAATACGATGCCGTCGCCGTCGGCAACCATGACATCGAGACCGGACATCCCGTCTATGACCGCGTTGCGGCCGACCTGAAAAAAGCGGGAATTCCCTTCCTCGGCGGCAATGCCATCCGCAACGACAACGGACAGCCGTATTTCCCGCTGTACAAGATGATCAAGCGGGCCGGTCTCCGCATCGCCATCGTAGGCTATACCAATGCCAACATCAAGGCCTGGCTGGGTGAAGAGCTCTGGAGCGGAATCACCTTCAAGCCCATCATCGACCTGGTCCAGAAGGATATCGACCAAATCCGGGAAAAGGAGAAACCGGACGTCGTACTGGTCGTCGTCCACTCCGCCAGCGGGCAGGGAGACGGCTCGGTCCTTGAGGCGGAAGGCCTGGACATCTTCAACAGCGTCCACGGCATCGATTTCCTGATCTGCAGCCACGACCACCGGGCCCTGATCAAGGACGGTGAGGAGGCGGCCTTCCTGAATTCCGGCAGTCACAGCCGCAACGTCGCCCACGGCACCCTGCACCTGGAAGTCGAAAAAGGCCAGATCGTCAAGAAATCCTTCGAAACCGAGCTCATCCCCGTGGACAAGCGGAAAGCCGACCCGGTCATGCGCGCCGCCTTCCAGAAAGATTATGAAGCCGTCAAAGCCTTTACCCTGCGCGAGGTCGGCATCCTGAACACCGACCTCTGGACCCGCGATGCGTACAAAGGCATGAGTGATTACATGAACCTCATCCACACGCTGACGATCGGCTGCGCCCCGGCGGAGATTTCTTTCGCCGCGCCGCTGACCTTCAACGGACACGTCAAGTCCGGCGTGTTGATCTACAACGACCTATTTACGATCTATCCATTTGAGAATCAGCTGTATGTTGTCCAGATGACCGGCGAGGAGATCAAGAAATACCTGGAGATTTCCTACGCCCGCTGGATCAACACCATCTCCAAGCCGACCGACCACGTCCTCAACATCCAGTCCAACGACGATCCCCGCACGCAGCAGCGCGGCTGGTCTTTCGTCGAGCGTTCCTATAACTTCGATTCAGCTGCCGGCATCAACTACACCGTCGATGTGACCAAGCCCGTCGGCGAGCGCATCACCATTACGACCACGGTGGACGGACAGCCGTTCGAGCTGGAACGCACCTACAACGTCGGCATGACCTCCTACCGCGCCAGCGGCGGCGGCAATCTCCTCCAGGAGGCGGGCATCGATACCGACAACATCGACGCGCGCGTCGTTGCGCGGTATCCGGAAATCCGCAACATCCTGTATGATTATCTGATGGAGAACGGCTCGATCGATCCCGAGGTCATCGGTGATCCGAAGGTCATCGGCCGGTGGTCCTTCGTCCCGGAGAAACTCGCCGCACCGGCCCTCGCCCAGGACATGGCCCTGCTCTTCCGGCGATAGATGAAAAAAAGGGGTTCCGCTATCTGCGGAACCCTTTCATTTTCTGCATCAGGTTGCCCGTCATCGCGGTCTTCATGACCTTGCGGGTCCCTTCAAACTGCTTGAGGAGCCGGTTCACTTCCGGGAGCGAAGTACCCGAGCCGTCCGCAATGCGCTTGCGGCGGCTGCCGTTGATCACCTCCGGATGGTCCCGCTCGTACGGAGTCATGGACATGATGATCGCCTCGACGCCCTTGAATGCATCGTTATCGATATCCACGTCCTTGATGGCTTTGCCCACGCCCGGAATCATGCCGGCCAGATCCTTGATGTTGCCCATCTTCTTGATCTGCTGGATCTGGTTGTAGAAATCCATGAACGAGAACTGGTCCTTGGCCAGTTTCTTCTTCAGTTCTCGCGCCTGTTTCTCATCAAACTGTTCCTGGGCCTTCTCCACGAGGGTCACGACATCGCCCATGCCAAGGATCCGGTCCGCGATGCGCGTCGGATGGAACACGTCCAGGGCCTCGAGTTTCTCACCGGAAGAAACGAACTTGATCGGTTTGCCGACAACGGCCTTGATGGAAAGTGCCGCACCGCCGCGGGTGTCGCCGTCCATCTTGGTCAGGACGACACCGTCGAAATCCAGGCGGTCATTGAACGCCTTGGCCGTCTCGACGGCATCCTGGCCGGTCATCGCATCCACGACGAAGAGGGTCTCGGTCGGCTGGATGGCCTGATGCAGCGCGGAGATCTCGTCCATCAGTTCCTGATCGACGGCCAGACGGCCGGCGGTATCGACCACGACCACCGAATACCCTTCCGCCTTCGCCTTGGCAACGGCGTGGCGGGCGATCACGATCGGATCTTTCTCCCCTTCCTCGGTATAGACCGGGACCTGGATACTCTCGCCCAGGACCTTCAACTGTTCGATGGCAGCCGGACGGAAGGTATCGCAGGCGGCCAACAGGACCTTGACGCCCTTTTTCTTGATATACAGGCCGAGTTTCCCGGTAAAAGTCGTCTTACCGGAGCCGTTCAGACCCGCTACCAGCACGATGCCCGGATTGCCTTTGATATTGATGTCGCTGGAGCTGCTGCCCATGAAATCGGCCAGTTCGTCATGGACGATCTTGACCATCATCTGCTGCGGCTTGACCGCCGTCAGGACATTCTGGCCCAGCGCCTTGGTCTTGACCCGCTCGCAGAAATCCTTGGCGACCTTGAAACTGACATCGGCATCCAGCAACGCCTTGCGGATATCCTTTACCGTCTCAGAAACATTGATTTCGGTGATTTTTCCTTCACCCTTGAGTATCTTGAAAGACCGTTCCAGCCTTTCGCTCAGATTTTCAAACATAGCCGTATTTTTGGGATTGCAAATGTAGCAAGAAATCATTAAATTTGTGCAAAATAGTTGCGCATATGGCCCGTATCTCACCGGCCGATGCGGAATCCGCCCGGAACCGCATCCGGCAATGCAACCTCCCCCGCCCCCTGACCATTTTCTTTTTCGGCTTTGACCCTGTCCGGCCGGAAGAGGAGCATTTGGCGGCTGAGCCGACGCCGGCTCCGCCCCAGGAAAGTCCGGAACCGAAACGCCGGGGACCCAAGCCGGAAAGCCGACGGATCAGCTACGACGAAATCCGGCAGCGGGTCGAATCATGGGTGGAGGCAAAGGAAGATTTCATGGACGAAGTATCCCTGGAAGATCTCGCCCAGCAGACAAATCTGTATAAGACGCACTTGCTCAAGTACTTCCGTCACTGTGAGCACAAGGATTTCCGGTACTGGAAGATGGAAAAGAAGATTGGGCTGGCCCGCAGTCTGCTGCTGGACGATTCCGAACGGGCCATTGCCGATATCGCCGTTCGTTGTGGTTTCAACAACGTGGCCAATTTCTTCCGGCAGTTCAAAAGGGTCACCGGCTGTACGCCCACCCAATGGCGGGAAAGACGGCTATCGGGGGACGGACAAGATTAAGCCACCGCCGGCAACCTCGAAATCCACCGTCCGCAGATACGATCCGGTCTCGGGGTTATACGAATTGCCCTCGTGGTTGATATCCAGGATGCGCAGCGTCTCGGAATCCGTCAGCATCCCCGACGGATCCTTGGCGTAAATGCTGTACGTCTGTCCCTCGCGGATGTGCTCCAGCCGGAACTGGTACCCCTCGCGCTGGGTAATCTGGGACTGCGTATCCAAGGGGTTCTGCTGCTTTTTATCCGAGGAGGCATACGTAGAAAGGACAATATCAATATTCCGGACCATCTGCCGGGTTGCAGGATCATATACGACGCCCTGAACCACCAGGACCTCATCGGTTTTCCGGTCCGTATCGCCCGTCGCCTCCCCGTCACAGGCCACGCCGGCAAAGGCCAGCGCAACCCAAAGGGCATATTTGAGTAATCTCTTCATCAGTTAACGTATTACGGTCCGGGTTTCAGCGCTGCAAAGATAATCAATTTCCGGAAAAAACAACCAGCCGCCACCTCCCGGCGGCGACTGGTCTGGTCTATAATTTCAAACCAAGCTTATGGAAAATCAATGGGAAAGAATGTCACCGGACCCCCGGACCGACTGGGAAACATTGCCGGAAACTTCCAGGTTGCGGACATCGATGTCGCCGGAACCGGCGATGGAGTAATCGGCGGATTCCGCCTTTCCGGACAGTTTCACGTCGCCCGAACCGGCAATCGACACGGCGACCCCTCTTTGTACCTGCGCATCGGCCTTGATATCTCCGGAACCGGCGATGGTAATGCCGAGGCTGTCGCACCGCAGCCCTTTCAGGTCCATGTCACCGGAGCCCATCAGGGTGATGGAGAAATCCTTGTCGGTGGAAAGGCCGTCGCAACCGAAATCACCGGAACCGAGAATGGTTACGGAGGCGAGATCCGGTGCATAAAGCGTAATCGAATGCTCTCCCAAGGAGAAACTGGAGAGAGAATCGGAGTGGAACCGGACGGACAAGGTGCCATCCGTTACCTCCGTTTTCAGATACGGCAGGATATTGTCAGAAATGGTAATCTCCATGAACGGGTCCACATCGGCCTGGATAAACCGGACATCCAGGCTCCCCTGAAGGGACAGGTCCTCGAAGGAATCCAGGGAACGGCGTTCCGAGGCCATGACGCCACTGGCGGTCACATGGTTCGCATTCCATTTACGGATCGTATCATCATTAATCCGGATAAAACAGGAGGTCATGGGGAGCAAGAGGGCCACCATGGCGGCCAGGATAGCAGTTCTTCTCATTTTCAGTTACTTTTTAAAAACAACGTCAGGATCGAGTCCCAATAATTCAATTTTGCGGAGGATTTGGGGGACTTCTTCTTCCAGGAAGGCCTTCCGCTGGGCCGCAAGGATGATATCTTTCGCCTGCGCGCTGACGAAATAACCGATGCCGCGCTTGTTGAAGATGATACCGTCAGAGGTGAGTTTTTCGTATGTGCGCATGACCGTGTTCGGATTGACACCCACGTCGGCTCCATACTCCCGCACCGAGGGGATCCGCGCCTCCGGCTCCAGTTCTCCGGAAAGGATGCGGTCGCAGATGGCATCGAAGATCTGCATATAGATGGGTTTGTTCTCACTAAATTCCATATCCTTAATGCTTTAAGGTTTTCAGTCGGAACCAGATAGCCGTTCCGAGACCGCCTACGATTACGATAACATTCATCCAAATCGCAAGATTCACCCGAAGATTCCAGTTCGCATTCTGCAGCTTCTCAACATCCAGCGACTCTAACCACTGTTCGATATTCCCGGAGAAATGGACGAAGAAGAGGGAAAGGATCGTGGACAGGACGATGGACAGGGCAATCAGGCAAAGGATCGTCATCGGCACTTTTTTCCGTTTGAAACAAAGGGCGCCCAGCAGGAAAACCAACAGGGTCCTCATCATATTGGTCCACAGGATCCAAAGACCGCCGCCGCCCAACGCGACCGGAACGGACCGGCCGTTGAGCTCCATGAGGCTGACTTCATTCCAGCCCGCATCGGCCCCATACATCATTTCGTTGAGGTTGATCGAAGCCAAGGCCTTGCCGTACGTCGGGTCGCACAGGCTCAGGACTCCGTCCGTCAGGTTGTAGCAGATCAGGAAAGCGAAGGGTACGACGACCAGCGTCACCAGCATCATCGAGAGGAACTTCTCCAGGCGAGAGGCCGGGATCATCAGCCAGTCGGAGCCGTAGCGCTTTTCCGTCAGGGCGCCATATTGCTTGACCGGGAAAGAGATGCACAGGATCAGCAAGGTAACGAAGAAAATGCCGATGCGGGCGCCGATGGGCGGGGTCACCCAGCCTTCCCAGGAGCCGAAAAGGCCATGGGTCAGCAGATTGACGAGCACGGTGAGAAGGTAAAGCACCACCGGCATGCATCCGAGCAGCAGGAGGGAAAGCCCGTAGTTAGCCCGCAGGTTGTGCAGATCGTACGCCAGATAACGGCCGAAACGTTTACTGTCAAAATACTTGTTCATGACTTCCTAGGCTTTGAAAAGGTTCTTGATATAGTCTTTGTGACGATGGACGGTGTTGAACAGGGCCTCGATGTTCACCTTGCTTTCCCGGCCGTCGGTATTGGGGAGCACCTGGATGAAACCGCCCGGCAGCTGCTCGCTGTACAGGGCCTCCGGATGCAAGGTTGTCCCGTAATCGAAGAACAACTTGCCGGTGATCTCCTCGATGGAAGCGTTCAGCAGGACATCCTGGCGGTCCAGGATGATGATCGGGTCGATGATGTTCTCCAGGTCACGGACCTGATGGGTCGAAATCACGATGGTCGAATCGTCGGCGGTATGCCGCATGATGGCGCTGCGAAACTGGGTCTTGGAGGGAATATCCAGCCCGTTGGTCGGTTCATCCATGAACAGGTACTTCACATTACACGCAAGCGCGAAAGAAATATAGGTCTTCTTCAGCTGTCCGGACGACATGGCGTTCATCTTCTTGGCCGGATCATTTTCGAACTCCGCCATAAGGGTCAGGAACTTGTTCAAGTCGAATGCCGGCCAGAAAGCACCGCGGGAACGGGCGAACTGCTCTGCCGTCATATTCAGCGGCGCCACTTCGTCCGCCAGGTAGAACTGGTCTGCCAGGAATTCGGCGTCACGGCCATACGGTTCCTTCCCGTCCGTCAGGATCCGGCCGGCATCTACCCGCTTCAGACCGCACAACAGCGTCAGAAGGGTTGTCTTGCCCACACCGTTCTCTCCCAGAAGGCCATAAATCTTCCCCTCCTCCAGCCGAAGGGAAATGTTTTTCAGAACGGGGGTCGGCCCGTAACTGAATGCCAGGTTTTCGATGGTAATCATATCTCTTTAGTGTGTTAGTTCATTAGTACACTGCAAAGATAGGCACATTTTTCATTTCTGCAAATTATTTCGAAAAAAAATGTCCCGGAAACAGGAAATTTCCGGGACACTTCATCTATTCAATGGATAAAACCTATTGATGGGCAGGGCGCAGGAGGTCGAGTACCACCTTGACCGGATTGAAGGTCTCCAGCGGAACTTCGACGAACATCGTGTTCCAGTCGCTCATGGAGCCGTTCCACAAGCCCGGAAGTTCCAGGGCTTTCAATTCCCTGCCCTGGTAGCTCTTCGAACTGATGAAACCGGCATCTTCGTCCACATATTTCAGGAGGTCGAACTTCTCGCCCTTGTAATTCTTCAGGCAGCAGACCAGGTCGACCGGATTGAAGTGCGTGGCATGGGCCAGGATGTCCTTGGAGCGGGCATCCTCCGGATTGATCTGGACGCTCTCCAAGATCTGCAGGTTGCTGCTGCCGTCCTTGCCGGCAATGATGAAGGGACCGCCGCCGGGCTCGCCTTCGTTCTTGACCATGCCGCACACGCGGATCGGGCGGTCCAGTTTGCTGCGGAGCAGGGCGACGCGCGCAGCCGGATCGGTCGTCAGCGGAAGCTGGATGCAAAGCTCGCGGTCCAGGAAGGATTCCACCTTGTCGCAAAGCTGGCGGCAAGAAGCGGACGAAGGATCGGTTTCCGCATCGAAAGCCCGCAGAAAGCCAAACAATTTATCCCTAAGCTCCAGGCATTTACCCAGAAGGACCTTCTTATACCGGGCTGTCACCGGAAGCATACGCTCATTAGAAACATTGTCGATGTTCTTGATGGATACGATTTCCTGCGGGACCTGATTCAGGTTATAGATCAGGGCGCCATGACCTGCGGGCCGGAAAAGAAGCCGGTCATCCTCCGTCCGGAAGGGATGGTTCTTCGGATCCACGGCCACCGTATCGGTCGCTTTGTCCTGATACGTAAACGCAACATGATACTTCACTCCGTAACGGGCTTCGTATTCCGCCTTAACCTCTTCCAAGGCTGCTTCGAAAAGCGGGCGGTGCTCCGGGGAAATGGTCACGACCAGGTTGGCCGTCCCGTCGGCATTGCGCATGTAGTCCTGCGCCTCGACCAGATGCTCGGCGAACGCGGTCCGGCATTCGGCAGGATAGCGGTGGAAACGGATGACACCCTTCGGTTTCGAACCGTAGCCCAGGCCTTCATCCGTCAGGACCTTGCGGGCCACATCTTTGCGGTACTCTGCCGTGTCCTGCGGCTCGCCGAACATCTCCGGTGTATAGAAAGCAAAAGACTTGATGGCCGCTGCCAACCGGGAGACCGCCGCCTTTTCATCCAGGTCCTCCCCTTTTTCCAGTTTGTCCAAACCGGAGAAAATGTCCTTGAACATACGGGAGGCGGCACCCGAGGCCGGAACGAATTTGCACTTTCCGTCGATCGAGGCCTGTTCATAATAGGCGACGGCCGCGTCGGCCTGCGCCTCGTCCAGGACGACGATGCCCCGCTGCGGGGTCGCCGCTCCGACGATTTTCATCCAGGGAAAGCCCTTTTTGAAACGCTCTACCTGCTGCTGGACGGTCTTCACGTCCGATCCGCGGTCCTTGATCTGTTTGATGTCTTCTTGGCTGAACATAGTTATTGTATTTCTGTGTTATTACTTTGGTGGACAAGGGATATTTCCATCATCAAATATAGGAAGAATCTCCGACCAAACCAAGCCGTCGCCGGGATTTCTCACATCGGCTCCGCGTCCGCTTGCATGAAGAAGGCGATCTTGTCGACCAGTACATAATAGGACCGGCCGGAAGCATCCCGTTCGCTCCCCCACGCATAATGCCATCCCAATGCGGTGCTGGAGAAAGAAGGGTGGGAAGACAGGGTGAAAGCCAGATGGGTCTGCGTCGTCCGCCAGACCATCAGGGCCTCATAGCTATATTCATTGACCGTGGCCATTGCGGGATTGAGATCGATCGTATAGACGGTCTCCCCCAAGGCATAGCGCTGTCCGGGGCCCTTCGCTTCCCGCCAGGTCGACATCATGAAAGCATCGGTCTCGAAGTTGATCTGGTAACTTCCGTCCAAGCTTTCCTCGGTGCCCAACGTCCAGACCCGGTTGCCCGGCGTATTGCGCAAATAGAAGGAGGCATTTTCAAAATCGGGACGGATGGCCACGCAGGTGGAAAGGACTTCACGTAAGGAACTGAAAGCCTCGACACCGGGCGCTGCCCAAAGATCCGCGCTGACCTTGTCCCCTTCCAGGATTCCACCCAGCTGCGTATATAAGTAACAGTCCAGATAACCGAGCGGGAACTTGCACGACACCCCGGTCCTTTGGTTGTTGACGATGGCGGCAACCGGGACCTTCCCCGCCGAATACCCAGCCTTACCGGAAGGGGCAAGGACCAGTTTCCCGGCATCCGACAAAGAGAAAGAGAACTGTCCGCTGTCTTCGAAAGAGAAACTGCTGCGGGGAATGGCCGGTGAAACGGTCGCCCCGCCCGTCGCTTCCACCGGACGGCCCAGATAAACCAGGGATCCATCCGAAGGCTTCTTCCAGGGTGCCACCCCCATCAGGGATACATTGCGGATGATTCCCAGGGAGCCCGTCCCGTCCAGCCCCGGGAAGGGATCGGAGATCCAAACCGGGATCTCGACGGGCTTGATGTCCGGGCATTGCGGTGTCGTGGCGATCAGGGTACCCCTCTGGCTGAGCAGTGCTTCCAACGCATCCGGGTAGGCGGCAACATAGGCACGATTCCCCGTCACGCCCAGATAAGAAGAAAGCGGACTCTCACCGACGGAGATGGCTGGTTGCAGATATCGTTCATATAACGTTCTGTCCAAACCGTAGGCGCCGGAAGAACCGACTGAAAGCGGTATGTTACCGTCTGCATTCGTCGTACGAAAGCCGCAGTTTACCGGTGCGCCGAGCGTTCCATCCATATCCAGAAAGACATTAGCGGGATCCGAGGCCATCACGGGCGCTTTGATGGTCAAGTCGACCTCGACTTCTTCTCCATCGGAGGTTACCGCCAAAAGACGAACCGTGCTGCTCCGCAGGGCAGAGACTTTCAATCCGCCGGAGAGGGCCTCAACGAAAACGGCGTCGCTGCCCTCGGCCACCGAAAAGGAAGAGATTCCGACCGCGGACCCGTCCCGTTGCAAAGACAAGGTCCCGACCTGGGCGATGTAACGGGGTTCGCAATCCCAGACGGTCACCAGTTCTCCACCAGGGAGCACCATCAGGCAGGAACGGGCCTCCAGGCGGCCGTCATAGGTTCGCGCAATCATTTCCAGCTGCGTTCCGCCCGGCAGGGTTGAAGAAGGCTTCAGCTGATAGATCCCGGACTCCGTCCCTTCCGCAAACGAGGCCAGGGCAGGATGGGAGGCTGCAGGAAGCATCTTTTCATCGGATTCTCCCGCATATTTGATATACAGCGACCAATCCTGCCCGGCTGTCTCCGGATGATCGGTCCCTTCAAAGCCATAGGTGACCCGCACTGCGGCGGCTGCGCCCTTCCGCACCGGATAACGGTCTGCGCCGAAAGCGAGATAGCGGGAATCATGCCAATCATCGGAACCGACCTTCCAGGGCCAGTCACCGTTATCGTAACACTGCATTACCGTACGATAGTCCGGCCCGAAGCCCACTTCATACCGGCGGTTACGCCCGACCGAAAAGTTCCGGACATTGTCTTCGCCCAGGAAGAAACGGTAAGACAGGCTTCCGCCGACGCCATACCGGTCCGGATCCTGTTCCAGGGATACTTCTACATAAGAAGCACAGACCTGATAATCCGCCCCGTATTCCCGGAGCAAGGAAGGCAGGTCCTTGCCTGCCGGAACATCATTCTTCAAAAGGTTCCCCTGCAGGTTTTCCGGCACATAGAGCACGGCGCTCCCGTCTGTCGTCAAAGCGAACTCCCGGTCTTCCAGCAAATCCCGGGCATGGGCGACCGACTCGCCGAACGGGCGGAGGGTCCCGTTGATGTTTCGCAAGGTATAACAGATATTCCGGAGCAGCCACGAGGGGTCGTCCTCATGCTCTTTGACACGGGGCGACGCCGAAAAGAAAGAGCGGTAGCCGTCCAGCAGATGGAATTCGAACCGGGAGACCAGCCGGCTGACCGGGACGGGGCAGGTCCCCTCCATGGGCACATTCTCAACCGATCCGGCCATCGGCAAACCGTCTGCATCCATCTGCGCATAGGACCCGATCCGCCAGGTAACGGAAGGAAGTTCTTTTTCGGAAAGCGGAAGGTCGGCCTCTTGAAGGCCGGTCATGTTTACGAAAGCATAGGCCGTTCGGGATCCGTTTCCCGACAGCAGCAGGGAGCAAGCCTGTCCCGACGTATAACGGCGGGATACCTCCAGCCGGCCTTCCCGATAGACGGCCAGCAGGACCGAGGTGATTTTCGTTTCAGCCGCTTCGTCGACAACACTCTTCGTCTGTCCCGGATAGGCAGCCGGTTGTAAGGCGAACAGGACATGGCCGGTTTCGGGGCTTTCCCGCCGGCAGCCGGCAGCCGCCACCCAGACTGCGAGAAGCAGAAGGATGACCCGGCGACCGGCAGATTGCTTCATAGATACCATATACTTATTGTTTAACCGAGTTGTCACCGATGGAAACCGGCCGGATCGCCCAACCGGTTTCCGGATAAAAATCGCTCGCCTCATACCAACGATGGCAAAGGTCGACAGACGGATCCGTTTTCCAAGAAAAGAACACGGCTAATTGAAAAAAGTGCCTTCCAGCTATCCAGAAGGCACTTTTTTCTCCGAAAGATCCGTTTGAAAACAATAAAACGGCTCCGGACGCCTTTTGAAGGGCGCCCGGATTATCCGATCAAGCTATTAGGAATTAACCATTTACCAGGACGGAAAAACCGTCTTCCCTGGAAAAGCCGTTTCCGATCAGTCAATGTAGAATTCCCGACGATACCGGTATTCAGACCGAAGCTGTTCGAAGGACGAAGGATTCAGCCGGAACATGAAATCATCCGTATAAATCGGGTAATTATAGGATAAGATAGAAGCAATCTCCCCTTGGGTCATATCCCGGAAGTCCAGTTTAACAGCCTCATTCTCAGGGAACTCCGTCGGCGGATAAAACTCATACAGGGGAGCAATGCCGAAATAATGCGCAATGGCCCGGACGGCGGCCGACGTGCCGTTCTGCTTTCCCTGATAGGAGTAACCGGCAATGTGGGGCGTAGCGATATCGACGGCATCCATCACCCGCGGGTCGACATCCGGCTCATGGTTCCAGGTATCGATGATGACCGGGCCCAATTTCGGAATGGCCTTCAGCAGCGCCTCATCATCGACGATCTCGCCCCGGGAAGCATTGATAAAAAAGGCGCCGGGTTTCATCTTCCGGAAAAAAGCAGTAGATACCATCCCGCGGGTCGTGTCATCCAAAGGGACGTGCATCGTCACGATGTCAGATTGGGCCAGCAACTCGTCCAAAGAGCAAAAACCAAACGGGCCCTCAGCCTCAGCACGGGGCGGATCGCAGAGCAAAGTCTTGAAACCCAATCTTCTGGCCACGGAATCGACCCATTTACCGACATGGCCGACCCCGATGATTCCAATGGTTTTCCCGGCCAGTTTGATGGCTTTCCGGGAGGCGACCGCATAAATCGCGCAGATGACATACTCCATCACGCCGCCGGCATTGCATCCTGCCGCATTCCGCACCAGGATGCCGTGGGCATCACACCAATCCAGATCGATATGATCCGTTCCGATGGTTGCCGATGCGATGATCTTGACTTGGGAACCCTCCAGGAGGGCGGCGTCGCAGCGGGTGCGGGTACGGGTAATCAAGGCATCTGCCTCCCGCACATCATCCGGACCGATTTCTCCCCCCTTTTTATAAATGACTTCGGCATACGGTTCAAAAACGCCTTTGAGAAACGGGATGGCCTGATCCGCAACTATACGCATGATTATTTCAGAATAACAGATTTGACATATCCTTCTGCAGAGCCGGTAAAAAGTTCGTCCTGGGAAAGGGCGGCATTGATGGCCTCGGCGATTTCCTTCCGTTGGAAAGACAACTGGTTCCGCACGACAGAAGAAGAAAGGGTGCAATACAAGACCCCTTTGAAAAATGACTTCGACAAGGTATACGGAGCGGCGCCAGTCACGGAATCCCAGGCGGCGAAAACCCGCTGACGGTTCAGCCCGGAAGACAGTTTCATCTCCTGGACGAAACGATGGATCAGTTCGTCCATGCCGACCGCTTCCTTCCGCGCCAGGCGCGATGCATTCCTATACTCCTCGTAGGCCATCACACCCGGGTAAAGTTGCCTCCGACCGTCTCGAAATACGCCCGGTCGTCCGTAATCCGGTCCACAATGCCCTGCATGCGGACCTTATTGCTGTCCGTAATGAAGATCTGGCCGAAATCCTGGCCGGCCACCAGGGAAAGCAGGTTGGAAATCCTGTCCATGTCCAGCTTATCGAAGACGTCGTCCAACAACAGCATCGGCGGGAAACCATAGCCCTTCTTCATCAACTCATATTGCGCGAATTTCAGGGAGACCAGGAAAGACTTCTGCTGTCCCTGGGACCCGCAGCGACGGATCGGATGACCGTCCATCAGGAATACCAGGTCGTCCCGCTGGATGCCGGAAGTCGTATAGCCGAAAATCCGGTCCTTTTCGCGGTGGCTGGCAAAGACCTCCTCAAGCGTCCCCTTGTCCAAATCCGAAACATAACGGATGGAAACGGCCTCCCGTCCGCCCGAAAGCATCCGGTAAAAGTCGGCCACGACCGGGCTGAGATCTTCGCAGAACCGGCGGCGCGCCTGCCAGACCCGTCCGGCGAAACCGGCCATCCGGCCATCGAAAACCGCCAGCAGGTCCGGATCCGCCCCTGCATCTTTCAACAAGCGGTTACGCTGGAGAAGAAGCCGGTTATATTGCTGGATATCGGACAAATACGCCCGATCCATCTGGGACAGGACCGCATTGATGAAACGCCGGCGCTCTTCGCCGGACTCGCTGACCAGGGAGGTATCGGCCGGAGACACCATCACGATCGGAAGTTCGCCAATATGCTCGGAGACCCGTGCATAGGGCTTGTCATCGCGTTTGAGCCGCTTTTCGCCGCCCTCGCGGACTTGGATCGTGACCAGCGACTCCGTCCCGTCGATATCGTAGGTGCCGGCAAGCGCAAACGCGTCGGTGCCGTAACGGAAAGAATACCGGTCCGAGGCGGAGAAAGCACTTTTGGTCATCGACAGGTAATAGATCGCATCCATCAGGTTGGTTTTCCCTTCCCCGTTGTTTCCGCATATGCAGTTGATATTGGGCGAGAACACGAGTTCCGCCAATGCGATGTTCCGGAAGTCCTGGACGACGATTTTCTTCAAGATGGCCATATAGTGCAAATTTATAAAAAAAAGCGATTCGATGGCAAAAAACCATCCGCGATTGCGAGTTTCTATATTTTTTGCTAAATTTGCAAGCTATTCCGCATAGCGGACCTAAATGATAAAAATATAAACAGTATAACATTATGGCAAAAAAAGTTCTTACGGAGCAGGAAAAGCTCCAGCAGGAAAAAGTAGAAGAGAGAGTGTCGGCTGTCGACCAGTTCTTCAAAGAAAACGGTAAATATATCTGGGGATGCGTCATCGCCCTGCTCGTTATCTGGGCCGCCATCCTGTGCTACCAGCGTTTCTATCTCCAGCCGAAGCGGGCGGAAGCCGCCGCGCAGATGTTCCCGGCTGAAAACAATTTCTCCGCCGGTAACTATGACCTCGCCCTCAACGGTGACGGCAACGTGCTCGGATTCGCCCAGGTCATCGAAGATTACGGCAAAAAGGCCGGTGCGTCCGCTTACCTGTATGCCGGTATCTGCGAACTCCAGCTCGGCAACTACGAGAACGCCCTCAACTATCTGAAGAAATACAACGGCAAGGATGAGATCCTCGGTGCCCGTGCCCTCGGCTGCCAGGGAGATGCCCTGGTCGGTCTGGAGAGACTGGGTGAAGCCGTCGCCTGCTACGACAAGGCGGCTGCCAAGGCCGATAACATCTTCGCTGCAAGCTATCTCCTGAAAGCCGGCGTGGCCTGCGAGGAGATGGGTAACGCCCCCAAGGCCCTTACCTATTACAAGAAGATCAAGGACCAGTATCCGCAGTCCATGGAAGGCTACGATATTGACAAGTACATTTCCCGGATCGAAAACGCACAGTAAACCATGGGAAGAGCATTTGAATTCCGCAAGGAAAGGAAACTGAAGCGCTGGGGTCACATGGCCCGCGTCTTCACCAAACTCGGAAAGGAAATCACCATCGCCGTCAAGCAGGGCGGTCCGGATGTCGTCGGCAACCCGCGTCTGCGCGCCCTCATCGCTGAGGCCCGCAGCGAGTCCATGCCGAAGGAAAACATCGAGCGCGCCATCAAGAAGGCAACGGAAAAGAACGCCGGTGACTTCAAGGAAGTCGTGTTCGAAGGCTACGGCCCTCATGGAATCGCCTACCTCGTAGAAACCGCCACCGATAACAACACCCGCACCGTGGCCAACGTCCGCAGCTATTTCACCAAGTGCGGCGGCAGCCTCGGCACCAGCGGCAGCGTGGCCTTCATGTTCGACCACAAGTGCGTCTTCCGCATCAAGGAGGACCCGGCCAAGCCGATCGATATCGAAGAACTCGAGCTCGAGCTCATCGACTTCGGTGCCGACGAGGTCTTCAAGCAGGAAGTCGAGGATGCCGACGAGAACGTGACCGTCGAAATCTGCATCTATGGCGATTACACCGCCTACGGCGCCATCCAGAAATACATCGAAGAGAACGGGTATGAACTGATCTCCGGTGGTTTCGAGCGCATTCCGAACGTGGACCTGAAAGAGGTCACGCCGGAGCAGCGTTCCACCCTCGAAAAGCTCACCAACCTCCTCGAGGACGACGAAGATGTCACCAACGTGTACACCACGATGAAACCGTCCGAAGAGGAATAAGTATCCGAACGGAGAATCTAAGCCGGATCTCATGGGATCCGGCTTTTTTTGTGGCCTTGCGCTTGCGAATCCTTGTATTAATCAGTATCTTTGCATGATTTGGAAAATCAGATATCTAATAAAACGTTCATATGTCCATACAACAGGAAAATATCCAGAAACTGGTGGAGCGCCGGGCCAAGGCCAAACTTGGCGGCGGTGAAAAACGCATCGAGGCGCAGCACCAGAAAGGCAAGTACACGGCCCGCGAACGCATTGCCATGCTTCTCGATGAAGGCAGCTTTGAAGAATTCGACATGTTCGTCCAGCATCGCTGTACGAACTTCGGCATGGACAAGCAGCACTTCGACGGCGACGGCGTCGTCACCGGCTGCGGCACCATCGGCGGCAGGCTCGTGTATGTCTTCGCCCAGGATTTCACCGTCAACGGCGGTTCCCTTTCCAAAACCATGTCCGAGAAGATTTGCAAGGTCATGGATATGGCCCTTCGGAACGGAGCCCCCTGCATCGGCTTGAATGACTCCGGCGGCGCGCGCATCCAGGAAGGCATCGATGCCCTGGCGGGCTTCGGTGAGATTTTCGAGCGCAACATCCTCTCTTCCGGTGTCGTTCCGCAGATCAGCGGTATCTTCGGTCCCTGTGCCGGCGGAGCGGTCTACTCCCCTGCCCTGACCGACTTCACCCTCATGGTCAAGAACACCTCCTACATGTTCCTGACGGGTCCTGCCGTGGTCAAGAGCGTGACCGGAGAAGAAGTGGACCAGGAACAGCTCGGCGGCGCCAGCGTCCATGCCACCAAGAGCGGCGTAGCGCATTTCGCGGCTGAGAATGAGGAAGAAGGCATCGCCACCATCAAGGAGCTGCTGTCCTACATTCCGCAGAACAACATGGAAGAAGCCCCTCTCGTGCCGACTTCCGATCCATATAACCGGGTCGATGACGAACTCAACGAGATCGTCCCGGACAATCCGAACAAGGCCTACGACATGTACCGCGTCATCCGCGGCATCGTGGACGACGGCAAGTTCTTCGAGATCCACAAGGAATACGCCAAGAACATCATCGTCGGCTTCGCACACATGAACGGCCGCAGTGTCGGCATCGTCGCCAACCAGCCGAACATGCTCGCCGGCGTGCTGGACATCAACGCATCCCGCAAGGGCGCGCGTTTCGTCCGCTTCTGCGACGCCTTCAATATTCCGATCGTCACCCTCGTCGACGTGCCGGGCTTCCTCCCGGGCACCCAGCAGGAATACGGTGCCATCATCACCAACGGCGCCAAACTCCTGTATGCCTATGGCGAGGCCACCGTTCCGAAGGTCACCGTCACCCTGCGCAAATCCTACGGCGGCGCCCACATCGTCATGAGCTGCAAGCAGCTCCGCGGCGACATCAACTACGCCTGGCCTTCCGCACAGATCGCGGTAATGGGCGCTGACGGTGCCGTCAACATCCTGTATGCCAAAGATCTCAAGGCCACGGAGAATCCGGAGGAGAAAGCCGCGATCCGCGCAGCCAAGAAGGAGGAATACGAAGAGTTGTTCAACAACCCGTACCGGGCGGCCGAGAAGGGCTATATCGATGATGTCATCGAGCCGCGCAATACGCGTTTCCGCGTGATCCGCGCCCTGGAGCAGCTTTCTGCCAAGAAGCAGGACATCCCGGCCAAGAAGCATGACAACCTCCCTCTCTAACATTCCGCCAGCATGAGAGTCAAGAGAATATTTACAACCCTGGCGGTCCTGCTCGCCTGCACGGCGGCGCATGCCCAGAACGTCATCGACCTCATTATTTCCGAGGTCCTGGCGGAACCGGACAGCACCGGCATCGTCGATGATTTCGGCGGACGCAGCGGCTGGATCGAGATCTTCAATAAATCCCAGGGAACGGTCAATCTGGGAGGCTGCTACCTCACGGACGACCGCAACAATCTTCGCAAAAGCCTGATACCCAAGACCGATTCCCGCGCTCAGCTGGGACCGCGCCAGGTCATGCTGTTCTATGCGACCGGCAACGGCGACATGGGTACTTTCTACACCAATTTCCAGATCCGTCCGGGCAGCACCATCTATCTGGTCAGCAACGACGGACGCACCATCGTGGATTCCATCGCCGTACCGGCGAACCTGCCGAAGGGAATGTCGGTCAGCAAGTTCGCCCACGACAACAAGCAGATGGTATTCGAGACGGCTGCCGAGCCGACTGATCCCAGCCCGCGGGTGCTCAACGGCAGCCAGAACGTCGAATCGAACGCCCAGAAGATGGCCCGTACCGATCCGCACGGCTTCATCCTGACCGTGGTCGCCGTAAGCGTCGTCTTTTCCGCCCTGGCCATTCTGTGGTTCTTCTTCTGGCTGCTCTTCGAGCGTCCGGCGAAGAAGAAAGCACAGCCGAAGAAAGCTCCGGTTGCAAAACTGGCAGCAGGCAAAGCCCCGGATGCGGAAGTGGCGGCCGCCATTGCCATGGCTTTCGACATGGAACAGGGCGGCGACACCTATGCAGCCATCGCCATGGCCCTGCACCTCTACCTGAGCGAAGCCGTCCATGACAACGAAAGCTTCGTGATCACAATCCAGCCCGCCAAGGCCTCCGGGTGGAACAACAAGGCCCAGACATTCAGGAAATTACCCAGATAAAACATTCAGCTAATGAAAACCTATAAGTTCAAGATCAATGGCAAGGAGTACGAAGTTGCCATCAACAATGTCGAAGGAAAGAATGCGTCCGTGACCGTCAATGGCGCCGAGTATCAGGTCGAGCTTGAGAACGCTCCCGCTGCCGCTCCCGTCGCAGCCCCTGTGGCCGCTGCTCCTGCAGCCACCGCCGCTCCGGCTCCGGCTGCCGCTCCCGCTGCAAAACCGGCCGGTGCCGGCAAGGTCGTGGCCTCCCCGCTTCCGGGTGTCATCATCGAAGTCTCCGTCAAGGAAGGCCAGGCCGTCAAGGCCGGACAGAAGGTGGCCGTCATCGAGGCCATGAAGATGGAGAATGAGATCGCCGCCGAGTGCGACGGTACCATTACCGCCATCCATGTCGCCAAGGGCGACTCGGTCCTCGAAGGTGCTGACATCGTAACCATCGCCTAATTCCCATGGATCAGATCATCAGCAGTCTGCAACAGTTCTGGCAGTACACGGGCTTTGCCAACGTGGCCTGGCAGAACCTTGCCATGATCGCCATCGGCATTGCCTTCATCACCGTCGCCATCATCAAGGAATGGGAGCCGCTGCTCCTGATCCCGATCGGCTTCGGTATGATCATCGGCAATATCCCGATGTTCCCGGGTCTCAATATCGGCATTTACGAGAACGGATCCGTCCTGAACACCTTGTATCAGGGTGTCAAGATGGGCTGGTATCCCCCGCTGATTTTCCTGGGCATCGGTGCGATGACGGACTTCTCCGCCCTGATCTCGCAGCCCCGGCTGATCCTGATCGGTGCGGCTGCCCAGATGGGTATCTTCGGAGCCTATCTGCTGGCCATGGCGTTCGGTTTCGCCCCGAACGAGGCCGGTGCCATCGGCATCATCGGTGGTGCGGACGGCCCGACCGCCATCTTCCTGAGCTCCAAACTGGCTCCGGACCTGATGGGCGCCATCGCCGTTTCCGCCTACTCCTACATGGCCCTCGTCCCGGTCATCCAGCGCCCGATCATGCTGGCGCTTACGACCAAGAAGGAGCGGCTCATCCGTATGCCGAACCCGCGTGCCGTCAGCCAGAAAGAGAAGATCATCTTCCCGGTCATCGGCTTCCTCATCACGGCGTTCATCGTCCCGTCCGGCCTTCCGCTGCTGGGCATGCTCTTCTTCGGTAACCTGCTGAAAGAGAGCGGTGTGACCCGCCGTCTGGCAGAGACCGCCCGCGGCCCGCTCGTGGATGTCGTCACCACCCTGATCGGCCTTACCGTCGGTGCCTCCACGCAGGCGGACAAGTTCCTGACCGGCAAGTCCCTGCTGATCTTCGGCCTGGGTCTGCTGTCCTTCGTGATCGCCACCACGACCGGCGTGCTTTTCGTCAAACTCTTCAACCTTTTCCTCAAGGAAGGCCGCAAGATCAATCCGCTGATCGGCAACGCCGGCGTTTCCGCCGTTCCGGACAGCGCGCGCGTCTCCGAAGTCGTAGGTCGCGAATTCGACAAGAACAACCACCTGCTCATGCACGCCATGGGTCCGAATGTGGCCGGCGTCATCGGCTCCGCCGTTGCGGCAGGTATCCTGCTGAGCTTCTTGGGATAAGGAAAAAACCTCCAGGAAAAACGCAAAAAATTACGATTTTTCTTGGAGGTTTCCCAAAAACGCCCTATATTTGCAGTCCAATCAGAAAGATGGGGTATTAGCTCAGTTGGTAGAGCGTTTGAATGGCATTCAAAAGGTCAGGAGTTCGATTCTCCTATGCTCCACAAAAATCCCTCTCAGATCAGCCTGAGGGGGATTTTTCGTTGATAGAGTGACAAAATGAATCACCTGAGTGAAAGATGGCCACTAACTCTTCTTCACCACCGATGACCGCATCACGGAAAGAGAATGCAACGACAGCTATGCCAGCATGAAGGCCTGGGCCTTTGGCAAAGGCGAAGATTGGAAGCGGATCAGAGGGAGCGGATGGATTTCGCGAGGTTGATCATATGGTCGGCCATACGTTCGGCATTTGAAGAGAGTTCCAGATACTGGGCTCCCACGGTAGGCGTACAGATGCCTTTTTCCATCCGGGCGATATGGCCCTCTTCCATTCGTTTGGTATAGTCGTCAATCTCTTCCTCGATGGTATTGGCCTTCGCCAACGCATCGAAGTCCTCATTCTGGTATGCCGCCGTGGCAGACCGGTACAACTGGTGCAGCAGCTCTTTGAGTTGGCTGATCTCGTACTTGGCATCATCAGAGAACTGCTGGGAAGAGTTGGAAAGGGCGACGGCGTACTCCACGATGTTCTCGGCATAGTCACCAATCCGTTCGATGTCCCGGACATTCCGGTAGGTACCGGAAAGGTAAGCGATATCCTTCTCTGAAAGCCCGCGTCGGCCACTCAGCCGGACCACGAATCCGATCAGCTCCCGGTTGATGAAATTGAGCTGGCGCTCATCGCGTTCGAAAGCATTCTTCTCCTTAAAATCCAGATGTACGGCCATATCCAGGCTGCGGTCGAGGTTTACCAGTGCGATGTCCGCCATCCGGAGGATTTCCCGCTTAACCTGGGAAACGGCCATCGGAGGGGTCCGGAGCATATTCTCATCGACATAGCGCAGCGTAAACTCGGATTCGGTGACGAGCGGCTTATCCGGCACCAGCCGTTTCACCAAAGTCACCAGCGAACCCGTAAGCGGCAGCATGATGGCAACCGTCAACACATTGAAGAACGTATGGAACATCGCCAGCTGCAACTGCGGGGCGGAAGGGAAAAGGCGTTCGAATACGGAACCGTACGAAATGTCGAACCATCCCAGTCCCCAAGCCGCCAGCATGAACAAGACCACGCCGGTGCAATTGAACAGCAGGTGGATCAGGGCGGTGCGTTTGGCATTGGTGCCGCTGGTCACGCCGGCGATGACCGCCACCACGCAGGAACCGATGTTGGAACCCATCGTGAGATAGATACCCTGATTGATGCCGATAAGCCCCGTAACGACCATGGTCAGCGCGATGGATGTCATCACCGAGGAACTCTGGATAATGGCCGTGAACAGCGCGCCGAGGAGTACCAGCAAAACCGGATTGCGGATGCCTGCCAGGAACGTCTTGACACCGTCAAGGGCGGCAAAAGACTCCATGGAACCGCTCATCAGTTCCAAACCGACGAACAGCAGGCCGAAACCGGCCAGGATACCGCCGACCGTCTTATAGGTGCTCCGTTTGGCAAAGAGGGTCATGAAAGCGCCCAACCCCGCAAAGGCGGAGAAGATGACGCTGGTAGATACGGAATTGCCCCCGAACATACCCAGCGCAACGATCTGTGCCGTTACCGTGGTACCGATATTGGCGCCGTAAATGATGGTTGCGGCCTGCATCAGGGAAATGATCCCAGCATTGACGAAGCCGATGGTCATGACGGTCGTCGCGCCGGAACTTTGGATGGCGGCTGTGCCGAGCGCGCCGATTCCGACGCCGAGAAGTTTGTTGTCGGAGGCGATGGAAAAGAGTTTTTTCAGTTTTTCAGAGCTCGCAGCCTCCAGATTGGAGCTCATCATCTGACACGCGATCAGGAATACGCCGATTCCTGCGAGAAGTGTCAGCAAAGAGGTAATGATTGCTATTAAATCCATTGATGTTGTTTTGTAAAGTAGACGAAGATTCTCCCAGGGGTGAATCCGGTCTAAAGCCGCAGCCTGCAGCAGATCGGTCTGACGCGAGAGGAAAGCGGGTATCTGGATCACATCGGCTACTGCCGACACCGGGTCGCACTGCCAACTCTCATGCACATCGGTCACGATAGGCAGGCTGAACTCCCGTTTCACTTCCTCGAGGATACGCAGTCCTTCATCGATACCGATACCGCGCGCCGAAGCGGAGGTACGGTTAGCTTTGTCGAACGAGGACTTGAAATAGAGGGTGATACCCAAGTCATAACAGAGACGTCTGAGCGTCTCCGCCGTCGTCATGACGATGTCTCTGTTTTCGATAGCACACGGCCCGGCAATAAGGAACATAAAGCCATTTACGATTTGGTCATTTACGATT
>ONQC01000020.1 GCA_900319855.1 uncultured Bacteroidales bacterium
TGGCAATCAAATCAGTAAGAGTATCTTACTTCTTGCCATCGAAAATTTGACTTCAAATCAGGAACTGGCTCCACGGCTGGCTTATTTCCCGGCATACGAGATCCTGCTGGACGAATTGCGGGACTACCGCTGGTATGCTCCCGACCTGGTCCATCCCTCCGTCACGGCAGTCGATTACCTATGGGAACGCTTCACGGACTTTGCCCTGGCCGAAGGAGAAAAAGAACAGCTCCTCGCTGCCGAGAAGTTGTTCCGTAGTTCGCAGCACCGTCCGCTGCATTAGCTTTTGTTTAAGCGCATTGTCAATCCTGCAGCCGAAAATATAGTCAGGAGCGATACTCAGCCGCAGCAGACAAGTTCTTCGCTTGCGAAGGACGCAGGATGCGAGAATGGACTGAGCTCCGACTTTTTTTCGGCTGCAGGGTATCAAGCAGTTATCGGTTGAAAGCCTCCAGTCCGGATTGCAGGAATTCCACAAAGCCGTCGACATCGAGATTGTATCCGCGGATCGGAACCAGCAGGTCGCCGTCGGTGCCGAGCAAGGCGTAGTTCGGCTGGGCATTGACGTTGAAACGGGTCCTGACTATATAGGAATTCTTTCTTCCTAAATCCTTGAGCACTTTCCCGTTATCCAACGTTACCCAATCTTTTTCTTCAAGTTTTGTCTTGTCATCCGTATACAGGGCGACCATGACATAATCATTCTTCATGATCTCCAGCACCTTCGGATCGCTCCAGACCCGCGCCTCCATTTCCCGGCAGTTGACGCAGCCGTGCCCCGTGATATCCACGAAGACCGGTTTGCCCTCGCGCGCGGATGCGGCCAGTCCCGCCTCGATCGTCGAATACCCCTTCAGTCCGTGCGGCAGGTCCAGGTCCGTGTCGCCGGCTGTGTTCCCGGCGCTGACCGCCAGGGGACCGTCGGCGTGGCTGTACACCACAAAGTCCTGGGTCTCAATGGGCGGGAGGTATCCGGAAAGGGCTTTGAGCGGGGCGCCCCACATGCCCGGAATCAGGTAGACGACAAAGGAGAAAACACCAATGACCAGCGCCAGGCGGAATACCGAGAGGGGTTTCTGCTCCGGGCTGTCGTGCGGGAACTTGATCTTGCCCAGCAGGTACAGGCCCAGTAGGGAGAAGACCACGATCCAGATGGCCAGGTAGATCTCCCGGTCCAGCAGGCCCCAGTGATACGTCTGGTCCGCGACGCTGAGGAACTTGAAGCCGAGCGCCACTTCGATGAAGCCCAGCACGACCTTCACGCTGTTCAGCCAGGCGCCGCTCTTCATCTTCGTCAGCAGGGACGGGAACATGGCCAGGATCGTAAACGGCAGGGCGAAGGCGATGGAGAAGGCCAGCATCGTGACCATCGGGGTCCAGAACTCTCCCTGTGTGGACTTGATCAGGACCGAGCCGACGATCGGACCGGTGCAGGAGAAGGAGACCAGCACCAGGGTAAGGGCCATGAAGAAAATGCCGGCTAGGCCTTTCTTGTCAGAATTCTTGTCGCTCTTGTTGACCAGCGAAGAGGGGAGCGTGATCTCGAATGCCCCGAAGAAGGAAGCCGCGAAGATCATGAACACGGCGAAGAAGATCAGGTTCGGCAGCCAGTGCGTCGCCAGCCAGTTGAAGATGTCGGCCGTGACGGCATCGCCGCCCACGATCCGGGTGACCAGGATGATGATGCTGATCGGAACGGTGTAGAGCAAGACGATGAACAGGCCGTACATGAATGCCTTGAAACGGCCGGCCGCAGGGGAGGAGGATCCCTTCATGAAAAAGGAGATCGTCATCGGCACCATCGGGAAAACGCAGGGGGTCAGCAGCATCGCAAAGCCCCATAAAATGGCTTCGATGATCAGTGCCCAGAGTCCGGAACGGCCTTCGCTGCCTTCTGAAGGGTCTTGGATGACTGTACTGTGGCTATCTGAGCTAACATCCTGATTAACATTGTTAGAAACATTATTGTTTAATGTTGTAACATTTTTGTTAACCTCATTTTCCGCTGTTTTAGCCGCCGATTCCGGACCTTCCAGCGTCACGGAGAAGTCCCAGTCTTCCGGGTTGGCGCAGAACTGATCGCTGCATCCCGTGAAAGTCACATACCCCACGGCCTTGCCCGTCTGACCGGTGACGCGGACCTTCTGTCCGAGCTTGAATGTCTCGTAGAAAACCGGATCGCCATTCAGGATCTCCGGGGTGGTGATATCATACAGCTTCCCTTCCAGCGAACAACCGTCGAGCGTATCAAAGGTGACTGTCGTGGCGGACAGTTCGCACTGGGTACCGTAGGTGTGCCACCCGTTGACGGGATTTCCGGTGAAAACGATTTCATACAGGCCTTCTTCAACCTGTCGCGCCTCGGCCCGCCAGCGTACCGTGACCTGCGGAGCCTGGGCAAAAATGGCAACGTTCCCGAGAAGGAACGCTGCCATCCATGCGAAGAGTATACGGATATGTCTCATGGTTTTCGGGACATGATGTTATTTGGCATAGGCGACGGAACGGGTCTCGCGGATGACCGTGATCTTGACCTGTCCCGGATACGTCATTTCATTCTGGATCTTCTGGGCGATGTCGGATGAGAGTTTGACGGCCTGTTCGTCGCTGACTTCCTCCGCACCCACGATGACACGCAGCTCTCGGCCGGCCTGGATGGCGTAGCTCTTGGTCACGCCCGGATAGGATGCGGCCAAGTCTTCCATGCCTTTGAGGCGCTTGATGTAGGATTCGATGACTTCGCGGCGGGCACCCGGACGGGCGCCGGAAATGGCATCGCCGACCAGGACGATCGGGGAAATGATGGACGTCATCTCCGTTTCTTCGTGGTGGGATCCGATCGCATTGCAGATCTCAGGGCGCTCCTTGTACTGCTCGGCGAGTTTCATACCCAACAGGGCGTGCGGAAGTTCCGGATCCAGGTCGGAGACCTTGCCGATATCGTGCAGGAGACCGGCACGTTTGGCCATCTTGACGTTCAGACCCAGTTCGGAAGCCATGATGGCGCAGATGTTGGCCACTTCACGGGAGTGCTGCAGCAGGTTCTGGCCATAGGAAGAGCGGTATTTCATGCGGCCGATCAGCTTGACCAGTTCGATGTTCATGCCATGGATACCCAGGTCGATGCAGGTACGCTTGCCGGTCTCGAGGATCTCGTCTTCCAACTGTTTCTGGACCTTGGCGACGACCTCCTCGATGCGGGCCGGGTGGATGCGGCCGTCGATGACAAGCTGGTGCAGGGCCAGGCGGGCGACTTCGCGGCGGACCGGATCGAACGCGGACAGCAGGATGGCATCCGGGGTGTCGTCCACGACGATCTCAACGCCGGTCGCGGCCTCGAGGGCGCGGATATTGCGGCCCTCACGGCCGATGATGCGGCCCTTGATCTCGTCACTTTCGATCGGGAAGGTCGTGACGGCATTCTCAATGGCCGTTTCACTGGCTGTCCGCTGGATCGTGGTGATGACGATGCGTTTGGCCTCCTTGGCGGCATTGAGCCGGGCCTCGTCCATGGTATCGTTGATATAGGCCTGCGCTTCCGTACGGGCTTCGGCCTTCATGTTCTCGACGAGCTGGTTCTTGGCTTCCTGGGCGGTCATGCCGGCGACGGCTTCGATCTGTTTGTTGACCTCTGCCTTGAGGCGGTCATATTCCTCGGCTTTGCGCTGGGCATTCTCCCGCTGCGCCTGGAGGCTGTTCTTCATGTTGTCGGCATCTTTGAGCCGCTTGTCCAGTTCGCTGTTCTTCTGGTTCAGGGTGTTCTCCTTCTGTTTCAGGCGGTTCTCGGTATCGCGGATGGCAGCGTTCTTTTCGGAGACATATTGCTCATGCTCGCTTTTGAGCTGGAGGAACTTCTCCTTGGCCTGGAGGATCTTTTCTTTCTTGATGTTTTCTCCTTCCAGTTCCGCTTTTTCCAGGATTTCATCCTTGCGGCCCTTGAGAATGATCCTCCGGACCCCTATATAGACTGCGAGGGCCAGCAGGGCACCGACCACTACGCCGATCAACAAGGCTATGAATGTGTTCATAAATCTATTTTGGTTTAAGTTCTTTCCTATTAAATAAAAAGCCGGCACTCCATCACGGAATGCCGGCCTGTATCCGGAAAAAGCCGTCAGTACTCAGTCAGAAAAATCTCTATGACAAGATTTGAGCTCCAGACTGGTTCAGTAATCCTCCGTCCCGGCCGAAACCGGAATCCCCCTGAGGGTCACCTAGGCCCGCCATCCCCAGTCCAAGTTACTCTGTTCGGTTGAACGTGTTGTTTTCAGCTTCAGGGCTGACGGCTATTTTCCTTCGTTTTCTATGTAGGACGCGATGTCCGTCTCCACTGCCTGGGCTTCTTTTTCCATCCGGGCGATCCGCGCCTGCAGTTCAAGGCCGTTCATGGCCTCGTTCAGGGCGACGAAGCACAGGATGTCCAGCTGGGTCTTGGTGGCGAACTTGCCGGAGTAGGCTGCGATCTTGCGGTTCGTAATTTCGGCCGCTTTGCGGATACGCTCCTCAATCTCAGGGGTCTTGGCCACGAGATTGAACTCCTTGTTCGCTATGGTAACCTTGATTTTCTGGTCCATCGGTTCCTGCTTTTATCGCTCCAGCTGGGCAATGCACTTGTCCAGCTGACGGATCATCTTTTCTATCTTTTCCTTCGCAGCGGGATTCCCGCCTTCGGAGGAAGTGAAAGCCTGGGTCAGTTTGAGATTGTCCACCTGTCTTTCCAGTTCAGCAATCCTTTGCCGATACGCTTCATTGGCGGACCGGCTCTCCCGAAGCTCGTCTGCCAGGCGCTCGCGCGCCTGCTTCTCAGCCTCATAGAGGGCGATCAGTTTTTCGATATGTTGACGGATTCCTTCAAACATTTTCAGCCAAACTAAGCATATCTTTGCAAATATAATAAAAAATCCAGAGTGCAGAATCATTTTTGGGCAGAATGTTTGTAACATTTCGACGGGTCGACCGTCTGTTGGAACGAAACCCGGGCTAAACTGACAAAGACAAGCAACATGAAAAAGATCCTTATCCTGATACTCACGACCCTGATCGCCTTCGAGGCGGCCCCGGTGAACGCACCGGCCAGGGGCGTAAACAAAACCAAACTCTCCGCCCTCGTGCGGCAGTACAGGTCCTGCGACGGCTTCGACGTCGTCAGCCTGGGTTCGCTGGGCATGGGCCTGTTGCGCCTGGCCGCCAAGTCTTCCGCGGATTCCGCCGAGGACCGGCAGGCGTTGAAGGTACTCGATCATTTGAACCGAGTAGTCATTGTCTCATACGAAGATGCCGATCCTGAACTGAAGAATAAGTTCAATAAAAGCCTGGATAAGGTCCTGGCAGGGCAGGAGACGCTGATGGAGGCCAAGAGTGACGGAGAAACCGTCCGTGTCTTCGGGCAGCTGGCCGATGACGGGGATACCCTGACGGATGTCGTCTTGCATGTCCCTGGTTCGGACGCGCTGATTTGCCTGTTCGGCCGTATGTCCTCCAGCCAGATCGGGGACGCCATCGCCTTGAACCGACGCTGATGGACCCGGTTCGATTCACGCAGGTGTGGCTTCCGCTCTCCGGGCGGTTCTACAAGGTGGCCTTCTACATCCTGGAGTCGCGTCCGGCGGCCGAGGATGCGGTGCAAGACCTATATGTCCGCCTTTGGAACGTCCGCGACCAGCTGGACACGGTGCTGAATCCGGCCGCCTATGGCATCTCGGTGCTGAAAAACCTGTGCCTGGACCGGATCCGTCATGCCGCGGTGGCCCGGACGGAAACGCTCGATCTTCCGCAAGGCATTCCGATTGCCGGAGACGATCCGCCGCCGGACCGCCTGCTGGCCGGACGGATGGCCCTGGAACGGCTGAGGGAGCGGATCCGTGCCTTGCCGGATAAACAGCGCCAGGTCGTCCGGATGCGGATCTTCGAAGGCCTGGAATACGATGAAATCACCGCCCGGACCGGTTTGTCCGGCATCCACTTGCGGGTCCTTTTGAGCAAAGCCCGGAAGACCTTGAAACAAGAAATGGAGGATTGGATATGAAAGACTGGAAAGAAATTGAAAAGATGAGTCCGGAGCAGCTGGAACAATGGGCTGCCGACGTTGAAATCCCCGGGGACCTGGAGCGTCGGGTGGGGGAAACCCTGCAGGTTCTCTCCCGGACGGAAGAGGTTCTGGCGGGGCGCCGCTCCCGGACCCTCTGGCTCTCCGTGATCGGAACGGCTGCCGCCGCAGCCCTGGCCGTCGGACTTATCCTTCCGGGCCCGAACCGCCTCCGGGATACCTATGACGATCCGGCGCTCGCCTATGCCGAAGTAGAAAAAGCCCTGGGCCGGATCGCAGAGAAAATGCAATATGGGGCGGAGGTTGTCTCCGACTCCCGCGAACAAATGGAAAAACCTTTGAAAATGTTGGAATAAAATGAAGAAAATACTGTTTATCATCGCACTGACCCTGTTGACTGTCAGTACGTTCGCCCAGGACGGGCGGTCCATCTACAATCGCTATTCCGATCTTGAAACGGTCGAGGCCGTCTACATTTCTCCGGCGATGTTCCGGCTGATCGGACGGATTCCGGACCTCAATGTAGAAAACGAGGACGGGACAAAGACCGACCTCTCTCCGCTGATCCAATCCCTGACGGGCTTCTACCTGGTATCGACGAGTGACGCCTCCGTCAAGGAGCGTCTTGACAAGGATGTCCAAGCCTTCATGGACAAGGGACATTACGAATTGCTGATGGAGGCCAAGGACCACGGCGAAAAGACCCGTATCTACACGGTCGGTGATGAAAAATTCGTCACCAGCCTGGTGATGATCGCCTTAGCTGGTGACGAAACGTCCTTTATCTGCCTGGACGGCAAGATCCGCCAGTCCGATATCGACAAGCTGGCCGAAAAGGTCCGCTAATACTGGAACGAACTGCCGCCGAGGAATTCGCGGAGCATAGAGGTCGCAGGGATCTCCTTGTCCGGAACCGGCGTGAAATAATGGATGAACTTGAGGAGCCGATGGGCCTCGCTGTACTCGGGACAATTCTTGGGGACGCTGGCCAGGATCGGCTCCGCATGGTTCCGCATGACGGCGAACTCCAGCAGGTAGGCGGAGTTGAACATCATGTCCGCATTCTCCTGGTAGGGATAGATCCACTTCTCCTCGGCCGCACAGACATTCGGCCACTGGCCGATGGATTCCCGGGCTGAGAAAGCCCCCTTATTGTAGTCCCGGACGATGCGCCGGAGCAGCCGGTTATCGGAAGTAGGGATGCAATTGTGATTGTCTAATGCGGTACTGGTCAGCGTATTGATGAAAATGCGGAATTTGCATTCATCACCGATTTGATCCGTCAGCAGGGGATTCAGCGCATGGATGCCCTCGACGAGCAGGACGGTCCCTTTGCCCAGCCGCATTTTCTTTCCGTTGTACTCCCGCAGGCCGGTCACGAAGTTGAATTCGGGGACGGAAACTTCTTCGCCGGAGAGGATCTTCAACAGGTCGGACTGCATCAGGGCATGGTCCACGGTGTCGAAGTTGTCAAAATCGAAACTGCCGTCGGGCAGGCGCGGGGTGTCGAGGCGGTTGACGAAGTAGTCGTCGGTCGAAACAGAGATCGGCTGGAGTCCGCAGGCCTTGAGCTGGACGCTCAGGCGCTTGCAGAACGTGGTCTTTCCGCTGGAGGACGGTCCGGTGATCAGCACCAGCCGCATGGAGGACTCCCGGTAGCGGCGGTCGATCTCTTCCGCGATCTGGACGATTTTCTTCTCCTGCAGGGCTTCCGCGACGCGGATCAGGTCGCTGGCCTGACCGTGCTGGCACGCCTCGTTGACGTCTCCGACCGTGCTCAGGCCCATGATGATGTTCCACCGCAGGTTCTCCTTGAACATGTCGAAGGTCTTGGGCTGGTCGACGAAGGGCGTCAGTTTCGAAGGGTCATGCGGATCGGGGAGCTGGAGGAGGAGTCCGTCATAATACGGGCGGATATCCCATACCGTCAGGTAGCCGGCCGAGGGTACGAGCCGGCCGTAATAATAGTCCGGCGTGTCTCCCAGAATATAATAGTCCATGTAGACCTCACCGCTGGTTTCCAGCAATTTGACCTTGTCATCACGGCCGTTTTTCCGGAAGAGTTCTATGGTCTTCTCGGTAGGTGCATCATAGCGGTGGAACGGGATGTTCTTGGCGACGATCTCCCGCATCCGGTCCTTCAGCTTTTCGAGGTCTTCCGGCGTGACCGGGCTGTCGTCTGCCTTGCGCAGGTGGCAGAAATAGCCGCCGGAGATGGGATGCTCCATGTAGACGCGGCAATCCTCGAAGACATCGTAGGCCGCCTTGCAGAGCAGGAAGCAGAGCGAGCGGAAATAGACCCGCCGGCCGCTGGCTTCGCGGGCGTCGATGAATTCGACGTCCTTGCTCTGGTAGACCTTGAACTTGAGTCCCTGCGAGACGTTGTTGACCTTCGCGGAGATGATCGGATAGGGCTGGTCAAACTCGAAATCGCCCAGGATCTGCATCAGGGAAGTGCCTTCCGTGTACTTCCGGGACGTCTTGGTGTTCTTGCAATAAATGGTCAGCATGGCCTAGGATTCCATCAGTTTCTTATACTTGAAGCGCTTGGGCTCGACATCGCCGAGGCGCATCTTCTTGTTTTCCTCGTATTCGGCGTAGTTACCTTCGAAGAAGACCACCTGCCCGTCGCCTTCATAGGCCAGGATGTGGGTGGCGATGCGGTCGAGGAACCAACGGTCGTGGCTGACGACCACGGCGCAGCCCGCGAAGTTGTCGAGACCTTCTTCCAGGGCACGGATGGTATTGACATCCACGTCGTTGGTCGGCTCGTCCAGCAGCAGGACATTGCCTTCGGCCTTCAGTGTCAGGGCCAGGTGGAGGCGGTTGCGCTCTGCGCTCGCCGCCGGAGAGGACACCGCAGAGTTTCTCCTGGTCGGCGCCGTTGAAATTGAAGCGCGAGACCCAGGCCCGGGCGTTGATGTCCCGGTTGCCGAGGCGGACCCATTCGGAATTCCCGGCGATGGTCTCGTAGACGGTCAGGTCGGGATCGATGGTCCGGTGCTGCTGGTCGACGTAGGCGATCTTGACGGTGTCGCCGATTTCGATGGTGCCGCTGTCCGGCTGTTCAATGCCCATGATCAGGCGGAACAGGGTGGTCTTGCCGGCGCCGTTCGGGCCGATGACACCGACGATGCCGGCCGGCGGCAGTTCAAAGCTCAGGTGCTCGAAGAGCAGCTTGTCGCCATAGGCCTTGCTGACATCGTTGAACCGGATGACCTTGTTGCCCAGATGCGGGCCATTGGGAATATAGATTTCCAGATTGGCTTCCTTCTCCTTCGCGTCGGCGGAGGCCAGCTTTTCGTATGCGCCCAGACGGGCTTTCTGCTTGGCCTGGCGGGCCTTCGGGGCCATCCGGACCCATTCCAGTTCGCGTTCGAGGGTCTTGCGGCGCTTGCTTTCCTGTTTTTCTTCCATGGCCAGGCGTTTGGTCTTCTGGTCCAGCCAGGAGGAGTAGTTTCCTTTCCAGGGAATGCCTTCACCGCGGTCCAGTTCCAGGATCCATCCGGCGACATTGTCCAGGAAATACCGGTCATGGGTGACGGCGATGACCGTCCCCTTGTATTGCTGGAGATGGGCCTCCAGCCACTGGATACTTTCCGTATCAAGGTGGTTGGTCGGCTCGTCGAGCAGCAGTACGTCGGGCTGGCGCAGCAGCAGGCGGCAGAGGGCGACGCGGCGCCGTTCGCCACCGGACAGGAAACGGACGGAGGCATCCGGCGGGGGGCACTGGAGGGCATCCATGGCCCTTTCGAGTTTGGATTCGATGTTCCATCCGTCGCAATGCTCGATCGCCTCGGTCAGTTCGCCCTGGCGTTCGATCAGGCGGTTCATCTCGTCGTCGTCCATCGGCTCCATGAATTTCATGGAAATCTCGTCATATTCGCGCCGGAGGTCCATGACTTCCTGGACACCCTCCTGGACAACTTCCAGGACCGTCTTGTCCGGATTCATCTGCGGCTCCTGCTCCAGGTAGCCGACGCTGTAGCCCGGAGCCCAGACGACTTCTCCTTTGTAGGATTTCTCGACGCCGGCGATGATTTTGAGGAGGGTGGATTTGCCTGAGCCGTTGAGGCCGATGATGCCGATCTTGGCACCGTAGAAGAAGGATAGGTAGATGTCTTTCAGGATGACCCGGTTGTTGTGGGGCAGGACTTTACCCACGCCGTTCATCGAGAAAATGATCTTTTCGTCTGCCATGTGGTTCGGATTTGCGCAAATATAACAATTCTTACGCAGATTATTCAGGCTTTGTTTTGCGTGGACGTAGATTTCTCTTATTTTTGCCGGTGATGCGCAAAAGACAGGCATATTCCATGACCGGACGTGTCGGCGTCTTTGACATGGGCCGGAACGTGACCCTCAAACTGACGGTCCCGATCCTGTAACGAAAAGACCCGCTCCATGCGGGTCTTTTCAATTTTATTTCAGTGCAACGGCCGGCCAGCCGTAATCCTGGTAAAAACGGACGGGCAGTTTTTTCTGTTTCACATAGGCGGAGATGACCTCTCCGCGGATCTGATCGCGCTTCTTGTCGTCCGCCTGGGCTTTCGCGAAATCCTCGTATTTTTCGCCGAAGATGCGCCGGGCGCTCGGCAGGAACTCCGACCCGTCCAGGACCGGGTCGAAGGCCGTCACCTCGAAGTGCTCCCCGGTCTGCCGTACATGCATCAGGCCGGGATGGTTGCCGCCGGACACGGTCTTGAGGGTATCGCCGGACTGGGTATAGTTGTCGACCCAGAAGTCACCCCAGACCTTGATATCGTCCGGATTGCTTTCATCGACGGCGATGTAGTTATGGAAGGGGATACAGAAGTCTCCGGATGCGTAATGACGTCCGATACTGTCTGTCAAATATTTATCGATGGCGGTGAAACAGGTCTCGGTTTCCGCGGCGGCTTCAGCGACGGATTGCGCTGCAGGCTCGGTCGCATCCTGTTTGGCGGCTTTCCGGTTGCCGCAGCCGGTGGCTGCCGCTGCAATAAGCAGGACGGCTGCCAGTTCATATAGGATCTTTTTCATGGTATCAGGTTGATTCATTCCACTTCAGTCAGTTCGCCGGTGGCGGAGTCGATGATGAATCCGCGTACCGACACGTCGGAGGGTATGAGCGGATGCTCCTTGACGGCAGCGACCGTCCTGCGGACAGACGCTTCCGTATCATGGAACCCTTCCAGCCAGGCTTCCAGGTCGACGTCCTTGCGCTCGAGCGCGGACTCCGGGATGCCCCGTCCCAGCATTTCTTCCCGGAAATGGGAGAAATGCATGTGGCAGGCTCCGCAGGAGGTATGGGCCACGATCATGATCTCCTGCACGCCCAGTTCATAGACGGCGACAATGAGGCTGCGCATGGCTGAATCCCAGGGAGAGGGGATGACGGCGCCGGCGTTCTTGATGATCTTGGCATCGCCGTTCTTCAGGCCGAGGGCGTCCTGGAGCAGGACGGACAGGCGGGTGTCCATGCAACTGACGACGGCCAGTTTCTTGTCGGGGAACTTGTCGGTCAGGTGGGGCTCATATCCCTTGGCGTTTACGTAATTGCGGTTGAACGCAAGTACTTGATCGATCTGGCTCATGGTGCTATCCGTTTAAGACCTGCCGGGCGGCGTTCTTGGTGTCGACCTTTTCGATGATCCGCTCGAGGATGCCGTTCTCATCAAAGATGAACGTACGGCGAAGTACCCCCAGGACCGTCTTTCCATACATCTTCTTCTCGCCCCATGCGCCGAATTCCCGGTGCATCTGCGCTCCGGTATCCGCCAGCAGGCGGAAAGGAAGCTCGAACTTGGCCCGGAAGCCGGTATGGGAAGCGGAACTGTCCCTGCTGACGCCGATGACATTGTACCCTGCGGCCGTCAGTTCCGCATAATTGTCCCGGAAGGAACAGGCTTCCGACGTACAGCCGGACGTGTTGTCCTTCGGATAGAAATAAATGATGGTTTTCTTGCCTTTACCAATGAAATCTTCCGACTTTACGGTATTGCCGTCCTGGTCCAGGACCTCGAAAGACGGCATTCTGTCTCCGATCTGCAACATATGGGATGATGTGATTTGAACGGTATTTCCTGAAATAACGGGTGGGTTAACAGAAACAAATGTACGAATTCTTTTCAAAAATGATTACATTCGCAAAACCTGTACGACTTTTTTGAGGAACTTGAATTGTTTTGAAATATGACGGCTAAGACTTCGACCAAGGAGGTCCGGATGTATCTCCGGATCCGGAACCTGTGCGGCCTGCTGGGCATCATCCTGCCCTGGCTGGCGCTCTTTTCCGCGGGAATCGCGGAGCATCCCAGCAGCGAATGGTGGTGGAGCATCTCTGCGACCTATTACCAGACACCGGCTTTGGTCGGCGTATTGGTGCCGGCCTGTATCGTGCTGATGTCTTATATCGGATATGACCGGACGGACAACATCATTACTTCACTGTCCGGGCTTTTTGGGTTGGGCATCGTCTTGTTCCCTTGCCGGGTAAGCTGGATCCCGGACGGTACGCCGGTCGGTTTTTTCCAGTTGCCGATCGAGTTGTCGAACACCATCCATACCGTATGCGCCGCCCTGTTCTTCCTGGCGATCGCCATCAACAGTATCTGCCAGTTCACCAAGTCCGGTCCGGTCATGACGGACCGCAAGAAGATCCGCAACCGGATCTACCGGATCTGCGGATACGGGATGCTGGTCATGGAGGTGATGTTCGTCGTCGCCCGCTTGCTGGGCGCCCCGGGATATATGGTCATGATCATCGAAATCATCCTGTTGCACCTTTTCGGTTTTGCTTGGCTGGTCAAAGGTGAGGCCTTCCCGTTCTTGAACGACCGGGAAGAAGACGTCGAGGACGTCCGTTTGGAAATAAGGTGATCGTTTTTTGCCTGTTTTTTGACTTTCTGACCGTCTTTGGTTCCGGACGGGCTTTGCGGTTTCGCGGTTTCGTCGTATCTTTGTATCGCTAAAATCTATCCTATGCTGATTGTTCTGAAACTGTTGGGCTCGATCGCCCTTCTGATTTACGGTATGAAGGTGATGAGCGAGGCCCTGCAGAAAATGGCAGGTCCGCAGCTCCGCCATCTGCTCGGGGCCATGACGACGAACCGTTTCTCGGGCGTAGCGACCGGTGCGCTGGTAACGGTGGCGGTCCAATCTTCTGCGGCGACGACCGTCATGACGGTCTCTTTTGTCAATGCCGCTTTGCTTACGCTCGCACAGGCCATCTCCATCATCATGGGTGCCAACATCGGTACGACCATGAGCGCCTGGATTATGTCGGCGGGCTTTTCCTTCAATGTCACCAATGTAGTCTGGCCGGCTTTCCTGATCGGCATCGTCCTGATCCAGCTGGGCAAGCACCGGTATATCGGCGATTTCCTGTTCGGCCTTTCCTTCCTCCTGTTCGCCCTGGGCATGCTCAAGCAGACCGGCACGGAGATGGACCTGGCCAGCAACCAGGCCGTGGTGGACTTCTTCGCCAGTTTCAAGACCAACTATGGCACCATTCTGCTGTTCCTGCTGATCGGCACCATCCTGACCGCCATCGTGCAAAGTTCCGCAGCCCTGATGGCCATTACCATGGTGCTGTGCTCCACCGGGGCGATCACCATCTTCCAAGGTATCGCACTGGTAATGGGTGAAAATATCGGTACCACCGTTACAGCCAACCTGGCCGCCCTCAGTGCCAATACCCAGGCGCGGCGCACGGCCATGGCGCACCTGCTGTTCAATGTGTTCGGCGTCATCTGGGTGCTGATCCTCTTCTTCCCCTTTGTGAAGATGGTGTGCGGCGTGGTCGGTCTGGACCCGGATGCCGATTCCCAGTCGCCCACCCAGCTTTCCTTTGCCCTGGCTACCTTCCATACTTTCTTCAATGTGATCAATACGGCCATCCTCATCTGGTTCATCCCGCAGATCGAGAAGATCGTTTGCATAATCATCAAACCGAAGAAGGCCGAAGACGAGGATGAGTTCCGCCTGACCTACATCCAGAGCGGTATCATGAAGACCCCGGAAATTTCCGTGCTCCAGGCCCAGAAGGAAATCGCCGTGTTCGGCGAGCGCATGCAGCGGATGTTCGGCATGGTGCGCGAAATGGTCGGAGCGGAATTGGAGGACGCCGCCTTCCAGAAAATGTTCGATCGGGTAGAGAAATACGAGAATATCAGCGACAACATGGAGAACGAGATCGGCCGCTACCTGGGACTGGTCGGCGAGGCGCATCTGTCGGACGATACCAAGGAGAAGATCCGCAGGATGCTCCGTCAGATCGGCGAGCTGGAAAGCATCGGCGACAGTTGCTACAACCTGGCCCGCATCATCCGCCGCGCCCGGGAGACCAAGCCCGAGTTTACCCAGGCCCAGACGGAAGGTGTCGGCCATATGATGGATTTGGTCGACAAGGCCATGACGCAGATGAACGTCCTGCTCTCCGGCCGGAAGGATGATGGAAGCATCGCTCCTTCCGAGGAATTGGAGATGGAAATCAATCAATTACGAAACTCGCTCAAGGATAAGAACGCACAGGACATGGACAACCATGTCTACAGTTACAGCAGTGGTTCGGTCTATATGGACTTCATCGGCGAGTGCGAGAAGAACGGCGACTATATCATCAATGTGGTTCAAGCCCGTGTGGGCGACGCCAAATAGTTTATAGCAGCGAAACTATCTTTTCAAGGCCGGGGACATCGTCGTCAGAGAATGCGGCGAGTTCCCGGCTGTCTATATCCAGTACGGCCGTAACGGCGCCGATTTCATTGAATATCGGGACAACGATCTCGCTCCGGGATGCTGCGCTGCAGGCGATATGACCCGGGAATTGTTCCACATCCGGGACAACGATGGTTTTGTGTCGCGCCCAGGCTGTTCCGCAGACGCCCTTGGCATACGGGATGTGGATACAGGCGACCGGCCCTTGGAAAGGACCCAGCAGCAGTTCGGTCCCGCCTTCGGGTCGCGGCGTGACACGGTAAAAACCGGTCCACCAGAAATCGAATCTTTCGTGAAGGACCGCGGCCATTTCAGCCATCCGGACCACCGGGTCGGTCTCGCCCTCAAGCAGGGCGGCAAGTTGCTGGTATACGGAGTCGTAGTCTCGTTTCATAGCGGGTGGATTGTTGAAAGCAAAGTTAATAAAAACTGCGGATTCCGTCTTGCAGGCGCGGCATTTTCTCTGTATATTTGTTTCCCGATTAGTCCTAATCGGTTTTTTTATGTCCAATTGTCTGCAAGATGCAAGCCTGTATCGGGTCGGCCTGCAGGGTGACGTACGCCTTTATGAATTGAAGGCCAATCTGTTCCGCAACCGTTATTTCGTTCTGAATTCTCCGGATTCCACGCATCTGCTGGCCAGTCCCGAAGTCGTCGGCTATGCTTCTTACCTGGCCCTTCTGCCGGCTACGTCCGCGGCGCTCCGCTTCCTGCTTTCCGAAGGCCTGGAGGCGGACGTGGATATCCTGACCATCTTGCGGGGAGGGTTGAACTATCCGGTTGAGGAGGCCTGCTATGAATCCGGTATCCGGGTACGGGACATGCATTTTGTTTCCTGTGAACGGATTATCCGGGACCATGTCATCACCGGACTGGAAATCAAATACGAGAAACTGACCCTGACCCGGGGGCGGACCCTGGTGATCGGGGATATCCTGGCGACCGGAGATACCTTCCGGATGTGCTTCGACCATATCGTCGAACGCTTCCGGCAAGGCGGTGGCAGCATCCGGAGGATCCTCTTCTTTACCGTGGGCGGTACACGGGCCATCGAACTGATGGAGGAGGCCACCCCGCGCATCAAGCGGATCTTCCCCGGTTTCGAAGGCTTTACCTGCTTCTTCTACGAGGGTGTGTTTTCGGTATATGAGGATACGGGCGAGACCGGGATCAATGTTCCGGACATCGATTTCGGCTGGAAAGGCGGGGCCGTTTCACCGGATTTCCGCCAGGCTGTCATGGACCGGCCGGAGGCCCTGTTGGAAAAGTGCATCATCTATGACGGCGGGGCCCGCCGCTATGAAATCCCCCTGCACTTCTCCGAGGTCATGGAGTATTGGGAGGGAATCCGGGAGCGGGCCGAGCGGATCGACCTGAAGGCCCTGCTGGAGGAGAAACTGGGTTATTCCGGCCCGATCGGTTATGAAGGATGGCTGGCGGCCACCCATCTGGATCCTTCCCGGGATTACCGGGATTTGTGGAAGGCGGAACAGGATCTGGTCCGGAGGTCGGAGGTGATGGACCTTCGGGACATCGCCACCCGGCGGATCGGTGCGATACAAACCATTCAAAAGCTATATGAGTAACAAACGGACTGACGCAGATTACGCGACTTCCGCCGTCGACAGAGCCGGCCGGAAGAGCAACCTGAGCATGTTTATGGTCATGCTCGGCTTTACCTTCTTTTCCGCGAGCATGTGGGTGGGTCAGCAACTGGCTGACGGCCTGAACTTCACGGATTTCCTGTGGGCCCTCCTCCTGGGCGGCCTGATCCTGGCTGCGTATACCGGATCGCTGGGCTATATCGGTGCGGAAAGCGGTCTTTCCCTGGATATGCTGGCACGCCGCAGTTTCGGAGAAAAGGGGAGCTGGCTCCCCAGCGCGATGATCAGTTTCACCCAGATCGGCTGGTTCGGTGTCGGCCTGGCGATGTTCGCCATTCCGGTCGCCAAGGAGTTCCTCCACCTCGAGGTGACGCCGGAGACCATGCCGTGGCAGGGATACCTGCTGGTCGCCATCGCGGGCGTGCTGATGACGGCGAGCGCCTATTTCGGCATCAAGAGCCTGACCATCATCAGTTACATCGCCGTCCCGGCCGTTGCGATCCTGGGTACTGTAGCGATGATCATGGCCGTCAGGCAAGGGGACGCGGGCCTGGTGGAGCAGTTCTCGAAAGGGACGAAGGGCCTGGGCGTCATTGCCGGAGCGGGTCTGGTCGTGGGCAGTTTCGTGTCGGGCGGTACCGCGACGCCGAACTTTACCCGGTTCGCCAAAAATGCCAAGGTCGGCCTTTGGACGACCGTGGTCGCGTTCTTCATCGGCAACAGCCTGATGTTCTTCTTCGGAGCGGTCTCCAGTATCTATGCGGGCGGCAATGACATCTTCGAGGTGATGCTCAATCTCAACCTTTTCTATCTGGCCGTTTTCGTCCTGGGCCTGAACATTTGGACCACCAATGACAACGCCTTGTATTCCGCCGGTCTCGGCCTGTCGAACATCTTCGGTTTGAGCAAGAAGGCCATGGTGCTGATCGCCGGCGTGATCGGTACGGTCGCCGCCGTCTGGCTGTACTGGAATTTCGTGGGCTGGCTGAATGTGCTGAACTGCACCCTTCCGCCGGTGGGCATCATCCTGATCCTTTCCTATTTCCTGAACCGGAAGGCTTATCTGGAGGACAAGGTCGTCATCCGGAAAGTGAACTGGTTCGCCGTTGCGGGCGTGGTCCTGGGCGCCGTGGTCGCCAACCTGGTCCACTGGGGTTTCGCCTCCATCAACGGCATGGTCGTGGCCGCGATTTGCTACCTGGCGGGACAACATCTTTGCAAAAAGTAAGGAAAGTATTTATCTTTGTACGTTTACGTACAAAAAAATGGGAAAATTATTCGACGAGCTGAGCAAGGATCCCCGTCTGAAAGAGGGGTTGAAGACCTGTATCAATTGCGGGACTTGCACGGCCATCTGCCCGGCTGCCGAGTTCTACCGCTATGACCCGCGCAAGATCGTGGATACGGTCCAGCGCAAGGACGATGCGGAGATAGAAGCGCTGCTGCGCAGTGAGACCATCTGGTATTGCGGGGAATGCATGTCGTGCATGACCCGCTGCCCCCGCAAGAACGGGGCGGGCCTGGTCATCATGGCCCTGCGACACCTTTCCATCCGGCTGGGCTACTTCACGGAATCAGAAAAGGGACGGCAGATATGGCCGTTGACCAAGGCCTTGAATACGAACGTCCTGCAATATGGCTATTGTGTCCATCCCGCGACATTCGCTTTCGAGGACCATCCGGAATCCGGCCCTGTTTTCCAATGGGCGTTGGCGCACAAGGAGGATGTCTATGCCCGCCTCGGTGCCAACTACCAGGGCAAGGGTCCCGGTGTGCTGCGGCGCATCCCGCAGGCGGACCTGGATGAACTGAAGGCCATCTATGACGAGACCGGAGGAACGGAACGGATCGAACTGGTAGAACGGTATTCCCGGGCCAAGGCCGCGGAGATGGGAATGACCCTCGATGAATATACGGCCTATACGTTTAACCATTGCTCTCCGGGCCATTTCAACAACGGATTATGATCTATCAGGGAAAACAGAAAATATGGTCGGACTATCAGAAGGAAATCCCTTCCGACCATTGGTTCTATGTCCGGAGCTGTATCCGCCAGAGTTTTTTCCCGGGTTCCGAAAAATGGTTCCTGGGCATCTGCCGGGATATGCTGGGCAAGGATATCCATGAAACCGAGCACCATACGACTTGCGGCGGCATCGCTTACCACTGCGATGTGATCCCGCAGCTGACGGCCATGACCATCGTAGCCCGGCAGTTCGCGCTGATGACCGAAGCCGGTTACAAGAACCTGGTAGCCTCGTGCATCACCTCTTTCGGCAATTATACCGAGACGCTGGAGACCTGGCGCGAGTTCCCGGAGCTGGAGGCCCGTGTCCGGGAAGCCCTCTGGAAGTCTTGCCGGCGGGAGTTTGAAAAGCCGGAGTATGTGGCCCATGCCAGCGACCTGATCTATAAGTTCCGTGGTGAAATCGCTGAAAAAGCGAAGTTCCGCCTGGTCGACCATCGGACGGGGGAGCCGCTTCGCGTCGTGGAGCATATCGGCTGCCACTATTCGAAGATGTTCCCGCACAAGGGTGTCGGCGGCGCGGAGTATCCGTGTGTGCTGAGCGGCATGGCTGAGTCTTGGGGCGGCCGGATCATTGACTATCCGGAGCGGCGGCATTGCTGCGGTTTCGGATTCCGCCAGTACCTGGTCAAGGCCAACCGGGGTTATTCCATGAGCAATACCCACAAGAAATTCGAATCCATGGAACCCTACCACCCGGATATGATCATCACCAACTGTCCGGGATGCCCGTATTTCCTGGACCGCTGGCAGTATGTCATTTCCGAGCAGACGGGAAAGACCTATGGACAGAACGGATATGGGATTCCGGTCCTCACCTATGAAGAACTGGCCGGACTGGTCCTGGGCATCGATCCCTGGGACCTGGGCCTGCAGATCCACCAGGTGGCGGTCGAGCCCTTGCTGGATAAGCTGGGCATCGCCTATGATCCTGCCAAGAAATACTTGGGCCTTAACGAGAAAGATATCATGAAACCGGGCCTCCCCACGGTCCTCAGATGTTGCTAGTTATGGAAGGTAAACCCAATAAAGAGCAAGTCGCCATCATCGGGGCCGGTATCGCCGGCCTGGAGGCTGCGCATCAGTTGCTCCGGCTCGGTTATGCGCCGGTCCTGATTGAACAGGCGGACCACGCCGGCGGCCATGTCGCCGAATGGAACCGTTTGTTCCCGGACAAGGCACCGGCGGCTCCGCTGGTGGAGGAGTTGTTGGAACAGACCCGTGAAGCGACCTTGATCCTTCGGGCGAAGATCCTCTCCGCCGGGCGGTTGGGCGATGGCTTCAATATCCGGCTTTCTGACGGAACGTCCCTGCATGTCCGGGCCATCCTGATGGCTACGGGATTCAGCCTGTTCGAGGCATGGAAAAAGGAAGAGTATGGCTACGGCGTTTATGACCGTGTACTTACAAATGCTGATCTGGAGCATTGGTTCAATACCGGGGACGATACCCGGATCAAGGGTGACCTGAAGCGTATCGGCTTTGTCCATTGCGTTGGCTCCCGGGATGTGAAGGCCGGGAACACCCAGTGTTCCAAGGTCTGCTGCATTACAGCCATCAAACAGGCCATCGAGATGAAGGAACGCTTCCCGGAGGCGGAGATCTGGTGTTTTTACATGGACCTGCGCCTGTTCGGAAAGAAATATGAAGATTTCTATATCGGCGCCCAGCGGGATTACGGCATCCACTTCATCCGGGGACGCGTGTCGGAGGTGTCCGAAAACATCGACGGGAAGGTGATTGTCAAGGCGGAGGATACGCTGAACGGAAAACCCGTGAAGGTGACCTTGGATGCGTTGGTGCTGATGGCGGGGATGGTCTGCAATCGCGACATCCAGCCTTTGGCAAAGGAACTCTCCCTGTCCATCGACGATGACGGCTATCTCAAAAGCCGCGACAACATCGGTTCGGTTACGCGTTCCGACCGGAAAGGCATCTTCCTGGCCGGTGCCGCGACGGGTCCCAAGACGATTCCGGAGACCCTTGCGGAAGCGCGCAGCGCTGCCCTGGATATCCATAACTTCTTAAGCGGCGAGTAATGGATTTCGGTTTTTCACTGGCGCCCAGTTCCGCCGTCAACCTGGATACGGTCGACCTGTCCCGTTATAACCGTCTGGTCCGATTGGAACCGGATGCCCGCATCTGCATGGCATGCGGGAGTTGCAGTGCGACCTGCACGGCCGGTCCCTTTTCCGGGATGAGCGTGCGCAAGGTCTTGCTCGGTCTGCAGCGGGGACAGGATGCGCAGGTCAACAGGATGCTGTCGGCCTGCATGCTGTGCGGGAAATGCACGATGGTCTGTCCGCGTGGTATCAATACGAGGAATCTGATCCTGAACCTTTGCCGGATTGCGGCGGATGGTTCCGTTTCGAAAGGGGAGGGCCGTCTATGATTGAACGGATTCCCGGCGCTTTCCATCCTTTCGTGCTGCCCTTTGTGTTCGGCATGCTGTTCGTCCTGACTTATTGTCTGGTCGGGATGATACGGGTATTCTTCGAGTTGCCGCGGGAGGACCGGAAGCGTTTCCTGATCAGTCTGGTTACCCCGAAAACGATCTGGAAGAATATCAAGGACATATTCCTGAACTGCCTGATCCACGTGAAACTGTGGAAGCGGAACAAGGTGTTGGGCTATATGCATTCCAGCATCGCCTTCGGCTGGTTCATGCTGATCTTGCTCGGACACATCGAGGTGATGCTGTTCCTGCCGCACCGGGTCCGTTTTTTCTATTATCCGATCTTTTTCAATTTCTTCGTTGCCGAGGCCGATGCGACCATCCAGGGGAAGGTCCTGATGTTCCTGATGGATATTTCCCTGTTGTTTGTCCTGAGCGGTATCCTCCTGGCGATCTACAAACGTTTCCGGTCACGGTTCTTCGGGATGCGGCGGACCACGCGGCCGTCCTTCCTGGACCGGATTGCGATGTATGCGCTGTGGGCCATTTTCCCGCTCCGGCTGTTGGCGGAGACCTTTACGGCCCATATCAGCGGCGGCAGTTTCCTGACCGAGCCGGCCGGACTGCTGTTCCACCGGTTCATCTCGAATGATATCCATGTCCTGCCGACCTGGTGGGCCTATTCGATTGCGCTCTGCATCTTCATGGTGCTGCTGCCGTTTACCCGGTATATGCACATTCCGGCCGAGATGCTGCTGATCCCGATGCGGAACGCCGGCATCAAGATCCGTCATCCGCGCAAGGGCTTTGCCAAGCTGGAGTATTACACCTGCCCGAATTGCGGTGTTTGTATCGATGCCTGCCCGATGAGCGTCCGGAAAGAGAACCTGAAAGACTGTACGGTGTATCTGAACCGGCAGCTTCGCAGGGGGAACGAGCGTCGGATTGCGCAGATCAGCGACAAGTGCTTGTTATGCGGTAAGTGTTCGGCTGTCTGCCAGGTAGGCGTCCAGGGCCCTGAACTGCGACTGGCCCAGCGGGAACTTCGGCCCTACGCCCTGACGCCGGATTACTCGGCCATCGACACGGCTTCCATGCAGGCGGCCGTAAGCGCAAAGCCGGCCAAGGTCCTGTATTTCGCCGGTTGCATGACCGCGTTGACCCCCGGGATCCGGCGTGCGACCGAAACGCTCCTCAAAGCCGCCGGGATCGATTACCAGCTGATGGATCCGGAAGGCGGGCTGTGCTGCGGACGTCCGTTGATGATGGCCGGCCGGAAGGAGGCTGCGCAGGCGTTGATCCGCAAGAATGTGGAAATCATCCGTGCCAGCGGCTGCGATACCTTGCTGCTGTCCTGTCCGATCTGTTACCGGGTATTCCTGGAATCCTATCCGCTGGAGGGCATCCGGGTGGTGCACCACAGTGTTTTCCTGGAAGAACTGATGCGTGAGGGCCGGCTTCCGGTGGAATATACTTCCGGCAGCTATGTGTTCCATGATCCCTGCGAACTGGGGCGCGGATGCGGGATCTACGAGGAGCCGAGGGCGGCTTTGCGTCGCATCGGATTCCTGCATGAAGCGGAGAAACATCATGCGGAGAGCATCTGCTGCGGCGGGAGCCTGGGCAGTCTCTCGCTGGGATTTGAAAAGCGGAAGGATATTACGATGAATGCCTTGCATAATTTGACAGCCAACGATCCGGAAACCATCGTGACGGCTTGTCCGTTGTGCCGGAGTACGTTTGCCCGTTATGCGGACCGGCCGGTGGAGGATTTGTCGGAAGTCCTTGTCAATCATTTAAAAAGTAGATAGACCATGAGCAAAATCGTCTTGATTACCGGCGCGACCAGCGGCATCGGAGCCGCTTGCGCCTTCCGTTTTGCGAAAGCAGGCGGCTATGATTTGATCCTGACGGGGCGGAATGCCCGTAAACTCGAAGACGTGACCGCCCGGGTCAAGGAAACGGGTTGCCGTGTCCTGCCCTTGCTCTTTGATGTCCGTGTCCGCGAATCTTGTATCCGCGCCGTGGAGCAGTTGCCTTCCGAATGGCGCGAGATCGATATCCTGGTCAACAATGCCGGCCTGGCTTTGGGCCTGGAACCGGAGTTCGAGGGCCGTTTCGAGGATTGGGACACAATGATCGATACCAATATCAAGGGACTGCTCAACATGACGCGTCTGGTCGTTCCCGGCATGGTGGAACGGGGCAGGGGACATGTGATCAACATCGGGTCGGTGGCCGGCGACGCGGCCTATGCCAACGGCGGCGTGTACTGTGCGACCAAGGCGGCGGTCAAGACCTTGACGGATGGCCTGCGGCTCGATCTGGCGGCCACGCCGGTGCGGGTGACCAATGTCAAGCCCGGACTGGTGGAGACCAACTTCAGCAATGTGCGTTTCCATGGCGATACGCAGCGGGCTTCCCGGGTGTATGAGGGCATCGAGCCGCTGACCGGCGATGATATCGCCGATGTGGTCCTGTATGCGACCCAGGCGCCCGCCCATGTCCAGATCGCGGAAGTGCTTGTCCTGGCTACGCACCAGGCTAGCGGCAGTGTCATCCATCGCGAATCATGATCCTGAAGGCATTCATAACCATCCTGCTGATCCTGCTGATTGCCGGAACGGCCGTTGTCATCATTTATGACAATGGCGATTCCGGTCGGAAACTGGCCTGGCTGCTGATCATCGCGCTGCTGCCGATCGTCGGCCTGGTGCTGTATTTCTGCATCGGGATCAACCTGCGGCACCATATCTTCTTCAAACGGCGTCACGAACGTTACGAGAAAACCTTCCAGGCCGGGACGGACGAACGGGTGAACCGTCTGCTGTTCGATCCCGTCCGTACGGACCGGCTTCCTGAGGAGTACCGTCCTTTGGCCCGGCTGCTGGCCAGCCAGTCGAATCTGACGGTGTCGGAGGGCAATGATTTCGAGATCATCACGACGGGAAAGCGGAAGTATGAATTGTTGATGGAAGATTTGCGGAATGCCAAGGAATCCATCCATATGGAGTATTTCCATTTTGGAAATGACACCGGAAGCCGTGAAATCAAGCACCTGTTGATGGAGAAGGCGAAGGAGGGGGTAGAGGTCCGTTTCATCAACGAGAATATCGCCAATTTCCCGATTTCCTCCTTGTACTACGATGACATGAAGAAAGCCGGGGTCCAGGTCGAGAAATTCACCAATCCGCGCTACCATCTGGTGAACCTGGTGACCTTGCTCAATTACCGGGATCATCGGAAGATCGTCGTTATCGATGGAAAGATCGGGTACACAGGGGGCATGAATATCAATGACAAGTATTTCCTCCGTTGGCGGGACACGCATCTCCGGCTGACCGGGGGCGCTGTCGCGGGTCTGCAGTATCTGTTCCTGGATACTTGGCTGATGGCGGGCGGTTCGCTGGACCGTCCGGTACGGGATTATTTTCCGCAGCCGGAGTCGGATTCCGGTAAAATGGTCCAGATCGTCCCGGACGATCCCCAGGCGGAATTGCCGATCCTGCAGATGAGCCATGAATGGGCCATCCAGCGTGCCCGTCGCTATATTTGGCTCCAGACCCCTTATTTCGTTCCGCCCGAGCCGGTGCTCAATGCGTTGCTATGTGCTGCCGCCAGCGGGGTGGACGTCCGGATCATGCTTCCGGCCCGGGCCGACAACTTCTTCATGCGGCCGGCAAACCGTCTGCATTTCCGGGAATTGGTGGCTGCCGGGGTGAAAATCTATCTGCGCGGCGGCGAGTTCATCCATAGCAAGACCTTCGTGTCGGATGATTACCTCTCTTGCGTGGGTACGGCCAACCTGGATTTCCGCAGCTTTACCACGAATTACGAGGTCAACACGTACATTTATGATGCCGAAACCGCTGTCCGGTGTCGGTCTATCTTTGAGAAAGATATGGAAATCAGCGCATTGGTCGACCAGGAGTGGCTTTCTCACCTGAAATGGTACCACCGTTTCGCCGAAGGCCTGGTCGGCTTGTTCGCCCCATTGCTATAGACGATGATCAATACCAGCCCCATCCTGACGGAAGCACCGGCGGTCTTCAAGACCGACCTGGAGAAAGATATTTACCGCACCCTCTCCGACCTGGACATCCCTTTTATCCGCACCGACTGTGATCCCTGCCTGACCATGGAGGATTGCGCGGCCATCGATGCGCGCCTGGATGCGCATACGATCAAGACCCTGCTGCTGACCAACCGGCAGCAGACCCAGTATTACCTGTTTGTCATGCGGGGTGACAAACCTTTCGTTACCAAGGATTTCGGTCGGGCCCTGGGGGTTGCGCGCGTTTCTTTCGCCCCTGCGGAAAAGCTTCTGGAGATGCTGGGCACGGTCGTCGGGGCGACGACCATCCTGAGCCTGATCCGGGATCCGGAACACAAAATCCGACTCGTCATCGACGAGGATGTCCTGAAGGATCCCTGGTTCTGCGGAACCGACGGAACCACGACCTGCTACATGCGTTTCGCGACCCGTGACCTGCTGGAGAAATTCATTCCCCACATCGGTCACCAACCCTCTTTCATCACGGTATAGTTTATAACAAGAGCCCTCCTGGCTTCGTCTATCCTCCCCACAATGTGGGTCCCCTCCCTTTTAAGACCAAAAGTCTTTTCCTCCTCTGGTCTCGGAAAAAAGAAAAGATTTCTCTTTTCACTCGACTTTTCGTCGGTTCGGGAGCCAATGTCGACTTAAGCCAGGAGGACTCTTGTTATCGTGGAAACGATTATTTGAAGCGGATGTCTACCGGAAGTTCTTCCAGGTGCATCTTGCGGACGTCTGCCTTGAGGGCGGTCGTCATCTTGCCATAGTCAGCAGCGAACTGACGGGCGGCATCGGCGTCGCCGGTTGCCTGGGTCTTCAGGATGAAGGAGGCCAGGTCGGTAACCGCCTGGAAAGTCTGGTCGAAATGGATGGCGTAGACGCCGGTCTCGTTGTTGCGGACCACTGCGCCCTGCTTGACCAGCCAGTTCCAGATAGCAACATTCGCCAAACCGGTCGGATCTTCAGCGCCGAACCGGACAGACCGCAAGGTGCTGGCGACGAAGGTGGCCAGGAAGTCATTGCGCTGCAGGACAGTGGAGAAATTGTGCTTGGCATTGAGATCGCAGGCCAGCCAGACACCCAGGACATCACCCTTCATCTTCTCGAAGAAATCGGACTCGTTGCCCAGGGCATCCGCAACGGTGCCCTTGCCGTTCACGGTCTCCTTGACGCCCAGTCCGTGGGCCACTTCGCGGAAAGCGATGTTCCACCAGAAAGCTTCGGCATCCAGGTTCTGCTTCTCGACCAGCATCAGGTTGCCGACGGGGAAGACGGTGCGGTTGAATTTCTCAGTCAATACGTTACGGAACAGGATCGTACGGGTCCCTTTCTCTTCCTGGACCTTCTCATCGGTCGGCAGGTTGATGGCGATTACCTTGAAACCGGCGTTGTAATTACCGGCATAGGTGATGGCGTCGCAGGCGAAAATGTTGGAAGCGGCACCGGGGACGAAAGTCTTGTACTCGTCAGCGCAGGGGAGGGCCTGCTGCAGCTCAGGAAGCATGGCCGTGAACCGGCGGAGCGCCTCGGTGCGCTCCAGGTCTTTCAGCATCACGAAAGCGCCATAGGAGGCTTTGTTGGCATACAGGTTGTCATCGGTCGTGACGTTCGGGCCGATCACCAGGTCCATTTTGCTGTCATCCATGTCCAGCCAGGCCAGGGAACTTTCATAGTAGTTGTCGGTCTTCAGACCTTCGATTTTCTTGAGCAGGTATTCCCGGACGCTGGGAACGATGGTCGCATCGGCCGCTGCCTGCAGGTAGTTGCACATGCGCTCGATGTTGTCCTTGAAAGCCTCATGGTACCAGACGGTCTTGAGAGATCCGTCCTCGGCACGGCGGATGAGGGTATAGTGGCTGTCCTTGTCCGGGTCGTCAAATGCCGCGAATTCTTCTGCGGTCATATCGGCCGGATAGAGATTCGCACCGGCGGGACGGACGCCGTAACCTTCCACGAACGGCTGGTTGTCAATACGGTCCCACGGGCCGTAATTGATCATGGCATACGCCTTCTGGCCGGCATCCGGCAGATTCTCCATGAGGGATTTATCCCCGAAATTCTGCTGCCAGTAAATGTTGTCGGCTTCTTCCGCGGCCAGTTTGTACAGCTCCAGGACCTTCTTTCCGTGGTCGGAAATCCCCTCGGTAAAATGGGTTTCCAGGTTGACCAGGGCATAGCTGTCCGCTTTTTTCTGGATCTGGGAAGTATGCTGCTGGTTGCATCCCGCCATGACGGCGAGACAGGCCAGCGCCATGCACATTTTCTTCATGATATCTTGCTTAATATAGATTCAAAAAAACACTTGCTTTCCATACACTGTGGAAAGCGGCGCAAATTTAGCGTTTTCTTTAGAAAAGACCAATAAAAAAGCGTATTCGGAGCCCGGATTTCCTCCCGATTCCTGCTGCGCGTTAGGATATATTCTGGCTTTTTCCGTATCTTTGTCTGTTGCAGGAACCAGAATCCCTGCCAATCGATATGGAAAACTACGGATTTTTTCGGGTGGCGGCTGCGACACCGAAGGTCAAAGTGGCCGATGTACAGTTTAACATGGCGGAAATCCAGGCCCTGGTCCACCGGGCGGAAGCCGATGGCGTGAGTCTGCTGGTCTTTCCTGAACTGGCGGTTACGGGCTATACCTGTGCCGACCTGTTTGGCCAGGACCTGTTGGTCCGTGCCGCGGAGAAGGCCATCGCTGATTTGGCAGAATGCCTTAGCGGCAAGGCGGTTACGGTTGTCGTCGGAACTCCGGTCCGCTATGCGGGACGCCTGTACAATTGCGCCGTTGTCCTGCGCGACGGCCGGATCGCAGGCATTGTTCCGAAGGTTTTCATGCCTACCTATAATGAGTTTTACGAATCTCGCTGGTTCGCCAGCGGAACGGATTTCCTGGGGGCTTCCGCTGCCCGGATGACCTTCGCGGGCCAGACGGTCACCCTGGCGCCGAACCAGTTGTTTACCATCGGTGAGATGACCTTCGCGATTGAAATCTGCGAAGACCTCTGGACCCCGGTTCCGCCGTCTTCCTGGCATGCGGTCGCCGGCGCGCAGGTCCTCGTCAACCTGTCGGCCAGCAACGAGGTCATTATGAAGCATCTTTACCGTAAGGACCTGGTCGGAAACCAGAGCGCCCGGACGCTTTCGGGTTATATCTATTGTTCCTGCGGTTATGGGGAATCGACCCAGGACCTGGTATTCGCCGGCTCATCCATGATTTATGAGAATGGGTCCCTGATGGCTGAGAATGAGCGGTTTTCTTTGACGGAAGGCTTGATCGAGGCGGATCTTGACATCCAGAAGCTGACGGTTCTCCGGCAAAAGGAAAGCACCTACCGGGCCTATGCTCCGGACGGAACTTCTTCGGCGGAATATGCCCGGCAGTATGTCCGGACGGATCTCGGGGCGGCCGCTCCGACGGATTTCTCCGGGAGACTGCTCCGCCACGTCGAACCGCATCCCTTCGTACCGGGCGGCGATCCGGCAGAAATCGACCGCCGTGCCCGGGAAATCACCTCCATGCAGGTCCTCGGACTGGCAACGCGACTGGCGCATGTCCGGTGCAAGACGGCCGTAATCGGCATTTCCGGTGGCTTGGACAGCACGCTGGCGCTGCTCGTGACCTGCCTGGCGTTCGACAAGCTCGGCTGGCCCCGGGAACGGATCATCGGCATCACGATGCCGGGCTTCGGGACGACCGACCGTACCTATAACAATGCAATCGATCTCATGCATTCCCTGGGTATCACCCTTCGGGAGATATCCATCGTCCCTTCCGTGAACCAGCATTTCGCGGACATCGGCCAGGATCCTTCCGTCCACGATGTTACCTACGAGAACTGCCAGGCCCGTGAACGGACCCAGATCCTGATGGATGTGGCCAACAAGGAAGATGGCATCGTCATCGGAACCGGAGACCTGTCCGAACTGGCCCTGGGCTGGTGCACCTACAATGGCGATCATATGAGCATGTATGGGGTCAATGCCAGCATTCCGAAGACATTGGTGAAATACCTTGTCAAATGGGCGGCAGAGCATCGTTTCGACGTCCCGGGCAACAACGGACGCAGCGCGAAGGATATCCTCCTGGATGTGGTCGATACGCCCATCAGTCCCGAATTGACCCCCGCCGATGAAAAGGGCGAGATCAAGCAGAAAACCGAGGACCTGGTCGGTCCGTATGAGCTGCACGATTTCTTCCTGTACAACTGTTTCCGGCTGGGGTATGCTCCTTCCAAGATTTATTTCCTGGCCTGCAAGGCCTTCCTGGGAAAGCAGGGCGATGCCAGCGTGTTCGTCGGGCCGGAAGGGAAGGCGAATGTCTATACGGAGGAGATCCTGCTCAAGTGGCTGAAAAAATTCTACTGGCGATTCTTCAGCCAGCAGTTCAAGCGATCCTGCATCCCCGACGGGCCGAAGGTGGGCTCCGTTACGCTGAGTCCCCGCGGGGACTGGCGCATGCCATCCGATGCCCAGGTCGCCTTGTGGATCGCCGACCTGGAAAAGATAGGGGAATAAATCCGGCGTAAAATTATTTTGATTGCCAGTCTGTTACAGGCTGGCAATCAATTTTTCGAAGATGCTGCTCATCTTGTCAGCGGCCGCGTCGGCGGCAACGACGACGTCGTGTCCGTCATTCATGTAATCCGGCGCATAGTCGTCATGGGCCTCATTGGTGATGACGGACATGCCGAAAACGCGGATGCCGCTGTGGCGGGCGACGATGACTTCCGGAATGGTGCTCATGCCGGTCACGTCTCCGCCGATGATGCGGATGTACTTGTATTCGGACGGGGTTTCGTAGGTCGGACCCGTGCCGCCGAAGTAGACCCCTTCATGGACGGGGATATCCAGTTCCGCTGCGATATCCTTGGCCTTGGCGATGAGTTCCAGGTCATAGGGACGGGTCATGTCGGGGAATCGGGGGCCGAAGTCATCCAGGTTCGGCCCGATCAGCGGGTTGGGCAACTGGTTGATATGGTCCCGTATGATCATCAGGTCGCCGACATGGTAGTTGAAGTTGACGCCGCCGGCGGCATTGGAGACGAACAGGTATTTGATTCCGATGACTTTCATGACGCGGATCGGCAGGGTGACGAGTTCCATGCCGTACCCTTCATAATAGTGGATGCGCCCCTGCATGGCGATGACGGTTTTCCCGCCGACTTCTCCGACGATGAAGTTCCCCTTGTGGCCGATGGCCGTAGAGACCGGGAATCCGGGGATGTCCCGGTAGGGAATGGTGACGGGGTTGATGATCTTGTCGGCCAGCCGTCCCAGTCCGCTTCCCAGGACGATGCCGATGGTTGGATGCAGGTCAAAATCCGACAGGATGCCGTTGATATAGGCAGCAGCCTTGTAAATCCTTTCTGCTCTCGGGTCCATGATATATTGTTTTAAATAATCTGTTTCAAAACTTTACGGGCTTCTTTCAAAATTTCTTCTTCACCTTCCACCCGGCGTCCCCGCATGACGAAACGCCCGCCGGCAATGACGGAATCGATGCAATCGCTGTGGGCGGAGTAGATGAAATTGGCCAGGAAAGAGCCGGGTGACAGGAAGAATGTGCTGTCTGTATCTACAATCAGCAGGTCGGCTTCCCGACCTTCTTCCAGGACCCCTGTGTTGATGCCCAGGGCACGGGCTCCGTTGCGCGTGGCGGTATCCAGCAGCTCCTGCAGCGGCATCGCCTTGGGATCGCGCCGCCAGGCTTTTTGCAACAGCGCCGTCGTCTTCATCGCTTCCAGCATGTCGAGGTTGTTCGAGGAGGCGCACCCGTCCGTGCCCAGGCAGACGTTGGCACCGGCATCGCGCAATTCTTCGTAATAGAAATGATAGCCGGATGCCAGTTTCAGGTTAGAGTTGATATTGTGGACACAGTTGACCTTCCGTTCTCCCAGGATCCGGATGTCTTCCTCGGAAAGCCAGAGGGAATGCGCGGCAACCAGCCGCTCGTCCAGGACGCCCAGTTGGTCCAGGTATTGGACCGGAGACAGTCCGCCATGGTCTTCCTGGCAGCCCCGGACTTCTTCCTCGGTTTCGCTCAGGTGGATGTGGAGCCGGAGACCGTGATCGCGTGCGAATTGCGCGGCCCACAGGATCATGGGCTCGCTGACGGAGTAGATGGCGTGGAATGCGATGGCAAACCGGGAAGCATCGTCCCAGCTACGGGATTCCTCATACAGCCGGATGCATTCTTCCTGCTGGCGGACATTCTCCCAGGGGCCGCTTTTGTCGAGGATGACATAGGAGACAACCGGGCGGATGCCCATTTCAAGGGCGGCGCGCCGGGCGGCGGGGGAGAACCAGTACTGATCGTTGAAAGTGGTCGTTCCGGTCTTGATCATCTCCAGGGCCGCCACTTTCGAACTCCAGTAGACGAACCGCTCATCGATTTTGGATTCGATCCTCCAGATATTCTTGATCCAGTCGCCGAACTCGGTATCTTCCTGGATCCCACGCATCATGGCCATGCCGGCATGGGTATGCATATTGACGAAACCGGGCAGGGCGGTTTTTCCGGAACAGTCGACGATTTCGGCATCCGCGCCTTGTGCGGACAGGACAACTTCTCCGGCCGGACAGATTCTGGCGATGAGGCCCCGGTCGATCAGCATATCGCGGACCTGGCCGTCAATGTTGATGTTTTTTAGCAAAATCGTTCCCATGCATACAAATATAAAAAAAAATCCGCCGAGCCCAAAGACCCGGCGGAAAAAAGCGATGCCGTATCGGCTAGAGGATTTCGCGGAGCCGTCGCAGGTTTTCTTCCGGCGTGGCCCAGCTGGTCGCGAACCGGACAACGGTATGATGCGCATCGTATTTCTCCCAGAAGTCGAATCCGACTTGTGACGACAGACGTTTGACGTCTGTGTCGGAAAGGATGACAAACTGCTGGTTGGTAGGCGATTCCAGGAAGAAGGGAATCCCTTTTTCACGGAGGATCCCTTTCATTTGTTCCGCCATCTCGATGGCGTAGCGGGCGATTTTCAGGTACAGCCCGTCCGTGAAAAGAACGTCGAACTGGATGCCGAGCAGCCGGCCCTTGGCGAGCAGGGCGCCATGCTGTTTGACCGTCGTCATGAAATGTGCCGGGGCGTTTCCGCGCGGAAAGACCACGGCCTCTCCGCAAAGGGCGCCGACTTTCGTTCCGCCGATGTAGAATACGTCGCAGAGGGAAGCCAGCGCAGGCAGGTCGAGGTCCGACTGAAGGCTCTCCAGCCCATACCCAAGCCGAGCCCCGTCGATGAACAGGGGAATCCGGTATTCCCGGCAGATGCCATGGATGGCCGACAGTTCGGCTCGGGAGTAGATGGTTCCGTATTCGGTAGGGAAGGAGATGTAGACCATGCCCGGAAAGACCATGTGCTCATGGTTGGCATCACTGAAGAATGTCGCAAGATAGGACCGGAGTTCCTCCGGATCGATCTTGCCCTGGTGCTCCGGAACCGGCAGGACCTTGTGCCCCGTATACTCGACGGCACCGGCTTCGTGTACGCCGATGTGTCCCGTCTTCGCGGCAACGACGCCTTCGTAGTTGCGGAGCAGGGATGCGATGACCGTGGCATTGGTCTGCGTCCCTCCGACCAGGAAATGGATATCCGCATCGGGGCAGGCGCAAGCCTGGCGGATCTTCTCTTTCGCACGCTGGCAGTAGACATCAGAGCCATACCCGGGAAGCTGTTCCAGGTTGCTGTCTGTCAAGGCCTTGAGTATGAGGGGATGGGCACCTTCTGCGTAATCGCAGGTAAATGAGAGCATGTGCTAGAGCAGTTCCTTGATTTTTTGTTCGACGGTAAACATCGGGGCGGTCGGTTCGAAACGGGCGACGACGTTGCCCTGACGGTCCAGGAGGAATTTCGTGAAATTCCATTTGATGTCCGGTTTCGAGGCGAAGTCCGGATCGTTGCGCTCCATCATGGCCGTCATCATCTTGGCGCGGTCATCCTGCCCGAAGCCTTCGAAACCTTTCTGCTCCTTGAGCCAGGTAAAGAGCGGCGTGGCGTTGTCGCCGTTGACATCGATCTTGGCAAACTGGGGGAACTGGGTATTGTATTTTCCCGTGCAGAATTCCTTGATTTCTTCCGCCGTGCCGGGGGCCTGGCCGCCGAACTGGTTGCAAGGGAAGTCCAGAATTTCCAAACCCTTTTCGTGATACTTTTCGTACATGGCTTCCAATTCTTCGTACTGCGGGGTGAAGCCGCAGCGGGTCGCGGTATTGACGACCAGCAGCACCTGGCCCTTGTAGTCGGCCATCGAGGTGGTTGTACCGTCCGCCTGGAGGATATCAATGGCGTAGACGGGGGATTCTTCAGCCACTTTTTTCTGGCCGCAAGCGCTGAGGGCCATCACGGCCATCAGGGTCAAAAGGATTCGTTTCATATACGTATAAAAAAAATCAAAATTCTTCGTCTTCCGTCTGGACAGGCCGTTCCGGCAGGTCCTTCAAGCAGTTGACCCGGATATAGTCGATCACTTCCTGCAACCCCTCGGCAAACTTGTCAAAATCCTCCTTATACAGGAAAATCTTGTGCTTGTCATAGGTGAAGCGGCCGTCGCGTTCCATTTTCCGCTTGCTTTCGGTGATGGTCAGGAAGAAGTCATTCCGTCCCTTCGTAGCCTTCACATCAAAGAAATACGTACGTTTCCCCGCGCGGACAGGTTTCGAGTAGACATCCTCGCCCTGACGCTCCTGCGCATAAGCGCCATCATAATCATCTCTGTACATAGTATTCTTGTTTATGTCTTTAAATGTGGTCAAATTTAAGGAAAAATCTGTAATTGTTGCTATCTTTGCATGAATTTTTGCCAGAAAACACCATGCTCAATCGAAGGATATTACGCATCAAGGCATTCAAGGTTATTTATGGGTATGCCGTTACCGGCAGCAAAAGCCTTGAAGATGCTTATTCTGAACTGGATGCGTCCTGTGAATCTACCCGCGACCTGTATCTGCTGATGCTATCCGTCGCCGGTCCGCTGACGGCCGAAGCCCGCAGCCGGATCGAGACCGCCAGTGCCAAATTCCACCCGACCGAGGAGGAGCTGCATCCGAACAGGACGTTCGCGGACAATGCCCTTGCGAAGGTATTGGCCGAAGATCCGGATTTCCAGAAAATCCTGTCCCGCAAGAAACTGGGGTGGGAACGCTATGACATTTTCATCCGGAACCTGTATGACAGCGTCCGGACCAAGCCGTATTTCCAGAAATACATGGCCGCCGGGGATGCCTCCCTTGCCGCAAGCTGCCGCCTTTTCAAGCGGATCTTCGAAGAGGAGTTCACGGAAAACGACGCCATCGATCCCATTCTTGAGGAGCAGTCCCTCTATTGGAATGATGATCTCGCCTATGCCCTGACATGGTGCTGCCATACCCTGGATGACCTGGCCAAAGGCCATGCCTGGCAACTGCCCGAACTGTACCAAAGCGATGTCGTCCGGAAACGCAGGCCCGGCGTAGTGATGGACAGCGACCGGGACTTCGTCCGGAAACTGGTACGCTGCGCCTTGTCCGGCTATGAGCGTTATTTCGCCAAGGTGACGGCTTCGGTTTCCGATTGGGACAGTGACCGCCTCTTCTCTACAGATATGGCCATCATCGCCTGCGCGATGGCTGAAATCGAACATTTCCCGGAGATCCCGCAGAATGTCACCCTGAACGAGTACATTGAGATCTCCAAATTCTATTGCTCTCCGAAGAGCCGTAGTTTCATCAACGGCCTGTTGGACCGTTTCGTCAAGGAAAACAATAAAACTGAATAGATTATGACACTCTCTATGGTTATTCTGCAGTCGGCCGCACCGGCTGCCCCGGCCGCTGGCGGCGGCGCGATGATGTGGATCATGCTTATTATGGTCTTTGTCGTCATGTGGCTCTTCATGATCCGTCCGCAGCGCAAGCAGCAGAAGGAATTGGAAAAATTCCGCAATGAGCTGAAAAAAGGTGACAAGATTGTGACCATCGGCGGCATTTTCGGCACCATCGCCGAGATCCATGAGACGGATGTACTGATCCGCGTGGATGGGGAAACCAAGCTTCGCGTCAGCAAGAACGCAATCCAGAAGGATTTCACTCCTCAGCAGTAAACCGGCGTCATGAGCCGTCTGTGGGACAAGTTCCGCAGCCTGATGGCTACCAATGGGAAAGACATCATCATTTTCGTGATGTCTCTCCTGTTGGCTTTCAGTATATGGCTCATCCACAATCTTTCCCTGTATTACAACGAAACGGTCAGCGTCCCTGTGACGGCCCGCAGCAACCTGGATGGCCATGCCCTGGTCTCCTCCAACAGTTCTGCTGTCCAGGCCCGGCTTCGCCTGACCGGTTTCGATGTGATCCGTTCCCGGGGAGCGATGAACCGCAAACCGGTCGTCGTCGATTTCGCTGCTTCTGACTTGCACCCGCGTGGCGGGGAAATGTTTTATGTCACCGGGACCGACCTGAACCGCTACGTCCAGGCTGTATTCGGTGACGATGCGCGGCTGGAGACCATGCTCTCCGATACGGTCCAATTCCGTTTCCCGTTGGAGAACAGCAAGAAGGTACCTGTGACGGCCGTATATACCGCCGATTTCAGGTCGCAGTATACGGCCGTCGGCGACCTTCGGCTGGTCCCGGATTCCGTGACGGTCTATGGAGAACCCATGCATCTGGAGCAGGTGGACCGCGTGTATACCCGGCCCTTTTACCTGCAGGACCTGCGGGTCAGCGCACACGGGCGGGTCCGGCTCGAGGAGACGGGACTGCGCCTGAGCGACAATGCCGTGGATTATACCCTCGACGTCTCCCGGTATGTGGAAATCCGTGCCGACCTGCCGGTAGAAAGCAGGAACGTCCCTGCAGGCCGCAGCCTGATCATTTATCCGTCCGTGGCGCAGGTCTCTTTCAAGTGTGCGTTCCCGGTAACGGTGGATCCTTCCGACGTGGCCCGTTTCTACATCGATTATCAGGATTTTACCAACTCCTTGGGCGGGGTCTGCATTCCACGCCACGACGCCCTCCCGGCGGGCATCCTGGACTATACCATTGAGCCGCAGGTATTTGACTGCGTTGAGAGCATCCGATGAAAACCTTGCTTGTGACCGGTGGGATCGGCAGCGGAAAGTCCGCGGTCTGTGCATATCTCCAGGAACGGGACATCCCCGTCTATGATTCCGACGGGGCGGTCAAGCGTTTGTACCGGGAAGATCCGGACCTGCTTGCCTCGCTGGAAGCCCGGTTCGGGATTCCGCTCCGGCAGACGGACGGCTCTTTGGACCGACGCCGGCTGGCCGGCCTGCTCTTCTCGGACCCTGCGGCCCTCGCACAACTGGAGGCTGTGGTCCATCCGGCCGTCCTTCGGGACTTTCTGGCCTGGCGGAGCCGGCAAAACGCCCCCATGGTCGCGCTGGAATCCGCCATTGCGCAGCAAAAGCCGTTGTTTGACGGCGTTTACGATGCCGTCCTTCTGGTTACCGCACCGGATCCCCAGCGACTGGAGCGGGCTTGCCGGCGGGACGGCGCCCAGGCGGATGCGATCCGCGCCCGTATGGCCCTCCAACATTTCGATCCGATGAAAGCCGATGCCGTGGTCAACAACGACTTCGACCTTCCGACCTTGCGGCACCGGACCGACATTGCTTTAAAAGTATTATCTTTGTAACAAATACGTACAAACATGGAAAACAAAAAAACCGATCTCGCGAAAATCCTTTCCGTTTCAGGCTCCCGCGGCCTGTATCAATATTTGGCCCAAGCCCGCAGCGGCGCCATTGCCGAATCCCTTCAGGATGGCCACCGTACTTGCTTCGACCTGAAGAGCAAGATAACGACCCTGGCGGATATTTCCATCTATACCGATGAGGGTGAACTGAAACTCCAGGAGGTCTTTAACAAGCTCCACGAAACCCTCGGTGAGAAAGACGCTCCTACGTCCAAAGCTTCCGCCGATGAACTGAAGGCCCTCTTTGCCAAGGCGGTCCCGAATTATGACGGCGACCGTTTCTATGTCTCCCACATGAAGAAAGTGGTGGACTGGTACAATGAACTGAAAAACCATGCATCCCTGGACTTCCTTACCGACGAGGAACGGGAAGCGGAGGCTGCCAAAAACGCGGAATAATGTCCAAACCCTCTTTGCAGGTCATCACCCTCGGGTGTTCCAAAAATAAGGTGGACACCGAACACCTGCTGGCGCAGGTGCAGGATGACTTCGTGATCGTTCCGGAAGGAGAGGAGGGAAAAGTTGACTGGCTTTTGCTGAATACCTGCGGGTTTATCGGCGATGCCAAGGAAGAGTCCGTACAGGCGGTATTCGACGCCGTGGACCGGAAAAACCGGGGCCTGGCAGGGAAGATCCTTGTATTCGGCTGTCTGTCACAACGGTATGGGGATGAGCTGCCCGGCCTGATTCCGGAAGTGGACGGTTGGTACGGGGCCCGTGACCTGGGCCCGGTCGTCCGTGCCCTGGGTGCGGAGATGTCCCCGGAACGCCGGAACGTCCGGTATACCGGAGGGCATCCCGGCTCTTATGCGTTCTTGAAGATTTCCGAAGGCTGCGACCGCCGTTGTTCCTATTGCGCCATCCCTTTCATCCGCGGGGCCCATCATTCGGTTCCGATGGAAGACCTGGTGGAGGAAGCCCGGTCACTCGCCCGCGAAGGCGTGCGGGAACTGGTGCTGATCGCCCAGGATACGACGTATTACGGTCTGGACCTGTATGGCCGTCGGGCGCTGGCGGAATTGTTGCAGCGCCTGTCTGAGGTGGAAGGGATCGAATGGATCCGCATCCATTATTCCTATCCGGCCGGTTTCCCGGAGGACGTGCTGGACCAGATGGCCTCCAATCCGAAAGTCTGTCGTTACATGGATATTCCGCTGCAACATGTGGCTGATACCGTGCTGGACAACATGCACCGCCATGTTGACGGGGCATGGACGCGCGAGCTGATCCGCAAGATGCGGGAGAAAGTCCCCGGCATCGTCCTCAGGACCACGCTGATCGTCGGCCATCCCGGCGAGGGACGCAAGGAATTCGCCGAACTGCTGGATTTTGTCCGGGAAGCCCGGTTCGAGCGGCTCGGTGCCTTCACCTATTCGGAGGAGGAGGGAACCTGGGGCGCGGCCCATCTGAAGGATTCCGTTACCAAAAAAACGAAGCAATCCCGCCTTTCCCGGCTCATGGAATTGCAGCGTGGTATATCATTTGCTTACAACCAATCCCGGATCGGCTCCGAAGTCCGCGTGCTGGTGGACGGCTATGCCGACGGCATCCTGGTGTGCCGCAGCGAGTTCGAAAGTCCGGAAGTAGACGGAGAGATCCTGGTACCTTGCCCGCAAGGCCGGTCGCCGCAGTCGTTTGTCGGCCAGTTCATGATGGTCCGGATCAACGGCGCCGACGACTACGACCTGAGGGGAGATTATTTAAGAGATTAGTGCTATGAAACGTTCATCGATCCTGGCTGTATGGGCGCTTGCCCTCGTCGCCGGCGCCTGCAGCCCGCAGACTTTTACCATGAATCTGGAAACGCGGCAGCCGTCGCTTTCCGGTTTCGACCTCGGCGGAAAGAGCTTGTCCGTCGTTTACCTGGAGGAGGCTGGAAAGGATACGGTTTTCGCCAAAAACCTGGCGACCGGATTCGCAGAGGCGTTGGAAAAAGACTATTTCGGCGGCCGCCAGGCGGTCGGTGTGTACAAGATGGATAAAAAGCCCGGGGCGGATTATGCCTCCCGGGATACCTTGCTGAACCTGGTCATGGACAGCGGGGACGACGTGATTTTCCTATTCGATGCACCGACTTTCCAGGAAGCATCGCTGGGGGAGAAGAATCCCTCATCCTTGCAGTCGCCGGATTCCGCCCGCGTCGTGGTGGCCAAGGTGCCTTATTCCCTGCGGATGTATGCCTATGATTCGATGAACAAGGCGGATACCGTCCGTACCTTTGTCGGGAATAGCACGCTGAACCAGGTGATTTTCGGTTCTGAGAAGATGACCGAAGCGCAGTACCGGCGCCATCTGTGGGACAATACCGTCAATACGGCCTCCCAGGCAGCGGATGCCGGCAGCCGTTCGGCCGCCAAATTCAAGTCCGTCTGGAAAGAAGAGGCGTTCTCCTTCTATTATTATGATTCCACGGCCTGGACGGATGCAGCCGAAGCGGCCTATTCCTTCCAGTGGAAAAAAGCTGTTGACAAGTGGATGTCCCTGCTGAATACGAAGAATTACGAGAAACGCGCCTATGCGGAGTACAACCTGGCCGCCGCCTGTTTCCTGATGGGCGATGTGGAACTGGCCTCCCAGTGGCTGGACCAGAGCGATAAGGACGGCAAAGTGTATCTGTCGGACAGCCTTCGCCGCAAGATTACGGCCAAGTTGCAGCGTTAGCGGATATCCAGAAGTTTGTGGATCTGCAGGCTCAGGCTCCATCGGGGGTGGTCCAGCACATAGCGGACCACCTCTTTTGTATTTTTCCCGGAACAGGGCTGGAGGAAATAATGGTCTGCAGGGAAGGAGAGCCAGCGGTCGGCATCCTGGCCGGTGAATACCAGTTTGAGTTCATCCGCCTTTTCCAGCACGACGGTGCCGAGCGGCTGCCAGTCTTCCTTGGGACTGAGGGTCACCCAGTCGATCCCTTCCGGCAGGGGACGGGTCCCGTTGGTCTCCAGGTGGAGGAGGAAGCCGGCCTCGTGAAAAGCCCGGACGAAAGCCTCGTTGATCTGCAGGGAGGGTTCTCCGCCCGTGACGACCACGTGCCGGCATTCTCCGGCCAGGCGCGTTACTTCGGCGAGCACATGGTCGAGGGACATGGGTACGGAACGGCTGAAATCCGTGTCGCAGAACGGACAGCGCAGGTTGCAGCCCGCCAGGCGGACGAAAACGGCCGGCGTCCCGGTCCACCATCCTTCTCCCTGGAGGGAATAGAAGATTTCATTGACGCGCAGCGTCTCAGTCTTCATCCCGTTCATAGATGGCCTTGTTGTTCTCGGATTCCCAGATCTCGACTTTGTAGCAGTTCTCTACATGGTCGCAGATCCACCGGGCGATGTTTTCGGCCGTGGGATTGAAGGGGAGGATCTCGTTGAGGTTCCGGTGGTCCAGCTGGCCGCTGATCTGCCTCTTGATGGCGGTGAAATCCGTGACCATGCCGTCCTGGTTGAGGGTCTTGGACTTGCAGTGGACCAGTACGATCCAGTTGTGGCCGTGCAGGGCTTCGCACTTGCTCTCATAGCTGAGATGGAGGCTGTGGGCCGAGGAGATTTCGAGGCGTTTGGTGACGTAATACATGGCTTCAGGCTTTGTAGGGGGTCGGGTCGAAGCCGGCGAGGGCTTCCTTTCTTTCATGGCAGGTGCCGCACAGGCCGCAGTGGATGGCGTCCCCTTCGTAGCAAGAGTAGGTCTTCTCGAAAGGAACTTCCAGTTCGCGACCCAGCAGGGCGATCTCCCGCTTGGTCATATTGCAATAGGGGGATACGATACGGATGCCTTCATACGTGCCGGCCTGGGACGCCTGGTCCATGGCCTGGATGAATTCCGGACGGCAGTCCGGGTAGATGGCATGGTCTCCGGCATGGTTGGCGATCAGGACGGTATCCAGACCGTTGCTTTCGGCCAGTCCGACGGCGACGGACAGCATGATGCCGTTGCGGAACGGGACGACGGTGCTTTTCATGTTCTGCTCGTCATAGGCCCCGTGCGGAATGGCTTCTCCGCCTTCAAACATGCTGCTTTTGAAATACTGGCCCATGAAATCCAGCGGGATGACCAGATGCCGGATGCCCAGCAAGGAGCAGTTCTCCCGCGCGCAGGCCAGTTGGGCGGCATCCTGGCGGGCGCCATAGGTAAAGGTCACGGCCAGGGAAATGCAGTCTTTGTATTGGTACAGGAGGGTGGTGCTGTCCATACCTCCGGAATAAACGATGAGTGCTTTCAAATCTTCGGATTCTTTTCTGCAAAGATAGCCATTTTTGCCCATTCCGTATATTTCCTCGATGAAATGCCTGTATGTGTGAATAAATATTAGAAAATAGTGAATATTCTACGGAAAATTTGCAGAATTCTGAAAAAATATACTATCTTTGTCGCCGAAGATGGCCGTTCCCCTGATCCGGCCGATGGACTTGCAAACAGACATGGATCCGATACACTATGTGACCGCCGACCAGGCCGTCCAACTCGTGAAGTCTCACGACCATATCCACTTGAGCGGCGTTGCCAATGTGCCGCATCCCCTGATTGCCGCCCTCTGCCGGAGGGCTGACGCCGGGGAGTTGGAGGACCTGCACTTCCACCATATCCATACCGAAGGACCGGCTCCGTATTCCGATCCGGCTTACGAAGGAATCTTTTTTGAGCAGGGTTTCTTCGTGGGACCGAATGTCCGGGCCAACGTGAATGCGGGTTACGCCGATTATATTCCGCTGCATCTGGAAGAATCTCCGAAGATGTACCGCAGCGGTATCCTGCCCTGTGATGTGGCGATGGTACAGGTATCGGAACCGGAGGACGACTATGTCTCTCTGGGGTGTTCGGTGGACTGCTCGGTGGCTGCCATTGAATCCGCTACCCATGTTCTGGCGGTGGTCAATCCGCATGTGCCCTTCGCCTATGGCGACCTGGTTCCGGTGGAACGGATCGAAGCTTTCGTATGGGACGATACCCCGCTGTATACCATCCCCTTTGCCGAGCCTTCAGCCATCGACCTGGCCATCGGCCGCCATTGTGCGGACCTGGTCCCGGACGGGGCCTGCCTGCAGATGGGAATCGGCTCGCTGCCGAATGCGATTGCCTCGCACCTGAAAAACCACAAAGACCTGGGCTTGCACACGGAACTGTTCTCCGACGGTGTGCTGGACCTGATCCGCAGCGGGGTGATCAATGGTACCCGGAAGGTGACCGATCCGGGCAAGGTGGTTGCCGCATTCCTGTTGGGGTCAACGGAACTCTATGATTTCGTGGATCATAACAAGGATGTCCTGATGCGGGACATCAGCTATACCAACGACCCGTGGGTCATCGCCCGGAATCCGGGCGTCGTATCCATCAACTTTGCCACCGAAGTAGATCTGACCGGACAGATCTGCGCCGATTCGATCGGGACGCGGATCTATTCCGGTACGGGCGGACAGTTGGATTTCGTCAAAGGCGCGCGCCGGTCGGAAGGCGGAAAATCGGTCATCGCCCTGCCGTCCCGGACCCGGAAAGGGAAGAACAAGATCGTTCCGGTCCTGGCCAGCGGAGCGGGGGTTGTCACCCCGCGGGCGGATGCGGAATGGATCGTGACCGAATATGGGGCCGTCAACCTGTATGGCCGCTCATTGCAGGAACGGGCGAAACTCCTGACCAGCATTGCCCATCCGGATGACCGGGAGATGCTGGAACAAGCTGCCTTTGAAAGATTTGGGAAACATTACTTGAATTTAACAATTAGATAATGAGCACTTTTACCGTTACCCGGGCGACTGCCGACCATCTGGGTCTTGTCCCGGAAATCGTGGCTGCCTTTGAGAATGTCCATGAGAACAAAAGCACCGGATTCGCTTCGCGGACGCCGGAGTACATTACTTCCAAAATCCTGGAAGACAAGGCGGTCATCGCCCTTGACGGGGACAAATTCGCCGGATTCTGCTACATCGAGTCGTGGGGACATGACCGTTTCGTGGCCAATTCCGGCTTGCTGGTCAAACCGGAGTACCGGGGCCAGGGACTGGCCCGCCAGATCAAGAAGATGGCGTTCGACCTGTCCCGGGAAAAGTTCCCGGAGGCAAAGATTTTCGGCCTGACGACCGGCCTGCAGGTCATGCGGATCAATTCCGCCTTGGGATATGAACCCGTTACCTTCTCCGAACTGACGGACGATCCGGAATTCTGGAAAGGCTGCGAAGGCTGCCCGAATTTCGACATCCTGCAGCGGAACCAGTACAACAGCTGCCTGTGTACGGGCATGCTGTTCGATCCCGCCCGCAAGATCAAGAAGGGCAACGGCAAGAAAGTCGTCGTCGCGTACAGCGGAGGATTGGATACTTCCTATACGGTCATGTATCTGAGCCGGGAAATGGGCTACG
>ONQC01000006.1 GCA_900319855.1 uncultured Bacteroidales bacterium
TTGGCCGGGGCGCCCGCCATGGTGTAGAAATAAATGATGTGGTGGCTCGGCTCGTTGCCATGGACATACTGGCCGATCAGGCCGGAGATGTCCGGGGAGGCGTTCTCGCCTTCGATCCGGGAGTCCTGGGCGAATAGGGTGTCCAGGCGGGCGACCAGCTGCTCGCGGCCGCCATAGAATTCGACCAGGCCGTCGAAGTCCTGCGGCGCCAGCCAGGTGTACTGCCAGGCGTTGCCCTCGACATAGTCCTGCTCGCGGTGGTTGGAAACGAAGGGGTTGAAGGGGGTGCGCCAGCTTCCGTCGGCGAAACGGCCGCGGGCCAGCTGGGTTTCGGGATCCATGTAATGGCGGTAAGAGTGGCTGCGCTCCGTGAAGAAGGCGGCGTCTTCCGTCTTGCCCAGACAGGCGGCGGCATGGGCCACGGCGGCGTCGGCGATGGCATATTCCATGTCGTTGCCGATGCTCTCGTTATAGAGGTCGGACGGGATGAATCCGTACTGCTTGCGCAGGTTCTGTCCCCGCTCGTCGAGCATCACGGAGTTCTTCATCGCTTCATACGCATGTTCCTTGTCAAAGCCGTCATAGCCCTTGACGAGGGCGTCGGCCACGGCGATGACGCCCGGGTTGCCCACCATGCAGTCGGTCTCGCAGCCCCACAGGTGCCAGACCGGAATCTTGCCCTGCTCGTCGTAGATGCGGACCATCGTGCGGACCATGTCGTCCGCCTTGTCCGGATGGATGATATTGAGCAGCGGCATGGCGGCCCGGTAGGTATCCCAGAGGGAGAAGATGGTGTAGTTGGTGAAATCACCCTGGTGGACCTCGCCGTCCGCTCCGCGGTATTCCCCGTCGACGTCATTGAAGACGGCGGGATGGATCATGGTGTGGTACAGGGCGGTATAGAAGATCGTCCGGGCGGTCGGGTCCTCGCCGGAGACGTGGATCTTGGAGAGTTCCTGGTTCCAGGCGGCATCCGCGGCGGTGCAGGTCGCGTCGAAATCCCAGCCCGGGAGTTCAGCGGTCATGGCCGCCCGGGCACCTTCGATGCTGACCGGGCTGAGGGCCACCTTGACAAGGACTTGCGGGACCTTTCCGAAGTCCAGCCGGGTATAGAGGTCGTTCTGGAAACCGGTCGTAAACGGCTCGGAGAATTCCGCATAGAAATAGACATGCTGGTCATCGGCCCAGCCGGTGGAGCGGCGCCAGCCCTGGATGGCACGGTCGCCGACCACTTCGAAACCGGTGTCGGTGGGACGGTCCCAGCAGCCTTCCTCATCCTCCGGATAGGAGTAGCGGTGCATGCCCACGCGGGCGGTGGCGGTCAGTTCGGCCGTGATGCCCCAGCGGGTCAGGGGAACGCTGTAGTAGCCCGGACGGGCGATCTCCCGGCTGCGGTCGGCATAGGACCAGAGACCGGTCTCAGGGCCGTCGTAATCGCCTCTGGCATAGACCACATCCCCGACGACCGGCATCAGGGTCACATCGAAGAGGTCACCGATGCCGGTGCCCTCGAGGTGGGTATGGCTGAAGCCGATGACCGTGGAGTCGGAGGCGTGGTAGCCGGAAGTCCAGTCCCACTCCTGCGGGATGCTGGTGGGGCCGAGCTGGACCATGCCGAAAGGCACGCTGGCGCCGACGAAGACATGGCCGTGGCCGCCGGATCCGATCCGGGGATCGACGTATTGGGTGAGGTTTTCTTCAACGGGGGCAGCGTTGCAGGCGGCCAGGATCAGGGCCGCGGCTGCCAGGAGTCGGGTTTTCATTTGCATTGGAATTCAAGGGTGCCGCCGCGCAGCAGCGCGCCGTGGGATATGCGGTAGTCTTTCAAAGCTTTGCCGCCGAGTTTCATGGAACGGATCTGCCCTCCTGCCGTCTTGTTCAGCACGAGGCGGTCGGTTCCGTGGACCGACGGGTCAAGCATGATTTCGACCTTGTCGAAGGCCGGGGTCGTGAGGGTATAGTACGGCTCGCCCGGGCAGTCCGGGTAGAAGCCCATCATGGAGAAGACGGCCCAGGCGGACATGGTGCCGGTGTCGTCGTTGCCCGGGATGCCGTCCGGCTCGGTCGTGAAATATTTCTCCAGGATTTCGCTGACGAGTTTCTGGGTGCGCCAGGCCTCGCCTTTGAAGCGGCTGAAGAAATACGGATAATTGATGTCCGGTTCGTTGGCCGGGTCGAAGAGGCCTTCGTCGAAGACTTTCTGGAGTTTCTGGACATAGGCCTTGTTTCCGCCCATGAGCCGGGCATAGCCTTCCACGTCGTGGGGGACGGCGAAGGTGTAGTTCCAGGCGCTGCCTTCGTGGAAGCCGACGGCGTTGGAGAAATCGGCCCCGTCCTTGGGATCGAACGGAGTGATGAAAGCCCCGTCCTTGCCGATCGGGCGCAGGGTGCCGGATTCCTTGGAATAATAGTTTTTGTAGCCCAGAGAACGGGCGCGGTATTTCCGGGCATCCATCCTGTAGGCATTCGCTTCTTCCAGATTGGAAGAAATCAAACCCAGGTGCTCGGCGAGGGAGGCCAGGGCGGCGTCGGCGACATAGTATTCAAGGGCGTGGGAGACGGAGTTGTCGCCGGAGAAATCGCCGGCGAACCAGCCCACGGGAATGTAGCCTTTCTCATTGTACGGGTCCGCGTCGGGACGCATCTTGTTCTGCGCGCCCGGGGTGTCCGCGGACTTGCGGAACGCCTCGTAGGCCGTGCGGATGTCAAAGTCCTTCAGGCCCTTGAGCCAGGTGTCGGTAATCACGCAGATGGCCGGGTCGCCTTCCATCGTGAAGGTCTCGCGGCCGAAGAGTTCCCATTTCGGCATCCAGCCCCATTCCCGGTACATGTCGATCATGCTGCGGACCATGTCGGTCTGACGCTCGGGCCATACGAGGGTAAGGAGCTGATGGACATTGCGATAGGTATCCCAGAGGGAGAAGACGCTATAGCGGTGGTGGCCCGCTTCGACCCGGCCGGTGCCGGGATTCTCCATCAGGGGATACTCCCCGTTGACGTCGTCCAGGACGGACGGGTGGATCAGGGCATGGTAGAGGGCGGTGTAGAAAACCTCCTTCTGTTTTTCGGTCCCACCGGTTACGCGGATGCGGCCCAGGTCGGATTCCCAGGCTTGGTGGGCGGCGTTTCGGACGGCTTCAAAGTCGAAGCCCCGCTGCTCGGCGTCGAGGTTCTGCCGGGCGTTCTCGCAGCTGACGAAGGAGACGCCCATCTGGACGAGCACCTGTTCGCCTTCGGCAAGGTCCTCATAGCGGAACCAGCAGCCGATCTGGTCGCCGGCGATTTCGCGGCGGTAGTTGTCGTAGATCTTGTATTTGCCCGCATCCGGATCCCAGGCGGCCTCGGCGGTCATCGGCCGCTGCATCTTCCAGAAGCCGGCCTTGGACGGGGCCTTGCTGACCCGCAGCACGAAGTACATCGGGAAGACGGCCTGGCTGTTGTAGCAGAACGTGCCCGCCAGGCGCATGCCTTCGACTTCGGTGTCGCTGATCCGCCGCACCCAGGCGCCGCTCTCGTTGGTCAGGCCTTCGCCGAGGTTGAGGAGGATGTTGCCCTGCCCGGCATGGAAGGTATAGCGCTCGATGCTGGTGCGCAGGGTCGTGGCGGCTTCCGCCAGGATATCCCCGCCGGTCAGGCGGACGCCGTAGTAGCCCGGCTCGGGACGTTCGTCCGTATATTCGGAACCATAGGCATGATAGTCGACCTGCAGGGGGCCGGCCGTCGGCATGGTCAGCAGCGAACCGGTCTCCGGGCATCCCACGCCGCTGAGGTTGACATGGGTGAATCCGGTAAAGAACTTGTTCTCATAGACATAGGGCGTGCTCCACCAGCGGCTGTCCTTGTCCCAGGTGTTGAGTTCCGAGCCCATGACGTTGAACGGCGAGACGCTCATCATGCCGTTCGGGACGACGGCGCCGGGATTGCACGCGCCGAAGTTGGTCGTGCCGATGAAGGGATTGACATAGCCGGTCAGCGATGCCAGGACGGAAATGAGGGCAAGCAGTTTCATAAACGGGAAAAGCCCGGACGGAGCCGGGCATAAGGGTTAGAGGATGTTGGTTCGTTTCGTGAATTCGACGATCTCGGGGATGTAGCCGAAGGCGAGGCCGGTGACGGTGTCGGCGCAGCCGTAGTAGATGGCGATGCGGCCGGTTTCGGGGTCATGCAGGGAGGCGCAGGGGAAGGCGACGCTCGGGACGTCTCCGACCAGTTCGTAGTAGGTCGTCGGGGTGATGAGGTACTGTCCGCTGCGGGCGAGGACTTTCCAGGGCTGCTCCAGGTCGAGGAGGGCGCTGCCGAAGGCGTAGACATAGCCGTTGCAGGAGCGGAGGACGCCGTGGTAGATCAGCAGCCAGCCTTCGGAGGTTTCGATCGGGACCGGACCGGCGCCGATCTTCATGCACTGCCAGGCGCTGACTTCGAACGGGGCCGGGGCCATGACATGGCGGTGGTGTCCCCAATACTCAAGGTCCTTGGACTCGGAGTAGAAGATGTCGCCGAAGGCGGTGTGGCCGGTGTCGGACGGGCGGGAGAGCATGGCAAACTTGCCGTCAATCAGGCGCGGGAAGAGGACGCCGTTGCGGTTGTAGGGCAGGAAGGCGTTCTCGCCCTGGTGGAAGGTCTGGAAGTCGTCCGTCCAGGCGATGCCGATGGTCGGACCATGGTAGCCGTTGCACCAGGTGACATAGTATTTGTCCCCGATCTTGGCCACGCGCGGGTCATATCCATATACCCATTCCTTGACCTCGGGAATATCGCATTCGAACCGGATGGTCTCCGGGTTGATGTTCCAGTGGATGCCGTCCTTGGAGAAACCGGCGTGCAGGGTCATGCGGCGGTTCTTGTCATCGCAGCGGAAAACGCCCGCAAACCCGTCCTTGAAAGGAACGACGGCGGAGTTGAAAATACTGTTGGAATCCGGCAGCAGGTCCCTGGGAATCACGGGGTTGGCGGAATATCTCCAAACGGGGGAGGTGCATCCCTGCGGACGGTCTTCCCACGGCATGTTCGGAAGCGGACTTCCAACGATGTTCAGTTTGCTCATAGTATCTGGTCCAAAAATTTTCTGCAAAGATAGTAAAATCCATTTAACTATCCCATAGCCACAGCAAAAGACCGATGATCGGAAGATAATCTTTCAGGGAGACGCGCATGATGTCGAGGACTTTCTGGATCTCCCGCTTGACCTTTCGGGGCGTCACACCGTACTTCTCGGCGATTTCGGCGTAGGTAAGGTCCTCGAAGCGGCTGGAATAGAATATGTTGCGGGAGATGGGCGGAAGCTGGCGCATGAAGTCGTCGAAGATCCGCTGGACGTCGTCCCGGAAGAGCAGGGCCATGTCCTGGCCGTCCAGGATGTCGATTTCGGTCATCAGGGCCCGGTAACTGTCTTCATGCATCTTCTGTTCGATCCGCAGGTGGGCGGCCTTGTCGCGCAGGTGGTTGAGGCAGCGGTTCTTGATCGAGGCGAGCAGGTAGGCTTCAGGTTTCTCCGTCAGCTGCAGGTCGCAGCGCTTGTCCCACAGACGGGTGAAACAGTCCGCCACGATGTCTTCCGCCGCCGCCCGGTCATGGAGATAGGAGGCCGCGATCCCGACGAAAGGCTCCCGGTAACGGGTGAAAAGCCGGCTGAACTCCTGCGGGGTAAGGCCGGAGGGGCTGGCGGCAGTTTCGGCGTTGCCGGGGATGATCTGTGGCTGGATGGTCATGGGGGCTGAATTCGCGGCAAAGATAACGATTCTTTTCGAACTGCTGCTGCTCTCGTACAGAAATAAAGCGGAATAATATTTTTTGTAAAAAATAATAGGGAAAAGGGGGTCCGGCCGGAGTCTCCGCGTGTCTTATTAATCGTTAAAAACCCAAACCATGGATTCCTATCAGTTGCTGAAATATCTCAAAGGTTCGTGCTCTCCGAAAGAAGAGGCTGAGATCCGGCGTTGGCTCGCCGACGATCCGGACGGCTCCCGCAAGGAGACGTACCGCCAGATGCACAATATATACAATGGCATGACCCTGTACGGCGAATCTTCCCGGAAAGAAGTCCGGACCATGTCCTGGTGGGGCCGGCTCGCCATTTGGGCCGGTGGAGCGGCGGCCGCCGTCGCCCTGCTGGTCGGGGTGTCGGTCCATCAGCGTCATGCCGCCATCGACCGGCTCGCCGCGCAGACCGAGATCATCCGGGTGCCGCAGGGAGAGAGCCTGCAGTTGGATCTGGAAGACGGAACGAAGATGTGGCTGAACGGCGGAACCGAAATCGAGCGTCCGCGGGTGTTCGGCCGCAAGGACCGCCGGCTGACGGTCCGGCGCGGCGAGGTCCTGCTGGACGTCGCCAAGGATGAGAGACATCCCTTCTATGTCGAGACCTTCGCTTCCACTGTCAAGGTGCTGGGAACGCGTTTCGACGTCGAGGTGGATGAGACGGAGCAGGCCTTTGCGGTAACGCTGCTTCGCGGACGGGTCGTGGCGCAGGACAAACGGTCGCGGGGAACCGTCGACCTGCAGCCGGACGAGCGTCTTGCCCTGAAGGACGGCCGGTTGACCAAGACCCGCGTGACGAACCCTTCGGCGGTGGATTGCTGGACCGAGGGCCTGATCGATGTTTCCGACATCCCGTTCGATGCCCTGATGCGCAAGTTCGAGAATGCCTTCAATGTGAAGATCCTCCTTGACCGCGATGAAATGCCGACGATCAGTTACACGCGTGGCAAGATTCGGATCTCGGACGGCATCGACCATGCCCTGGAGGTGCTCCAGGTCGCGGCGGATTTCGTCTATGAGCGGGACTTCGACAAGAATACGATCATCATCAAATAACACTTTTATTTATAAACAACCAAAAAGAACTCATGCGTAAAAGCCTATTCAGCAAAACCTGGAAACAGGCCGTGGCCGCAGCGTTCCTGGCACTTCTGCTCGTCGTTCCGGCGGGCGCGCAGGGCCAGGGAGGGATCACGCTCAAGATGCGTGGCAACCTCGAGCAGGTGCTCGACGCCGTGGAACGCCAGTCCAGGTATCTGTTCTTGAACGACCAGGTCGACTTGAACAGGACTGTCAGCGTCAACGTGACGGACATGCCGGTCGCGGCGGCCCTGGATGAGATTTTCAAGGGAACCGGTATCCAGTACCGGATCACTGAGACGAACATCATCATCTCCAACCGTCCGATTTCGGAAGAAAGGGTCAGGGAACTGACCCGCACGGCCCCCCAGCAGCCGAGAAAAACTTCGACGGTCAGCGGCCGTCTGCTGGACCAGAACGGTGAGCCGGTGATCGGCGGAGCCGTCATGCTCAAGGGAACCACCGTCGGTGCCAGCACCGACCTGGACGGTAACTTCTCCTTCGAACTGCCGGAGGGCAGTGAGAACCGCGTTCTCGAGTTTTCCAGCCTCGGCTATGCCGCGGTGGAAATGCCCCTGGACGGACGCCGGACCTTCAATGTGACCCTGTCCGAAGAGACCGAAATGCTCGAAGGGACCGTCGTGACCGCCCTCGGTATCCGCCGTGCCCAGAAGGCCCTGTCCTACAATGTGCAGGAAGTCAAGTCTGACGAAATCCTCGCCAACAAGGACGCCAACTTCATCAACTCCCTGAGCGGCAAGGCCGCCGGTCTGGTGATCAACGCGTCTTCCGCCGGTGTCGGCGGTGCGACCAAGGCCGTCATGCGCGGTTCCAAGTCCATTACCAAGTCCTCCAACGCCCTGTATGTCATCGACGGCGTGCCGATGTCCGCGATCAACCGCAGCGCGAGCACGGAATTCGGTTCCAACGGCTATACCGACCCGATCGCCGACCTCAACCCGGAAGACATCGAGTCCATGACCGTGCTGACCGGTGCGGCCGCAGCGGCCCTTTACGGCCAGGACGGTGCGAACGGTGCCATCGTCATCACGACGAAGAAGGGTGCCGCCGGCAAGACGTCCCTGACCGTCGCCAGCAACACGGAGATCTCCAACGTGACCTTCCTCCCGAAATTCCAGGACCGTTACGGTACGGGTGACTACCTCTCCTCCGAAGGCTCCTCCGTCTATAGCTGGGGCCGCAAGCTGAACGACCTTTCCTATATGGGTTACGATCCGGCCAAGGACTATTTCAAGACCGGCGTGACCACGACCGAGAGCGTTTCTTTCTCGACGGGTACCGAAAAGAACCAGACCTATCTGTCCGCCGCGGCGATCAATGCCCGCGGTACGGTCCCGAACAACGCGTACAACCGCTACAACTTCTCCATCCGCAATACGACCAACTTCCTGGACGACAAGCTGATGCTTGACCTGAGCTTCCAGTATGTCCGCCAGAACGACCGCAACATGATCAACCAGGGTCTGTACAACAACCCGCTGGTCAGTGCGTACCTGTTCCCGCGCGGCGACTCCTGGGAGGACATCCGGATGTACGAGCGCTGGGACAGCGGCCGCCACATCTACACCCAGTACTGGCCCTCCGGTGACGGTGGTATCGTGATGCAGAACCCGTACTGGATCAACTACCGCGACCTGCGTACCAACAAGAAGGACCGTTACATGGCCTCCGCCGGCCTGACCTGGAAGATTGCTGACTGGATCAGCGCGACCGGCCGGATCCGCATCGACAACACGGCGACCAAGTACGAGGAGCGCTACCACGCGACGACCAACGCCCTGCTGACCGGCGGTTCCGACAAGGGATACTACGGTCTCCAGAACATTGCGGACAAGCAGACCTATGCCGACGCGATGGTCGACATCCACAAGTCTTTCGGCGAGGACTGGAACCTCCAGGCCAACCTCGGTGCCATCCTGTCCGATTATACCAATGACTGGTCTTCCGTCGGCGGTGGCATCGGCGACGGTTCCAACGGCGTGGAGAACATCCCGAACATTTTCAACGTCTACGCCATCGGCGCGGCGACCAACGGCCAGGGCGGTTACCATGACCAGACCCAGAGCCTCTTCGCTTCCGTCGAACTCGGCTTCAAGAGCGCCTGGTACCTGACCCTCACGGCCCGCAACGACTGGGATTCCCGCTTGTTCGGCCCCGGCTCCACCAAGCATTCCTTCTTCTATCCTTCCGTCGGTCTTTCCGCCGTCCTTTCCCAGGCCCTCGACCTGCCGGACTTCATCGAATACCTGAAGGTCCGCGGTTCCTATGCCCAGGTCGGTACGTCCTACCAGCGCTGGATCGCCAACCCGCTCCACGAGTGGGACAACAGCCAGCAGTCCTGGAAGACCCAGACGGCCTACCCGGTCTCCGACCTCAAGCCGGAAATGACCTCCTCCTATGAAGCCGGTCTGCAGTCCCGCTTCGGCCAGGGTTTCCGATTCGACATTTCCTGGTACCTGACCGATACCAAGAACCAGACCTTCAACCCGGGCATCTCCAGCGGTTCCGGTTACTCCGATATCTATATCCAGTCCGGTAACGTCCGCAATACCGGTATCGAGCTCTCCCTGGGCTACGAACACACCTGGGGCAAGTTCGGCTGGAACACCAACTATACCTTCTCGACCAACCGCAACAAGATCATCTCCCTGGCGCAGAACGTGTCCAACCCGGTCACCGGCGAGCAGTTCAGCGTGGACTACCTGAACATGGGCGGCCTGGGCAATGCCCGCTTCATCCTGCAGGAAGGCGGCACCCTCGGTGACGTCTATTCCCGCGCCGACCTCAAGCGCGACAATCGCGGCGACGTCTATGTCAGCGAGAACGGTACCATCGCTACCGAGGCTTTCACCTCCTTCGGCGACTACATCAAGCTCGGCAGCGTCCTGCCCAAGGCCAACATGGCCTGGCGGAATGAGTTCCGCCTGGGCAACTTCTCCGCGGCGGCGATGATCCAGGCCCGCCTGGGCGGCATCGTCTTCTCCCGTACGCAGGCCATGCTCGACCGCTTCGGCGTGTCCGAGTTCTCCGCTGCGGCGCGTGACGCCGGCGGCCTGTATGTCAACGGCACCGACCTGATCGACGCCAACAAGTGGTATTCCGCCATCGGCGGCGGCGATACGGTCCCGCAGTATTATACCTATGATGCGACCAACGTGCGCCTCAGCGAGGCTTCCGTGGGCTACACGATCCCGCGGGCCAAGCTCTGGAACCTGTTCGACCTGACGGTCCAGGTGGTCGGCCGCAACCTGTGGATGATCTACTGCAAGGCTCCGTTCGACCCGGAAGCGACGGCGACGACGACCAACAACTACTACCAGGGCATCGACTACTTCATGATGCCGGGTACGCGCAATTTCGGTTTCAATGTACGGCTTAATTTCTAAGGAGGACCGAATGATGAAAAAGAATATCCTGAAAATCTGGGGCGCCGCTGCCCTGATCCTTCTGGCCGGAGCCTGCACGAAAAACTTCGAGCAGTACAACTCCAATCCCTACGGCGTGACCAACGACGAGATGCTCCGGGATGGCTACGCCCTGCGTGCCGCCCTGACCGGCATGGCCAGCGCCGTCATCTCCAACGACGTCAATACCACGCAGTTCACCGAGTGCCTGCTGGGCGGTCCGATGGCCGGCTACCTGGCCGATTCCAACCAGGGTTTCGCCAATACCATCTCGAATTTCAACCCGACGGACAACTGGACCAACGTCCTGCTCTCCTCCAACCGCATCATCCCGACCTTCTTCTCGAACTACGGTGATGTCCGGAACATGACGGACGATCCCATCATCCTGTCGATCGCCAATGTGGTCAAGGTCGCGGTCCTGCACCGCGTCGCCGACACCTACGGCCCGATCCCGTACAGCCAGATCGGCGTGGGCGGCAAGATCCAGGTGGCCTATGACAGCCAGGAAGATGCCTACAAGCATATGCTGGAAGACCTGGATGCGGCCATCAAGGTACTGGCCGCCAACCGGGGCAGCAACATCAACGCTTCCGCCGACGTGGTCTACCACGGCGACGTCTCCAAGTGGGCGAAACTGGCCAACTCCCTGAAACTCCGTCTGGCGATGCGCATGGTCTATGCCGACCGTGCCGCAGCGCAGAAGGCGGCCGAGGAGGCTGTCGCCAGCGAGGCGGGCCTGCTGTCTTCCAACGAGGACAACGCCCGGTATGACAATTTCAACGCCAATGCGAAGAACCCGTTCTACGTGGTCCAGGTCGAATACAACGGCGGCGACTCCATGGCCGCAGCCGACATCATCGCCTACATGAACGGCTACAATGACCCGCGCCGCGCCGCCTACTTTGGCAAGAGCCAGTTCGAAGGCTATGACTATGTGGGCCTGCGCCACGGCATCGTCATGCCGGCCAACGACGTGATGCACAAGTACAGCACCGTCAACGTCAAGATGGACGACCCGTTCGTGTGGATGAACGCGGCCGAAGTGGCCTTCCTGAAAGCGGAAGCCGCCGCGGTCTTCGGCTTCAACATGGGCGGCTCCGCCAAGGAGTTCTATGAGGAAGGCATCCGCCTGTCCTTCGACCAGTGGGGCGTTGCCGGCGCCGAGGCGTACATCGCCGATGCGACCAGCAAGCCGGGCGTCTATGTCGACCCGATCGGCAGCAACAGCTACGACGGCTCCCTCTCCGATGCGACCATCGCCTGGGAAGAGAACGCCGATACCGCCCGCAAGCAGGAGAAGATCCTGATCCAGAAGTGGATCGCCAACTGGCTCCTCGGTAACGAGAGCTGGGCCGACATCCGCCGCACGGGTTATCCGCACATCCTCCCCGCCACCGCCGAGGGCAACAAGTCCAACGGCCTGGTAGACTCCCAGTTCGGCGCCCGCCGGATGAAATACCCGTCTGACGAGTACATCAACAACGGTGCGAACCTGCGTGCCGCCGTCGGTCTCCTCGGAGGTCCCGACGAGATGGCGACCCGTACCTGGTTCGACTGCAACCCCAACGTAAAGTAAGGAGGAACACACCATGAAATACATGAATAAAACCCTGATGCTCATGGCTGCGGCCCTCATGGCCTTCTCTGCCTGCGACAAGTGGACCGAGACCGAACCGGTCAACGTGATCTACGAGACCCTGGAGAGCAAGAATCCGGACCTGTATGCCAAGTACCTGCAGTCTTTGCGGGATTACCATGTTTCGGCGCACCAGGTGCTGATCGCCAAGTTCGACAACAAGGCGGAGGCCCCTTCCGGCCGTGCCGACCATATCTCCTGCCTGCCGGACAGCGTGGACTTCGTCGTCCTGAACAACCCGTCCCTGCTCAACGACCAGATCCGCAAGGAAATGACCGAAATCCGCGAACAGAAGGGCGTCAAGACCCTGATGAATGTCAGCTGGGATGCGATGCTGGCGGAATACAATGCCATCCTGGCCGATGAGACCGAAGCCAAGAATGCCGAGTGGGACGCCCTCTCCGATGAGGAGAAGGAAGCCCAGGCGGAGAAATATGCCTCCGATCCCCGCGGCGCCGACACCCAGGAGCGTTTCGTCGCCTGGATGCAGGAACGTGTCGCCAAGGAACTGGAAATCCCTGCGGCTGAAGGTTTCGACGGCATCAATGTCATCTTCAACGCCGCCAATCCAAATTCTTACAACGAGGAGAAAAAGGCGGACATGACCGCCCGCCAGCTGGCCTTCTTCTCCAAGGTGGACGATTTTGTCGCCGCCCATCCGGAGAGCCTGGTCTTCTTCGAGGGTACGCCGAAGTACATCCTTGCTGAGAACAAGATCATCGCCGCTGCCCGGTACATCATCGTTCCGGCTCTGTCCGAGACCAACGGGACCGGCCTTTCCTTCGCCGTCAACAAGACCCTCGGCGGGAACGTCCCGTCTGACCGGGTCATCATCGGCGTGACCGCCGTCGACATCACGGACCCGACCAACACCAACGGCATCTTCTCCGATGGCTCGGCCATCGTCGGAGCCGCCAACTGGGCCGTCGATCCGGCCGTCGGCTATGTCAAGGCGGGTGTCTGCGTCGACCATGCCCAGTTTGACTACTATGACATCACCAACGTTTATTCCCAGATAAACAAGGCGATCTCCATCATGAACCCTTCACCTGTAAAATAAGGAGGAATGACCATGAAAATGATGCATTACGCTTTTTCCGTCCTTGCAGGCCTTGCGGTGCTGGCCGGTTGCCAGACCGAGAAGGATGCGATGGAGAAGCACCATTTCGATAACAAACTCTATATCAACACCGGCGTGGCCGCAGAGGAAATCCTCGTCAAGGCGGGTGACGCCGAGGTGGTCCGTACCCTCTCCATCGGCACGGCCCTCCCTGTGGAGGAAGCGATCGGCGGTGTCTTCGTGGCCGATCAGGCCTACGTGGAAAATTACCGCACGATCTACGAGGCTCCCGACGTGCAGGCCCTCCCGTATGACAACTGTGTCATCGAGGGTCCGGAAGTGACCATTGCGGCTGGCGCCAACGTTTCCAACGAAGCGACCGTCCTCTTCCCGGGTGTCGGCGGACTGGACCGCAATACGGTCTATGTCATGCCGGTCGTCCTGAAGAACATCACGGACATCAACGTCATCGCCCCGAAGACCGTTGTCTACTACGTGTTCAAGGGCGCTGCCCTGATCAACGTCGTGTGCAACATGGCTGAGAACCGTGCGGCCGCCCAGGCCTGGAAGACCCCTGAGAAGTTCACCAATATGACCCATTTCACGGCCGAAGCCCTGGTTCGTCAGAACCAGGCCGGACGCCTGATCTCCACGGTCATGGGCGTTGAAGGACATTTCCTGCTCCGTATCGGCGATGCCGGCGTGCCGGACAACCAGCTCCAAATTGCGTCTTCCCGCAACCTGACCAATTCCAACATGCAGCTCCAGCTTGGGAAATGGACCCACATCGCCTGTGTATTCGATGCCGGTACCGTGACCGTCTATTTCGACGGACGTAAGGTCCTGGACGGAGAGAACTGCGGACGTAACTCGGTTACGTGGGGCGCCTATGGCTCTGACAAGAGCGAGGTCTCCGGCCGTTATTTCTGGTTGGGTTATTCCTATGCCGGCGACCGTTATCTCGACGGTGAAATGTCAGAGGTCCGTATCTGGGACCGCTGCCTGAGCCAGGCCGAGATCCAGGCTCCGAACCATTTCTATTTCGTCGACCCGGCTTCCGAAGGCCTGATTGCCTACTGGAAGATGGACGACGGAGGCGGTACGACCCTCAAGGACTACAGCCCCAATGGCAACGACCTGACCTTGGACAACCCTACCAAGTGGCCCAAAGTCAGCCTTCCCGAAGATTAAACCCAAGGAGGAATGAACATGAAAAAGATACTTTATTTCGCTGCCGCCCTGTGCCTGGGTCTCTCCCTGGCCTCTTGCGCCGATGACATCGTCATCGACCATGTCGACGAAGGCGCTTACGCCAATATCGAGAACCTCGTGGCAACGCTGCGCGACAGCAAGACCAACAAGGTCAGCAATATCGTCGATCTCCGGCAGGACGCTTACCAGACTTCCGTCGCCGTCGCCCTCGGACGTGCTCCGAAGAAAGGCGTGGACGTGAAGGTGGAATACGATGCGGCCTACCTGGATGCCTACAACCAGGAGCATGGGACGTCCTTCCAGCTCTATCCGCAGGACAAGTTCTCCATCCAGAACGGCGGCCAGATCGTCGTCGCTCCGGACGAGACCCGTTCCTACTCCCTGGACATCACCCTGCAGCCGTTTGACACCAAGGAAGAAGCGACCTACCTCCTCCCGCTGAAGGCCGTGGTTTCCACGGACGGCGTCCAGGCCTCCGAGGATGAGAGCCACCTGGTTTACCTGGTCCGCAACATGTCCTGGCAGAGCAGCGCCGCCCGCAAGGAAGGCGAGAAGAGCGTCATCTGCTTCTTCGAGGTCAATGATACCAACCCGCTCAACACCCTGTGCTTCGAGACGGAAGACGGCCGGCTGCTGTTCGATTATGTGGTGCTCTTCGCCTACAACATCAACTACGACCGGGAGAAGGGCGAAGTCTATGTCTTCTCGAACCCGCAGTGCCAGTACATCCTGGACCACTATGACGAGGTCATCAAGCCGCTCCGCGAGCGGGGCGTCAAGGTCATCCTCAGCATCCTGGGCAACCACGACGAATCCGGTCTGGCGCAGCTCAGCGACCTGGGTGCCCGTGACTTCGCCCAGAAGGTGGCGGCGGTCGTCAACGGCTATGGTTTCGACGGCATCAACTACGATGACGAGTATTCCAACGGCCCGGACCTGAGCAACCCGCTGTTCGCCCAGCATTCCGTCGAGCGGGGTGACCGGCTCTATTTCGAGACGAAGAAGGCCCTGCCTGACAAGATCATGATGTCCTACCAGTTCGGTTCGGCCCTCGGCCGCTACCCGGTGGACGGCGTGGATCCTTCCGAGTATATGGACATCTTCGTGGCCGACTACGGCGGACGGGGTCAGGCCTATGGCAACTCCACCCTCGACATGTGCTCCTACATGTCCAGCGAGTTCGCCCGGAACCGTTCCCTCCCGAACGAGAGCAGCCTCGACGGCTTCCTCGCCTCCGAGTACCGTTACTGGATGGTCTTCGCCGTCTGGGGCGTGAACAACACCGGCGGCCAGAGCCACTGGAATACCCTCAATACGATGGCCCAGAAAGTCCTCGGTTCCCCGCTGAAGAAACCGGAGTACTACTGGCCCGAGACCAAGTCCCTTGAGACCAAACCCATAACCTGGTAAGCGTATGAAAAAGATACTCAGTATATTTGCTGTTGCCGCCCTGCTCCTGAGCAGTTGCGACAAGTCTGGAAAGGACGAGCCGGAAGTGGTAGACGGAAGCTCCGTCTCCCTTTCCGAGGAGGCCCTTTCCGCAGGCCCGGAAGGCGCGACCCTCAGCGTGAAGGTGACTTCTTCCGAGGACTGGCGCGTGTCCGGTTTCTGCGACTGGGCGACGGTCACCCCGGCCAGCGGCAAGAGCGGCCAGGACCTGACCGTCACCGTGGCTCCGAATCCGGGTGACGAAGCCCGCACCGTGACCTTCAAGGTCTTTGCCGGCGACGCCGTGAAAGCGTTGGTCGTCACTTCCGCCCCGACCTTCTCGATCGACCTGCTCAGCAGCGAGGCCGTCGAGGTGGGGCCGGATGCCGCCACCGTTACCGTTACCCTGAAATCCAATATCCAGGACCTGACCTGCGACCTCGGCGGCGCCAGCTGGCTTTCCGCCGGCGAGTCGACCGAAGCCCTGGGCAAGAAGATCTTCAAATTCGATGTGGCCCGTTCCCGCGAATTCAAGGCCCGCGAAGGCAAGATCACGATCTCCGGTGAAGGTGCTTCCGTCACGGTAGACGTGACCCAGGCCCAGCGCGACACGGTGTTCGCCGTGGAAGGCCGCAGCGTCGTCAAGGGTCTGGAAGCGATGGACGTGACCCTGAATCTCCGTAGCAACTTCGACTTCAAGTACCAGCTCGACGACTGGCTGACGGAAACGTCTTCCAGCGAGACCGAGATGGATGAGAGCGGCCTGAAGACCAAGACCATTTCCCTCCATGCCGACGCGACCGATGGAAGCCGTGCCCAGGACATCGCGTTCTACAAGGGTTCCAGCATGTCCGTCAATTATGGTGCGGTCTATGTCAAGCAGCAGGACCCGAACCCGGTCTTCGCGACGATTCCGGATGCTGCGCTGGCCTCACTCCTCCAGAACCAGGGCTGGGTCCTCGTGGACCCGGTCTCCGGAAAATCCGAGGTGACCACTACCGGCAAGACATCGACCTCCCTGACGGTCAGTTCCGGTTCCGTGAAAGAAATCTCCGGTATCGATGCCTTCCCGGCCCTGGCGAACCTTTCGATCGGTTCCGGCTGCCGCGACCTGACCAAGGTTGACACGGGTTCCAGCCAGGTCTCCGCGCTCAACTTCGACAACGGTCACTACTTCAACATCCAGGAGCTGACGCTTGCGGGCGAGAACATCAAGTCGATCGTCATCAATTGCTCCGGCTGGTATGTCGCCTACGGCTATGACAAGCTGGCTACGCTCGACGTGAGCGGCTGCCCGGCCCTCGAGACCCTCGCTGCGACCCGTCAGTACAGCTCCATGGAAGGACCGCTGCGGACCATCTACATGACCCAGGCCCAGTCCGAGAGCGTGACCGTGACCAAGAATCCTTCCGCTCAAATCGTTGTCAAGTAATGAATATGAAAACAATCCATTATATCATCGCGATGGCCGCCTGCGCGGCGGTCCTCGCGGGTTGCAAGAAGGAAGAGATCGTCGGCACCAACGACGGTGAAGGCTTCTTCCTGAACCGCACCACCCTCGCCCTGAACAAGGGTACGAGCGAAAAGCTGGTCGCAACCGTGACGCCGAAGGATGCCGCCCAGGTGACCTGGTCTTCCGAGAATCCGTCCGTCGCCTCCGTGGAGGACGGTCTCGTGACGGCCGTCGGCGCAGGCGAGACCGTGATCCTGGCGAAATCCGGATCCAAGACCCTGGAATGCAAGGTCGCCGTTTCCTCTCTGGTCGTGACCGTGACCTTGGACAAGACCTCTGCCGAACTCTGGTACGGGGATGAGCTCCAGCTGACCGCAACGCCGGGCCCGGAGGACATCAACGTCCCGATGACCACGACCTGGTCTTCTTCCGACGAAGCCGTCGTGACGGTTTCCCAGGAAGGACTGGTCAAGGCGGTCGGCGGCGGTGATGCGACGGTCGTGGTGGCCATCAACGGCGTGTCCGCGACCTGCGACATCCATGTCCGCCGCAACGCCGAAGGTGTGCAGATCACCCCGGCTTCCGCCGAGGTCAATGCCAACCACTCCTTCCAGTTTACTGCCGCCCTGCTTCCGGCCGATGTGACCGAACCGCTTGATTTCGAGTGGTCCGTCGAAGACGAAAGCATCGCCACGATTGACCAGAACGGCCTGCTGCAGGCCCTGGCTCCGGGTGAGACCAAGGTCATCGTCAAGGCCGGTGAATTCACGGCTGAGGCGACCCTGACGGTCAAGCGTGAGATCAAGACCATCTCCATCAATCCGAACATGGACACGACCGTCGAAGATGTGACCATCTCCTTCGGTCCGGGCTGCTACTATTACAGCGGCTATTACGGAATGGAGATCCCGGGCGGCCGCACCTTCACGGTCAGCGTGCCCGCCGGATACCGGATCCTGGAGATCAAGTTCTCCCCGTCCTATAACGGCAGCCGCGGCGACTTCACGCCGTCTACCGGCACATACGCCCGCACCGGCGGCAACCACTCCTGGACGCCGACGGAGCCTACGGAGAGCGTGACCTTCACCAATGGTAACTCTTTCGAATTCGATATCCTAACCTGGACGGTTACCTACGAATAGTTTCGTTAAATACTGTATCGTCAGCCCCGGCTCCTTTTCGAAGGTGCCGGGGCTTTCTTTTACAGGCTTTCCAGGAAACGGGAAAGGAAGACGTTGTAGACGCGGTACGTCGTCCGGCTGCCATCCGGTTCGGCCAGCAGGAGTTCCTTGTCCACCAGGGCAGTTAGGTTGCGCAGGGCGGTGGCACCGGATGAGATGCCGTGTTTTTTCAGGAAGGCCGCTGCGGTGGGCGCGCTGACGTCCCCTTCCCGGGCGATGGCCCGGAGCATTTTCCACTGGGCGGGTGTGATCAGGCGCTGGATCTCCAGGAAGCGGTCACGTTCCGAGACCAGGATGGAAGAGGCGGCCCAGGCTACGTCTTCCTGCCGGATCACCTTGTGCCTGGCCTGCATGTACAAGGTATTGCAAAGCATTTGCGTATAGAAGGTATGACCGCGGGTCCATTCCAGGATGAAACGGATCTCTTCGTCCCGGATTTCCAGGGACCCCTTCGCGAACATCCGGCGTATGAAACCGGCATATGCTTCCGGATCCAGTTTTTTCAGGAAGAGGAAGGCCGTGCTTTCATAAAAAGGCCGCCTTGCATCGGTGAACATTTCCACCATCAGGTGTTTCTTGCTGCCGCAGAAAATGAACCGGATGTTCCGCAGGGGCTGTATATAGGTCCGCAGCAGGGCTTCCATCGGCGTGTCGGGATACTCCCGGATCTGCTGGAACTCATCAATGGCCACGACCACCGGTTCTCCCAGGTTGTCCAGGTAACCCAGCAGGGATTTCAGCGTCCATCTTTTCTCGTCTTCCGACCGGTATGTCAGGGATATCTGCGGCTGTCCGTTCAGCGGGTCGTAGCTGATCAGCGGCCGGATGCCGCCCAAGGTCCTCAGGAAGGTCTGGATGCGGCTTTTCTTCTCCAGCCGGGAAGCGACCGCTTCTGCCAGCAGATGGATGAAATCCTCCAGGTTCTGCGAGGAACTGATGTCGGCATAGATGGTCAGCCAATTCCGTCCGGAGGCCTGGATTTCATCGAATACCCTGTAAATCAGTCCGGTTTTTCCCAGCCTTCGGGGAGAAATCAGCGTAATGTTCCGGCCATTTTCAAGGCCGGAGAGGATTTCCTGCGTTTCGGATTCCCGGTCGCAGAAATACGCTTTGGAGCGATAAGGCTCCAGTATAAAGGGGTTCCGGGTCATGCCAGATGGTGTTTCTGGCAAAAATAAAGAAATTATATTGAATTAACAAATTGTTAATTGCATTTTGTTAATTCTACAGGTTCAGGCCCCAGGAGTGCTTGATTTCGTTCATCACGAAGGAAGACTGGATCGAGCCGATGGAGTCGACCGTGCCCAGGACGTTGATGACGAATTCGTTGTAGTATTTCATGTCGGGGGCATGGATCTTCAGCAGGTAGTCGAATTCGCCGGAGATGTTGTAGCACTCGGTGACCTGGGGAATGTCCTTGATGACCCGTACGAAGTTCATGGCCACGTCCCGGCTCATCTGCTTGAGCTTGACGGAGCAGAAGACCTCGAAGCCGAGGTTGAGTTTTTCGGCGTCGAGGACGGCGACATATTTGAGGATGTAGCCGTCCCGTTCGAGGCGTTTGAGCCGTTCAAAGACCGGGGTGGTGGAGAGGTTGACGCGGGCGGCGAGCTGTTTGGTCGTCAGGCGGGCGTCTTCCTGCAGCAGGCGCAGGAGTTTGAGGTCGGTTTCGTCGAGGGTGGAGGGATTCATGGAATAAAATTCTATGGAGTGCCGGTTGACGGCGGTTGATTATTCTATTATTTCTGTTATTTAATGCAAAAATAGTAAAGTTTTCCAAATTATTTAAACTTCTTGAAATTTCATTCTACTTGTCCTACCTTTGCATCCGGTTTCCGTTCCAAAGAGTCCGGAAATGAGAACCAAGAAAACGAACCAACAAATGGCACAGAATCTTCATATCGGCACGCTGTGCGTGCAGGCCGGTTACCAGCCCGGCAAAGGCGAGTCCCGCCAGATCCCCATCATCCAGAGCACGACCTTCCGCTATGAGACCAGCGACCAGATGGGCCGGCTTTTCGACCTGGAAGACAGCGGTTATTTCTATACCCGCCTCCAGAACCCGACCAACGATCATGTGGCCGCCCGGATCGCGGCCCTCGAAGGCGGCGTCGCGGCCATGCTGACCTCCTCCGGCCAGGCGGCCAACTTCTTCGCCTGCGTCAACATCTGCGAGGCCGGCGGGCACATCATTGCCGCCGGAAACATCTACGGCGGTACTTTCAATCTGCTCGGCACTTCGCTCCGCAAGCTCGGCATCGACGTGACTTTCATCAATCCCGATGCCTCTGAGGAAGAAATCGCCACCGCCTTCCGCCCCGAGACCAAGCTCCTCTTTGGAGAGACCATCTCCAATCCCGGCGTGGAAGTCCTGGACATTGAGAAATTCGCCCGGATCGCCCATGCCCATGGCGTCCCGCTGATCATCGATAATACCTTCGCTACTCCGGTTCATTGCCGTCCCTTCGAATGGGGTGCCGACATCGTCACCCATTCCACGACCAAATACATGGACGGACACGGCGTGGCCGTCGGCGGCGCCATCGTCGACAGCGGAAATTTCGACTGGGACGCCCATGCGGACAAGTTCCCCGGCCTGACCACGCCGGACCCGTCCTACCATGGCCTGACCTATACGAAAAGCTTCGGGAAACTCGCCTATATCACCAAGGCGACCGCCCAGCTCATGCGGGATTACGGCTCCATCCAGAGCCCCCAGAATGCCTTCTATCTCGGCCTGGGACTCCAGACCCTGCACGTGCGGCTGGAACGCCACACGAAGAGCGCCCAAAAGGTCGCCGAATTCCTGCAGGCCCATCCGGCCGTCGCCTGGATCCACTATCCGGGCCTCCCGGGCGACAGCGAGCATGAAAAGGCTTGCAAATACCTCCCGGACGGTTCCTGCGGCGTCCTGGCCTTCGCCCTGAAAGGCGGCCGCGCCGTGGACAACAAATTCATGGACAGCCTGAAACTGGTCACCATCGAGACCCATGTCGCAGACTGCTATACCTGCATCCTGCATCCGGCCTCCCATACCCACCGCCAGCTCACGGACGAGCAGCTCCGCGCCGCCGGCATCGCCCCGGACCTGATGCGCCTGAGCGTCGGTCTCGAGGATCCCGAAGACATCATCGCCGATCTCGACCAGGCCATCAAGGAGGCCCTGGCATGATCCGCCACAGCCTCATAACCGGTCCGTTCGACTTTGAAGCGGGCGGCCGCCTCGACAGCCTCGAGGTGGTCTACCATACTGCCGGCCCTCGGAACGGGAAGGTCATCTGGATCTGCCATGCCCTGACGGCCAACAGTGACGTAGAGGATTGGTGGCCCCAACTGGTGGGCCCCGGCCGGCCGGTCGATACCGACCGGTTTTTCGTCGTCTGCGTCGGCATGCTGGGCTCCGCTTACAGCGCGGCCGGTCCGGCTTCGACGGACCCCGCCACCGGCAAGCCGTATTATTTCGATTTCCCGGCCGTTACGATCCGGGATATGGTCCATGCCTCGATCCTGGTTCGGAAGCATCTGGGAATCAAACAGGTTGATTTTATCATTGGCAGTTCCATCGGCGGTTTCCAGGCCGTGGAATGGGCCATCACCGAGCCGGAAGTCATCCGCCGGGCCCTTTTCATGGCGACTGCGCCCCGCATTTCCCCCTGGGCGACGGCCTTAAATGAGAGTCAGCGGATGGCCCTTGAAGCCGATCCCTCCTTCCGGGCCTGCTCGGATCTTTCCGGAGGTGCGGCTGGACTGAAATGCGCCCGCGCGCAGGCCCTGCTGTCCTACCGGAGCTATGAAGGCTACTGCCGCACCCAGCCGGAGACCGATCCCGATATGCTCTATGCCGACCGGGCCGGCTCCTACCAGCGCTACCAGGGCGAGAAACTCGTCCGGCGCGCCTTCGACGCCTATTCGTACTATTATCTGACCAAGGCCCTGGACAGCCACAATGTCGGCCGCGGCCGCGGCGGCGTGGCGGCAGCTCTGGGATGCATCCGCGCAGAAACCACCGTGGTCGGCATCACCACCGACGGCCTGTTCCCGGTATCGGAGGTCCGGGCCATGGCCCTGCACATTCCCGGCGCGGATTACCGGGAAATCACCTCCGATTTCGGCCATGACGGCTTCCTGCTGGAAAACGACCAGCTCACCGCCATCCTCCAACCCATCCTCGACAACGTATGCAAGTATTGAAATTCGGCGGCTCTTCCGTCGCTTCCGCTTCCGCCATCAGCCGGGTCACCGGCATCGTCTCCAAGGCCCTGGAACAGGACCGGACCATCGTCGTCTGTTCCGCCATCAGCCGCTGTACCGACACCCTGATCGAAATCGGCCGCCGGGCGGCGGGCCGTGACGAAAGCTGCCTGACCCTGCTGCAAGAACTGCAGGACCGGCACCATACCATCATCCGGGAATTGCTCCCGGCGGTCTTCCAGGAGAAGGTCACGGCGGTGGTCGACGGCTTGTTCGGGGAACTGCGCGACACCGTGCGCGGGGTTTTCCTGCTGGGCGAGCTCAGCCCGACCAGCCTGGATGCCATCGAGAGTTACGGGGAGTTGTTCTCGACGAAGATCATCTTCGCAAAGTTCTCCTCCCTGGGCATCAGCTGCAAGTGGCTGGATGCCAGGGAGATCATCCGTGTGGCCGACGGCCATGTCGACCAGGACGCCACGTACCGGAACGTGCGGGAGGCCGTGGACGGACATACCTCGCTGTTCATCGTGCCGGGCTTCATCGCTTCGGATGCGCAGGGCCGGGTCCGCACCCTCGGACGCGGCGGCTCGGACTACACCGCATCGCTGCTGGCTGTGGGCATCCGTGCCCGCCTGGTGGAGATCTGGACCGATGTCCCGGGCATCATGACCGCCAATCCCAAGGTTGTCCCGACCGCCCGGACCATCCGGAACATCTCCTACCGTTCCGCCCAGGAATTGTCCCATTTCGGGGCGAAAGTCATCTATCCGCCGACCATCCAGCCCGTCGTGGAAGAAGGGATTCCGATCTATGTGCGGGATACCTTCGATCCGGAGGGCGGGAGTACCCTGGTGGAGAAATATCCGCCGCAAGGAACGGAGGATGTCCTGGGCATCTCCAATTCCGACAACATCGCCCTGATCTCGCTGGAAGGCAGCGGCATGGTCGGCATCCCGGGGTTCTCCTCCCGGCTGTTCGACGCCCTTTCCCGCGCCGGGATTAACATCATCCTGATCACCCAGGCCTCTTCGGTCCATACCATGTGCATCGCCATTTCCGCGGCGGATGCACCGCGCGCCAAACAGGCGGCGGATGAATGTTTTGCCTGGGAGATTTCCCAGGGCCGGCTGCGGCCGCTCAAGGTCGAGACTGGATTCTCCATCATCTGCCTGATCGGCAACGACGTGCTGGGCCACAGCGGCGCCACCGGCCGAATGCTGGCCGCCCTGGGCCGCCGCAGCATCCCGGTCCGCGCCACGGCGCAGGGCTCCTCCGAGCGGAACATCTCCGTCATCGTGCCCTCCGACCGGGTCGAGGAAGCCATCCGGGCTGTCCACCGGGAGTTCTTTGACAAGGCCGCCCTGCAGAGTGTCAACCTCTTCATCGCGGGTTTCGGCACCGTGGGGAAGGCCCTGGTCCAGATTGTCGCTAAGAACGCCCCGGCCATCGCCGCGCGCACCGGCAAGAACATCCGGATCTGCGGCCTGTCCAACAGCCGGCGCTATGTGATCGCGACAGAGGGTATCGATCCGTCCAAGGCCGCCGAGGCCCTGGCGGAAGGCGTCAGCGCGGCGGACAACGCCTATTTCGACGCCTTGCTGGACCTCAGCCTCGAAGGCTCCGTTTTCGTGGATTGTACGGCCAATCCCGACCTGGGCTTCCGCTATCCGGAACTCTTCCGGGCCGGATACCCGGTCGTGGCCTGCAACAAGATCCCGTTCTCGAGTTCATACGAGCAGTATGAGGCCCTGAAGGCCCAGGCCCTGAAAGCCGGGGTGGGGTTGCGCTATGAGACCACGGCGGGCGCCGCCCTGCCGATCCTCGAGACGATCGACAAGGTGCTGAACTGCGGCGACCGGATCCAGAAGATCCAAGCCTGCGTCTCCGGAACGCTCGGCTACCTGTTCGACCGGTATGACGGCTCCGTTCCCTTCGCGGACATTGTGGAGGAAGCCCGGCAGAAGGGCTATACCGAGCCGGATCCGTCCATTGACCTGAGCGGCCGCGACGTGCTGCGCAAGCTGCTGATCCTGTCCCGCCAGACCGGCATTCCGCTGGAGGAGGCCGAGGTGGACATGGAGCCGGTTCCCGAAGCGGACGAGGTTGTCCGCCGGCACGGGGAGGCTACGGCAAAAGGGTTGAAGCTCAGGTATATCGCCTCGCTGACCATTGCGGAAGACGGTTCCTATCACGCCGCCTGCCGGTTGGAAAGCGTGGGTCCTGACAGTCCGCTGTACTGGCTCCGCGGCACGGACAACGCCGCGGTCATCACCACCGAGGATTATCCCTCGCCGCTCCTGATCCAAGGCGCCGGTGCGGGCGCCCGCCAGACTGCCGGCGGACTGCTCGGCGACATCCTCGCCTGCTCGTAACGGCATCTGGGCCGGATAAGACTTCTTATCCGTGTTTTGTAATATATTGAAAACCAGATAATTAAACAAAAAGGCCTTCGTCAAATCAACGAAGGCCTTTTGCGTATATTACTCGTATACAGCTATTTACATAACACGGGGCTGAGACCGTCCGGGTCCGGGTCCGCGGGTCTTTGAGAGGAACCGGGCCGCAGGCTATTTCAGCGTAAACGCCGCGCGGGTGCGGATGTCATCGGAGGCACTGCCGACCAGGGCTTCGAACTCGCCCTTTTCGGCCTTCCAGCCCGGGAGGGCCGGGTCGTAGAACTTCAGGGCGTCGGCGCCGATGGTGAAGGTCACGTCCTTGGACTGGCCCGGAGCCAGCAGGACTTTCTGGAAGTCCTTGAGCTCCTTTTCCGGACGGGGCAGGGAAGACTCCTTGTCAGCGATGTACAGCTGGACGACCTCGGCGCCTTCGCGGTCGCCGGTGTTGGTGACCTTGACGGTCAGCCGGACCGTACCGTTCTCGTTCATCGAAGACTTGTCCAGCTTGGCCTCGCCGTAGCTGAACTGCGTGTAGCTCAGGCCATGGCCGAAGGCGAACAGCGGCTCGATATCCTTCTCGTCAAACCAGCGGTAGCCGACGAAGATCCCTTCTTCATACACGACCTTGTGGCGGTTCGGGAAGGTCATGCCCGGCTGGTGGGCCGGGGAATCGGTCAGCTGTTTCGGGAAGGTGAAGGGGAGCTTGCCGCTCGGATTCACGTCGCCGAAAACCACGTCTGCCAGGGCGTTGCCGGCCTCGGAACCGAGGTACCAGGTCTGCAGGATGGCCGGGACCTTGTCGACCCACGGCATGGCCACGGCGTTGCCGCTGACCAGCGAGACGACCAGGTTCGGATTGGCGGCGGCCAGGGCCTCGATCACGGCGTCCTGGTCATACGGCAGGTCCAGGGAGCGGCGGTCGGTGCCTTCGCAGTCCTGGTTGTTGCTCTTGTTCAGGCCGCCGATGAAGATGACCAGGTCGGACTGGCCGGCCAGTTCCACCGCTTCGGCAATCAGCTGCTCAGGCGTACGGCTCTCGGACAGGTCCTGACCGGAAGATACGCCGTTGTAGGAACCGCCGGTATCGCCGACATAGCCACGGGCATAGACCACCTCGATATCCTTCCCGGCACGGGCACGGATGCCATCCAGCGGGGAAATCTCATGCTGGACCTTCAGGGAGGAAGAGCCGCCGCCGACGGTCATCATCTTGACGGCGTTCTCGCCCACGACGAGGATGCGCTTTACACCGGGGGCGACCGGAAGCACCTGGTTGTCATTCTTCAGCAGCACGATACCTTCCGCGCCGATCTTGCGGGCGGCGGCATAGTGGGCTTCGGAGTTGATGGCACCGAAGGGCTTGTCCGGGTTCATGGCGGTGCGGAAGATCAGCCGGAGCACCCGGCGGCACTTCTCGTCCAGTTCTTCCGTACCGTATTTTCCGCTCAGGATGCCGTCCCGGTAGGGCTTGGCCAGGAAGTAGGCGTCGTAGCCGTTGGTCGCGCCCATGGTCAGGCCGTCCGTCCAGGTGCCGAATTCGAGGTCCAGCCCATTCTTGACGGCCGCGTCGGTCTCATGGACGCCGCCCCAGTCGGAGATCACGGCGCCGTCGAAGCCCCATTCTCCCTTGAGGATGTCCATGATCAGCCGCTGGTTGTAGCACACATGCTGGCCGCGGTAGAGGTTGTAGCTGCCCATGATCGACCAGGCACCGCCCTGCTGGACGGCCGCCTTGAAGGCCGGCAGATAGATCTCATAGAGCGCGCGGTCATCCAGGTCCACGTCGGTGGTGTGGCGGAACGTCTCTTCGTTGTTGAGGGCGAAGTGCTTGACACACACGGCAACGCCGTTCTTCTGGACCTGCTGCACGTACGGGACGACCATCTGGCCGGACAGGTACGGATCTTCTCCCATGTACTCGAAATTACGTCCGTTCAGCGGGGTCCGGTAGATGTTGACGCCGGGACCGAGCAGCACGTCCTTCTCCCGGTAGCGGGCCTCTTCGCCGATGGACTTGCCATACAGGGCGGACAGGTCGCGGTCCCAGGTCGCGGCGAGGGCTGTCAGGGCAGGGAAGGCCACGATCGAGTCGTTGGTCCATCCGGCCTGCTCCCATTCGTCCCACAGGACTTCCGTACGGATGCCGTGGGGGCCGTCGGTGGTCCAGAGTTCCGGAATGCCGAGGCGCGGGACGCCGGCCGATGAGAACTTGGACTGGGCGTGGATGATCTTGATCTTTTCTTCGAGGGTCATCCGGGACAGGGCGTCGTCGATGCGGGCTTCGATATCAGCATGGGTATCGAGGTAGACGGGACCGCCGTTGCCGGAGGGTTTAGGGGTGCAGGAAAGGACGCACAATGCGGAGATTCCCGCGAATACACGGAGAAACTTTTTCATTATTTTACGAGTATCGGTAGGTTGGTGGCGGATGCATATCCCGTGCCATCGAGGGCATACAGGTATACACGATAGGCACCCGGTTCGTCAATTTTCAGGTTCAGGGTCGGTTTCGTGGTCGTGACAACCTCCCCGACGCGGTCCGGACGCGGCTCATAGGCGCCGCCCGTCGCGGTGATGGTGGCTTCCTTGAGGACTTCCCAGACATAGGTCAGCTTCTTGTTCTCACGGTCCTTGACTGCCGCCTTGACCTTGATCTTCTTGCCGGCGGTGAAGGTCGGGTCCTGGAGGACGGACTTACCGCCTGCCGTCATCGAAGAGATGAGCGGTGCGGTCTGGGACGGCTCCTTGCCGGTCCAGACGCGTTCCATGCCTTCCACCGTGGCGGCTTTCTCGCCCTTGAGCGGGAGGCCCTCGACGTTGGATTCGGTGAACATGCAGAACCAGGTCGGGGTGCGCTCTTCCTTCTGGCCCCACAGGAAGACGAAGGAACCTACGCAGGCCGGGTCGGACTGGATGATGTTGTAACGCTCTTCATAGCAGAGGCGTTTCTCTTCGCTGGACTGCTCGATCGGGGCGCCCCAGGCGGTCTTCTTGCACTCCCACCAGCCGGTCGGGCCCCATTCAGTGACCAGGTACGGTCCCTTCCAGTCGGATTTCTCGACCATGTTGCGAAGGGATTGGATGCCGCCGTAGCAGTTGATGCCGACAAAGTCCAGGGACGGGCAGTATTTGGCTACCTGATTGAGGCTCTTCTGGTTGTAGGTGATGACCGTGGAGGTTGCATGACGCTTGTCGATGCTCTTGATGATCTCGGAGAGTTCGTTGACGAATTCCCAGGCGACGCCCGGAGTGTCGTCGTTCAGCTCGATCTCGTTGCCGATACCCCACATGATGATGTTCTTGTCATCCTTGAAGGCTTCGGCGAGTTCGCGGACTTCCTTGCGGAGCCGGTTCTTGTACTCTTCGTTCTGGTACATCTTCGGATCCTTGGTCAGCCCGATGCCCTGCATGATGTACATGCCGTTGGCGCGGGCCTGTTCCAAGGTGCGTTGCACCCCGGCGACATTGCCGCTCCAGGTCCGGCAGGCATTCGCGCCCGCAGCCTTGGCAACGTCCATCTTGTTGGTTCCGCCCACGCCCTTGATGTAGGTGGGCTGGCCGTCGATGAGAAGTTCCCAACCACCGGCATTACGCTGGAATTTCACCTGCGCGGACGCGGCCGCGCAGATGAAAATACACAGGATAGAAAATACAACCTTTTTCATTATCAATCATTTATTCATTCCAGAGATCCGGAACGCTGCCATGACCGCGGGTGTTACGGGCACGCTCGGCATACGGGGTCTTGACGCCGGAGTGGACATCATAGAGGACCTTGGCGGTCTCCATCATGGCCTCTACCTGCTCCTTGTACGGACGGTCGGTCACGTCGATCAGGCCGCAGTTGTAGTTCTCACCGTCATTGCGGCCGGACATCGGCTGGTCGCACCATTGGAAGTAGCCGGTACCGACCAGGGCCGGATGGGCATAGGCATTCTCGGTGTAGTAGCGGTAGGCGACGCCGCGCTGCTGCTGGTCTTCCACCTGCCAGAGCGACTGGGCCAGGCCGTGGTCCACGGTGCCGAAGTGATATTCGCCGATGATCATCGGCAGGTCCATGATCTCCATGGCGCGGTCCATCATGGAGGCCAGCGGCACTTCCATGTAGCAGTTGAAACTGAACACGTCGAATGCGGTGGCGCAAGCCTTCAGGACATCTTCGCCCACGCCGTCCGGGTCGCCGAAGCGGATACCCATATTCAGGTGGTTCGGATCGTATTTCTTGAAGATGCGGTTGACATCATGCAGGAAAATGTCGAAGCTGTGGACGATGAAGGCGCGGCGGTTGGCCTCGGTGTCGCCGTTCTTGGCCAGGTAGGCCTTGAGTTCCTTCTGGATCGGACGCTCGGGGCCGTCAAGGATCAGCTGGCACAGGCGGACTTCCTCGTTGAGCCAGGCCGGTTCATTGGCGACGAAGTAACCAATCAGCCAGGGGTTCTTGAGGTTGCGCTGGACGGTGGCGGAGATGCTGCGCTCCAGGCCCTCGATGTAGTCCGGCCGGTAGATGTCGCACAGGCCCATCAGGTCGCGTTCCATGCCGAGGCCGCCCATCTGGAGGATAAAGGCCTTCCGGTTCATGCCGTAAATTTCGGCGCTGGACCAGTTGGCGATGGTGTTCAGGCCCCACTTGTCCATGCGGTTGATGACCATTTCGCGGGCTTTCTCACGGAAGTTCTCGCCATAGCGGCGGTACTGGTTCCACATGCCGAAGTTCGGCTGGGGACGGCGCTGCGGCATGCCCGGACGGGCCTGGGCATTGGCCGGACGCGGGGAGAGGATCGCCATGACCTCGTCGGAAGGAACCTCCTTGTACATGTTCGGGCGCTTGTCATAGTCCCGGAGTTCGCCGCCGTTGCCATAGTTGACACAGTCGACACCGACCGACAGGAAAAGGTAGCCTTCCGGGTCGACGAGCCACCAGCGGCCGTCGATCTTCTCGGTGCGGAAATAACCGGTCGCCTTGACCTGTTTCTGCTTGTAGCCGCCGAACTTGGAGTAATTGTAGGCATCGGTGGAGACCGGTTCGGCCTCTTCCGCCCGCCAGTCGGCCTCCAGGTCGGCCAGCGAGTGGGCCTTGCCCGGCCAGTCTACCAGGTTGGACTGGCCGAATTCGTCGAAGGCGGGGATTTCTTCCATATAAACGTCACCCGGATCTTCGACAGCCAGTTCGATGTTGCGGATCTCGATGGACGGAGTGCCGATGGCCCGGCGGATGCGGACACCGACCGAGTCGACTCCGTGCATGGGGCCGCGCTTGCCGCCCAGGTTGATCCAGCCCGTGTAGCGGGCGTGGTTGAAGGTGGCGGCCAGGTCGTGGGCCGGATCCGGCAGCTGGGTGAAGTATTTCAGCGGAATGGCGAGCCGGTTCCAGGCGTTCGGGACATAGCTCATGACGCGGAGCTCGTTATAGCCCCAGTCGGTGGTGAAACCGAGCTGGAAACGCTGGGCCGTCCCGATCTTGTACTCGAGGATGACGAAATTGTAGTCGTCCCAGTCAGCGGGCAGGTTCGGGTTGATGTCCTTGATGGCGAACTTGGTGCCGGACATTTCCTTGCTGCCGTCGAAGGTGAACTGGGCCTTCTTCGGGCCGCAACCTGTCAGCAGGAGCAGGGCGGCAGCGAAAGCGAGGAGAATGCGTTTCATGGTTAAAGGTCTTATTTGATGGATTCAAGCATCTTCTTTGCCCAGATGTTGCCGGAGTTCAGCTCGAGGGCCTTGCTCAGGTGCTGCTTGGCATTGGCCTTGTCGCCGAGGCCGAGGTAGCCGAGACCGGCGTTCATCTCGTTCTGGGCCTGTCGGGCTGCGTTCGTGACGCGGCCGCCGAACTGGCCGTTGATGACATTGCCTTCATTGGCGGAGGCGGTCATGCCGCGGAAGGTCTCCTGGGCAGCGGCGTTGTCGCCGAGGGCCTGCTGGGCCAGACCGGTCCAGTACTCATACTGGCGGTCGGCGCCGGTTCCCCGTTCGACATCGTTGACGGCCTTGGTGAAGAATTCCTTGGCTCCGGCGGAGTCACCCGCTTTCTGGCGGGCCAGGCCGGCCAGGTAGTACAGCTGGGAGAACTGGGCACGGCCATACAGGCCGACCGGATAGTCGAGGGCCTTCTGGATGACGTCCTTGGCTTGCTTGCCCCGGTTCTTCTGGAGCAGGTCCCAAGTCTTGAGGGCGTAGCTGTTGAGGTAGTCAGACTGCTTCTCGCGGGCGCCTTCAGACTCGACGATGTCGTTGTTGTCCAGCAGGTTGAGGGCTTCGTCATACTTTCCGTTCTCCACCGCACGGGTAATCAGGCGGAGGAGGGTCTCATAGTGCTTGACCGCGGTCTTGCGGTTGGCGATGAGGAAGTCATATTTCTCCTTGGCGCTCTTGCCGTTGAGGTCGTTGATGACATCGGTCTCAAACAGCAGGCGCGGGTCGTCGGCGTTGCAGGAGACGGCCTTGCGGATGCTCTCGAGGGCCTTCGGATAGTCGCGGTCGATGTCGCGGTAGGCGAGAGCCAGGTTGCGGTGGACGATGTAGAAGGAAGGATCCAGGTCGCGGGATTTCTCCCACAGGGCGACGGCTTCTTCGGGATTGTGCTCATAGCGGAGGTTGCCCAGGTAGTACAGGGCCTTGGCGTCCTTCGGATCGGCGGCGATGGCATGGCGGAGCATGTCGGCCTCTTCCGGACGGAACGGATAGCAATAGGTATGCGGAGCCTGGGAGCCCTTCTTGTACCAGGAAGCGGCGGCATCCTTGTCACCGGTCATTTCGGCGCAGTAACCGAGGGCGTAGAAGACCATCGGGTAGGTGCAGCCCTTGTCGGCGATGCGTTTGACGACAGCGGAGGCTTCCGGATAGGCACCGGCGTTGATGTAGTAGGAAGCCAGTTCGAGGTAGGCCTGGGGATCGTCGCGCATCCAGCGGTCCAGTTCGGTTTGGTTGCCGCGGCCGAGGATACCGAGTTCGTTCAGGGCCATGTGGTCGATCTTGTGCTTGCCGAGGACTTCCTGCAGGAAGGCGGCAGCTTCGGCGTTACGGCCCATCTTGCGGAGGATGAAGCCCTTGAGGTTCAGGGAAATCAGGTTCTCGGTGTTGGTAGAGATGCTGCGTTCGACATGGTCGAGGGCGTTCTCCCAATCCTCGCGCTCGCAGTCGATCTGGGCGAGCTGCAGGTAGGAGGCGGTGTGCCAGTCGGCATCCCAGGAGGCGCGGTAGAGCATGTCATAGGCCTCCTCGGTGCGGCCCAGCTTGCGGAGGGTCAGGCCGAGGTAGTAGAGGGACTCGCAGTCGCGCGGACGGGTGTAACGCATGGTGACACGCTCGACGGCCTTGCGGAAGTAGGCTTCGGCCTTCTCCCAGTTCTGGTCCTTGTAGGCCATGAGGCCGAGCTGGTTGTTGACCTGGGCGTTGCCCGGGTCGCGGCGGAGGGCTTCCTCGAAGTACGGCATCGGATCCATCGTGCTGTGGAACTGGTCGATGCGCAGGCCGGTGAGGTAGAGTTCCTCGACGCTTTCGATCTCGGCGGGCTGCTTGTAGGAGGTCAGCGGCTCGGGACGGTCATAGTCCGGCTCCGGGTGCTCGGCGGGGGCATAATGGTAGAGCAGGTCGCCGTTGTCGGCATACAGGAGGATGTCCAGGTCCTGCTCCTTGGTGCCGGCGGGCAGGGTCACGTCGACCTTGCGCGGCTCGGCCGGGCTGATGGACAGCGTGCGGGTGAAGACTTCCTTGCCGCCGGCGGTCACGCTCAGGCGGGCGGCCTTGTGGGCGCGGGTGGTGTTGAGGCGGACATCGAGCTTGGTGCCGTCCAGGAAGTAGTTCATCGCACCGGCGCGGTTGGCATAGATCAGGCCGTCCAGGTCGCGGATCGGGAACCAGACCATGGTACCCTTCTTGGTCTCATACGGCTGGAGCCAGCTGTAGTCCGGCTGGTTGTCGGTATAGAAACCGGCCATCAGTTCGATGTAGCGGCCGGAATCGTCGGTCAGGCCTTCATTGGTCTTCAGACCGCTCGGGTTGTTGCCGTCGGCCCAGTATTTCATGCCCGGGCTGACATAGTGGTTGCCCACCCATGCGGTACCGGCTTTCAGGCGGTGGTCATAGCCGCCGAAATAGTCCTCGCGCGGATCCCAGGAGAAGAAGGATACGGAGGTCTCGGTGTTGACCCAGCGGCTGATATCCAGGCCGGTGTAGTTGTGGCGGTTGAAATAGCTGTCAGCGATCGGCCAGGAGGTCATGCTGTTCTTGCCGTGGTAGGTGACATATTTCACGCTCGGCGGGAAGATAACCTGGTAATTCTCGTCGCAACGGACGGCCGGATTGGCCCAGAAGAGGAAGGAGTTGGTCACTTCCGTGGGGTTGCGCGGGACGATGGTCATTTCCACGAGGGAAGCATCCGGCCATACGGTGTAGCCAATCAGCACGTTGGCGCGCTGCAGCCGCTCCTGGGAGTTGATCCAGACGGTCTGGCTGCCGTCCTCGTGCTTCTCGATGATGTACTCCATGTTCTCGACGGTGGTCGGACCGTGGTGGTGGGGATAGCCCCAGGCCAGGGAACCGGACCGCCAGTTACCCACCATACCGATCAGGGACGGCTTGACGACGGCGTTGTGGTAGAACCAGTTGTAGCCGTTGGTCTTGTCATAGGCATAATAGATACGGCCGCCCTGCTGCGGGGCGATGGCCATGCGGACGTAGTCGTTCTCGACAAATACCATGTCGTAGTCGACGTCCTGCTTGTTCATGGTCAGGCCGTTGTCGAAGGCATAGGGGTACATGCGGCGCTGGACGCCCTGGTGGTTCGCACCCTCATAGAAGCGCGGCATCGGGTTCGGGGCCGTCGGCACATATGTAGGGATGGTCTCCGTGCCTTCCGTGACCTTCAACTGGGCGGAAGCCGGCTGGGAAAGACCCAGCACCATGGCTCCCGCGCAGAGAAGGGATAGGAACATTCGGTTGTTCATATCAGTGGTTTTGTTATCGGTTTTTAGCGTTTAAATTTCATGGACATAGACGCCGCTGCGGGCGGTGATGTAGAGTTTGCTGCCGACAACCGTCAGGGATGCTGGACGCTCAGGTACGCGGATGGTGCGTTTGTAAGAGCCATCGGGACCATAGACAAGGACTTCTCCGTCAGCGACATAGACGTTGCCGGCCGCATCAGTGGCGACGCCGAATTCACCGCGCTCCACGAAGATTTTCGGATCGGAGAGGGAACCGTCGGCGGCCACGGCGGCCGAAACGACGCGGCGGTCATAGTCGTCGGAGAGGAAGACCCGCCCTCCCGGAACCGCCTCGATCAGCGAGGTGCTGCGGACCAGATCGTACTGCTGCGGGATGATGGTGCGTCCGTCGGGGGCGAGGAAGCACTTCTCCGGGCGGAACACGACGTTCGTCCAGAAGTCATGGAAGTCGCGCCAGCGGTTGGACGGATAGAGGGCCTTGGCCACGTTGGCCACGCTGCCCATCGGGACGAGGTCGAGCAGGCGGATGCTGTTCTCCGGGTCCTCCGGGTCGATAGCGTAGGCAAGGGTGGCGAAGCCGGAGTTGCCCCAGCCGCTGAAGGAGGTGCCGGACGCATCGGGCAGGGTCTGGACGGTGATCGGGTCAGCGGCGAAGCCGGGCTGGCGGTCATAGCGGAAGGTCACGATGACGTTGTCCTTCGTATCGACGGCCACATTGTTCGGTTTCCACGGGAAATCGGCCAGGAGTTTGAGCCCCTTCTCCGGGGACCACTGCCAGACGCGGCGGAGCCGGTGGTCGCAGAAGTACAGGTTGCCCTTGCTGTCGTAGGCGACGCCCTCGGCGAATTCCAGGTCGCCGGCGATCTTGGTGGCGGTGCCGGTGCTGCTGGTCCGGGCAAAGGTGGAAGCCTCGTTTCCGGTCACGGTCAGGCGGGCGAATTCCCACGGCCGGACCTCGATTTCCTTGGCCTGGTCATAAATCGCGATGTCGTTGGAGTACTTGACCTGGCCGAAGTTGTGGACGTTCAGGAATTCGATGTCGCTGCAGCCGCGCATGCGTACGGAGCTGTGGTACGGCCAGTTGAAACGGATCACGCGGAACATGTAGAGTTCGGCGAAGCGGATGTCGCGGCAGTCGTCCATCTCGATCGGTTGGCATTCCTTGCTCTCGACGCTCTCTTCCTCGGTCTGCATGCAGTAGATCTTCCAGTTGGCGACGTTGCGCAGGCGCACTTCGCTGCGGACATGGTGCTCGATGCTCATCGCATAGATGCGGGCCGGCACATCGGTGTCCGTGGCGAGGAAGCCGTTGGTGGCGTAGGTGTTGGCGGTCCAGATGTCCTTGAAGGTACCGCCGCCGTGGTTGACCCACAGGCTCCAGTGCTGGTTGTCCCAGGCGTTGTCGAAGCCCGCGGCACGCACCGGGTTCTCCGGGGTGCTGACGTTCGAAGCGCCACCGGGACGGGCGCCGCCACGGTTCTGCTGGCCGCCCTGCGGGGCAGGGGTCGGTTTGCGCATGGTGCCGTGTCCGCCGACATACTTGACGTCATTCATGTAGGAATCCGCGCCGGCCATCCACTTGACGCCGACTGCGCGGTAGTTGAAGGCGCCGGTGTTGATGCCGATGCCGTTCAGGAAGTTCTGTCCGCCCTCGGAGGACTCGAGGATCGCGGCCGGGGCGCCGAAGGAGCTGAAGGCCGGCGTGCTCTCGAGGAGCTTGAGCTGCGTGGCGAAGGGATGCAGGCCGATGAACTTGGTGTTGCGGTTCATCTTGATGGTTTCGGTGACGATGTACCAGCCGGTAGGGAAGTACACGTTGTCGCCGGCGGCCATGGCCCGGCGGATGGCCTGGGTGTCATCGGTCTTGCCGTCGCCCTTGGCGCCGTAGTCACGGACGTTGATCCAGGTTGCCATGCCCGGAAGCTGCGGAATATCGTTCTTCAGGACGGCCGGGAGGGCGGCCAGTGGAACGATGTCCATGTCGGTCCTGTAGGCCGGGGTGTCCGTCAGGGAAGCCATCTGGAGACCGTGGTTGAAGGACTTGACGCAATAGATCTTGTCCGCGACCTTGGTCTGCTCGCCGGTGCGGAGGTATTTGACCAGTACGGGGACCTTGCTGCAGACGATGTTGCGCAGGGTCACGTCTGTGTTGGAATTGTTCTCGGTTGCGATGACGATGGCCGGACCGGTGACGTTCTCGAAGCGGCAGTTCTCCATGAAGACGCGGTCGTTGAAGCCTTCCTGGATCTCATAGACGGTCGGGACATTCTTCGCCTGGAGGTTGACGATCGCCAGACCGGCTTCCTGGGCGTAGATGGCGGCCTTGCGCTGGCCTTCGAAATAGCAGTCGGCCATCATGACCTGCCAGCCCGGGGAGGCCTTGGTCGAGAAGATGCCGTATTCACCGCCGATGAAGGCGATGTTCTCCATCTCGTTGCCGACATCGAAAAGACCGGCCTTGCCCTTGCCGATGTTGATCGTCATGTAGCTGACGAAACTGTGCTGGGCGAAGTGGGTGCGCAGGGCGACTGCCTGCGGGTTGCCGTCTTCGATGCGGATGTCGATGTTGGACATGCAGCTGTAGAAGGTGCCGGCACCGGCGTCACCGACGCGGTTCTCGTCCGAGACGATACCGCCGGTGAACCAGAACATGTATTTGCTCTTGCCCTTGTCGTTGGGATGTTCGTCGGCGAAACCGGGGGAGTTCTTGGAAAGGATGAATTCCGGACGTTTCTGGCCGTAGCCGATCACGCGGACGGCACCCGGGATGTAGATGGTGCGGCTGATGCGGTATTTGCCTTCGGGAACGAAGAGGATACCGAATGCCTGTTCCGTCTTGACACGGTTGATGGCTGCCTGAAGCGCCTCGGAGACATCGGTCTTGCCGTCGGCGGTGATGCCGGGGAAGTTCTCCGGGGTGAAAAACAGGGCCTCGGGATCATCCGGCTTCTGGGTGTAGACCGATTGCTGCTGGACGGCACCCGCGGTCAGGGTGCCGAGCAGCAGGATCGTGAGCAGTGAAAAGAATCTTTTCATGTTCGTTTTGTATATAATAATTCAGTTGTGGTGGTTGCGGTTTTATTTGATCCGGGCAGCATAGAGGCCGCGGGAAGTCGTGATGAAGAGGATGTCCTTGGCCTTGCCGCCGATGGCGAGCGAGATCGGACGGTCCTCCATGTGGATGCGGCGGATGGCCTTGCCGTCCTTGTCGAAGATGGCGACATCGCCGTCCGCGATGTAGACGTTGCCTTGGGCATCCGCGATGGTGCAATACTGCGAGAACGGGGCGAAGATGCCTTTCTGCTTGAGGGAACCGTCGGCGTTGACCGTGAAGGCTACGGAGGTGCGGTTCAGCTCATCGCCGACATAGACGTCCTGTTTCTGGTTCGGAGTGACCGGGAACACGGCGCTGCAGCGGAAGAGGTCGAAGGTCTCCGGGATGGATGTCTTGCCGTCGGTAGCGAGGTAGCTGTTCTCCGGCATGTTCTCGGCGATTGCCTGGAAGTCGGGACGGCGGCGGGCACCGGGATGCCAGACGCGCTCAATGCCGCGCAGGCTGGAGGACTTGACCAGCGGGAGGGCGGTGAAGGTGCTTTCACCCTTGTCCGGATCGATGGACCAGACGCGGACCGTCCAGCCGCCGTTGCCCCAGCCGCTGTAGTCCGGGTTGTCGTCGGCCAGGACCGGAACGGTCTCCTGTTTGCCGTCGATCATCAGGCCCGGCTGCGGATCGTAGCGGACGATGGCCAGCAGGTTGTCCTGGGTATCGGTCGCGAGGGCGAGCGGCTTCCACGGGAAGTCGGCCACGAAGCCCAGTTTCCGGGTCTCGGCATCCCACTTGTAGACGCGCTTCATGCGGTGCTCGCTGAAGTAGACGTTGCCCTTGCTGTCGGCGGTGGCGCCGGCGGCGAGTTCAAAGCCGTCGGCCAGCTTGACCGGCTCGAAAAGCTTGGACGGGGTGTCGCGGCGGGAAGCCTCGTTTCCGGTGATGTCGAGCTTGACGATGTTCCAGGTCGGAACGGCGATGTCCTTGTTGACATCGTAGAGCGGGCTTTCCAGGATCGGGACGATCTGGGTGTAGCTGGACATGTTGTTGACATGGATGTCCTTGCTGTCCCAGATGCGGAAGCCGTAGTGCTTCGGGGTCTGTACGCGGATCACGCGGTACATCCACAGGTTCATGAAGCTGATGTCGTGACACTTGGTCATCTCCATGTTGAGGCAGTCGGGACCTTCGGTGCCTTCCTCCTCGAACTGGAGGCAATAGATCTTCCAGTTGGCGACGTTGGTCATGCGCATTTCGCTGCGGACGTGATGCTCCAGGGACATGCAGTAGATGCGGCCCGGGGTCTGGGTCTCGCTGATGTACACACCGGCCGCGGCATAGGTATCCGCCGACCAGACGTCCTTGATGGTGCCGCCACCGCCGTTGGTGATCCAGAAGCTCCAGTACTGGTTGTCCCAGGCCTGGTCCTTGCCCTGGATATAGACCGGGGCGGTCGGGGAGCTCGGGGTGCGGGCGAAGCCGCGCATGTTGAAACCACCCGTGCGGGGGGCTGCGTTCGGGTCGACCGGGACCGGCTTGCGCAGGGTGCCGTGGCCGCCGACGAATTTGACGTCATTCAGGTAGGACTCGGCGCCGGACTGCCATTTCAGGCCGACCGCGCGGTAGTTGTAAGCACCGGAGAAGATGCCGATGCCGTTGAAGATGTTGTCGCCGCCCGGGTAGGATTCGACCATCGGGACCGGGCTGCCGAAGCCGCTGAACGCGGGCTCGCTCTCGGTCAGGACGAACTGGGAGGCGTAGGTGTGCAGGCCGATGAGCTTGGTCTTGGGACCGAGCTTGAGGGTGCGGGTCAGGCGGTACCAGCCCGTCGGGACGTAGACCACCTCGTTTTCGGCGATGGCTTTCTCGAAGGCCTCGGTATCGTCGGTAACGCCGTCACCCTTGGCACCGTATTTCTTGACGCTGACCCAGGTCTCCATGCCCGGAAGGGCGCGCAGGTCCTTGGCCAGCGAAGTGGGAGCCTTGGCGATGGGGTTGATTTCGCATTCCTCGCGGATGGACGGTTCCGCATCGGCGGAAGCGTAGGTCATGCCGTAGGTAAAATGCTTGATGTTGTAGGCCTTGCCCTTGCCGGCAACGGCCTTTTGGCTGGGTTTGTAGTACACGGCAACCGGGACGTTGCTGCAGGTAACGTCCTGGAGGTTGACCAGGTTCGTCGGAATCCCTTCGACGGCGATCTTGACGGCCGCGTCGGAGACATTCTCAAAGAGGGCTTTTTCGATATAGACGATGTCGCGGGTGTTGTCGTCGCTTTCATAGGCGACCGGCACGTTCTTGACATGCATGCCGACGAAGGCGGCGCCGAGGTCCTTGCCCAGGACGGCCGCTTTCTTCTGGCCTTCGAAATAGGTATCCACGACCATGACCGGCCAGCTCGGGGACGGGCGGCTGGAAATGATGCCGTACTGTCCGCCGAAGAAGCGCAGGTCTTCGACTTCGTTGCCGAGGTTCCAGACGCCCGCCAGTGCATCGGGAGCCAGCTGGAAATCAATGTGGCTGAGGAAACTGTGCTGGGCGAAGTGGCTCTGGATACCCACGGCCTGGGGATTGCCCTTCCCGATGCGGATGTCCACGTTGGAAATCGCGCTGTAGAAGGTACCCGCACCCGCGTCGGAGGGACGCTGTCCCTCACGGGCGAGCCCTCCCGTGAACCAGATCATGTAGTTGCGCTCGGTCTGGTAGCCCGGAGTATTGTCCGCCAGGTAGATGACAGGGCGCTTCTTGCCGTAGCCGATCACGCGGATGTTGCTGGGGATCGTCACGGTCTTGGTGATCCTGTATTCGCCTTCCGGGATGTACAGGATGCCGAAATTGTATTTGATCTTGACGTCGTTGATGGCCTGCTGCAAGGCAGCCGTGACGTCGGATTTGCCGTCTGCCTTGAAACCGTAATTCTCGGGGGTGAAGAAAATGGCTTCGGGATCTTCCGGACGGAGGGTGTACACAGAGTGGGAGGCAGGCACCTTCGCCGCAAAGACGGATGCACAGGCCATCCAAAGCAATACGATGGAACTGAGGATTTTTTTCATCGCTGGAAAGGTTTTAAGGCAAAACTAGCGTTCAAGACGGTCCTCAGACCGTCCTGAGATAAGAAAAATCCCCTGCGGACCCGGCTCGTTGCCGGGTCCGCACGGGACATAAGTGTATTAGAACTGGATGGTTACGAGTTCAGAGTAGTTGTGACGGATCGTACCGGCTCCGGAGACCTGGGCCTGGGCACCGACGCGGAAGTAATAGTTCTTGCCGCTGTACTTGAAGAACGATTTGTTCTTGCTGGTATCGATGGTCAGGGTGTACTCCTTGGAAGGATCGACCGTTACGACCGGGTTCGGGATGTTACCGTCGTCGTCCTTGACACCGTAGGTGATCTTGTCCGTGCCGCCTTCGATGGCGAACTTGACATAGTTGCCGACCCAGATGTCGGAGAACGCGAACAGGCGGACCTCCTTGACACCTTCGTTACCCTTGCCGCCTTCGAGTTTGAACTTCGCCGTGACGATGTTGCCGCTCTTGGTGATGGAGCAATCCTTGACGCGCAGGTAAGGGGTAACTTTCCAGTCGATTTCGTTGTCGCCCTTCTTCACATCCATGAAGTCGGTGAAACCGTAGAAGTTGCCATTCTGGAAAATGACTTCGTAACGGGCGGCGAAGACCAGGTCATTCCGGTACTCGCCGGTGTTCTTGATGACCCAGGTCTGGCCGTTGGAGTGGGTCTCCGCAGCGGCGTAGCCCTGCTCATAGACCATCAGCTGGGAACCGTTCTGGATATCGGTGCCGACCAGTTCGCCGGTCTTCTCATCGAGAATCTTACCGTGGACCTTGGCGTTCGGGCCGTCGTAGTTATCGAGTTTGCAGGAAGTGAGCAGGAAAAGGATGCTCGCTGCAGCTAACAATACTTTTTTCATGTGGCAAAAAGATTATCTGTTAATAACCCGGGTTCTGGACGAGCTTGTTGACATCGCGGCCAGGGATGCTCAGGTAGTAAGATACCTGGTCGAAGGTCTTCGGAGAAGTCTCGTCGTTCTTCTGGTTGATGCGGACGAAGACGTACTTCGGGCTGCCGCCACGCAGGTCGAGGACCGGCATGATGCCGTGGCGGGAGGAGGAGTTCCAGAGCTCGTGCATGTTGCGGCGGCGCATGTTGTCCCAATAGATCTGGCCTTCGCCGAAGAGTTCGACCGTGCGCTCTTTCAGGACGTTCTCCAGCGTCAGCGGGATGTTGTCCTTGTGGGCGGCGCGGTGACGGATGTCGTTCAGGTACTTGGCAGCCTTGGTCTTGTCACCCTGACCGGATTCGACGACAGCCTCTGCATAGTCGAGGTAAACCTCGGCCAGACGCATGTCAATCCAGGTGGTGGTGGAGGAAGCCTGGACACCGGCCGGCATGTTGTCTTCCGCGAGGAACTTGCGGATGGAGAACCCGGTGGTGGAGATGGAGCAGTTGTCGGAGTCGCCGCCCGCTCCGTCGAAACCGGAGTAGTCGATGGCCTTGGACTCGCCGCCATAGGAGTAATAGGTCTTGCCTCCCACTTCCTCAGTGGTCTTCTGATAGATGTAGGCCTTGCCGTCGGTCTTGATCATACCGCCCTGCATCGTGATCTCCTGGCCGGCATATTCGGCACCCGGGGTGATCACGGTGGCGCGCAGACGGGCGTCCTTGTCCTTGAACGGATCGGTCACTTTGTCATACTTGATGAAGCTGGTCGTGACGACATCTTCGTTGGCGTTGACATTGCGGAAGATCGCTTTCTCGTTTCCGTCGGTGCGGGTCTTGATCGGGGCGCTCTTGCCGGTTCCGTCGTCGGTGTAGTCCTCATAGAGGTCGACGAGTTCGGAGGTGACGCTCCAGCGGGCATACTTGTGGAAGCCCGGGTTCTTCTGCGCAGGGCTGAAGTAGATATCCATGCAGTGGCCCTGGCCCCAGAGGACGGTACCGTCGAGATAGGCACGGCTGAAGATGACTTCGTCACCGGCAGCTTCCGGGTGCATGAAGATGTTCTGGTATACTTCGGCAGCCTTGGCCGGATCGGTCTGGGCGCCGCCCATGAGTTTCTTGCCGGACTTGCTGATGATTTTGTCGCAGGCATCGATGCAAGCCTTATAGAAAGCATTGGCATCGGATGAGCTCATGCTGACCAGTCCCTGGCTGACGGCTTCGCCGGCCATGGTGTACTTGCCGCTGTACTTCGCGATGGAAGCGGCATACAGGGCAGCGCGGGCTTTGAGGGCGAGGGCCGCCCACTTGGTGGCGCGATAGTCGGAAACGCTCTCAGGAAGGCCTGCTGCAGCCTTGTCGCAGTCGGCCAGGATAAACTCCCAGGTCGCTTTCTCCGTGGAACGGGGGACGAGCAGTTCAGAGCCGTCACCGCCCGGGATATAGTCATTATCCTGGACCCGGTCGATGATCGGGACGCCGCCGTAACGGCGGGCGAGGGACATATAAATGTATGCGCGGGTGAAATAGCCTTCCGCTGCATAACGGGCCGCTGCATCCTCGGTGATGACGCCGTCGTTCTTGGCTTTCTCGATGGTCTCGAGGTACAGGTTGACCTGGCGGATGTTCGTGTAGTAGGTCGACCAGTGGTTAGTGGTGAAGTTGATACCGAAACCATCGGAACGGCAGGAATACTGCGTGTACATGTCGACCATCTGCATGTCGCCGGCGCCGCCTGCCCAGTCATACTGGTGGTAACCGGCATTCGGACGGTAGCGGAAGTCTTCCATCGGCGTGATGTTGTACATCTTGGCGACAAGCTGCATGATACCACCTTCGGAAGAAGTCAGCACATCTTCGGAGACCTTGGTGAGGGACTCCTGCTCCAGCCAATCCGTGCAGCCGGCAAGACCGAGGACGGCAACGAGCGAAATAATCGGATAAAATATCTTTTTCATTGTTCTTCCTTCATTAGAATGTGATGTTGACACCAATGTTATAAGAACGCATCAGCGGATAGGCCAGACCGGCGCTCCAGTCGCGCTCTTCACGTTCCGGGTCAGCCTGTTTGAGCAACTTGTTGCAGAAGGTGAGGAGGTTGAATCCGTTGAGGTAGATGCGGGCGTTGCTGATGCCCACCTTGCTGAGAACGGTCTTCGGAACGGTGTAGCCGATTTCGAGGGTCTTCAGACGCAGGTAGGTGGCATCCGGGTTCCAGATGTCGATCATGGTGTTGCCCGTACCGCCGTTGTTACCCATATCATAGGTACCGGCATGACCGTAGGTCTTCAGGGCCGGATAGAAGCCGCTGACCCACTTGGTGGCCGGGTCGAACGGGTCGTCGGTCACGTTGGCGGTATGCCAGCGGTCCTCGAACTTCTTGAAGGTGGTAGGATAACGGCCGTAGCCCCAGATATCGTTGTTGGAGTACTGGATGTAGTAGCCGGAAGCACCCTGCCAGACCATGCTCAGGTCGAACTGCTTGTAGTTGAGGGTGACGTTGAAACCGTACTGGATCGGCGGGTTGGTACCGCGGGTCCACTTCTGGACGCGGCGGTCGTCGTTGCTGATCCGGCCGTCACCGTTGAGGTCAGTCAGGCGGTAGGAACCCGGGAGCATCAGGGAGTTACCGTTGCTGCCGCCGTAGAGCGGAGCGGTCTCGTATTCCTTGATGTCGGTGAACTGGCCGTCATAGTCGAAGAACCAGGTGTAACCCTGATAACGATTCTCGGTACGGCTCGTCCAGGTGTTGAACTGGGAAGTCGGGTCGTTGTTGGTGACATGCAGGTTCATGCTGCGGGCATAGGTGAAGTTGCCGGACACCGTGTAGCTGAAGTCACGGGAGACCTGGTTGGTGTGGTACAGGGAGAACTCGAAACCGAAGTTCTTGTTGGAGTAGAGGTTCTCCTGCGGGAAGGAAGCGCCGAAGGTGTTCGGAATCACGGCGAGGGAGTTGCCGAGAGTGCCTTCATTCTTCCGCTGGAAGAGTTCGAACGTACCGCCGAGTTTGCCTCTCCAAAGTTCAAAGTCAACACCGAGGTTAGAGATGATGGAGGTGACCCAGGTCAGGTTGTCGTTGACGACGCCCGGAGCGGTCATACCCGGAGTCAGCGTGGTTCCGTCAAAGGTCATACCGTTGTTGGCGCTGGCGCTGTATGCGCGGACATACTCCCAGGCGTTACCGGTATCCATACCGGACTTACCGTAGGAAGCACGGATCTTGAGGTTGTTCAGGACCGGGACGAGTTCTTTCATCCAAGGCTCTTCGCTGACACGCCAGCCGATGGAAGCGGACGGGAAGAATGCCCAGCGCTTGGAAGGGGCATAGCGGTAGGAACCATCGTAACGGGCGACGGCCTCGACGAGGTACTTGCCCTTGTAGTCATAGTTCAGACGGCCCAGGTAAGCGGCCAGGCGGGCGAAGCTGCGGGAACCGGAGTTGGAAGCTGTGGAGCTGTTACCCATGTCGATGATGTTGTGGGTGTACAGACCGGCGAACTGACGGCCGCCGGAAAGGTTGTCGTCACGGGTGGCGGAAGCTTCGCCGACGACGGTAGCCGTAATGGTGTGGTCCTGGATCTTCTTGGTGTAGTTTGCCTGGAGACGGCCGTAGATCTTCTGGTACAGGCGGAGCGTGTTGGAATAGCTGTCGCTGCCGAAGACGGAGGACTTGGCATCCGTGTAGTAGTCGTAGAGCTGATAGGACTTCTGCAGGGAGTCGTAGTTGGAGTTGGAACCGTCGTAGGACATCAAGGCGGAGAGGGTGAGACCCTTCAGGAACGGAGCCTTGTAGGTGAGTTCCATGCTGGTCTGATAGTTCAGACCACGGGTGCGGCGGTAACCGTCACCGTCCGGATCCACGAGGGCGGCGGCATTCTTGCCTTCCGGCTGGATGTAGGCATAGTGGCCGGCAATCTCATTACCGTTGGCATCGATGGCGAACGGACCGACACCGCGCTCGTTGACGAGGAGGGTCTTGTAGGTCCACATGAAGTCTTCACGCGGCTGACGCTGTTCGGTCCAGCGGCCGTTGATATTGACGGCGAGCTGCAGGTTCTTGGTCAGGTCGGCGGTAAGGTTCGTGCGGAAGTTGTAACGCTTGAAGTACTGGATGCCGCTGCGGAGCAGACCGTTGTCCTCGTTGTAACCGAGGGAGACGAAGTAACGGACGGTATCGGAGCCGCCGCGGACCGTCAGGTTGTGGTTCTGCTGGAAGGCGTAGTTCTTCATGTACAGGGACAGCCAGTCATGGTCGGTATAACCCGGCTCGCCGTTGCGATACTTGGCGAGGAATTCGTCGGAATAGGACGGAGTCTTGCCGACGTTGCGGTCCATTTCGTTCTTGAGCTCGTAGTAGGAGAGGGCGTCGGTCGTGCGCTCGAAGCCGGTCGGGTTCTTGAAGCCGAGGGTATTGTTATAGGACACGCGTGCGCGCTCGTTCTTACCCTGCTTGGTGGTAACGATGATAACACCGTTGGCGGCGTTCAGACCGTAGATCGCAGCGGAAGCATCCTTCAGGATGGAGACGCTCTCGATATCTTCGGAATTGAGCTGGGAGAGGTCGGAGGTACCATTGCGGGTAACACCGTCGATGACCACGAGCGGGGTGCCGTAGCCACGGATGGAGATCATGTTGTCGAAGGTACCCGGCTCACCGGTTTTCTGACGGATCAACAGACCAGGCATCTTACCCTGGAGGTTGTTGATGAAGTTTTCGGACTTGGTGGTCTCGATGTCTTCGGAGGTGATGGCCGTGACGGCACCGGTCAGGGATTCCTTGCGCTGAACGCCGTAACCGACGACGACAACATCTTCAAGCATTTCGGAATCTTCCGACATGACCACGCGCATGTTGGCGGAAGCGGCGACTTCCTGGGTGGTGTAGCCGATGGATGAGAAAACGAGCGTTGCGCCGGCAGGAACAGAGATGGAGAAGGTACCATCCACATTCGCTACGACACCATTGCCCTGGTTGCCCTTCTCAAAGACAGAGGCGCCGATGACCGGCTCGCCCTGTGCATCGAGAATCACACCTTTGGCGGTGATCCGGCCCTGCTCTGCCTGGGAGGTCGCCGCCTGGGCACGGAAAGCCTGCGGGAGGGGGCAGATGAGCATGATCACTGCAACAGTAAGAAGCTGTAAATAATGTCTCATTGGATAGATTTTGTTAGACTACTGTGGTAATAAATAGGTTTTTGGCCGGAACCGGCCGGTTTGTTTTCGAGTTATTCTTCCTGAAAGGGTTTCTACATAGGCATCTTTTGGATTAAGTCGGTTTATAAATTATGGTGTAAAACGATTTTTCCGAAACAAAATTAAATAATTAAGGTACCCCTCTGAGATTGGGTACTGAAAAAGTACCGGAAAGTACCGGGTGAAAAAATAAAAGCCGCTGAACTTCAGCGGCTTAAAATAGTTTAAAACGTTTAAAAAAGTACTTAGAAAGGGAAGTTTTTCACCCGATTTTCCGCACCATTTCGTCGAATTCCTCGCGCGGGATACGGGCTGCGTTGCGGAGTTTGACCTTGTAATTGTAGATGGTCCGGACGGAGTATTTCAGCAGTCCGGCGATGGTGTTGGAGTCCTCGATGCCGAGGCGGACGAGGGCGTAGATCCGGAGTTCGGTATTGAGCTTTTCATCCTTTTTCAGGATGATGCGGGCCGGTTCTTCCAGCAGGTTGTTGAACTGGTCGACGAAGTCGGGGAACATGGCGAGGAAGGTCGAGTCGAAGGTGTCGTAGAAGGCGTCGGTCTCTTCTTCAACGGCCGTGGAAGCCAGCATTTCCTTCAGCAACTGGTCGGATTTTCCGTAGCGTAACTGCTTGATAACGTTGGATTCGATGGATTTGACCTTGTCGATGTTTTCCGAAAGCTGGGAGAGGAACAGGCCGATGTACCGTTCCTTGATACCGTTGGATTCGGACAGGTCGGCATTGGACCGCTGGATGTCGTCGTTGGCGGTCTTCAGCTGGTTGGCCAGGTCCTCCACTTCCCGTTTGGCCCGGATGGTCCGGCGGTTGGACTGGAACAGCATGGCGATGCCGATGATCAGCATCAGGGCCAGCAGGGAAATCACCCAGGTAAACAGGACCAGCCGACGGTTCGCCTTCTTCGCCTGCGTCTCATAGGCGTCCTGGATCTGAGTCAGATGCTGGGAAATCTGCCAGGGACGGAGTTTGGCGTTGTAGAAGACAGCGTCTTCCATGGCTGTACGTACGTACCGGAAACTCCGGTCGATGTCAATGTCCAGCAGGTCCGTACATACCAGGTTGAGAGAGGCGTAGTCCTTGACTGTGTTCTTGAAATCCACGATCGCGGATTCAATCTCCCATAAAAGCCGTTCCCGGTCGAGGCCGAGCGAGTCGCACAGGACCGACTCGAACCAGGCGGCCTTGGCGTATTCATGGGAATCCTTGTCCAGGGATGCCCGAAATTTGGCGTTGGCCTGGCGGGCCTCGTCGAACTGGCCTTCCAGTGCTAGCCGACGGATGGTCATTTCGTTCCATTGGTAGGAGCCGGCGGGGTACACCATCATCAGGGTATCCGCATAGGCTTCGCTGGGGCCGATGTTCAGGACACCGGCCGGGGCGAGGGAATTCTCCGAGATGTTGTCTGCCAGCCGGAACAGGGCATAGTAATAATCCGGCCGTAGTTCTTCGCGATGGTAGTCTGGGTTCTGGATTTCCCGGAGGATGGTGTAGGACTCCATGTAATAGCCGGCGGCGGCCAGGACTTCCCCCATCTTGATGTCGGCCCATGCGACCCCTTCGGGATGCTTCATCTGTTCGGCCAGGTTGCGGTAGTTGGTGATCCAGGTGCGTGTGGAGTCGAAGTTGTAGGGAAGGTATTCATCGATGATGTTACGGGCCAGGGCGCTGCGGTCCTGCCACGAGCGTGCGACCCGGTAGGAACTTTTCAGGGAAGCGAGCCGGGCTTGTTTGCGGACCTCCTGTTGCGGCCTCTCCGCGATGGCTTGGTCCAGTTGTTCCAGGGCCAGGGCGAGCTGGGAATCACGCAGCTGTTTGTTCCCGTTGCAGGAGACGAGAGCGGTCAGGGACAGGAGTAAGCAGGCAAATAAGAAAGGACGCTTCATAGGGTCGGGGGCTCAAACTTGTCAAAGGTAAGGTATTTTTATGAATCTCGCAAAAAGCCGCGACGTTTAAGCCAAAGTCCCTGCGCTTGCTGCTATAAATTAAACAGGCCATTCTGTATTTTCTACAGAACGGCCTGCTTATCAGTATTTTAGACCTGCTTAGATCAGCGGCTCGGCGGTCATGGCGGCCGGCTGCGGGATGCCCATCAATTTGAGGATGGTCGGGGCCACATTGCACAGGGCGCCGTCCTTGACCTGTTTCACGGTGTCGCCGGCATTGATGACGACGAACTGCACGGTGTTGAGGGAGTGGGCGGTGTTCGGGCTGCCGTCGGCGTTGACCTCGAAGTCGGCGTTGCCGTGGTCCGCGGTCAGCAGGACGACATAGTCGTGGGCGATGGCCTCTTCGACGACCCGGCCGACGAGCTTGTCGATGCAGGCGACGGTCTGGGTCACGGCGGTGTAGACGCCGGTGTGGCCGACCATGTCACCGTTGGCGAAGTTGAGGATGATCATGTCCTGCTTCTCGCTGCGGATCTGGTCGATCAGTTTCTCGGCGACTTCCGGGGCGCTCATCTGCGGGAGGAGGTCGTAGGTCGGGACCTTCGGGGAGTTGACCAGGATGCGGTCTTCATTCTCGAACACGGTCTCGCGGCCGCCGTTGAAGAAGAAGGTCACATGGGCATATTTCTCGGTCTCGGCGATGCGGAGCTGGTGCTTGCCGGCCTTGGAGACGGTCTCGCCGAGGGTGTCCTGCACGAGTTCCTTGTCGAAGAGGATGTGCACACCCTGGAAGGAGGCGTCGTACGGGGTCAGGCAGCAGTAATACAGCGGGATGGTGTGCATGCCTTCTTCCGGCATGTCGTGCTGGGTCAGCACGCTGGTCAGCTCGCGGGCGCGGTCGTTGCGGAAGTTGTAGAAGATGACGGCGTCGCCTTCCTCGATCTTGGCGATCGGGTCGCCGGCGGCGTCAACCACGACGATCGGCTTGATGAATTCATCGGTGACATCGGCATCGTAAGAGGCCTGGATTCCGGCGGTGGCGGAGGTGAACTCGGCACCCTTGCCTTCGACGAGCAGGTCATAGGCTTCCTTGACGCGGTTCCAGCGCTTGTCGCGGTCCATCGCATAGAAGCGTCCGCAGACCGTGGCGACCTTGCCGGTGGTCTCGGCCATCTTCTGCTCGAGTTCCTGGACGAAGCCCAGGCCGCTGCGCGGGTCAGTGTCGCGGCCGTCCATGAAGGCATGGACATAGACCTTCTCGAGGCCTTCCTCCTTCGCTACGCGGAGGAATTCATAGACATGGTCCAGGGAGCTGTGCACGCCGCCGTGGGAGGTGAGACCCATCAGGTGGAGCTTCTTGCCGGTGCGCTTGACATAGTCATAAGCGGCGCGGATCTCCTTGTTGTCGAGGAGCTTGTGCTCGCGGCAGGCGATGTTGATCTTGACGAGGTCCTGGTAAACGACCCGGCCGGCGCCCAGGTTCATGTGGCCGACCTCGGAGTTGCCCATCTGTCCGTCCGGCAGACCGACATACTCGCCGCAGGCCTGCAGGTGGCCGTAGGGATACTTGGCGCGCAGGGCGTCGATGTTCGGCGTGCCCTGGGTCCAGATGGCGTTGGAATAGTCGTGGCGGCCTTCACCCCAGCCGTCCAGGATCATGAGAAGTACTTTTCTGTTCATGGTATCTTATTGTAATTATCTGCAGTTAATCCTGCAAATTTAATCAGAATTCCCGATAATCCGGCCATTACCCGGTGAAAACCGTAAATCGACCGTTTGACCCCATCCGCCATCCTCATTCGTTTCATTTTAGAAGATGTTCCCCTGATCACCATAATTAGCGTCACGCAATCACTAAGAATAACATTTTAGCTCCTCGTCATGTCGCATTTTTACTACAGGACGAGGAGCTAAAGGGTTGTATGATATATGATTACGTTTTCTGCGATTTACCGTTTGTTTCTACCGGATTTCTTCTTGGACGCCTTGATGGCCTCTTTGACCTTGGCTTTGCGGGCCGCCTTGTTGCCGGGACCCTCGCCCTTCGCGGCTTTGCTGCCGCCGTCGTGACCCCTGCGCCCGGAACCCTTCCGGGAACCGCCGGAGCGGTAGGGATCCATTTCGATGTCGCGGTCCGAATAACCGGTGCCCTCATCGACGGCCGTATCGCCGGTGCCGAACCCTTCCTCGACCAGTTCATAGTCCAGCAGGCGCTGTTCCAGGCTGGTCATCTTGACCCGGATGCGGACCGGGTCGCCCAGGCGGAAGATCCGGCCGGTACGGCGGCCGCGCAGGCAGTAACCCTTCTCATCGAATTCAAAGAAATCGGACTTGATCTCGCGCAGGGAGACCATGCCCTCGATCTGGGTGGGCTCGATCTCCACATACATGCCCCAGTCCGTCACGCCGGACACATGGCCGTCGAACTCCAGGCCGATCTTGTCCTGCATGAACTCGACCAGCTTGTACTTGATGCTGTCACGCTCGGCATTGGCGGCGATGACCTCCCGCTCGGAGGCGTGGACGCACTGCTCCTGGAAATAATCCTTGTTCTGGGACGGGGCGTTGTCCAGGTATTGGGCCAGCAGCCGGTGGACCATCAGGTCCGGATACCGGCGGATCGGGGAGGTGAAATGCGTATAGAACTTGAACGCCAGGCCGTAATGGCCGATGTTGTCGGTGCTGTAGGCGGCTTTTGCCATGGCCCGCAAGGCAATCATTTCCAGGGCCATGAACTCCGGCTTGTCCTTGGCGTCGGAGAGCAGCCCGTTCAGCTTGGAGGCGATCTTGTCGCCCTCGCCGAACTGGACCTTGTAACCGAAACCGGAGGCGAACTCGGACAGGCCGCCGAGTTTCTCCATGTTCGGCAGGTCGTGCACGCGGTAGACGAATGTCTTGGCCGTCTTGCGCTCCTTGCCGTCCATCTTGCCGTCGGTCGCGACATACTCCGCCACGCTCCGGTTGGCCAGCAGCATGAATTCCTCGATCAGCCAGTTGGCCTCCTTGGAGATGTGCTGGTGGACGGCGACGGGCTTGCCGTTTTCGTCACATTCGACCTTCATCTCCGGCCGCTCGAAACTGATGGCTCCGGCGGCGAACCGGCGCCGGCGCAGCTGGGCGGCGATTTTCCAGAGATCGACGATCGCAGCACCAATCTCGGCAGAGGCGCCGCCGTCGCCCTTGCCCTCGATGATGGCCTGAGCTTCCTCATAGTTGAAACGATGGTCGGAATCGATGACCGTCCGGCCGAACCAGCGGTCCAGGACCTTGCCCTGGGGCGTCAGGGTAAAGACGGCCGAGAAGGTCAGCTTGTCCTCGTGCGGCCGCAGGGAGCAGAGCTTGTTGCAGAGCTTCTCCGGGAGCATGGGAACGGTGCGGTCGACCAGGTACACGGAGGTGCCGCGCGCCTGGGCTTCCTTGTCTACGGCGCCGCCGGGACGGACGTAGTAAGACACATCGGCGATGTGGACGCCGACTTCCAGGTTCCCGTCCGCCAACTTCTTATAGGACAGGGCGTCGTCGAAGTCCTTGGCATCGGCCGGGTCGATGGTGAAGGTCAGGGTGTCGCGGAAATCGCGGCGGCCCTTGAGGTCCTTCGGGGTGATTTTGTCGGGGATTTCGTCGGCGGCGTTCTCCACGGCCGGCTCGAACCGGTAGGGGAGGCCGTATTCCGCCAGGATGGCGTGCATTTCGGTGTTGTTGTCGCCCATCTCGCCGAGCACGTCGACGATCTGTCCGTGCGGGTAACGCTCGCCCCGGACCCAGCTGTCCACGACCACGGCGACTTTCATGCCGACATGGGCCCGCAGTTCGCGTGCCTCGCCGTCCACGGTCTCGTACACGCCCGTGACGGCGTATTCATTGTTGCCGAGCTGGCGCAGGGCGCCTTTCAGTTCGCGCCGCTCTGTGGTGTGCGGGGAGGACTTGCGCCGGTAGACCGGCGTTCCCTTCGGATCCACGACATCGACGACGATGTCGTAGGGCATGAACTTGCTCTGCATGATGACCCAAGCCTGGGCGCCCACGATGTGGAGGACGCCCACGAAGGGTCGCTTGGTGCGTTCGAGGATATCAAGGACGCTCCCGTCGGCGTGCTTGTTGCCGACCTTGGGGCGGAGGAGGGCGATCCGGACCCGGTCGCCGTTGAGGGCGCCGCGTGCCTTCGCCGCGGAAATGAAGACGTCGTCTTCCAGCTCCTCGACCTTGACGAAGAGGTTGCCATCGCGCGTCATCTGCGCAATGCCCTCATATTCAGGATGTTGTTCTTTCTTGTGTTTTTTTGCTTCGTTCGTGACTCTGCCGCTTTTGCTTCTTTTACTGCCAGACATAGATAAAATGAGTTAAGACGCGCAAAGATACGGACTTTCAGGCAATCCGCAAAACCGTATGGGGCTTTCCATTCATCCCGGAATGTAGACCGTTCGCTCCCAAAAATCCGTCGGTTCGTCGGCGGGCGTTGGTGGAATCACCCGGATTTCTTACATTTGCTTATATGCCTAAAACGATTTACGAAGCAAAAGATCTATTCATTCTACCCACATAATCTCTATGAAAAGTATCTGTACAAAACTCTTGACCGTCATACTATTGTGTATGTCGGCCATTGTGGTGTCCGCCCAGCGCGGATACCAGGTGAGAGGTACTGTCGTCGATGCGCAGGGTCCGGTTGTCGGAGCCACCGTCGTCGAACAGGGGACTAACAACGGTGTGTCCACCGGGCTGGATGGCGAATTTGTCCTCCGGGTATCCGGTCCGGACGCAACTGTCGAAGTCAGCTGCATCGGTTATGCGACTGTCTCTTTCAGGGCTTCCCAGGTACCGGGACGGATCCAGTTGTCCGAAGACAACGAATATCTCGACGAGGTGGTTGTCATCGGTTATGGTGAAGTCCGGAAATCGGATGCGACCGGAGCCGTCGTCGCCATGAAACCGGATGAACTGAACCGCGTGAAAGCCAACACGACCGAAGACCTCCTCCTCGGTAAGATCGCCGGTCTGCAGATCACCCAGGGGTCCGGTTCCGCCGGTTCCACCGGCACGATCCGTATCCGCCAGGGTGCTTCCCTGAACGCATCCAACGAGCCGCTCATCATCGTTGACGGCATGGTCGGTGAAAGCATCCACTCGGTCAACGCCGATGACATCGAATCCATCAACGTCCTGAAGGATGCTTCATCCGCGGCCATCTATGGTGCCCGGGGTGCCAACGGCGTCATCATCATCACGACCAAGAAAGGTCCGCAGGCCAAAGGCGGACAGACCGTCGCGCCGCGCGTAACCTACCGTGGCGACTATTCCGTCAACTATGCCTATCAGAAACTCGATGTCTACGATGCCGATGAATTCCGTGAGGAGTACATCCGCCGCGGGTGGGATGCCGCCTTGCTGGGCAATGCGGATTCCGACTGGCAGAAGGCCATCAGCCAGACGGCCTTCAACCACCGTCATACCATTTCCCTCCGGGGTGCCCTGCCGTACCTTCCGTACCGCGTTTCCGTCGGTTTCCAGGACAGCAAGGGTGTCGTGAAGGGCAACAAGCAGGATGTCTGGACTGCTTCGGTCAACCTCAATCCGAAGTTCCTGGACGACCATCTGGCCTTCGACATCGGCCTGCGCGAGAACTACAAGCGCTCCCCGGAAAGCGGCGGTTCCATCACTTCCGCTGCGCTGACAGACCCGACCCGACCGATCTACACCGACTACGGTCCGGCCACGGTCAACGGCGTGAACTATGACCAGAAGGCCTTTGGATTCAACATGTTCGGTGCCGATGCCCAGGGCAACAACCCGATCTCGACTTCCAACCAGGTGGCCAGCGCCCTGTATCCGGGCCTGGGCTACAGCGAGAACAACCGTCTCTCCGCGAATGTTTCCGCCATTTACAAGGTCCATGGTTTTGAGGATCTGTCCGCGACCGTTTCCTTCAACGGGAACAAATACAACTCCTACACCAAGAACCTGGGCCGTGACAACACCCCTGGCACCTGGTCTTCCTCCATGGTCGCTCTCGGAAAGGGCGGTCAGGGAACCTACTCCTCCAGCACGTCCGACAGTTTCCATTACAACATCGACTACTTCCTGAATTACAAGCATGTTTTCGCCGGGAAGCATTCCGTCGATGCAACCATCGGCCACTCCTATGAGCGTGATTACGGCGAGTCCTGGAGTTCCGCCTCCTTCTACAATGACGGGGACCCGGTCGAAAACAGCCTTGAATCCTCCAGCCAGTCCGAACTCCGCCTGGCCTCCTGGTTCGGCCGCCTGAATTACATCTTCCGGGACAAATACCTGTTTACGTTTACGATGCGTGCCGATGCATCCTCCCGTTTCGCACCGGAAACCCGCTGGGGCTATTTCCCGTCCGCGGCCGTCGCCTGGAAACTTGACAAGGAACCGTTCATCAAGAACCTTGGCTTCATCAATGAACTCAAGCTTCGCGCCAGCTACGGCAAGACCGGCCAGCAGGATATCGGTACCCGTTATGCCTACCAGGCCAGTTACTATGTCTCGGACGACAATCATTCCTATCTGGACAACGGAACCTGGTATAATGCCTACCGGCCGACGGCTTTCGACCGTACCATCCAGTGGGAGGTCACCACGACCAAGAACGTCGGTCTCGACTTCGGTCTGTGGAAGAACCGCGTCAGCGGCAGCGCCGAGTATTACTGGCGCTGGACCGACAACCTGCTGATGAACTCCGTAAAAATCCCGGCCGGCTCCAACTTCTCCAACGCCCTCGACCAGAACATCGGCGAAATGTCCAGCCGCGGCTTCGAACTGTCCCTGAGCTTCGTGCCGGTCAGCACCCGCGACCTGTACTGGACCATCAATACCAATTTCGCATGGAACGATGCCCGCATCGAATCACTGACGGCCTATGAAGATCCTGACGCCTACATCACCATCGGCAATTCCAGCCGGTACATGCGGGTCAACAAGGTCGGTCACAAGCCCCAGACCTTCTTCTTGGCTAAGCAGGTCTATGAAGACGGAAAGGCTGTCGAGAAATGGTACAATCCGGAGTACGATCCCAATGATCCCGATTCCCAGGAATACCTGACCGATACCACCTCCGACAGCGCCCGCTGGATGGAAGGCAAGGACCGCAGCGGCCTCGTCCCGTTCTATGGCGGCCTGAGTTCCTCGCTCAAATACAAGAATTGGGACTTCGGCATCAACGCCCACTATGCCTTCGGCCAATATGTGTTCTGGGAGACCATGTACGGCGGCTGCGATTATTCTTTCTACAGCCAGTACAACAACTACCCGACCAACACCTTCAAGGGTGTCATCCCGGACTGGTCCATCGAGCACTATGAGTCCGACTACTGGCTCTACAAGGGAGACTACTTCAAACTGGACAGCATCGTGGCCGGTTACACCTTCAACAAGACCCGTTGGTTCCGCAGCTGCCGCGTCGCGCTCGGTCTGCAGAACGTCTTCACGCTCACCAACTACCCGGGCATCGATCCGGAAGTCTTCGGTGGCATGGACTCTTCCTCCACCCCGCGTCCGCGTATCGCCATGCTTTCCCTGAATATCGAATTTTAACCCTGAAGACCGTCATGAAAAAGATATTATATGCCATTTGTGCCGCGGCGCTTCTCCTGACCGTTTCCTGTGAGAACCTGGACCTCTTCCCGGAGTCCGAGGCTGCGCTTTCCGAGAACGAAGTGTTCTCGACCTATGAGGGCTACCACGGCTTCTTCCTCAAGTGCTACCTGGCCATGGTGTGCGAATCCCAGGGCTCCGGCCACGGCGGTGACGACCTTTCCGGCTGGGATGCCGGCCGCTCGACCTTCCTGCGCGCCCTCTACTGGTCCCAGGAAGCCCCTTCCGACGAGATGTACAACCGTTCCGGTTCCGGTTACGGCCTGCGTAACGCCACGGCCATGAACTGGGAACCCGGTACGCAGTTCCCGATGTGGCTGTACTACCGCTGCTACCTGATCATCTCCTATACCAACGACCTGCTCCGCCGCACGACCGAAAGCCAGCTCAAGGATAACGGTGTCTACGAGGCGTGCAAGAACGAGGTCGGCTACTGGCGTGCGGAGGCCCGGTTCATCCGTGCCTACATGTACTATCTCCTGATGGACAACTTCGGCGACGTGGGCTTCGTAGACGAGACCTCCCCGAACGGTGCCTATCCGGTGCAATGGGCCCGCAAAGACCTCTATGCCTGGCTGACCGCCGAACTGGAAGATATCCAGGACGACCTGATGCCGGCTAGCCAGCGGGTCTGGGGTCGCGCCAACGCGGCTTCCGCCCAGTTCCTGCTGGCCCGCATCTACCTGGGCTGCCATGTCTATGCCGGCACTACGACCGACTACGGAAAAGCCCTCGAGTACTGCAAGAAGATCATCGGCAGCGGCGCCTTCTCCCTGGCTCCGAACTACATCGAAAACTTCCTGGCGGACAACAATACTTCCAAGGAAATCATCTGGGGGCTTGCCTCCGATACCGACCATGTCAACGGTTCCGGCAGCACGAACTACCTGCTGAAGGCCAACCTGCATTCCGCGCTGATCGCCCCCGGCACCGGCCTGGACTTCGGCATCACCGAGCAGTGGGGCGGCAACCATTGCATGCGCCAGGTCTTCGTCGAAAAATTCGCCGAGGAAGACCGCGATTTCCATTATGCCGATCCTTGGGGTGACCGGAAGAAGGACCACCGCGCCCTGTTGTTCATGGGCCCGGAGACCGAAGGAAAGCTCGACGGCAAGAACGCAGCCCTCGTCAAGGAACTCTATGCGGACGAGGATCCGACCAGTACCACCGTCAAGGGCTCCGCTCCAAACGGCGCACTTTACACCAAGTGGCGCAATGTCATGAAAGACCGCGTGGTCCGTGAGCCGTCCAAGTATTCCAACGTCGGCTTCCCGGTCATGCGCCTGGCGGATGTCTACCTGATGGCGGCCGAAGCGATCATGCGCGGCAATGGCGGCACCCCGAACGCCGAGGCCCTCGGCTATGTCAACGAGGTGCGCCAGCGTGCCTATTGCTCCGGCAAGTACCTGCAGGCCGACAAGCACAACGCCGACGGCGACATCACCCTGGACCAGCTGACATACCGCTGGCTGCTGGACGAGCGTTCCCGCGAACTCTGGAGCGAGAACTGGCGCCGGTCCGACCTGATCCGGTTCGACTGCTATACCAACAATTACTCCTGGGATTTCAAGGGCTACATGCCGAATGCCAAAGGTATCAATTACTACGGTATCGCCGACGTGGATGACAAGTACAATCTGTACCCGATCCCGCAGGATGATGTCCGGTACAACCCGAACCTCAAGCAGAATCCGAACTACGAATAGTCTGAGACAACTGCGAATACAGAAGGCCCCGGATCCTTGTTGGGATCCGGGGCCTTCCCGTATAGTGGTTTCTGGTTAACGTTTGTAACCGGCCAGGGTGGCGATCAGCGGGGCGATCTGCGCATTGTCTTCCACCGGGATGAAAGCTTCTTCGCATTTGCCCTTCACATACAGGCCGACGGGGGATCCGGTATGGGCGCCATGGCTCCACTGCAGACCGGCGTTCCGGTTCAGCACGTCGACGGCCTCGGCGACGAGGCGGGTGTTGACAGCATACAGGTTGGCTACGTTGTTCTCGCGGTCTCCGCCGACGCCGAACGTATCGTCATAGGTCTTCTTCAAGGCCGCTTCCTGGCGTTCGCTCACTTCAACGGCGCTCCACAGGCCGAGGTTCTCGCGGAAGAAATCCTTGACCTGGTCCCAGGTCGGAGGGGTGTATTCCTGCTCCGGGGCCATCGGCGGACGGGCTCCCTGCGGTCCCTGCTGCCCCTGCGGACGGCCCTGGCCACGACCGCCCTGCGGCCGCTGCGGGAAGAAGGTGCTGCGGAAGAGGGTCGTCATCGCACCGACGGACATTTTCTGGTGGCCCAGCCGGTCGGGATGCATCTCATACTGCCCGGAGCCCAGTTCCAGGCCGCCGGTTTCATGGTCTGCCGTCACGACGATCAGGGTTTCGTCGGGATGCTTGGCCTGGAATGCCAGGACGATGTCCATGGCATTGGCAAAGTCGGTGAGTTCCTGGAAGCAGGCGGCGCCGTCATCGGCATGGCCACCGTAGTCGATCTTGCCGCCTTCGATCATGAAGAAGAATCCCTTGTCGCCGAAATGAGCATCCAGATAGGCGATGCCGGCCGTGACAAAGTCGGACAGGGTCGTATCGTCTTCCTTGCGGTCGATGGCATACGGCAGGTCCGTTTCGGTCTTGCCGCTGAGGCAGAGCACCCGGCCATCCACTTTTTCGATTCCCTTGAAGGCTTCGGGACCTTTGAAGACCTTGATACCGGCGCCGCGGGCCTCGGTCTCGAAGAAGGCGCTGTCGTGACCGGTGTTCCGTTCGGTCAGGAAGGCGGCGCCCGCCGCGAAGTCGATCGGAGCCGTCAGGTACTGCCGGGCGATTTCCTCATAGCTGCCCCGCTGTGCGGTGTGGGCGGTGAAGCAGGCGGGAGTGGCATGGTTGACGCCCACGCTGGTGGCGATGCCGGTGCCGTAGCCGGCGGCCTTGGCCCATTCGGCCAGGTTGGATACGGGTTTTCCGTCCATGTCCACGCCGACGGCGTTGTTATACGTCTTGACACCGGTGGCAAGAGCCGTTCCACCGGCGGCGGAATCCGTGACCAGCGAGGATGCGGAATAGGTTGTGATGAAGTTCCGCACCGGGAAGTGTAAGAAGTTGATGCTGGCAGGGCCGTTCGCGGTCGCCGCGTTGTACTGCTCGGTTGCGATGACCTGGTTGATGCCCATGCCGTCGCCGATCATGTAGAAAACATACTTGACAGGAGGGGTGTCGGCTTTTTTCTTGGTCCGGGCACCGGCAGGAGCCAGGGCTGCCAGCAGGAAAGCGGCCAGCAACAGCGGTTTGAGAATGCGTTTCATGTTTATTATGAATTAGTTATGTGAATTATGCGTGTTTTTTATGAAATCCAGTCCTTGAACTCGCGGACACGGGATCGGGCGACGATGATATCCGCTTTCAAGGGAGGGGAGAGGAGGAGTTTCAGGCGGCTGCCGAAAATCCGCTCGAAACCGGTGATGGCATGGATGGAAACGATGTAGCTGCGGGAGACGCGGAAGAAGACATGCGGATCCAGTTCTTCCAAAACGGCTTCCATTTGTTGGTCGAAGTAGAAGATGCGGCCGTCTTTCCGGGTCAGATACCGGTCCTTGCCTTCAACATAGAAATAAGCGATGTCTTCGGTGGAAACCGGGATGATGTTCTTTCCGACATGGATGATGAACCGCTTCCGGTACGGCGACCCTTCTGTTTTCCGTTCATGGGCCAGACTCTGCACGTGCTGCAGGAGCTTGAGGATGTCGCTGTTCTCCAATCCGGCCCTGCACCGGTTCACGGCCCGCTGCAGCGCCGTTTCATCAATGGGCTTGAGCAGATAATCGATGCTGCCGGCCTCGAAGGCTTTGATGGCATATTTGTCATAGGCCGTCGTCATGATGACCTTTGCCCGGATATCCTCCTGCTGCAGGATTTCGAAGCAATGCCCGTCCGTCAATTCCACATCCATGAATATCAGGTCGGGTTGATTGCCCGGAGTCCGGAGCCATGCGAGCGTGTCGCTCACGGTTTCGGTCACACCGGCGATCTCCAGGTCCGGAAAGTCCCGTTTCAGGAGACGGATCAGCGCTTCCTGCGCCGGCCTTTCATCTTCTACGATCAGGGCTTTCATCTTACATCAGCGGGAGTTTTACGGTGTAAAAGCCGGAGGTTTCCTGAATGACGATATCTTTTCCGATTTCGTCATGGTAGCGTTTCCGGATATACTGCTGGCCATTTCCGGTCGAGGGCTGGGAGGTCTGTTTGGGCCGGCGGTTGTTGGAGACCTCGATGTACCCGTCCGCCGTCCTTACGCTGATCTGGAGGGGATCCTTCGAAGAGAAGGAATTGTGCTTGATGGCATTCTCGACCAGCAACTGCAGGGAGCAGGGGATGATTTTGCTGCGGGAAGCCGTCTCTTCCGAAATGTTTTCTTCCCATTGCAGCCCTTCCGGATAACGTACTTTCATCAGGTCGACATACATATTGACGAAATGCAGTTCCTCCGCCAGCGGGACGGCCGGTTTTTCTTCCTTGTCGATCAGGTAGCGGTAGATGCTGCACAACTTCCGGATGAAGGACATGGCCTGGTCTTTCCCGTCGGTTTCAATGATGTTCCCCAGCGAATTGAGAGTGTTGAAGAGGAAATGCGGCTCAATCTGCTGTTTGAGACGCTCATAGCTGTATTGCGCCTCATGCCGTTTCCGTTTTTCCGTGCGGGCGGTTTCGCGTTCGGACAGGACATACCGGGCCATCAGCAGGAGGGCGGCGATGCTGCAGCCATAATCGATGACCAGGTTGAGAACGACATTCTCCTGGTAGGAGGTTCCGGAAGATGCGATGATCATCGCCATCCGGACGATCAGTACGGTCGCGAAAGCCACGATGAGCCAGATGGCGTTGTGCGTATCGGTTTTTTTGAAGAACCGGGAGCGCCGTACCAAGGCAATCCCGCCCAATTGGAGCAGTCCCAGGATCCATGTCGTGACGAAATTGCAGACGGGGCCTGCGATGTAATGCCGGATCGGGACCGGCGGAAAGACATAGGCGCGGGCGAAATAGCCGATTTGTTCCCCGATCCATTTCCCGATGAAATTGATCAGGATGACGGCCAGGATCATGAACGTGATATTCATCTCTTTCCGCAGGGAAAGGATGATGGACATCATCATGGTCAGCAAGGTCAGGACCAGGACTTCATGAAAGCCGACGAAACGGGCGACCAGCGACACGGCGGCGTGCAGCAGGGCGAAAACCAGAATGATTCCGTATTCATTGATGTGCTTCATGGCAGGTCCTCCGCAGTAGGCGGTTGACAGGTAGGGGCGCTGAACAAATATAAATAAAACGGTTGGAAAAGGGAATAAAACGTTTCGTTTTTTCCCTGAACGGTCAAAAACGGCAGATGACCGGAGACGGGTATACAGCACGGAGCCGCCCGATTCACATCGGACGGCAACCCTTTCATTACTACAATCTAATGAACAGGACTATTTCCTGAACATCTCGCTGATCCAGGTCAGGGCGGACGGGAGGGTCTCCCGCCAGAAATCCCAGGTGTGGGCCCCGTCCCGGACACGGAACTGGTGCGGAATGCCGGTCTCGCGGAGCGCCTTGACAACCTCGAAGTTGTCCAGGAGCAGGAAGTCGTCGTCTCCGATTTCCATGAACAGGCGCGGCTGTCCGGTGACCTGTCCCTTGTCATCCTTGACGAGCGTAAGGCCGCGGAGGATGTCGGGAATGGCGTGCCGGCTGACATAGTCCTTCTCGGCGGCCGACAGGCTGGCAGGGTCCTTGCCCCGGAACGTGAAATTCCCGGTCGCCGGACTCATGGCGAAACAGGACCCGAACAGGTCGGGATGCTTCAGGGAATGGTAGAGCGAGCCGTATCCGCCCATGGACAGGCCGGCGATCGCGCGGTGGCCCTTGTCCTGGATGATCCGGTATTCCTTTTCGATGAAGGGCATGAACTCCTTCAGGAAGAAATCTTCATAGGGAGCCGTCCCGTCGAAGGCATTGACATAGGCATGCATGAAACCTTCGGGGCAGACGATGACCATCTCCGGGATGTCCCCGGCGGCGATCATCCGGTCCGCGATCTGGCTGAAGCGGGCGTCTTTCTGCCAGCTGCCGTGGTCGCCGCCGGCTCCGTGGAGCAGGTAGACGACCGGATAGGACTTGCCGGAAGTGGCGAAACCCTTCGGCAGATAGACGGTGTAGTGGACCGTCTTTCCGAGCAGTTTGCTCTCGACCGCGCCGTCATTCTTGAAAGAACCCTGCAGCGGAGCGGCTTCCTGGCGGTCCTGGCGGGGGCGCTGGGCGTTCTGCTGGCCCTGCTGCGGGCGGTTCTGGCCCTACTGGAAATTCCGCTGGCCGGGGACGCGTCCTGCCGGCGGTTCGGCGGGGTGGCGTTCCACGACGGCCGGCCCGCCGGGGATAAAGGTAAGCCCCTTGACATATTCCGCCTGGAAATCGGCATCCTGCAGGCCGGTCAGCCGCTTGCCGCCGACATAGCAGTTGTCGAACGTGATGTCCTCGACGAACTTGGTGGGATGGCCGATGAGGGCGAACGGCTTGCGGTCGTTGGCCCAGCGGACGTTCTTCAGGAGGACGCCCTTGACCGAGCCCATGCGGCCGTTGCCGTAGCGTTCGCCTTCCGTCAGGATGATCTCGAGGTTCTTGTATTCGATGTCGGACTCGACCCGGATGTCTTCGAAGGTGATGTTCCGCACTTCGGAGGGACCGTCGCAGACGATGCTGAAGGCCGCGTGTCCGCCGGTGCGGCCGGAGCCGCGGGCGCGGAGGATGTCACAGTCCACCATGCGGATGTTCTCCACGATGCCGCCGTTCAGTTCGAAGCCCAGGGTCATGCCGTCGGCATGGTCCCAGCCCACCAGCAGGCAGCCGCGGACGGTGACGTCCCGGCAGCTGAGGTCGAAGTTGTCGGGATTGCCGTTGGCCTTGACCGCGATGCAGTCGTCCCGGGTGCGGATGAAGCAATCCTCGATGAGGAAGCCCTTGCTGGACACGGGATTGATGCCGTCCAGTCCCCAGGTGCCCGTGTGGGAGAAGACTTTGACGTTGCGGTAGACGGTATTGACGCTGTTGGTCACGGTGTTGGTCCAGCCGCGGGTGCTGCGCATGAAGATGCCCTCTACGGTCAGGTTCTCGCAGCCGTTGACGCTGAGGTTGCCGCCAAGCGAGCCCCGTCCGATGATCCGGACGTTTTTGCCGGTTCCGGAAAAGTTTCCGTTGACCAGGGCGCCGCCGGCGATGTAGACGGTCATGTTGTCCTCCAGGACCATCCGGCCGGCGTCATGGACGCCCGGACCGAAATACCGCACGCCGGGCGTGCCGGGAGCGGGGACATCTTTCTCCAGGGGATTGGCGAACAGGGCCAGGTACGGCTTTCCGTTGATGCGGATGTAGAGTTTCCGGGGGCCGTCAATCTTGAAGGTCAGCCGGTTTTTCTTGACGGATGCCTTGATACCGGCGCTGGCGGGCTGGATGGTATAGTCCTTGACCGGGTCCGGCGTCTCGATGACGATGGTCTGCGGGCCTTCGCAGGAAAAGTTCGCGACATGGAGGCCTTCCATGCCGTCCGGTCCGACCTGCTCGACCCAGACGGCGTGGCCGCTGGCGGTGAGCGTGTAGTCGGCGCTGGTCTTCATATCCGGAATCGCCGGATATGTGACCACCTGCTGGGCGAAGGCCGGGAGGACCAGCACGACGCCCAGTAGTAGGGTAGTCAATCTTTTCATTTTTAGAACTTTATCGCAACCTTGGCAGCGGTGGTGGCGCTTTGGACCGGGAGCTTGACGGTCGCTTCCTTGGTGGCGGCGTCGTAGGTGCATTCCAGCGCGGTTCCGCCCAGGGTGGCGGACGGCTTGCGGCTGAGGCCGCCGAGCACGAGGGTCAGGTCACGGTCTGCCACCATGCCCTTGTAGGAGCCCTGGCGGGCGGCGATGTCGACGGTGCAGCCCGAGCCGGTCGCGGTCTTGGAGATCACGGTGGTGGCATAGGCCTGCGGGTAGGCCTGGCTGACACCGTCATCCTCATAGTGGGTGTAGGTGCTCTTGCCGGCGCCCGGGGCGATGAAGATGCGCAGGGCGTTGGTCGGGGTCTGCAGGTCCTGGATGCCTTCGTGGGCGAGCGGGATGATGGCGCCGGCCTTGACGAACCAGCAGATCTCACCGATGGAGTACTGCAGGTCGCGGGTCTGTCCGCCCTTAATCATCTGCTTGTGGGCCATGTCATACCAGTCGTTGCCGGCGGGGAACCAGACCTGGCGTCCGGCTTTCCCGCTGAGTGAATCGATCGGCTCGCAGACGGTCGCGGCGAGGATGTTGTCGCCGAAATAATACTGCTCCTTGAAGGTGTAGGCATTCTCGTTCTCCGGGAATTCATAGTACATCGGACGGCACATGGAGATGCCGGTGTCATATCCCTTGCGGGCCATGTCGTAGATGTACGGGGTCAGGGCATAGCGGAGCTCGTCGGCTTCGCGCATGTACTGGTAGTGGTCCTCGAAGGCCCAGAAGCGGCGCTCGATGATGGCGGAGCTGGTGCAGTGGGTCTTGAACAGCGGGGAGAACACGCCGTACTGGAGCCAGCGGGTGTAGAGCTCCGGATCCGTGGGAATCTGGCCGCGCTGCATGTGGCCGCCCAGGTCGTGGCCCCAGTAGCCGTAGCCGACGTTGGAGGCTGTGGCGGTGAAATACGGCAGGAAGCCCAGGACTTCCCAGCGGATGTGGGTGTCACCGGAGAAGCCGAGCGGGTAGCGGTGGCTGCCCAGGCCGCCCCAGCGGTGGTAGGTCATCGGACGTTCGGAATCCTCGGGCGCATTGCCGATGTTGCGGCGTACCTTGTCGTTGAAGAAGGTATGGTTGAGCCAGAAAGTGTTGCTCAGGCCCGGGACGTAGTTGCTCTCCTTGTACTGCTGCCAGTCGAGCCACCAGAAGTCGACGCCTTGTTTCTCGATCGGATGGAGGACGGAGTTGAAATAGGCGTCCGCCCAGGCGACCTGGTCCATGCGGAACGGAACCGGGGCATGGTAGCCTTTGCGGGCGATGTTGCCGTTGGCCTGCTGCTCGCCGCCTTTGTAGATGTAGCCTTCCGGACCGTCATAGTCGTCGGTACGGGAGAGGTAGTCTTTCACGAAGGCCGGGTAGGCATCCTCGCGGGCGACGATGCCGGAAGCCGGGTGCAGGTTGAGGGCGGTCTTGAGCTTCATGCTGTGCAGCTCGCCCAGGAAGCCTTCCGGATCGTTGATCAGGTCACGGTTCCAGGAATAGCCGGTCCAGCCGACGTTCTGGCCGGTCTCGTCGCGGCGGAGGCGGCGGGCGGTGTTCTGCCAGGTCTGGTGCCAGTCCATGTCGATGATCATCACGTCGATCGGGATCTTCCGGTCGCGGAATTCCTTGCCCAGGGCGATGAATTCCTCGTCGGTGTAGGCCCAGTAGCGGCTCCACCAGTAGCCGAAGACATACTTCGGCGGCAGGGGAATCTTGCCGGCGACTTTGGTGAAGTCGGAGACGGCCGTCTTGTAGTCATGGCCGTAGGCGAAGAGGTACAGGTCCTTGACATTGCCTTCCGGACGGACGGAGACCCACTGGCCCCAGTCGGAGTCGTCATCCACGAAGATGTGGCGTTTGCTCTCGTCCACGATAGCCCAGCCGTCGCGGGAGATGACGCCGGTTTCCATCGGGTCATTGTTGTTGATATGGTCCGGACCGGTGCACTGGTCGAGGGTGCGGGCGGTACCCATCAGGTTGCCCTTGTCTTCCTGTCCGTAATGCCAGCTGCCGGTCTTTCCGCCCATCTTGAAGGAAGCGGAAAGGTTGTCCGCGGCAAATTCGCCACCCTTGTAGGTCAGGGTGACGGCCCCGGTCTTGATGACCACGCCGTTCCCGGTGCGGGTGGCGGTGAATTTCGGGACGGGGAGGTTGCGGTTGACGATGGCGAGGGTCGCATGATCCTCGAAGGTGCCGTTCTCCGACCATTCCATGCGGATCAGCCGGTCGGTCAGGACGGTGAAACGGGCGTTCCCGACGGTGACCACGGCCTGCGGGTCGGCCACCGGATTATCCTTCGCCCGGCCGGCGAAGGTGGCCGCCAGCAAGGCGGCTGCAAGGAGGAATTTTCTCATGGTTATTTTTTGTATTCGACGACCAGGGCCGTCATCGGTCCAACTTCGGTCTCGTCGGTGATGGTCACCTTCTCGCCGGTGATGACGTTGGTGCCTTCACCCAGACCGTCGGAAATCTCGGCATAGGTGCTCCACGGAATCTTGGCGGCATCCGTCGCGGACGGATTGATGAAGACGAAGACGGTGTCTTTGTCATTGTAGCGGAAATAGCCGTAACCGCCCCGTCCGGGGATGAAGTGGAGGGTCTTGCCGTTGTGGATCACATCGGCGGTCTTGCGCCACTGGAAGAGCTTCCGGCAGTAGTCGTAGAGCTCCTTGCGCATGCCCTTCTCGATCGGCTGCCCGTCGAAGTCGACGTCTGCGGCCGCACGGCCTTCATCGGTGAAGAAGTTGAACGGATCGCCTTCCCAGCCGCCCGGGAAGTCGACGCGCAGGCCGGGATCCCCGGCGCGCAGGTCGGCCGAGGAGAACATCATCTCGTCGCCCGAGAAGATCTGCAGGATACCGCGGGCCGTGGCAAAGAAAGTCATCAGGGCCTTGAAGCGGGCCGGATCCTTGCCGACGATGTCGCCGACGCGGCGGGTATCATGGTTGCTCGGGAAGATCATCACGTGGCTCAGGTCATGGTAGAGGTAATCCTGGGCAAGGACGTTGTACAACTGGCTGGCATTGCTGCCGCCGCCGCGTCCGCCCTGGGGCTGCTGGCCCGGACGGCCGTCCTGCGGCGCACCGAAGACAGAATTGGCCGCGTTCATCAGCGGGAAATCCATCACGGAAGGGAGGTAGGAGTTGAAACCGTCCGAATTCGGATTGTCCTTCTGCCAGTAGGCGATGGAGGCGGCGGAGCCGATCCAGCATTCACCGACGATGTTGAAGTTCGGATACTCGTCCGTCACGGCCTTGCACCACTGCGCCATCGGATATTTCTCGTTGTACGGATAGGTGTCCACGCGGAAGCCGTCGAGGTCGGCGAATTCGATCCACCAGATGGCCCACTGCTTGAAATACTGCAGCAGGTACGGATTGTCGAGGTTCATGTCGGCCATGCCGCCGGTGAACCAGCCGCTGTCCATCAGCATCGCGTCACGCTGGGAGGCGTGCGGGTCGGTGATGGCGGAGAAGGCCACGTTGGAACGGGTATACTCCGGGAACTGGTGGATCCAGTCCTGGAAGGGGAGGTCCTTGGCCCACCAGTGGGTCGTCGTGCCGCTGTGGTTGGTCACGATGTCCATGATGACCTTCAGGTCCTTCTCATGCGCCTTGGCGACGAATTCCTTGTAGAGGTCGTTGTCGCCGTAGCGGGGATCGATCTTGTAGTAATCGGCGGCGGCATAGCCGTGGTAGGAACCGCGGCGGTCGTCGTCGAGCAGGAGCGGGGTGTTCCAGATGGCGGTCGCACCGAGGTCGGCGATGTAGTCCAGGTGGTTGATGATACCCTGGAGGTCACCGCCGTGGCGGCTGCCGATGCTGCTGCGGTCCGCCTTTTCGGCCGTGTCCGGGGTGCTGTCGTTGGACGGGTCGCCGTTGGAGAAACGGTCCGGCATGATCAGGTAGATCAGGTCGGCCGTCGTGAAGCTCTTGCGGTCGGCGGAACCCTTGCGGCGGGTGCCGATCTCGAAAGGCCGCTTGAAGGACTGGCCGTCCTTGCTGAAGACAAGGTAATAGGTGCCGGCTTTTGCGGAGGCCGGGACTTCCACGTCGAGGAAAACGTAGTTCGGGCTTTCGGCCTTGCTGACCTTGGTGATCTTGACGCCGCTGCCGCCTTCCATCCGGACGTCCCAGGCACTGATGTCAGGGCCGTTGACGAGCAGCTGGAGCGGGCATTTCATGCCGGTCCACCAGGAAAGGGGTTCGACGTGCGCGACGGCGCCGTCCGGAGCATCCGGAACGCTGGCCGGATCGAAATGGGCGCAGGCCACGGCCAGGACCGTGCAGGACAGGATTGAGAGGAATCGTTTCATCGTATGATCGGTTATTATTTATCAACGGTCGGGAAGATGGTCAGGCGCAGGGTCGTACTGCCGTACGGGACCAGGTCGATGTACTGGACGCCCCCTTCCGCTTCCACCTTTTCCGGAAGGGCGGGGGTGTAGCGGTCATCCTGCAGGGTCCAGCCCTTGACGCCCACGACGGGGACGCGGATCTTCATCGGGACGTTGTCCAGGTCGAACGGGAAGCCGGTCGCACCGGTCTTCTCGGCCTTGAGGTTGCCGAGCTGGTTCTTGACCAGGGCGTAGTTCCACTTGCCGGCCGGGGTCATGCTCCAGTTCTTGAAGTCCGGGTTGGCGGAAACCTTGCCGGCCATGTTGCGGTAGATCTCGGGATCTTCCTGCTGGTTGACCGGAACGGCGTAGGTGTAGACGATCGGGCCGCGCTGGACGGAGGTGCCGGCGACCGGGTTGTCGACGACCTCGATCTCCATCGGGAGGTTCACGGTGAAGGTGTCGCCGGTCTTCCAGGCCTTGCTGACGGTCTTGAAACCGGCCTTCTCAGCCTTGCACCACTCCGGGATGCGGTAGGTGAAGTCCATGTTGTAGGACTTGCCCGAAGGCTTGCCGTTCTCGAAGAAGGAGAACTCGAAGCGGACCTGCTCCTCGAACGGATAGCCCGTCTTCTCTTCGATCTTGACGGTCACGCCGCCGCCGAGGTCATATTCCACGGAGGACGGGCCGTACAGGGCGGCCACCGGGTTGCCCTTCTTGTCACGCAGCCACATGCGGGCCACGTAGTTGGGCATGTAGCGGTGGAGGTTGCCGATGCAGCATTCGGTCTCATGGATCGGGCGGTAGGCCATCCAGGTCGAGCCGTGCTTGAAGCCGTTGTGGTTGGAGATGCCGGTCGCGATCACCTGGTTCGGGCAGGAGAAGTACTGCATGGTCTTGAAGTCCTTCGTGATGGAGCCCAGGCCGCCGTTGAAGATGCCCTTCTCGATGCGGTCGGCCCACCGGCCGTCACCGGTGGTCATCAGGTAGTAACCCATGGTCCAGGTGTAGTCGGAAACATCGCAGGTCTCGTGGCTGGCGAGGGGATCGTTGCCGGCCAGGGCTTCGGTGGAGGAATTGATACCGTCAATCAGCATGTTCGGGCCTTCCATCTTCGCTTCGGCGTGGAGGGCGGCATCAAGATAGCGTTTTTCTCCGGTATACGAATACAGGATCAGCGGAATCTTGAGCAATTCGTTCATGGTCACGCCATGCATGTGGAATTCGCTGTCGTCCAAAGCCGTCGCCTGGGTCATGTCGGAGGCGTTCTCGTCCCATGCCTTGACGGCACGCTCGAGCAGCGCCGGATTCTTCGTGATCGAGTAGGTCCAGAGCATGCCTTCGACATTGACGACGAAGCGGTTCATGCCGAGTTCCTCGACGGTGTAGGAGAGATAGTTCTTCTCGAGCGCCTGGGGGATGCGCGGGTCGCCGGTGGCCTCATAGTAGGCTTTCACGGCGCGGAAGAAGACGGCCCACGGCCAGGCCATGGAACCGGTCTCGGGACCGAGGCGGCCTTCCGGCCGGTCGGCGGCGGCGATGCGCTGCTGCTTGGCCCGGCGGGCCTGCTGCTCGGCGGCGCGCTGCTGGGCGCGCGGATCAGCGGATACCTGGGCGTTGAAATCTTCGAAGTTACCCTGTCCCTGGCGCTGCGGACGCTGGCCCTGTGCCTGCGGGTTCTGCCCCTGCGGGCGCTGTCCGCCGCCGAAACCGCGGCCTTGCTGCTGGGTTGCCGGATCGGGCGGGGTGCCCTTCTTGAACGGAAGGGGATTGTCCAGGACATAGTCGATGTTCTGCTGCCAGATGTCAAGGAACTTCTTGTCGTCCAGCAGGAAGCCCAGGCGGGCCAGGCCGTCGAGGTAATAGGCGGTCTGCTCGAAACGCCACCAGTCGGCGCCGCGGGACTCGGAGTCACGCTCCAGTTTGCCGGCCCAGAGGACGGAGTTGTACGGATACGCCATCGCTTCCGGATGGCCGGTCAGGCCATCGCGCTGGCGCTCAAGGATTTCCTTGAGCCAGCCCTGCGGCTGGATCTTGTCGATCATGCCTTCGGAGAAGGTGGCGTACGGCGGGGCGGGGATGTCGGAGCCGGGCGCGACCGTCAGTTCCGGGGTGAACAGGTCGAGGATGTAGGTGCCGCGGGCAGGGACATGGAGTTTGTTGACGAGGGAGAACACCTCGCCGGTGACAACGTCGCGTCCGGCGGTGAAGGAGCCGATGACATCGCTGTAGCGGTTCATGGAAATGTCCGCGTCGCGGTCGGATCCGTTCAGGACGACCAGGACGGTCTTGTCATCCTTGATGCGGGCGTAGACGTAGCAGTCGCCGTGCTCGCGGAGCGGGGCGTACTGGATCAGCTTGCCGTGCTGGACGGCCTCGGAGGTCTTGCGCCACTGCAGGATCTTCTGCATGTAGTCGTAAGCCTCGTTCTCTTCGGCGGTACGGCCCTCGCGGGTGAAGACGCTGCGGGTGTCGCCCGGGAAGCCGCCCGGCATGTCGACGCGGATGGCGCCGTCACCCTGCTGCTTGGTCGCCTTGAAGAGCAGTTCGGTACCATAGTATACCTGCGGGATGCCGCGGGTCGTCAGCAGGAAGGCGATGCCTTGCTTGTAGCGGTTGAGCCCGACGTCTTCCTTGCGGGAGAAGCGGCCGAGGTCGTGGTTGTCCAGGAAGACGAGGATGTTGTCGGTATCGGCATAGAGCCGGTCGTTCGCCATGGATACATAGATGTTGAACAGGCCGGTAGCCGCGCCGTCGGCGGAGTTGTTCGGATCGGTGAAGGCGTCCGGGGCGAGGAAGGCCAGGTTGAAGTCCATGACGGTCTTCAGGTGGGAATCCCATTCCGGATTCAGGACGGAACCCGCCTGCCACCAGGCCGGGAAGCCGGATCCGACGGGATACCAGGTCTCACCGGTGATATTGAAGTCCGGATATTCTTCCATCGTTTCCTTGCACCAGCGGGAGCCGAAGAGCGGATCCATGTACGGATGCGTATCCTGGCGGACGCCGTCGATGCGGGCGTATTCGATCCACCAGATGCAGTTTTGGATCAGGTAGTCGGCGACCAGCGGATTGTTCTGGTTCAGGTCGGGCATGCCCTGGTTGAACCAGCCGTCGGTGAAGAGCTTGCGCTCGGACGGGGCCGCGTGGGGATCGACGGCCGTCCACTTGTTGTGGCTCGTGCCGACGAACTTGTTGTTGAAGTTGAGCCAGTCTTCCGTCGGCAGGTCCTGCATCCACCAGTGGCCGCTGCCGCAATGGTTGAAGATCATGTCCATGACGACCTTCATGCCGCGTGCGTGGGCCTTGTCGACGAAGTCGATGTATTCCTCCATGGTGCCGAAGCGCGGGTCTATGTCATAGTAATCGGTGATGGCATAGCCGTGGTAGGTGCCGGCGGAGTTCTTCTGGACCGGGTTGAGCCAGATGGCCGTGATGCCGAGGTCCTCGATGTAGTCCAGGTGGTCCACCACACCCTTGATGTCGCCGCCGTGACGGCCGCCGGAGCGGCTGCGGTCGGTGCGGGCGCCTTCCAGGTTGTTGTTGTCAGGGTTGCCGTCGGCGAAGCGGTCCGGCGTGATCAGGTAGAGGACGTCTTCCGTCGTAAATCCCTGTGCGCCGGGTTTTTTGCTGCGGGCCTTCAACTCGAAGGGGTGCTCGGTCTTGCCGTCTTTGCCGGAGAGGGTGATCATCATCTTGCCCGGCTTGGCCTTGGACGTGACATCCAGGTAGAGGAACAGGTAGTTCGGGTTGGTGGTCTTGACGACGTCCTTGACCGAGACGCCGGCGTATTTGACCGAAATTTCGTTCTCCGCGATGTTCGGACCGTGGAGCATGACCTGCAGGGTGGTGTTTTTCATGCCGACCCACCAGAACGGCGGATCCATGTTCTGTATTTCGGCGGAATAAGCGCGGAATCCCGGCCCCAGGGAAAGGGCCAGGAATCCGATCAGCGCCAGGAAGATTCTTTTCATGGTGTTCTGTCTGTTAAGATGCAGAAGGTGGTTATTTGCCCAGGTCCAGCACATAGACGCCGCGGGCGGGCATCAGGACCGGAGCGGTCAGGTCGACGATTTCGCCGGTGACGGCATCCTTGCCCTTGGTGTAGTCCCCTATGACCTCGGAGAAGCGCTGCATGTCGACCAGGCGGACGGTATCGGAGCCGTTCAGCATGACCAGGACGGTGTTCTTGCCGTCGGTGCGGGCGTAGACGTAGCACTTGGTCTGGTTGTCCGGGGTATAGTGGATGAGCTTGCCTTCGGTCACCGGCTTGGAGGTGCGGCGCCAGTTCAGCAGTTTGCTGGCGAAGTCCCAGCATTCATTCTGGAAGTCGGTACGGCCTTCTTTCGTGAACGCGTTCTTGGGATCTTCCTTCCAGCCGCCCGGGAAGTCGTTCCGGTTGTTGCCGCTCATGGCGATCTCGGTGCCGTAGTATATCTGCGGGATGCCGCGGGTCGTCAGGAGGAATGCCAGGCCCTGCTTGAGTTTCCAGGCCGGGTCGTCCGCCTTCATGAAGCGGTCGATGTCGTGGTTGTCCAGGAAGGTCAGCACGTAGTTCGGATCCGGGAAGAGGAAGTCCTGGGTGATGACCTCGTACATCTTGAAGAGACCGGCCTCGGAACCTTCGCTGGTGTTGCTCTCCTTGCTGATTTCTCGCTGGGTGGTGAAGGTCAGGTCGAAATCCATGACGGTCTTCAGGTGGGAATCGCGGTCGTTGACGGAGGAACCGCGTTGCCACCAGCCGGCGGCGGAGTTGCGCGGGTACCAGCCTTCGCCCACGATGTTGAAATCCGGATATTCGGCGGCGATTTCGTCGCACCAGCGGACCATGAAGTCATAGTCGGCATACGGGTAGGTATCCATGCGGATGCCGTCGATGCGGGCGTACTCGATCCACCAGATGCTGTTCTGGATCAGGTAGGTCGCCAGGTGGCGGTTGCGCTGGTTGAGGTCGGGCATGCCGCCGGAGAACCAGCCTTCAATCAGGATGTCCTTCTCCGTCTGGGGCGCGTGCGGATCCATCAGGACCCACTTGTAGTGCGTGGTGGTGGTCAGGCCGCCGGGCTGGCGGACGACGCTGCGGCGCAGGGCGTCCTGCTGCTCCTGGGGAAGGGCCTTGAATTCCTCGATGGTAGCCGGGAGGGCCGGGCCACCACCGCGGCGGAACTGCTGCATCTGGGCCTGGTTCGGCTGACCCGGCTGGCCCTGGCGCTGCTGGCCGGGCTGCTGCGGACGCTGGCCGACGCCGCCCGGGCCCTGCTGGCCCTGGCGCTGGCCGATGGAAGCAGCGTAGTCGTTCTGGTTGAACCAGTCATCGTCCGGGATATCGTTGATCCACCAGTGGCTGCTGCCGGAGTGGTTGAAGATCATGTCCATGACGACTTTGATGTTCTTGGCGTGGGCGGCGTCGATCATGTCGCAGTATTCCTCGTTGCTGCCCAGGCGCGGGTCGATCATGTAGTAGTCGGAGATCGAGTAGCCGTGGGAGTTGTTGCCGCGGTTGAACTGGACCGGGTTCAGCCATATAGCCGTGACGCCGAGGTCGTCGATGTAGTCGAGATGATCCTTGATGCCCTGGAGGTCACCGCCGTGGCGGCCGCCGCCGTTGCCGCGGTTGACGGTCCAGTTCTCGAGGTTGTCGTTGTCCGGGTTGCCGTTGGAATAACGGTCCGGCATGATCAGGTAGAGGACATCCTTGGTGGTGAAGCCCTGTGCGCCCAGCTTGTGGTTGCGGCCCCGCAGCTCGAAAGTCTTCTCGGTGGTATTGCGTCCTTCCTTGAACTGGAAGGTCATCGTGCCGGGACGGGCGGTCGAGGCGACGTCCAGGTAGACGAACAGGTAGTTGGGGTTCTTGACCTTGGCGACTTCCTTGACGGTGACGCCCGGATAGGCTTTCAGGGAGAAGGTGGAAGCGGCGATGTTCTTGCCGTAAAACATGACCTGGAGTTCATGGTTCTTCATTCCGGCATACCAGAAGGGAGGATCCATGCGCTCGATTTCGGCGGCCAGTGCGCTGCCGGCGAGCGAGAGGGAGACGGCGAGCGCCGTCAGTATCTTGTACAGTTTCATGGCGGTTATTTTACGATGACATATTCAAAGGGACGGAGGCGTTCTGTCTCGCCGAAGGTGACGCTCTTGCCGGTGAGCAGGTCGGTGGCCTGCTTGCCCTGCCAGCCGGCCGGGACCGGAGCGTTGAGCTGGTTGTCGCGCAGGTTGACCATGACCAGGACGGTCTCGCCGTCGGTCTTGCGTTCAAAGGTCAGCACGTCGTTGTGCGGGTAGGGGACAAGGGTACCCTGACGGAGGGCCGGATGGCTCTTGTACAGGGCGATGAGGTCCTTGTAGGCCTTGACCATGCCGGGATTGGCGTCCCAGTCGATCTCGGCATAGTTGAAGAAGTTGATCTTGCCCGGGTAGCCGACCTCCTGGCAGCCGTAGACGAGGATGCCGCCGTGGATGAAGGCCGTGGCCACGAAGGCGGCGAGGGAGCCGTCGTTGCCGAAGAATTCCCGGACGGGAGACTGTTTGACATGCTCGTCGTGGTTGGTGGTGAAGCGGAGCTTGACCTTGCCGGCGGGGAGACCGGCATATTCGCTGGAATCCGCGGCGAACAGGGTGCTGACCGGGACGCTGCGGGTGATGGTGCGGGTCCGCATCTGCGGCTGCTGCGGGCGCTGGGCATTCTGCCGCTGGCCATTCTGACCCTGGCGCTGGGCATTCTGTCCCTGTTGCGGGCGGGCGGGCTGCTGGACGGTCTCGGTCACGCCGGTGAAGACGCGGCGGAGGGCGGAGAGCCAGCCCCAGGCGTAGTTCAGGTCGAAGCCGGCCTCGAAGTGGTCCTTGCGCTGGCCCTCGGCGAGCATCAGCAGGTCATGGCCGGTGCCGCGCAGCTGGGCGACGCAGTCTTTCCAGAACGCGAAGGGGACATAGTCGGCCGCATCGCAGCGGAAACCGTCCACGCCGACCTCGACGACCCAGAACTTCATGGCGTCGATCATGGCCTGGCAGAGCTGCGGGTTGTCGAAATTCAAGTCCGCGACATCGTTCCAGCCGGTGCCGGCGGGATGGATGATTTCGCCATTCTCATCATGGGTGTACCACTCCGGATGTTCCTTGATCCAGGCATTGTCCCAGGAGGTGTGGTTGGCGACCCAGTCGATGATGACGGCCATGCCCTTTTCGTGGGCGTGGGCGACGAGGGTCTTGAAGTCTTCCAGGGTGCCGAATTCCGGATTGACGGCCTTGTAATCCTTGACGCAATATGGGCTCTTGACGGCTTTCTCAATCCCGATCTCGCAGATGGGCATGAACCATACGACATTGGTACCCAGGTCCTTGATAGCATCCAACCGGGCGTCGACTGCCTTGAAAGACTGTTCGGGTGCGAAGTTGCGGGGATTGATCTGATACATGACTACATCCTCCGGAGAGGGAATGGAGACAGGAACCGTCCGGGCCGTGCAAGCGGCTGCCAGGATGGTGAATAACACGATGAGGCTTTTTTTCATTGTCTTATTTGTTTGTTTTTCAGGCTAGCCAGGCCATGAAGTCGCTGACGCGGGAACGGGCGACGATCATGTCCGTTTCAGGGGGCGGCGTCATCAGGATTTTCAGCCGTCCGCCATAGATGCGTTCGATGCCATGGATGGCATACGACGAGATGATGAAGTTGCGGGAGATCCGGAAAAAGACCTGGGGATCGAGATCGTCCAGGATGGATTCCATCTGCTGGTCAAAGAAATACCGGGTCCCGTCATTTTTGACGATGTATTTGCTCTTTCCTTCCACGTAGAAATACGCGATGTCGGAGGTTTCGATGGGGATGATTTTCTGTCCGAGCCGTACGATGAACCGTCTCCGGTAGGTTTTCCGGTCGTCGTCCCTTTCGCGGGCGAAACGCTGCATGGCGGAAAGGATGACATTGATGTCGAAATTTTCGGAGGCGGCCTGGCAACGGCTTACGGCACGCAGCAGGGCTTCATCGTCATACGGCTTGAGCAGGTAGTCCATGCTGCCTGCTTCGAAAGCCTTGACGGCGTATTTGTCGAAGGCGGTGGTCATGATGACCTTCGCCGTGATGGTTTCTTGTTTGAAAATCTCAAAGGCACTGCCGTCCTGAAGCTCCACGTCCATGAATATCAGGTCGGCGGTGTTTCCCGGCGTTCGCAGCCAGGCGAGGGTCCCTTTCACCGATTCGGTAATGGCGACGACCTCGATATCGGGGAAATTCCGCTCCAGCGCCCGCTGCAGGGTCTGCTGGGCCAGTTTTTCGTCTTCAACGATCAGGGCTTTCATTTTCGGTTACAAAAGGGGGAGTTTGACGGTATAAGTCTGTTCTTCTTCCATCACGATGATTTCCTTGCCGGCCTCGTCCCGGTAGCGCTGTCGGATATAACGCTGTCCGTTGCCTGTAGACGGCTGGGAGGAAATTTTCGGATTGCGGTTGTTGGTGACCTGGATGTAGTCCCCTTCGATAGAGATCCGGATGTGAAGCGGCGTCTCTTCCGAAATCGTATTGTGTTTGGTCGCATTTTCGACCAGCAGCTGCAGGGAACAGGGAATGATGAAATGGCAATAACCATTCTCATCGATGTCGATCTCCGTCTCCAGTCCTTCAGGGAAGCGGACTTTCATCAGGTCGATGTATTGGCGGACGAATTTCAGTTCGTCGTCCAGGTAGACGAGACGTTCGTCCTCCGTCTCGATCAGGTACCGGTAGATGCCGGAGAGTTTGTGGATGAAACGGGAGGCCTGCTCGTCCTGTCCGGCGACCACGATGCTGTCCAGCGAGTTCAGGCTGTTGAACAGGAAATGCGGTTCGATCTGCTGCTTGAGCCGTTCGTAGCTGTACTGTGCCTCGTGCCGTTTCTTTTTTTCGTTGCGGACATCCTTTTGCGCGTTCAGGGCGTAGGTGGCCATCCACAGGACGGCGATGAAACTGCAGACATAGTCGATGACGATGTTCATCGCAACGTTCTCTCCGAAGAAGGTCGATGAGGACCGCAGCATCAGGATCAGGCGGATCGTCAGGACCGTCACGAAAGCGGCGACGAGCCAGAACATGCTGCCGGAATCCGTTTCCTTGTAGAAACGGCTTTTCCGGAGCAGGTTGGAGCAGCCCAGTTGCACCAGACCCAGGATCCAGGTGGTCAGGAAGGTGCAGATCGGTCCGGCGATATAGTGCCGTAACGGGGTCGGCGGAAGGATATAGTGCCGTACGAAATCACCTACCCAGCGGCCCAGGTACAGGCCGGCGAAGTTTACGAAGATGACCGCGATGACCATGAACGGGATGCTCATCTGCCTGCGCAGGGAGAGGAAGACCGACAGGATCATGGTCAGAAGCGTCAGCGCCAGTTCGTCGTGGAAGCCGACCAGTCTCGACAGGAGGGAGACGGCCAGGTGCAGGGTGGCGAACAGCAGGATGATTCCGTAGTCGTTCAGACGCTTCATGGTGCGGTATTATTCGTATAAAAATAGTGATTTTTTTTGAAAAAAGGGCGCGAAAGGAATTCGCGCCCTTCCCTTGATGCGGGACCGGTCCGGTCCGGCCCCGCGACCTACCTATACTAACTAACAAAAACTATACGTAGTCCGGATTCTGAACGAGGCCGGGGTTGGCATCGAGGGCCCGCTGGGGAATCGGGAACCACTCGTATTTGCGGTCACGCTTGGCCGGGAGGTCGTAGCCGGTTTCGGTCGTACGGCCGAAGAACCACCACTGGCCCTGGGTGAACTTGTCGAAGCGGCGCAGGTCGGTGCGGCGGCGGTGGCCTTCATCGTAGAACTCAATGCCCCACTCGCTCAGCATGCGGTCCATGTCGAAGGCATCGCTGAAACCGCGCGGAGCCTGGTCCTTGGCGCCGACGAGGGGTTTGCCCGTGGTCGGGTGTACGCCTGCATTGTTCCAGTCGCTGGTGGAGAAGTAGCGCTTGCGGACGGAGTTGACCTGGTTTTTGGCTTCAGCGGCATTGCCTTCGCGCAGAAGGCACTCGGCATAGGTGTAGACCACCTCGGCGAGGCGCATCTCGACCACATCCGGATCGCAGAAGTCATACGGCGCACCGTCGACATAGTACGGATACTTGGCCGTGCGCAGGCCGGAGTTGGTTTCGCCCCAGCGCGGGTTCTCGACGACCTGGACGGGGTGGTTGCCCTTGCCCTGGAAGTTGCCGATCTGGTCGACATAGACGAGGCCCATGCCGTTGCGGTCGGCATCCGCCATCTGGACGTCGCCGGTACCGTAGTGCTCACGCATGACGCCTTCGAGGAACATGCCGCCCCAGTTGCCGTTTACGTCGCAGTAGGGCTTGAGCAGACGGATGTCGCGGGGGTCGAAACGCTCATGGACGGCGCCGAGCTTGTCGTTGTACGGCGGATCCAGGAAGCACTTCGCCAGTTCCTTGTCATACATTTCCTTCTTGACCCGGAACTCATATTTGTACTCTTTTTTACGGATGGATCCGTCAGGGCGGTAAGTGATGGTCGAGTCAACCACGACGTTCTCGCCGCACTGGTCGTAGAAGTTCGAGCTGTTGTCGAAGGACGGGGTGGTGGCGGTGCAGTTCCATCCGGCATGGCGCTGGGTGCAGTCGAAATAGGACGTGAAGACATAGCTCATGAACGGGCCGTTGCGCATGTTGGTGGACTTCTTGTTGTAGATCAGGTCGCTGGAGAAAGCGAAGATGACCTCGTCGCAAGTGTCGTTGTTGCCGGAGAAGACATCCTGGTACTTGTCGACGATGCGGTAGGAACCGAACTTGCCGTCCATGATGTCCTTGGCGAGGGTCTTGCACTCGCTGAAGCGGGCCGTGCCGGTAAAGATCTCGGAGTTGAGGAGGATGCGCATCTTGAGGACGCGGTTGAAGGCCTGGTTGCAGCGGTTGCGCTCCTTGCCCGGGCCGCCGACGGGAAGCTTGTCGAGGGTCTCGTCGAGCTGCTCGATCATCCAGTCGCAGATGTACTTGTTGCCTTCCTGGAAGGACATGCCCTTGCAGACGCTTTCCGGGAGGACGCTGGTGTCGGTGGAGGTGGTCAGCGGGATACAGCTGCCGAAGACCTCGAAGACATTGTAGTAGCAATAGACGCGGAAGGTCTGCACCTCGGCGATATAGGCCGCTTTCTGCGCTTCGCTGATGCCGAGGGTGGAGGCGTCGATGTGGCTGATATCGTCAATGAAGTTGTTGCAGAGGCCGATAGCGGTCCATGCACCTTTCCAGATGCGGTTGACGTAGTTGGCCAGCGGCGTCCAGGTGTGGGTGGAAAGGACGAACTTGTCACCGGAGTCCCAACCCCAGGAACCGCCGTTCCAGGAGCGCCATGCGATCTGGTCTGCGGAGAGTTCCTGTGCGTACCAATAGAGTTCGGAGAGGTCACCCTGCTCCTGTGCGTAGATGTTGGCGATGACCTGCTTGACGGAGGTCTCGTCCGTGAAATAGTTACCGGCATCGAGCAGGGTGAACGGATGTTCCTCCATGTCGAAGCAGCTTGTCGCGGCAAACCCGGCAACCAATAAGGACAGAATGATGCTTATCTTTTTCATAATACGGTTCACTTTGTTAATTCCACATGATCGGGTTTAGAACTGTGCGGTAACGCCGAGGGTGATTCTCGAAGCGTAGAGGGAAGTCGAGCCAGAGATACCCGGTTCAAGTCCGATGGAGGACACGGTGGACGGGTCCACACCCGAGAACCCGGTGAGGGTCAGCAGGTTGGTGGCAGCGACATAGATGTAGAGGCGTTCGAAGTTGAATTTGTTCTTCTTGAAGTTGAAGTTCTTGCCGACGGAGACGCGCTCGATCTTGAACCAGTCGCCCTTCTCCAGGAAGAAGGAGTTGAGGTAGTTGTTGTCGGCGGTCAGGTACGGATACTTCGTGTAGGCGCTCTTGAGCAGGTTCTCAGCGGAAACGCCCGGATAACCGTAGCTCTGGAGCTGGTTGTTCCAGATGTCCATGCCGGCGAGGCCACGGCCGTTGATGGAGAGATCCCACGTCTTGTAGTTGAGGGTGAAGTTGAGCGAGAAGCTGTGCTTCGGGAGGGTGTTGCCGATGTACTTGAGGTCATTGTCGC
>ONQC01000016.1 GCA_900319855.1 uncultured Bacteroidales bacterium
ACGACCGACCACTTCTGCAAGCTGCTTCTTGATCTGTTCCTTGGATAACTTGGCGTTATTCGCTTCAAGGGTGTCGAACCTGGACGAAATTGCTGCGATTCTGGAATTGATGGTATTGAAAGGCACTTTGCGGGCATTGCTCGCGCCATGCTTCACTTTCATCTTTTCGTCATCCCACTTTTCCGGGCTGATGCTGTACCCAATACTGGAACAGAACCTGCACCCATTGAGATAGATGGATGTGTAAATGGGGTGATCGCCTTTCTTGTCCGGCCTCGTGAAAAGATAGAATGTTACAGCCATAGCTTGTAAATTTTTCTTACAAGACAAAAATACAAGCTATTTTCCGAAATAGCAAGCACCAGCTAAAAAAGTCTAACAATAGCAACTCGCTAATTGTTAGACTTTTTCAATCTTCAGAAACGCTTGAAAAACTTCAAAAACATTTCTTTGTGCCCCGGACGGGACTCGAACCCGTACAGACCTTGCGGTCCAAGGGATTTTAAGTCCCTCGTGTCTACCATTCCACCACCAAGGCTTACCGGGCGTCCGGCGGGCGGACGCCTAGCGGATGCAAAGATACGAAGTTTTTTCGTTATCGGTCATGCTCTTTCTTATATCTGAAGAGCCATTTGAGCGAGTATTTATATAAATGGCTGTAAATCAATAGTTTCAAAGACACTTTGCGCAAATGGCCCTGCAAAAAGGCCCCCATTTGCGCGGCCCACTTTGCACATACATGATATTCAATGAGTTGCAAAACCTCCCGCGCAAAAGGGCTGTATCGTCCTGAAAAAAGTTTACCAAAGAGCCTGCCTAGGGACGGCCGACGAAGGCGAGGGTGGCGACGCTGATGCGGACCCGGCCCGGACCGATGCCGGCGGAGGAGAAGGCAGCGCGCAGGGCGGCATGGCAGGCTTCGAGCGTGGCGCCGGTCGTAAACACATCATCCACCAGCAGCAGATGCAGTCTTCCGGGAACAAAAAGCCCTGAATCCGTGCCCGAGACCGCTGTTCCGGCTTCTCCTGGAACAAAAGAACCTGATTTTGCGCCCGAGACCGTCATTACAGGATCTCCAGGAACAAAACCGGGCTTAAATGTGCCTGTGACCGCGGTTTCCTGACAGGGCCTAGGGCTGAAGGCACGGAGCAGCCGGGCCAGGCGGCGCGGACGGACGGCGAAGGCACCGCCGACGTTGACGGCCTTCTGCTCCACGGTCAGGCGGGTCTGAGTGCGGGTCCGGCGCCGGCGCCGCAGCAGCCGCTCTTCCATCGGCACGCCCAGGGCAGACGCCACTTCCCGGGCGATGACCGCCGCCTGGTTGTATCCCCGCTGCCGGCGGCGTGTCCAGTGCAGCGGGACGGGAACGACAAGGTCCACGTCGGCGTACAGAGACGACCCGGCCAAATGCCGGCCCAGCATCCGGGCGAAATGACGGCCGCTGCGGACCGCGCCCTGGTATTTGAGCGCCTGGGGGATCTTCCGGTACGGCGCCTGGGAATTGTAATAGAACAGCGCCGCAGCCCGGGCATAAGGTTCAGCCCCGGAAAGAAGACCGGCCGCAGAAACAGGTTCAGCCCCGGAAGGAAGTCCGGCCGCAGACAACCGTCGCTCAATCAGCGCGTTGAACTGGTCCGCCATCGGATTGTGGTCCACCGTCCAGAAATACGTCAACGGCAGGTCCGCCGCGCAGGGCAGGCACAGGAAACGTTCCCGCAAAAGCAAACGTTTCCCACAAACGACACAGGTCCGCGGAAGGAAGATGTCTCCGACCGCGGACCCGATATCCATCAGGAAAGATCCCATTACATGTTCATGCCACCGTCTACCTGGATGACCTGGCCGGTCACATAAGACGACATGTCGGAAGCCAGGAAGGTCGCCACGTTGGCGATGTCCTCCGGGGTACCGCCGCGGCGCAGCGGAATCTTCTCCATCCACTCCTTGCGGATTTCCTCCGGCAGGGCCTGGGTCATCGCAGTCTCGATGAAGCCCGGGGCGATGGAATTGGCACGGACACCCTTGCGGCCCATTTCCTGGCCGATGCTCTTGGCAAGGGCGATCAGGCCGGCCTTGGAAGCGGCATAGTTGCACTGGGCGGCATTGCCATGGACACCGACGACGGAGCTCATGTTGATGATGCTGCCCCCGCGCTGACGCATCATGATCGGGGTCAGGGCATGGATGAAGTTGAACGCGGACTTGAGGTTCACGGCGATCACGGCGTCCCACTGGCCTTCGGTCATCTTGAGCATCAGGCCGTCCTTGGTGATACCGGCATTGTTGACCAGGATATCGATATGGCCGAAGTCTTCCTTGATCTGCTCGACGACCGCGTGGGTCTCCTCGAAGTTCGCTGCATTGGAAGCATAGGCTTTCACCTTGCGTCCGAACGCTTCGAGTTCCGCTACGGTCTGCTGGGCATCCTCGTTGATGACCAGGTCGGTGAAGGCGATGTCAGCGCCTTCGGCTGCAAATTTCAAGGCAACTGCCTTTCCGATTCCACGGGCTGCTCCGGTGATCAGGGCAACCTTTCCGTCTAAAAGTCCCATAGTATTCTAAATTTTAGTTACACATTCAATAACGGACCGCGTCACCCGAGGGGGACCGCGGGATCCGGCGCCAGGGCCGGACAGTCTGGCAAAAATAGTGGTTATACGGCCATTCGCCAAATTTTTCGGGGGGAAAGTGAGAAAATCATGCTATCTTTGCGTCCTAATTACCAAGACCATGGCAGCAGAAATCCGCGACATCAACCTCTGGGAATCCGGAGAACTCAAGATCGAATGGGTACGGCACCACATGCCGCTTCTCGAAGGGCTCGAGAAAGATTTCCGCAAGACCCTTCCTTTCAAGGGACTGCGCATCGCCCTGTCCGTCCACCTGGAAGCCAAGACCGCCCACCTGTGCGAGGTCCTCGCCGCCGGCGGAGCCGAGATGTACATCACCGGCAGCAACCCGCTCAGCACCCAGGATGACGTCGCCGCCGCCCTGGTCCACGAAGGCCTCAACGTCTTCGCCCTCCACGGCGCCACGCCCGAGGAATACGAACGCGGGATCCGCCGGGTCCTCGAGGCCGCCCCGAACGTCATCATCGATGACGGCGGCGACCTGGTCCAGATGATGCACGCCGAATACCCGCACCTCATCCCGCAGGTCATCGGCGGCTGCGAGGAGACCACCACCGGCATCCTCCGCCTCCGCCAGATGGACCGCAGCGGTGCCCTCCGCTTCCCGATGATGCTGGTCAACGACGCCGCCTGCAAACATTTCTTTGACAACCGCTACGGTACCGGACAGAGCGTCTGGGACGGCATCAACCGGACCACCAACCTGATCGTGGCCGGCAAGACCGTCGTGGTCGCAGGCTACGGCTGGTGCGGCAAAGGCGTCGCGATGCGGGCCAAGGGTCTCGGCGCGAAAGTCATTGTCACCGAAGTGGATGCCGTCAAGGCCATGGAAGCCGTCATGGACGGGTTCCGGGTCATGACCATGGCGCAGGCCGCTCCCCTGGGAGACCTGTTCATCACCGTGACCGGCTGCGACGACGTCATCACGCCGGAACACTTCGCCACCATGAAGGACGGCGCCATCCTCTGCAACGCGGGCCATTTCGACTGCGAGGTCAATGTCTCCGCCCTGCGGAAAATGGCCGTTAAGGCCGCCCCGGCCCGCACGAACATCATGGGCTATACCCTTGAAGACGGCCGCAAACTATATGTCATCGGGGAAGGCCGCCTGGTCAACCTGGCCGCCGGCGACGGACACCCGGCCGAAATCATGGACATGTCCTTCGCCATCCAGGCCCTCAGCGCCAAGTATCTGGTCGAACACAAAGACACCCTCAAAGGCATGCTGCACAATGTCCCGCAGGAAATCGACGACGAGGTCGCCCGCCGCAAACTCGCAGACTGGGGCATCCAGATCGACCGCCTTACCCCCGAGCAGCACCGCTATCTATACGGAGAATAAAAAGGAACAGAACCTGTCATGAAACTGATCCCCGTCTACACCTGGAACCGGAATTACATCAACTTCGAGAACCGGAACAAAAGATTCAGCAAACAACCCTGGGCCCAGGGCGTCATCCTGCTCGCCTGCGTCGTGATCGCCATGCTTCTGGCCAACCTGCCGTTTACGCGCGAATTCTACAAGGAATTCCTAGAAACCAGCCTGGCCATCCATGTATCGACCCCTGACGGCGGCGGATTCACCTTCCCCGCCGACATGACCGTGGAGAAATTCATCAACGACATCCTGATGGTCGTCTTCTTCTTCACCGTCGGCCTGGAAATCAAACGGGAGATCAAGTTCGGCGAACTCAGTACCCGGCAGAAAGCCGTCATGCCGATCATCGCGGCCTTCGGCGGCGTGGTCATGCCGGCCCTGATCTATGCGCTGATCAACCACGGCACCGCCGCTTCCTCCGGCTGGGGTATCCCGACGGCCACCGATATCGCTTTTGCGGTCGGTATCCTGTCCATCCTGGGCGACAAGGTTCCCGTTTCCCTGAAGGTTTTCCTGACTGCCCTGGCCATCGCGGATGACCTCATCGCCATCCTGGTGGTCGCCCTGTTCTACGGCGGCAACATCAACTTCCCGCTCCTGGGCGTCGCCCTCGCGCTGATCCTCCTGATCGTGCTGATGAACAAGGTCGGCGAAAAACGGCCCTGGTTCTATTTCATCCCGGCCATCGCCGTGTGGATCCTCTTCTACTATTCCGGCATCCATGCCACCATGTCCGGCGTCGTCATGGCCTTCCTGATCCCGATGACCCCGCGCTACTCAAAGGGTTATTACTTCCGCAAACGGAAACAGTACCGCCAGCTCCTCAACGACTATGATTCCATCCACGAGGAAGGCGGTTTCCCGAACGGTCCGCAGCGGCATATCCTCCGTCAGCTCAGCAAGACTTCCAAAGACTGCATGGGCCTGAGCTACCGGCTGGAACATGCCCTCAGTCCTTGGGTCAACTTCTTGATCATGCCGGTCTTCGCCCTGGCCAACGCCGGCGTCACCATCCCGAGCCTGGAATACTTCAACGTCTTCCACTACGCCGCCGGCATCGGCAGCGTCAGCATGGGTGTCTTCCTCGGCCTGCTGGTCGGCAAGCCCCTCGGCATCACCGCCGCCAGCTGGATCGCCGTCAAGACCAAGGTCGGCGCCATGCCGGACAAGGCCACCTGGAGCATGCTCCTGGCCGTCGCCTGCCTGGGCGGTATCGGGTTTACGATGTCCATCTTTGTGGACACCCTCTCCTTCGGAGACCAGGAACCCGCCCTGATGACCCAGCTGCGCGACATGGGTAAGGTCGCCGTCCTGATGGGCTCACTATGCGCGGGCATCCTGGGCAGCGTCCTGATCAACCTGGCGCACAAGCGTCAGCGCAAATAAACGATGATATAATAGAACATGACGCCTGAGGCGATCAGCTTCAGGCCGGTTCCGAACAAGAATCCCAGCAAGGCGCCGAAGGCGGAAGAAACACTGTCCACGGCCGTCTTGTTGGCGAAAATCAGTTCCGCCAGGAAAGCCCCTGCCAGAGCCCCGAGGATCATCCCGACCGGCGGGACGATCATGCCGATAAACAAGCCCGCGATGGCTCCCCAGCCGGCATACTTGCTGCCACCGGTCAATTTGGTAAACCACGCCGGTACCACGTAGTCCACCACGCACACCACGGTTGTAATGGCCAGCCAGACGAACAGGAAGGTCGTCGACATCGGCTCACCGGCGGCATTGTGTCCTCCCAGGAAATACAGGCACAGCAGACCCAGCCAGCTAAGCGGCGGCCCCGGGAGGCCCGGGGCCACGCTGCCGACAATACCGATCAGGCCGAGGATGACGGCCATGACAATCCAAAAGACTTCCATTTAATGGGCCATGGCGTTCTCGACGTCGTCCGGCGTGATCGGAAGGCGCTTCGGGCCGAGGCGGCGGGCGCCGTCCGGGGTCACGAGCACGTCATCCTCCAGGCGGATGCCGCCGAAATCATAATAGTCTTCCAGCCGGGCGAAATTCACGAAGCCCTTTCCGGTACCTTCCTGTTTCCACTGCTCGATCAGGGCCGGGATGAAATAGATGCCCGGTTCGTCCGTGATGACGTTGCCCGGAACGAGGCGGCGGGCCATCCGCAGGCTGCCCAGGCCGAGCTGTTTCGCACGGGTCTGGTCCGGATCATAGCCCACATAATTCTCGCCCAGGTCTTCCATGTCATGCACATCCAGGCCCATGTTGTGGCCCAGGCCATGCGGCTGGAACAGACCGGCGATGCCCAGGCTGACCATCTCATCCAGGTCGCCGTGGACCAGGCCGACGGCCGACAGGCCTTCCAGCATCTTGCGGGCGACGGCCAGGTGGACGTCCCGGTAGGCCGTCCCCGGCTTGGTCAGGCTGAACGCATGTTCGTTGCAGTCGCAGACGATCTGGTAGATCTCGCGCTGCTTCGGGGTGAACTTTCCGGAGGTCGGATAGGTACGCGTAAAGTCGGATGCATAGTGCTCATTGCTCTCGGCACCGGCATCGATCACCATCAGCTTGCCCGGCTCGATCACCTTGTCATGCAGGTGGTTGTGCAGCGTCTCGCCATGCTGGGTCAGGATGGTCGGGAAGGAGACGCCCCACCCCTTGGCCAGGGTGACGCCCTCCATCTTACCGACGATTTCCTGCTCGATGATACCCGGAACGATGCTGTCGCGGGCGATGGAATGCATCTCGTAACCCAGGGCGCACGCGTCGTCAATCGCGGCGATTTCCACGGCTTCCTTGACCAGACGCATCGACACCACCGCCTGGATCAGCGGCAGGGACGCCTTCTCGGCCGAACCCGTCAGCTGCATCAGGCGCAGGGTGTTGAAATAGCGGCTCGGCGGCAGGTAATGGACCTTCCGTCCGGCCGCGATGGCCTTGGCCACGTCCTTGTCGAGTTCCCCGTAAGGTTTCGAGGCTTTCACGCCGACGCGCTCCGCCTTCGAGGCGACCGTCGGCTGGGGGCCCATCCAGATGATGTCACCGATTTCCACATCGTCCGCATAGAGGGTCTCTTCCCCGCTTTCGATATCGAGGATGGCCCCGTACATCGGGTCATCCAGACCGAAATAATAGAGCCAGGAACTGTCCTGGCGCCATTTATAACAATTGTCCTTGTACTGGGCCGGCGCCTCGGCGTTGCCAACGAACAACACGATGCCCTTCTCCCCGCAGGCTGCCAGCTTGGCTAGCAGGGTCCGGCGGCGATTAACATAAACTTCTTTTTCGAACATGGTTACTTTGCTTTAGTATCTGGGAAGGAAGCCCTTGTCAACCAGGACTTCCGCAATCTGCACGGCATTGGTGGCAGCGCCCTTGCGGATGTTGTCGGACACGCACCAGAAATTCAGGCCGTTCTCGACGGAAGGGTCGCGGCGCAGGCGGCCGACGAAGACATCGTCCTTGCCCAGGGCATAGAGCGGCATCGGATAGACGTTCTTGGAAGGATCGTCACAAACGGTCACGCCCGGCGTCCGCATCCAGATGTCCCGGATATCCTCCAGCTCGAAAGGCTTTTCGAACTCCAGGTTGACGGCTTCGCTGTGGCCGCCCATGACCGGCACGCGGGCCGTCGTCGGGGACACGCCGATCTTCTCGTCCCGCAGGATCTTGTGGGTCTCGTCGATCATCTTGCGTTCCTCCTTGGTATAGCCATCCTCCAGGAACACATCGATGTGCGGGATGACATTCATGTCGATCGGATAGTTGTAGTAAGCGGGATAGGTGCCCCATTCGGTGGCGCCGCCCCGCTCGGCCTCCATCTGCGCGACGCCCTTATGGCCGGAGCCCGTCACGGACTGGTAGGTAGAGACGACGATCCGCTTGATGGTATAGCGCTTGTGCAGCGGCGCGATCGGCAGCACCATCTGGATCGTCGAGCAGTTCGGATTGGCGATGATCATGTCATCCGCCGACAGGACGTCGGCATTGATCTCCGGCACGACGAGTTTCTTGCCCGGGTCCATCCGCCAATAGGAGGAATTGTCGACCACACGGCAGCCGACTTCGGCGAAACGGGGCGCCAGGTCGCGGGACACGCTGCCGCCTGCCGAGAAGATCGCCAGGTCCGGCTGACGGGCGATTGCCTCGTCCGCGCTCATGACCTTGATTTTCTCACCCTTGAAAACGACTTCTTTGCCGACGGAACGCGCCGAAGCGACAGGGAACAATTCCGTGACCGGGAAATTCCGCTCGGCCAATACTTCCATCATCCGGGTGCCGACCAGACCGGTCGCACCCACAACAGCTACTTTCATATACTAATCAGATTCTATTTGACATATCGTTGCAGCCGGTCGATCAGGCTGCCGGTTTCCCTGGCGCCGATGCCCAGGACATCCTGGATGAAATCACGTACCGCCCCGGCGTCCTGCTTGAGGATGTCGACCAGACCGCCCACGTAGGAGCCCAGGCTCCCGATCACGCCGACGGATTCCTTGATGCCATGGTCGACCAGCAAACCGTGGAAACGGCCGATGGCGGCCATCGCCTGCTGCTTTTCACGGGTCGTATAATGGCGGTAATTGTGGATGTATTCCTTGACAAGCTCGTCATATTTGCGCCCGACACGCTGCCAGTCGGAGAGGGTATACCGGTCCGCATGGCGTTCGACACGGTCGACGAGCCGGTCCAGCTTGGCCGGAGCGCGCATCGTGGAGCAGCTGCACACCAGCAGCATAGCCAGGAGAAGGGTCAGTAATTTGCGCATAATCTTGTCTTTAAAACGATAACAAAGTAAGAAAAAATTACGTAGATTTGCAAAGTACCCCTGCATATAATGTACCAACAAATACACACAACATCATGAGCGAAGAAAACGTAAAGAACCCGATGGACCTCAACGGTGACGGCAAGGTCACCCTCGGTGAGAAGGTCCAGTACGGCGTGGGCAAGGCCCAGGGAAAAGTGGAAAAGGCCATCGGCGACATCGCCGACGACGCAAAGGAAGCCTACGGTAAGGCTAAGGAAAAAGGCAAGGAGTACTATGACGTTGCCAAGGAAAAGGGCAAGGTGTACTACGATGCCGCCAAGGAGAAGGCCAAGGATGTCTATGAGGACGTCGCGGAAGATGCGAAGGAAGCCTACGCCGAGGCCAAGGAAAAAGGCAAGGAATACATCGACAAGGGCAAGGCCAAGATCCAGGAACTCAAGGACAAGGCTTAGCTACGAAAGAAGTCCCTTAGGGACCACAAAACAAGCCGCCCAAAAGGCGGCTTTGTTTTGTGGTCCCTCTCCGTTATTCTGTCGTACCTTCTTCACTGTTCAGGGATTTCTCCAGAAGCCTTCTTTTCAGTACTTCAGAAGCGAACGCGGCAACCGAGTGGACACCGAGTTTCGTATACAGGCGTTTTCTGTACCAGAGGATTGTATTGATTCCGAGATTGACTTCTTCGGCAATCTCCTTGGTGCTTTTCCCTTGAACCATCAGGCTTGCTATCTGTTTTTCCTTGCCCTTGAGACAGATTTCCCTGTCAGGGTTTTCGGGACGGATTTCTTCTATGGTTTCATCCAGGACCTCCCTGGTTTCTTTCAGTTCTTTTTTCACTTTCTTGAGGTTTTCAGATATCGCGAATGCGATTATTGAAAGGACGATGATGAGGATCGCACTGACGGCGATGACCCGGGCATACCGGTACAGCTTATTGTAGCTATCGTTCATCACGGCGAGAGTGTCAGCCCTTCCGACGGATTCTTCCTTTGGGTGGTTGCCGTAGTATTCGTCCGCCTTGGTGAGGAATCTCAGCGCTTTTGCCGTTTTTCCTGATTCATGATACCACCTGCCCAGTCCGTATAGAGCCTTGGCTACAATGAGTGAGTCTTTCGACTTTTCCGCAAGTTCCAGCCCCTTGTCGTATTCCGCTTTGGCTGTTTTCAAGTCTCCATTGTCAAGGTAGACTTCGCCCAAATTGACATGAAGGGTGGAACCGTCTTCGTTCCATCCCCATTTCTCGAAGATCTCGCCAGCTTTGCGGTAGTAGTATGCGAATTGTTCCACCGAGTCCTGTACGGCATAGAAGTTCCCCAATGTCCCCCATAGGCGGGATTGCATCGCTTCCAGGTTATGGACGTCTTCTCCCTTTGTCTTCTCTTCAAAGAGAGAGAGGTTTTCCGCCGCTATGCCGTAATAGACGCGGGCACTGTCGTACATTTCCTTGGCCCAGAAAACTTGCCCGATGAGAATTGAAACGTCCAGGGTCATCTCGTTGTCACCCTGCTCCCGGCTTATTTTCAGGGCCTGTTTCGCGTAATAGGTGCTCTTTGCCCCATCCAGTTGCAGATACCCCCATGCGAGGTTGGTGCAGATTTCGGCGTACTCGGTTTTTTCTTTCTCTGTGGCTTTTCCAAGGACATCCGGAGTGAATGACGACAGCAAAGTCTCCAGGGAATCCAGATTGCGTCCGCGGTGATCCCCGTATCCGTAAGCGAAACAGGGGATCATCACCGTGAATATCAGCAGCAATCTTCTCATCAGGCCAAAGATACTATTTTTTGACGAATTCCACCCTCCTGTTTTGTGCCCGTCCTTCGTCGGTGGAATTGTCGGCTATAGGCTCATGTGCTCCTTTGCCGACAGCGGAAAGGCGGTCCGCCGGAATACCGTTGGCGACCAGGGCAGTCACTATGGCGTCGGCCCTTTTCTGGCTCAGGGGGTCATTGACGGCATCGGAACCCGTATTGTCACAGTGTCCCTGAACCTCGAACTTTATGGTCGGGTCTTCCTGCATTATCTTGGTGATACGGTTAATTTCTCCGGTGGATTCGGGCTTGATGGTAGCCTTGCCCGTGTCGAAAGTGATCGCGTATGTGATGATCTTGCCCTCGGAAGCGAGACGGTCATAAAGCGGAACCGCTCCCTTTGCTATCCTCACATTCTTGATGAAGAAGGTGTAGGGGTCCTCGTTGCTGACATCGAACCACAGAAACTGCGGAGCGGCCGCATTCGGTATGTTGGCTACCCTCTGTTCGTCGAAATAGATTTTGAAAGCCCTTTTGTTGAAAGATATTGCAACATGGTGCCATGCTTCCGTTTCGAGGTCCTTCAGTTCATACTCTCCGCTTCTTGTGTCTCCGGTGGGAGCGTCCCATTCGTACGAGAATCCGGTATTGAGCGTGTTTCCTTCATCGTTCACGATCCTATGACTGAAAGACAGGCCGGATTCGTCACGGGAGATTCTTTCTCCTTTCGGAAGATGGGTGCGCAAATTCATCCATGAAGCCCATCCATGCTCCTGACCTCCGAACTGGGCATTCCATGGTGCCTCCTGGCGAAGGAAGACGTCATACTCAATGGTACATTCCTCCGTGAGATAGGGCTTCCCGTCATTGAATAGAGGAGTGATCGCCCCGGCTTGAGAGATGCAGATGCATTTTTCTCCGTTGATTTCAGCAATCTGGGCTTCTCCGTCCAGAAGGTCCCACATCGAGGGAAATTCTCCGAGCGTTTCGTTCTCCATCGTGTCCTCGAATATGATTACGTCGCCGGAAACGAAGTCATAGTTGTTCCATTTCACCTTCGCACCTTGAGCGGTTGTGCCTTCTTTGGCAGGGGATGCAGCTGCTACCTGCTTTCCGCTCTCGGCTTCACCACCGGCTTTGTCTTTCTTTCCTTTACCGTTGATCAGACCATTGATGCCTTCCTCGATTTTGTTGCCGACTGCGTTTTCGGTAGCGTTTTTGGCTCGTTCTTTCAACTTTTCCAGGACACTTTGTCCACTCATCGGTGTACACCACAATGCGACCAGGGTGAGAATTGCAATTGTTCTTTTCATGATTTGGATGGTTTTGTTCATTTGTGTCGCTTTCGGGATAGTCCTTTCTTCGCGACCTTCCGATAGTCACAGTAGGAAAGGAGACAATACATCCCTATGCAAAGAAAATGTAAGCCGACAACAAAATCACCACACGAATATGTGGTTTTGGGAATGGGGAGACTGTGGAGAAGTCATTTTCACCGTGAAAAGAAAGATATTCACCTATCCGCAAATGGCTGATGGACGGAGAGATTGTGTGGTTCCCTGATTTGTCGGGACTGCTGCCTGATCCTGAATGGAAGGTCATAGAGCTAGTATCCGGCAGTTTGATTTTGGCGACAAATAGGCGACAGAACCGTCATTGTCGTCATACATGGCCAAAACTGCGACTGCATGTTAAAACAAAAAGCACCTGCATCTCTGCAAGTGCTTGATCTGAAGTGTGGTCCCTGCCGGGCATGATCCGACGACCCACTGATTATGAGTCAGTTGCTCTAACCAACTGAGCTAAGGGACCAAGTTGCAGGACTGTCTACGGGAGAGACAGCCCTGCAAATATAAAGGAAATTCAATTAAAATCCTCAGACTTTGATTTCAACCTCTACGCCGGAAGGAAGCTCGAGCTTCATCAGGGCGTCGACGGTCTTTGCGTTGGAATCGTCGATGTCCAGGAGGCGGCAATAGGAGTTGAGCTCAAACTGCTCGCGGGCCTTCTTGTTGACGAAGGTCGAACGGTTCACCGTGAAGATCTTCTTGTCGGTCGGCAGCGGAATCGGGCCGCAAACCTTGGCACCTGTCGCGGAGACGGTGTCGGCAATCTTCTTGGCGCTCTTGTCGAGCAGCATGTGGTCGAATGATTTGAGTTTGATTCTGATTTTCTGACTCATATCAATTGTTGTTACCGTTTGTTATACTTTTGTTCTATTCGTCGTCAGGCATGCGGAAACCGCTCTTCTCGACAATGTCCTTCGCCAGGTTGGCCGGAACTTCGGCGTAGTGGTCGAAGCTCATGGTGCTGGTGGCACGTCCGGAGGACAGGGTCCGCAGGACGGTCACATAGCCGAACTGCTCGGCCAGCGGGACGAACGCCTTGATGATACGGGCACCGTTGGCGGTGGTATCCATGGCGTTGATCTGTCCGCGGCGGCGGTTCAGGTCGCCCACGATGTCGCCCATGTACTCTTCGGGTGTCACCACCTCCAGGTTCATGATCGGCTCGAGGAGCACCGGTTTGGCCTTGCGGTAGGCGTGGCGGAAAGCCATGCGGGCCGCAATCTCGAAGGAAAGCTGGTCGGAGTCCACCGGGTGGAACGAACCGTCGAGGAGGGTAACCTTCATGGAAGGAACCTCGTAACCGGCAAGACAGCCGTTGGCCATCGCGGCCTCGAAGCCCTTCTGGACGGAAGGCACATATTCCTTCGGCACGTTGCCGCCCTTGACCGCATTCTCGAACTGAAGGCCCGTCACGCCCTCGTCGGCCGGTCCGATCTCGACGATGATGTCGGCGAACTTGCCGCGGCCGCCGGTCTGCTTCTTGAAGACCTCACGGTGCTGGACGGTGGCGGTGATGGATTCCTTGTAGTTGACCTGCGGGGCACCCTGGTTGATCTCGACGCCGAACTCACGACGGAGACGGTCGACGATGATGTCCAGGTGGAGCTCGCCCATACCGCTGATGACGGTCTGGCCGGTCTCTTGGTCGGACTTGACGGTGAAGGTCGGGTCTTCCTCAGCCAGCTTGCTGAGGGCGACGCCGAGTTTGTCGAGATCGCCCTGGGTCTTGGGCTCCACGGCGATACCGATCACGGGATCCGGGAAGACCATGGACTCGAGGGTAATCGGATGGTTCTCGTCGCACACGGTGTCACCGGTGCGGAGATCCTTGAATCCGACGGCTGCGCAGATGTCACCGGCCTCCACGAACTCGATGGGGTTCTGGTGGTTGGAGTGCATCTGGTACAGACGGGCGATCCGCTCTTTCTTGCCTGTACGGGTGTTGAAGACATACGAGCCGGCATCTACCTTTCCGGAATAAGCCCTCATGAACGCGAGCCGTCCGACAAACGGGTCGGTCGCAATCTTGAAGACCAGGCCGCAGAACGGCTGCGAGGCATCCGGCTTGCGCTCCAGTGCCTCTCCCGTCTTCGGGTGGGTACCCTTGACGGCGCCCTTGTCGAGCGGAGAAGGAAGGTAACGCATGACGGCATCCAGCAGGAACTGCACGCCCTTGTTCTTGAAAGAAGAACCGCAGCATGCGGGAACGATCTGCATGGAAATGGTACCCTTGCGGAGGGCGGCGATGATTTCTTCCTCGGTCAGGGAGTCCGGATCCTCGAAATATTTCTCCATGAGGGTCTCATCGACCTCGGCCGCCGTCTCGACGAGCTTGTCGCGCCAGCGGGCCACCTCATCGGCCATTTCGGAGGGGACCTCCTTGACTTCGTAATTGACCAGTTCCTCGGAGGAATCGTAATAGATCGCCTTGCGGGAGATCAGGTCTACGATGCCTTTGAACTTATCCTCGGCGCCGATCGGAAGGCAGACGGGAACAGCATGGGCACCGAGTTTGGTGTGGATCTCCTCGACACAAGCGAGGAAGTCCGCGCCGACGCGGTCCATCTTGTTCACATAAGCGATCTTAGGCACGCCGTACTTGTCGGCCTGCCGCCAGACGGTTTCCGACTGGGGCTGCACCCTGCCGACAGCGCAGAACGTCGCGATGGTGCCGTCCAGGACACGGAGGGAACGCTCAACCTCGACCGTGAAGTCGACGTGCCCGGGAGTATCGATAAGGTTGATCTGATAGGTTTTGCCGTCATAGTGCCAGAATGCGGTCGTGGCGGCAGAAGTGATGGTGATGCCTCGCTCCTGCTCCTGGACCATCCAGTCCATGGTGGCAGCCCCTTCGTGCACCTCACCGATCCGGTGCGTCTTGCCCGTGTAGAACAGGATACGTTCGGACGTGGTGGTCTTGCCGGCATCGATGTGGGCCATGATGCCGATGTTGCGGGTGAATTTAAGATCTCTTCCAGCCATTCGTAAGTCTCAGATTAGAAACGGAAGTGGGCGAAGGCCTTGTTGGCCTCAGCCATCTTGTGCATATCCTCCTTGCGTTTGAATGCACCACCTTCGTTGTTGTATGCAGCAACGATTTCTGCACAAAGTTTTTCAGCCATGGAGTGGCCGGAGCGCTTGCGGGCGTAGAGAATCATATTCTTCATAGAAACAGAAATCTTCCGCTCCGGTCTCAACTCGGTAGGCACCTGGAAGTTGGCACCGCCGATACGGCGGGACTTGACCTCGACCTGCGGGGTCACGTTCTCGAGTGCCTTCCTCCAAATATCGAGAGGAGCCTTGTCAGAATCTTTCATCTTCTCGCCTACCATGTCAATGGCATCGTAAAAAATAGAATACGCGATACTCTTCTTCCCCTGCAACATAAGGTTGTTCACGAAACGCGTAACCTGCACATCGTGAAACTTCGGATCAGGAAGTAGAATCCTCTTCTTAGGCTTCGATTTTCTCATTGTTTTGGGAATTTGAAATTAATAAAGGTGATTACTTCTTAGATTTCTTCGGCCTCTTGGCGCCATAGAGGGAACGGGACTGGGTCCTGCCTTCTACGCCAGCGGTATCCAAAGCTCCTCTAAGGATGTGGTAACGTACACCCGGAAGGTCCTTGACACGACCACCACGGACCAGCACGATGCTGTGCTCCTGGAGGTTGTGGCCTTCGCCCGGGATGTAGGCGTTCACCTCTTTCGAGTTGGTGAGACGTACACGGGCCACCTTACGCATAGCGGAATTCGGCTTTTTAGGCGTGGTGGTGTACACACGTACGCAAACACCCCTCTTCTGAGGGCACGCATCCAGCGCGCGGGACTTGCTCTTCATTTCGAGGGTCTCGCGTCCTTTGCGGACTAATTGTTGAATTGTTGGCATAAATGATTGTAAATCTATAATTTATGTTTCTTTCCCCACTTTAAGGGGACCGCAAATTTACGAAGAAATATTTAATTAACAAAGTTTTCAACATCGCCAAGGACCTCTAAAACGTTTATTTACATGTTTTTTTGCTATATTCGCGACAAATCTCCCCATCATGAGAAAAAGACTGACCACCCTGATGCTGGCCCTCCTGGCGCTGACCGCCTGCGCCCAGACCCAAGAATCCCTTCCAGACCTGTCCAAGCGGGTTTTCGACCTCGCCCGGGAGCAATACACCCTCCTGGAGAAAAACGTGACCGCCAAAGGGCCCGGCGCCTTCCCGCGCAGCTTCGAGGCCGATACCCTCCGCACCTCCGACCTGGACTGGTGGTGCAGCGGTTTCTTCCCGGGCTCGTTGTGGTATATCTGGCAATATACCGGAGACGAGAAGATCCTCCAACGGGCCTCCTTCCATACCAACCGGCTCTCCGCCCTGATCGGCCGGCATACCGACCATGACCTGGGCTTCCAGCTGACCTGCAGTTTCGGCCATGCCTGGCGCCTGACCGGCCGCAGCGAAGCGGCCGACATCCTCCGGAAGGGCGCCGCCCAGCTGGCGCAGCGGTTCGATCCGCAAATTGGCTGCATCCGGAGCTGGGATTTCGGAAAATGGAATTACCCGGTCATCATCGACAACATGATGAACCTCGAACTGCTGCTCCGCTACGGCACCCCCGAAGAGCAGCAGATGGGCATCCGCCACGCTGAAACCACCCTGGAAAACCATTTCCGGGACGACTATACCTCCTGGCACCTTGTAGATTACGCTCCGGACGGCTCCGTCCGGGGCAAACAGACGGTCCAGGGCCTTGCGGATGATTCCGCCTGGGCCCGCGGCCAGGCCTGGGCCCTGTACGGCTATGCCATGCTCCTGGGCCAGGATGCCGTCGACACCCCGCACTGGGAGCGGTTCTGCGCCCAGGCCGAAGGCATCGCCCGTATGCTGCTGGAACGCCTTCCTGAAGACGGGATCCCGCTCTGGGATTTCAATGCGGAGCCCGGAGCCCTGCGGGACGCCTCGGCCGGCGCCATCATGGCAGCGGGCTTCCTCCGGCTGGCGGACTATACCGCTGACGAAGGACTGGCACAGGCCTGCCGGGACATGGCGGAGCGGCAGGTGCGCACCCTCGCTTCCCCGGCCTACCTGGCCGAGGCCGGCGAAATCGGCGGTTTCCTCCTCAGGCACAGCGTAGGCAACCTCCCGTCCGGCTCCGAGGTCGACGTCCCCCTGACCTATGCCGACTATTATTTCCTCGAAGCCATCCTCAGACTCAATGGGCAACTGTAGGCTCCTCTGGCTCCTGGCCGCGCTGCTGGCCCTCCCGATGGGTGCCGTCAACGCCCCCGATCCCGGGCCGCATCCCCGGCTGCTGCTGGGCGCCGGCGAGGAAGACCGGGTCCGGCAGGCCATCGAAGCCCAGCCCATCCTCCGCCAGGCGGACAGCCTGATCCTCTCCTACTGCGACGCCTTACTCGAAAAGCCCGTCCTGGAGCGCGTCCTGGTCGGCCGGCGGATGCTGAATACGTCCCGCGAGGCCGTCAAACGCATTTTCTGGCTGGGCTATGCCTGGCGGATCCACGGCACGCAGGCCTATGCCGACCGCGCCCTGCAGGAAATGGAAGCCGTCTGTCGCTTCCGGGACTGGAATCCCTCGCATTTCCTGGATACCGGGGAAATGGCCCTGGCCGTGGGCCTGGGCTATGACTGGTTCTATCCGCTCCTGAGTCCCGAGAAACGGGAATCCTTCTGCCAGGCCCTGCGCGAAAAAGCCTTTACCCCGGCCAAGGACGACAAACTGGCCTGGTTCTATGAAAGCGGCATCAACTGGAATCCGGTCTGCAATGCCGGCCTCCTGTATGCCGCCCTGGCCATCTGGGACGAGCATCCCTTCGACGCCGCTTTCGTGGTCAAACGCTGCCTCGAAACCAATCCGCTGGCCCTGAAAGAATATTCGGAAGAAGGGAGTTATCCGGAAGGCTATAACTATTGGGGCTATGGCACGTCCTTCCAGATCATGCTCCTGGCCGCCTTGCAGAGCGCTTTCGGCTCCGACTGCGGCCTGCTGGCAACGGACGACGGGCAGGAGCCCGGCAAAGGGCTGTTGGCCTCGGCCGTCTTCATGCAGATGATGAGCACCCCGACCGGGCGCTGCTGGAGCTTCTACGATGCCTATCCCCGGAGCAATATGCAGTACATGCAGGCCTGGATGGCCCGGCAGACGGGCGATCCGTCCGTCCTCTGGCCGGAGTTGCGCAAAGGCTTGCGAGGCCTCAACGAAGAGCGGCTCTTTCCGATGTTCCTAATCGAGGGCAGCCGGATGGACCTCTCCGGTATCGCTCCGCCCCGCCGCCACCAGTACCAGAGCGGCGGCACCACGCCGGTCTGGATCTACCGGAGCGGCTGGGATAGTCCGGACGATATCTACCTGGGCGTCAAGGGCGGACTCGCCTCATCCAGCCATGCCCACCAGGACATCGGCTCCTTCTTCTTCGAAGCCGACGGGGTCACCTGGGCGGCCGACCTGGGCATGCAGAACTACAATTCCCTCGAATCCAAGGGCGTGGACCTGTGGAACATGAAACAGGCCGGACAGCGCTGGGACGTCTTCCGCATCGGTCCCTGGAGCCACAACATCCTGACCCTGGACGGACGCGCGCCCAGCATCCACCAGAAAGTCGAGATCGGCCGGACCTGGGACAAAGGGGTCGAACTGGATGTGCAGATGCCCTATTGGGACGCACTCCGCACCCACCTGCGCCGGGTCTGGCTGGACGAAAATGACGACCTGGTCGTCGAAGACATCCTGGAAGGCGGAGACAGCCTGCACACCCTGCGCTGGGCCCTTTGCAGCGAGGCGGCGGCCACTGTCGACGGTCCGGACGAGATCCGCCTGGAAGCGGGAGGACATGTCCGGATCCTGCGGGCCGAACTCCCGGGAGGCAGGGACCTGCAGCCGGCCGTCTGGCCCGTGACCTGGGAAGAAGGCATGGACCCGGCCGTCACCCACCTGCACGACTACGACGCCCCGAACCCCGGGATCTCCCTGTCCGGCTTCACCTTTACGCTTAAACCGCACGAGAAGGTCACCCTCCGCGTGCGGCTTGCAAAAATCAGATAGCTTACACTCAGAACGTTTCCTTCGCTCCCCGCAGACCCTGGGCGGACGCTCTCAACGTAAACGGACCCTTGCCCGTCCGCCGGACGATCACACTGCACAGGCCGTTGAAGGCCGGGTAGTCGGTCGAATGGAACGCGACGTGGCTGGTCGGGTCGCCGGCATCGCAGGCGACGATTTCCCCGTCACCGGAAATGCTGAACGACAGCTCGTTGCAAGCGGTCGGGACCACCCGGCCGTCCTTATCCACGATCTCCACGCGTACATAATAAAGGTCCTCACCGTCATAGTCCGTCTTCAGGACAATCTGCCGGGCGGGGCCGGTCGTCTCAATGCGCTCGCGCGCCCATTCGCGGCCCTCCTTGTAGGCCACGACCTCGACCGTTCCGGGCTCGTAGACCGCATCATCCCAGCGCAGGCGGTATTCCAGCTCGCCTTTGTGCTTGAGACCCTGGGACTTGCCGTTGATGAAAAGTTCGGCACTGTCGCCGGAGGTATAGACATGGACCGGAGTCACCTTCCCGACGCGGTCCGGCCAGTTCCAGTGCGGCAGGATATGGGCCATCGGGACCTCCGGACGCCAGCGGGCCTGGTAGAGCCAGAAGCGGTCTTTCGGGAAACCGGCCAGGTCGATGATGCCGAAATAAGAACTGCGCGAAGGCAGGGGCACTTCGCTGACCTTCTGGCCCCAGGAAGCGAACATGGCCTTGGCGGCCTCTTTCTCTTCCTCCGTATGGTAATTCGTCAGAATGGACGGATCCAGGTTGTACGGGGTCGGCTCGCCCAGGTAATCGAAGCCCGTCCAGACGAACTCGCCGCACACATAAGGCGCCTGGTCCTCATAGAACCATTCGTAATCCGGCTTGGAGGCCCAGCCCGGGGCATACAGGTCGTAGGAACTCACCTGGAAGGGAGCCTCCTCCGGCCAGCCTTCGCCCTTTTCATCGGAAACCGGGAAATAATAATAGCCACGGGTCGAGATGCAGGAGGCCGTCTCGCTGCCGTAGACCGGCTGGAGCGGGTTGTCCGTGTGGAACTGCCCGTAAGCATGCGGCTTGTAATTATAGCCGTACACGTCGATGGTGGCGTGGTAAGGCGTCGTCGAAGCCCAGAGGTTGTCGTTGCCGGCGGTGGTCGGCCGGGTCGGGTCCTCGCGGTGGCAGATGTCCGTCAGCGTCTGGGGGATGTGCCAGCGGGTGCTGTCGCCCTGCTCCCCGCATTCATTGCCGATGCTCCAAAGGATGACGGAAGGATGGTTCCGGTCGCGGTGGATCATGGCCACCAGGTCCTTCTCGGCCCATTCCTCGAACAACGTCGCATAGCCGTTCGGCTTCTTCGGGACGGTCCAGGTATCGGTCAGTTCGTCCATGACCAGGAAGCCCATCCGGTCGCAGAGGTCCAGCAGCTCCGGCGCCGGCGGGTTGTGGGAAGTGCGGATGGCATTGCAGCCCATGTCCTTGAGTATTTCCAGGCGGCGGACCCAGGCATCGTCGTTCCACACGGCACCGAGGGCTCCGGCATCGTGGTGCAGGCAGACCCCCTTGAGGAAGGTTTTCTCCCCGTTCAGGTAGAATCCGTCAGACCGGAATTCCGCCGTCCGGATGCCGAAAGGCGTCTCGTAGACGGATTCGGTGCCGTCGGGTCCCTTGACGACCGTCCGCGCAACATAGAGTTTCGGCTGGACCGGTGTCCAGAAGACAATATCCTTCACATCAAACGTTTGCGGAACGACCAGGCCGTCCGCGATCCGCTCGTAGCTCCGGGTCTCGGCCAGCACGCGTTCAATCCGCTGCCGTTTCCCGGCCACGGAAACGATCTCCGGAATCCGGTCCAGGATCTGGGTCGTCACCAGGCCGACATAGGGTTCTTCCCGGCTTTCCAGGGTCACCTGCAGGGAGACATGGGCCGAATGGGGGCCGGTCTCCTTCGTGGTCACGAAGGTGCCCCAATGCGCGACGGCAACCCGTTCCTCACGCGTCAGCCAGACATTGCGGTAAATGCCGCCGCCCGGGTACCAGCGGGAGGAATCCTCCTTGTTTTCGAGGGTCACGGCCAGGCGGTTGACGCCCTCTTTCAGGAAAGGTGTCAGATTGGCCCGGAACGAGGCATAGCCATAGGGCCACTCCATCACGAACTGCCCGTTGCACCAGACCTTGGCGCCCGACATGGCCCCGTCGATATCCAGGTAGAAAGACTTTCCCAGTTCCTCCGCCGTGACGGTCAGCTCCTTGGAATAGGTGGCATTCCCCCACCACGGAAGCTTGCCGGTCTCGCCGGGATAGGCCTGGTTGAACTCGCCTTCCACACCCCAGTCATGGGGCAGGTCCAGCACCCGGCTGGCACCGTCCTTCTCGAAGGTCCATCCCTCATTGAAAAGGACGCGGTTCGCGGGTTGCGCCGTGGCAGAAACAGCGGCCAGCCCCAGCAGGCCGGCCGTTAGTAAATTTCTGAATTTCATAGTTTTAACGATTCATGTGGATTTGGATAAGCCGGCGCTTGAGCGCGGCCCCGAGGGCGTATTCGCCGTAGTCGACCGTCTGGTCAACCATATACAAGGTCTCCCATTTGAAGAGCCCGTTCTCCTCTTCGAGCCCGTGGAGACGTTCCAGGGATTCCTTCGGGATAATCAGGTGGCACGGGATGATGACCGCGACGGGATTGAGACCGACCGCATGGGCGACGGCGCGCACGCCTGGCCCTTTGCCGAGGGATTCCGCCAACTGGGTGTAACTCAGCAGCCGGGCCGGTTCGGGACCGTGCGTCAGGTCGAAAAGCGCTTTCCAGACGCTTTTCTGGAAAGGCGTCCCCAGCAGGAGGAGGTCATCCCATGTCACGCTGTCCGACAAGCTGAAGACCTCATCCGTCGTGATTTTCCTGCAATCGACCGATCCCACCCGCGCGGGCGGGAGGGCCGCAATGCCGGCCAAGACCCTCGCAGCTCCCTTGTAGTCCGTAGAAACAGAGGCGATCTTGCCGTCAACGCGCGTAATGATCCATTGCAGGTCCCGTTCCATATTACCCGAGGATTTCCGTCGGCCCGTCGTAGACCAGGGTACCGAGTTCCTCCCAGGGGACGGTCACCTCGATGCTGCCCAGGTAGTAAGGACCGATCTCATAAGGTCCGTAAATGTAGATCACCCCTTCGTCGGATACCTTGAAATTGCCATTCGGCTCGATATCCTTGACAAACAGGGCGTTGTAAGAGTCCTCATCCGGCATGGACTCGCGCAGATGGGCCGTCAGCAGGCCGGCGAGTTCTTCCTGGTAGCCCGGGACGAAGAAATCGGCCTCGCCCACCAGGCTCCCGTCCTTGAGGTTGAAGTTCATCACATAGTCGCCGGCCAGGCCATGGGCCCCGCCCGTGAAACTGTAGGCGTAGACATCATACGAGATGATATCCTTGTACTGGCCGGAGAAATAACCCGAAACCTGGTCTTCCCAGCTCAGGAGCGCACCTTCCAATTCCTCTTCACGCACTTTCCCGTACAGCGGGAGGTTCGTGTCCCGGTAGTCCTGGACCGTCACGTCGATGTAGCGCTGCACCGCGGCCGCGATGTCCGGCTTGCCGCCATCCTCCATCAGGGCCTGGCCGATGATGGTCCGGGTCATGGCATCGATCACTGCCGGATCCGCACCCGAAACGGGATATTCCAGACGGACCTGGACGGAGATGGAGTCGGAAGCCCCTTCCGTCAAGGCGTAAGAGGCGCTCTGCTCGAAAACCTTGGTCTGCAGCTTGGCGTCTTTATGGCAACCGGTCAGCAGCAGGAGCACCGCCGGTACAATCAGAAAAAGCTTTTTCATATGATCAATCATTATTCAATTCCTTGATATCCACCTCCGCGCGTTTCTTCCCGCCCAGGAACCACTCGCTGTACCAGTCGGCCATCTTCCAGAAGAACCATTCGTTCATGTCGCCGAAGCCGTGGCGCTGGCCGGGCAGCAGGACATATTCGAAACGCTTGTTGGCCTTGATCAGGGCGTCGGCGACGCGGATGGAATTGGCCGGGTTGACGTTGTTGTCCATGTCGCCGTGGACCAGCATCAGGTGGCCTTTCAGGCGGGAGGCCAGTTCCTGGTTGGTCTTGATGCTGTAGACGAACGAGGTATCCGCCTGGTTGACCTTCTCGAGGATGCCATGGTGCTGCTCGCTCCACCAGCGGTTGTAGATGCTGTTGTCATGGTTGCCGGCGCAGGATACGGCCACCTTGAAGAAGTCGGGGTACGTGAGGATGGCCGCCGTCGACATGAAACCGCCGCCGGAATGGCCGTGGATGCCCACGCGCTCCAGGTCGATGAATGGATACCGGGCGCCCAGCTGCTGGATGGCGTATTTCTGATCTTCCAGGCCATAGTCGCGCAGGTTGCCGTAGCCGTAGTTGTGGTACCACTTGGAGCGGTTCGGATGGCCGCCGCGGTTGCCGACGGTGATCACGATGAAGCCGACCTGGGCCAGCCGGTCCACCCGGGTGAAGCCCTTGCTCCAGGAGATGTTGTTGGCCTCGACCTGCGGACCCGGATAGACATAGTCCAGGATCGGGTACACCTTGGTCGAGTCGAAGTCAAACGGCTTGTACATGGCGCCGTACAGGTCGGTGATGCCGTCGGCGGCCTTGACTTTGAAACGCTCCGGGAACTTGTAACCGGCCTCCAGCAGCAAGCGCAGGTCGGCCTCTTCGAGGTCGAGCACCTTACGGCCGGTGACGGCGTTGTACAGGGCGACGGCCGGCGCGCAGTCGACGCGGGAGTAGTTGGCCACGAAGTAGCGGGCGTCATAACTGGCCGTCGCGAGCACGTCCATGTCCTTCATGTCCAGCTGCTGGATTGCACCGCCGGACAGGGAGACCTTGTAGTTGTGCATCTGGTAGGGATTCTCGTCCTTGTCCACGCCGCAGGCGCTGAACAGGACGTATCCCGCCGCCTCGTTGACGCCGAGGATGTCTTCGACATGGAAGGCCCCCTCGGTCAGGTTGCGAACCAGCGAACCGTCGGAATTATAAAGATAGAGATTGGCCCAACCGTTGCGTTCGGACCACCAGATGAACTGGCTTCCGCCCTTGATGAACTTCGGATTGCGGGTCTCCACATAGGTATTCAGCTGCTCGCGGAGGACCATCTTGGTGCTGTCGGCATCCACGCCGACATAGCACAGGTCATGGCGCTTGAGGTCGCGGCTCAGCCGCATCAGGTAGAACCCTTTTTCATCGCCCAGCCACTTGCTGGTCGGGTATTCGATGTAGGCGTCCTCGGCCGTGGCGGGAGCGGACAGGAATTCCATGTCCTGGTCCTTGAAAGCATGGGTCTTGACGGCCCTGAAGGTGCCGGACGGCATCTCGGCCACGTACAGGGTACCGGTCGGACCGGGCTCCCCGGGCATCTGGTACTTATAGGTTTCGAGGGTCGGACGCGGCTTCGAGGTCGAGTTGATCACCCAGAAGTCCTTGACCTTGGACATGTCCCAGCGGAGGGTTGCGAACCGCTTGGAATCCGGCGACCATACCACGGGTACGGTGCGGCGGGCCGTCGAGTCGGCCTCGGTATCGCCGTTGTAACTGTTGCCGTTCCAGCTGAAGTCCTTCGTGCCGTCGGTGGTCAGGCGATGCTCCACCAGGGTGCTGTCCTTGGGGTCCTTGGCGGCCTTGCGGAGCGAGGTGGAATCCATCCAGAAAAGGTCATGGTTCTTGACATAGACGCCCATGGTCCCGTCCGGAGAGACGACGGCCCAGCGGGGATATTTCGCCTTTTCGGCCTTTTCCAGCTCCTCCAGCTTCTTCGAGGCTCTTCGTCCTTGGTATCCCGGGTACTCTGGATATCAAAAGTGAAATACTTATCCTCCTTCAGCTTGAGGTTCTGTAGCGGCAAGTGCTTGGCCTCGAACGGGTCCCGGGTGATCTCGGAGACCTGCATGGCCAGTTTCTCCAGGTCGAACAGCTCCGTCTTCGATCCGCCGGCGGGATCCACCAGCCAGTAGCGGGTTCCTTCGGACGTCTTCCAGGAATACCAGAAACGGTCGGAATCCCGGAACCAGTTCGGACGCATCTGCGTGGAGAAGACCATCTGCCCCACCTTTTTGGCGGAGAAACGCTCAGCCAGGGCATAGTTCGGCTGCTGGGCGAAACTGGGGAAGACGGTGGCCAACAGAGCCAAGGTAAAGAAAAACTTCTTCATTACAACAAGGTTAAATTCACTTGCAAGATACAAATTATTTAGCAGAATCTTCAAATGTTCGGCCGCATGACCGCTATTTTTCGTGGATTCACCACTTTTGCCTAACTTTGAATGTTTTCTTACGAAAATCATTCATAAACACAATAACATGAAAAAAGCAATGATCTATCTTGGCGTCGCCGCCCTGGCCCTCGCGGGCTGCAAGCAGGGCGACCCGCAGCTCGGAAAGGCCTCCATCGACAAGGTGGTCGCCGCCATGACCCTTGAAGAAAAGGCCCAGTTCGTCATCGGCACCGGCATGGCCGGCACCGACGGACAGAGCGCCGTCATCGGCTCCACGAAGGCCATTGTCCCCGGCGCCGCCGGCACCACCCGCGCCCTTCCGCGCCTCGGCATCCCGGCCATCGTCCTAGCGGACGGCCCTGCCGGCCTTCGCATCGACCCGACCCGCGAGGGTGACGACGCGACCTACTACTGCACCCATTTCCCGATCGGAACCCTCCTCGCCTCCACCTGGAACCAGGAACTCGTCGAGAACGTCGGCCAGTCCATCGGTGAGGAAGTCCATGAATACGGCGCCGACGTGCTCCTGGCCCCGGCCCTGAACATCCACCGCCACCCGCTGAACGGCCGTAACTTCGAATACTATTCCGAAGACCCGGTCGTCGCCGGCAAGACGGCCGCCGCCTATGTCCGCGGTGTCCAGAAGAACGATGTCGGTACCTCCATCAAGCACTTCGCCTACAACAACCAGGAGACCAACCGCACCGGCAACAACGCGATCATCAGCCCCCGCGCCCAGCGTGAGATCTACCTCAAGGGCTTCGAGATCGCCGTCAAGGAAGCCGACCCGTGGACCGTCATGACCTCCTACAACAAGATCAACGGCACCTATACCTCCCAGAGCAAGGACCTCGTAACCACCGTCCTCCGCGATGAATGGGGTTACAAAGGCACCGTGATGACCGACTGGTACGGCGGTGACGACGCCGCTGCCCAGATGCGCGCCGGCAACGACATGCTCCAGCCGGGCACCGACCTGCAGTATGAGCAGATCATGGCCGCCATCAAGGACGGTTCCCTGTCCGAGGCCGAACTCGACGCCTGCGTCAAGCGCATCCTGAACCTGGTGCTCCGCAGCCCGAAGATGAAGGGCTATGCCTACACCAACAAGCCCGACCTCCAGGCCCACGCCGCCGTGACCCGCCAGAGCGCCCTCGAAGGCATGGTCCTGCTCGAGAACCGGGCGAACACCCTGCCGCTCAAGAATGTCAAGAATGTCGCCGTCTTCGGCTGCACCTCCTATGCCTTCATCGCCGGCGGTACCGGCTCCGGCAACGTCAACCGCGCCTACACCGTATCCCTGCTGGACGGCTTGAAGAACGCCGGTTTCAACGTGGATGAAAGCAAGAAGGACATGTACCTCAAGCACATCGCCGACGAGGAAGCCGCTTTCAAGGCCACCCTTCACGACGCCCTCGCCGCTTTCTATCCGACCCCGCGTCCGTCCGAGATCGTCCCGTCCGCGGCTGAGCTCCGCGCTTCTGCCCTCACCAACGACGTGGCCATCATCACCTTCGGCCGCAACTCCGGCGAATTCTTCGACCGCAGCTCCGCCGACTTCTCCCTGACTGACAAGGAAATTGCCCTGCTGAAGGGCGTGACCGCCGCCTTCCACGCCGTCGGCAAGAAAGTCGTCGTCGTGCTGAACATCGGCGGTGTCATCGAGACCGCTTCCTGGAAGAACATCCCGGATGCCGTCCTGCTCGCCTGGCAGGCCGGACAGGAGGGTGGCAACTCCGTGACCGACATCCTCACCGGCAAGCAGAGCCCGTCCGGCAAGCTCCCGATGACCTTCCCGCTCGGCCTGATGGACGCCGCCTCCTCCGCCAACTTCCCGATCGACGCCGATACGGGTGTCTATTTCACCAACCGCCGCAAAGACATCGGCCAGAAGGACGTCGACCAGACCGACTACGCCGAAGGCATCTATGTCGGCTACCGCTGGTTCGACAAGCAGAACCTGGCCGTTTCCTATCCGTTCGGCTATGGCCTGAGCTACACCTCCTTCGAGTACAGTGAGCCGGCCGTCGAGAACGATGGCAAGACCATCAAGGCGACCGTGACCGTCAAGAACACCGGCGCCGTTGAAGGCAAGGAAGCCGTCCAGCTCTACGTCTCCGCCCCGGCCGGTACCCTCGACAAGCCGGTCCAGGAACTCAAGGCCTATGCCAAGACCAAGGCTCTCAAACCGGGTGAAAGCCAGCAGGTTACCCTGACCTTCGCCACCGCCGACCTCGCCTCCTTCGACGAGGCCAAGAGCGCCTGGGTCGTCGACGCCGGCACCTATGCGTTCCGCTTCGGCGCCTCTTCCCGCGACATCCGCTGCGAGGCTTCCGCCGAGGTGGCCGCCTCCGAGGTCAAAGTCAACAACGTGCTTGGGAAATAAACCATTCCGAGTCCTGCAAAACGCGCCCCTTGAGCGTGTTTTGCAACTCTTTGATTGAACGTATATTAAGTAAAATGCCTTCACCAAATTCAGTGAAGGCATTTTACTTTATTTATTGATATTTAATCGATTGTGAAACACGGTCCGCTGGGGCCGGGCGTGTCGCGGAAGGGGGAAAAGCTACGCTTCGGCGATGCACTCGATCTCGACGAGGGCGCCTTTCGGGAGGGTCTTGACGGCAACGGCGGAACGGGCCGGGAACGGGGCCTGGAAGAACTGGGAGTAGACGCCGTTCATGGCGGCGAAATCGCCCATGTCCGCCAGGAAGACCGTGGTCTTCACGACGTTGCACAGGTCAAGGCCGGCCTCCTGCAGGATGGCGCGGGCGTTCAGGATGGACTGGCGGGTCTGGGCCTCGACGCCGCCCTCAGGGAATGCGCCGGTGGCAGGATCGATGGGAAGCTGGCCGGAGACGAAGATAAGGCCGGCGGCGCTATGGATGGCCTGGCTGTAAGGGCCGATGGCAGCGGGAGCTTTTGCAGTAGCGATAGGTTTCATGATAGTATGCGGTTTGGTGCCCAAAGGTACGGATTCTGGCAGGGAAGTGCAAGGGGATGCGGGCGAAAGTCCCTGCCTCACCATACAAAAAGCGCCCCGGAGGTCCGGAGCGCTATTTCTTGCTTTAGCCTGAGACTACTGGAGGGTACCGTTCTCAGCAGCGCGGATCATGTTCTCGTTAGCGGAGATGTAGATCTCGACGCGGCGGTTCTGCGCACGGCCTTCCGCGGTGTCATTGGAAGCGACCGGGTCGTTGTAGGACATACCGGCGGACTTGATGCGGGACGGAGCGATGCCGCACTTCATCAGGTAGTTGGCGACGGACTCGGCACGGGCGACGGAAACCTTCTCGTTCGCAGCGGCGGTACCGACATTGTCGGTGTGGCCGAAGACGGCGATATCGGTGTCGACCATGTCAGACATCTTGGTGGCAAACTCCTTCAGTTCGACCTGGGAGGCCGGCTTGAGGTTGGTCTTGTTGAAGTCGAAGAGGATACCGTCGCTGAAGGTCACCTTGATGGCCTCGAGGCCGTTGTTATCCTTGACGGTTTCGATCTGGGCATTCTCGAGGGCGGCGAGTTCCGCAGCCTTCTTGTCCATCTTCTTGCCAATGACGGCGCCAGCGCCTCCGCCGACAGCCGTACCGATGGCAGCACCGATGGCAGCGCCCTTGGCGTCCTTACCGATCAGACCGCCGATGACAGCACCGAGGGCTGCACCGCCGCCGGCACCGATGAGGGAATCCTTAGCCGTGTTGGACATGGTGCCGCATCCCGGGATGAGCATCAGAGCGCAAAGCGCAAAAGCAATGTACTTTTTCATATAAAATTGAAATTAAGTGTTTTTCGACCCGGTAAAAATATCAATTATTCCACATTTATGCAAGAGGTGGGGGCCAAAAACGGGGTTAGACAAAAATCCTGCCGTTATTGTCAAAAAGTCGCTTTTTTGCACCTGATTTTTTGTTTGGCATCGGTTTTGTGTAGAAGAAGGACGGTTTTTTAACTTAATTGAATGTTATGAAAAAAATCATTACCCTTCTCGCAGCAGCTGTTATGATGCTGTCTGCCTCCAACGCCTTCGCGCAGATCGCCGTCGGCGCCGGTTACCTGAATGCAACGGACTCCTTCAAGAATGGTAGCACGACTGAAAAAGGAAACTCCAATGGTTTCTATGCCGGTATCTCTTACAACATCCCCATCTCCAGCGGTTTCGCCGTGGCTCCCGGTATCTATTATTCCGGCCTCTTCTCCAAGGACGACGTCTTCAGCACCTCTTTCCTTAATACGAAAGTAGACTCCAAGACCCAGGAGCACTTCATCAATGTCCCCGTCAACTTCAATTACGGCATTGAAATGGCTCCGGATATGACCGCCTTCATCTATGCCGGTCCGACCCTGCAGTACGGCCTGGCTTCCAAGACCAAAGTTGAAGGTACCATCGCAGGCTACAGCGGAGACAAGGATGTCGACAACTACGCTGACGGCAACGACTACGGCAAGATGAACGTCCTGATCGGCGGCGGCGTCGGCATGAACCTCATGAACGCTTTCCAGATCACCGTCGGCTATGACTACGGCCTGATGAACCTCTACACCGGTGATGCCGATGATGTCAAGCACAACAAGTCCTACATCAAGCTTGGCGTCGCTTACCTCTTCTAAACGCAAACGCATCCCTGCGTGAGACGCCGCCGTCCGCTCTATTGCACGGCACCGCAGCCTCGCCTGTCAGGGATTTCAATAAAGTTTTTTCCGGCCGGCCCGCAACGGACCGGCCTTTTTGTTCCTCCGAATCCTACCTATCCCGGAACGGGAGATGTTCCCGCAATATTTTGGCTACCAAGGCTTTCGCAGAACCTGGGAGGATACGCTCTCACTAGGACTTGACGGTATTCTTTTCTCTCACAAAGACCTGACGGCGAGCAATACTTTCGAGAAAGTCCAGAAGGATACGCCCTCACGAAGGCCGAGCTAACCGCAGCTGAGGGTCACGCAGGGGGTCTTCCTGGCGCAGGTGTGCAAAAACGTGGGGTACCTGCGCCGCTTTAGCGCGCAGAATACAGGTTTGCGGCGCAGGTGTCGCATGAAAAAACACACCTGTGCCACGGTCACTATCTGCGCCAAAGGCGTTTTTATATTTGCTCCAAGATGCGCACAACGTAATCCCTTTCCAAACCAAAGCATCGTGCCAGTTGCGGGACGGATGTCTTCCGGGTGCGATAGATATAGGGAAGAATTCGTATTTTCATTTCCAAAGACAATTCTGGCAAGCCTTTTTGGAACCAACGATTGCATATCGGGTCAATTGACTTTACAAATTCATCGTCCCGTTGCCGAAAACGTATACTGTCTTGCAATTTCTGCTGCATTTCCGCGCGGTTTACTCCTCCAACCGACCTGAAATAAAACGCGGGATCATTCAGGAAAGCGGCTTCCAGGTAGTTATGGTCACAGGCGCTTACCGGTTCCAGTTCTCCCCGTAGGTTCAGAAGCCAGGGAACATCGCTCAGGTCATCATGTGTGTGAAACAGCGCCTCTTTCTTCCGGCGCGTCAGCTGGCTAACCCGGGTACAGCGCTCCGGCAACATTCCGTTACAAAACATGGCACGATATCCCGTCCACTGATAATCTTCAATTCTGGACAACGCATCAAAAGCGTTCCGCGGAATATACGCCAGAGCATTCCTCAAATACCGGTCAGAATCAAGGTATTGTATACAAACCTCCGTGCGTTGCAGAATTTTCTGGCATTGGTATTTATTCTGGAAATACATGGAATACACCCGTTTAACTTCATCGGAATAGGTTTTTGCACATTCCTGTTTTTCCGCCAGTATCGCAATATGCGCATGATTGGACATAACGATATAGTCGATGACCCGGACTTTTTTTCTCCGTGCACAGACAAAAATGTACTTGACCATTGCATCATAGTCCTCGTCGTCACGGCACAAGATTGTACTCTCCATTCCCTCAAGGCTGATATGGAAAGGATACAGCAAACAAGTGCGGCCATCCCACAGGGTTCGTGTAACAATCCGCTGAAATGCCATTTCAACTGAAAATATCCCTCCCTAAGGGAAAGGCAAAGGTTCCCGGGATAATCGTTTGCGGCCGAATGACTTTCCCGGAATGGATCCCCTGCTCCTTTTTTACTTTCTCCGCATATTTTTCATAGTGAGGAATCGTCTCAAACATCATATGGGACCATAATTCTTCCATCTGTGAATACGGCTGTGCACACGCAATGATCTCCGCCATGCTTAGCAAACGGATCGCAGAACTGACCGGAATGGGGCCGGTTCTGGGTCCTTGAGCCAAACATTCCACCAAAGAACGGATCAAATTTTTCAACCTCGCATCGAAATCTTTTTCATTCAGGATGGAAGTAGGATCCAGTTCTGTAGAAAAATCAAATCTCCCATTCTCCTCGGCAAGGACTTCCAATAGTTTCACAGTATTCGTCCATGTCGGATGCTATCCTTACAAGGATGAAAAGGTCCCTGTTTCCGGTATCCGACAGCGCAAGGTACGAAAAAAGCTACGTATCCGGCGCAAAGTAAACGTTTAACTTTCAAGTGATTATACCACAGTTACTTATACCGGCGAAAGATTCCGGGTTTTGGAAAGCCATCGCCAAATCTGCTCATTCTCAAGATCATACAGAGTAGTTCCGTTTGTGGATTGACATGGATCAATCTGAGTGCTTGGTATCACGTTGGGCCGGGAAAACTACTGATAGCCTTATCTACCTGACCTCACGAATTACTCGTGTCTACATAAAAAAGTCTTGGGACGCTTTCATGAAAAGAGCCTTAGGGCAACCTCATGCACAAAGTCGTGGCGCAGGTGTGTAAAAGCATGGGGCACCTGCGCCGGTTTTTGGCGTGGAATGGTGATTTTCGGCGCAGGTGTCGCACAAAAAAACACACCTGCGCCAAGCGGGGCAAAAAAGGAACCGCAGGCGAGGAAGCAGGGCGGAGGGGCGACAGGCGGAACGGCAGGAAGGCAGCCCGGGAGGGCCGGCAGCCAAGCGGGGCAAAAAAGGAACCGCAGGCGAGGAAGCGGGGCGGAGGGGCGGCAGGCAGAGCGGCGGGACGGCAGAGAGCCAGGGCGCGCGTCAGGCCTGGCTGCCGGGGAAGTCGAGAATGGCCTGGATGGCCTGGTCGGGGTCGTCGGTAATGGAGAGCTGAAGGTTCTTGTATTTGCCGCGGGCGAGGAGGTCCTCCAGCATGGGGTACACAGGCATTTCGCGGGTGTAGTAGTCGCGGCCGAGGAAGACCATGGGGCTGGCGAAGCCGAAGGTCTCGTAGTGGTTCTGGGCGGCGTCCTGGAAGATTTCCTGGAGGGTGCCCGCGGAGCCCGGGGAGTAGATGATGCCGCCTTTGGCGATGGACAGCAGGGTGTCTTCGCGGACGCTGTTGAGGAAGTATTTCGCGATGTGCGTGGCAAACGGCGTGGCGGGTTCATGGCCGTAGAACCAGGTGGGGATGCCGAGGCTCCGGTATTTGGTCTGGGGGTATTTCTCCCGGACCGCGAAGGCGGAAGAGAGCCAGCCCGGATCCCGGAAGGAAGGAGCGACGGCCAGCATGTCCAGCGCTTCCTGCACGTCGGAGTCATTGCGACCGGCCATCCAGGCACCCACATGCGTAGCTTCCATGGCACCCGGACCGCCGCCGGAAGCCATAATCTTTCCTTTTTCCGTCAGCACCTTGCTGATATACACGACCTTGCGGTAAGACTCGTCCGTACGCAAAAGGGCATGCCCACCCATCACAGCAACAACCTGACGGTCGTCGTAGCGGCTCAGGAAATCCTGCATCGCATCCCCGATGGCCCGGTCATGCAGCGACCGTCCCAACGTCTCGCGGATGTCGTGGCACTCCTTCCCTTTCTCCATGTAATCGGCATACACCCGGGAGTCGAAACAGGTGGCGAAACTGTCTTCGTCGCCAGGGACAAACCCCTCATACAGGGATTCCCCCGTATACAACTTTCCCCGGAAAGCATTGTAAATCCGGCCCATACGGGGAAAGATCAGGCAGGTACACCCGATGGAGCCCTCCATCTCCGTAGGGATTTCGCATCCCAGGAAACAGCAATCGGAAAACCGGTGGCCTGCAGAGACATACTGGGGCGCCTGGGCGAAATCGATATACTGGAAAACATAGTGGGACACCCTCCCGGACTCATCCGGAGCGGGCAGATCAAAAAGGTTGTCGATCTCTTTGTAAGAATGGGCGGTCATGTGGGGGAAGGGTTAATTGATCTCTACTTCGTCCAGGAAAAGCCATTCGTGCTGGGGCGCATCGGCGCGGAAGGCACGCAGCCGGACAAACCGGGCACGTTCATTCAGAACGGCTCCGTACGGAATATACATGGTAGAAGTTTCATCTTTCAGGGGGCGCCGGATGACGGCGACGGTCTGGAACGACGAGCCGTCTTCCGAAACGGCAATTTCCAACTTTTCGGGCAAGGCGATCCAGGCGCCGATGGAGGACATGAAGGTCGTACCGACATAGTGGAGCGGCTGCACCTTCCCCAGGTCCACGGTCAGGTCCAGGTCGCTGTCAAAACCCTGCCAGCCACCGTCGGCATAGCCCCAGCGGCCCCGCTGGCCATCGGTCAGGGTGGCATCCCCAGCGGCGGCATATTTCTGCGTATACGGCGTAATGTACGTTACACGGGCACCCCGGCCAAGGTGGGACAGGGGCTGCTGGCTCTCCGGGCGTTCTCCGATTTCAGCCGCCAGGTCAAACGGATGGTAGCCCTGCTCCTGCAGCAGTTCGGTGAAGGCCAGGGCACGCTCATGGAAATCCGTCCATTCCCGCTGGTCCTGCGGGGTCCAGCCGATTTCGGCGATGGCCGCCAGACGGGGATACATCATGTGCTCATAATGTTCATCGGTCGGGATCATCTCCGCCCACAGGTTGCCCTGGAGCCCCAGCAGGTGCTCCCGGCCGCCGGCGGGCATTCCAGCCTCAGGATCAAAGGAATAGACCCGAGAAAGCGGCTGGTAGGAGCCGAATCCTTCCGGTTCGTAGAGCGGAGCGTCCTGCGGATAATCCAGATACAGGTGGCTGGTCGGAGACATGATCACATCATGTCCCATGGCAATGGCCTCAAAGCCTTGCTGCGTACCCCGCCAGGAAAGGACGGTCGCTTCGGGAGCCAGGCCCCCTTCCATGATCTCGTCCCAGCCGAGCAGGTTCCGGCCCTTGCCATTGAGGTATTTTTCCATCCGCCGGACCAGGTAGCTCTGCAGTTCCTCCACGTTTTTCAGCCCTTCGGCTTCCATCCGGGCCCGGCAGCGCGGGCAGTTATGCCAGGACTGCTTGCCGGCTTCATCCCCGCCGATATGGATCAGCCGGGAGGGGAAAATCTCGATGACCTCATCCAGCACCGACTGGAACAGCTTGAACGTCTCCTCGGACCCCGGACAGACATCCGAGGAATAGACCGGCTTTCCGTCCGCTCCCAGGCAGGCGACCTCCGGATAGGCACGCAGGACCTCGGAACTGTGCCCCGGCATTTCAATTTCAGGAATCACCTCGATATGGCGTTCGGCGGCATACGCGACAATCTCGCGGAGCTCATCCTTGGTCAGGTAACCGCCATAGGCTCCGGGCGTTCCTTCTTCCAGATAATGACTGCCGCGGCGGTTCCACTCCGACCACGTATCCCCGTCCCGCCAGGCGCCCAGCGAGGTCAGGCGCGGATAACTGTCGATCTGGATCCGCCAGCCGGCACCGTCCGTCAAGTGCATGTGGAAGACATTCATCTTCAGCAGGGACATAGCATCCAACTGTTTCAGGATGAAGTCCTTGCTGCGGAAATGCCGGGACAGGTCCATCATGAATCCCCGGTGTGCGAACCGGGGCCAGTCTATGATCGTACCGCACGGCAAGGTGCCGTCCTCGGAGAGAAGACGCAATTGCGCAAGGGTCTGGCGGGCGCGGTCGGCACCCTCCTGGGTCAGGGCCCGGATATCAATGCCCCGGAGGCTGACCGTCAGCAGGTAAGCCTCCTCTGCGGCAAAGGCCGGAAGGTCCTTGACAACTTTCTGCAAGGTTTTGTCGCCCATCCGGACCCGGACATCCTTCCCGTCTTCGCGGGGAATATAATGGCCGGCGGCCGGTTCATAGGAGACCGGCTTGGGAATCAGCATACCCGGCCCTGCGGCCAGGATCAGCGACAAAAGGAAAGATAGCAATTGCATAGCGGTACATATTGGATATGTCAAAGATACGAAAAATCCCGTATCTTTGTATGAGGACCTTATTACTGCAATATGAAAAACATCCTGATCCTTCTTCCCCTGCTGGCGCTTTCCGCCTGCGGCCCTGGCCAACCCGCCCCCATGGATGTCATCCCCACGCAAGCGCAGGTACGATGGCAGCAGATGGAGACCAACATGTTCGTCCACTTCGGCCCGAACACCTTTTCCGGCAAGGAATGGGGTGACGGCACGGAGGCTGAAGACATGTTCAACCCAACGGCCATGGATTGCCGCCAATGGGCGGCCACGGCGGCCGCTGCCGGATTCAAAGGCATCATCATCACCGCCAAACACCACGACGGCTTCTGCCTCTGGCCCAATCCGGTCAGCACCCACACGGTCGCGCAAAGCAAATGGATGGACGGGAAGGGTGACGTCCTGAAGGCCCTTTCCGAGGCCTGCAAGGAATACGGCCTGAAGTTCGGCGTCTACATATCGCCTTGGGACCGGAACGACCCGCACTATGGCTCTCCGGAATATAACGACGTATTCGTCAAGACCTTGCAGAGCGCCCTCGGCGATTACGGCCCGGTCTTCGAGCAGTGGTTCGACGGCGCCAACGGCGAAGGGCCAAACGGCAAACGGCAGGAGTACGACTGGCCGCTCTTCCACAAGACGGTCCGCAGCCTGCAGCCCGACGCCCAGATGTTCAGTGACGTCGGTCCCGGCTGCCGCTGGGTCGGCAACGAAGAAGGCTGTGCGGGTCGCACCAACTGGTCCACCCTCAATGTCGAGGGCTTCAGCCCCGGCGCCGGGTCGCCGCCCGTGGACACCCTCAACCGCGGCAACCGGCACGGACAGGCGTGGATTCCGGCCGAAACCGATGTCTCCATCCGCCCGGGCTGGTTCTGGCGGGAATCCGAAAACGGCCGTGTCAAGAGCCTGCAGCAACTCCTGCGGATTTACTATGAAAGCATCGGCCGCAACTCCCTGCTGCTCCTCAACGTACCGCCCGATACCCGCGGCCGGATCCACGAGGCCGACTCCGTCCGCCTACGGGAATTCCGCGCCGCCCTGGACGAGATCTTCGCCAAGGACCTGGCCGCCGACGCCTTGCTGGAAGCCTCCGCCAAGCGTGGAAACCGCTATAAGGCCGCCAACCTTCAGGACGGCAAATACGACAGCTACTGGGCCGTTCCAGATGAAGAGCGGACACCGACCCTGACCGTCACCTTCCCTGAGGAACGTACGTTCAACCGGGTCCTGCTGCAGGAATACATCCCGCTCGGACAGCGCGTCAGCTCCTTCGCCATCGATGTGCTCTCCGAAGGCCAGTGGAAGGAGATCGCCGCCGAAACGACCATCGGCTACAAACGCATCGTCCTCATCCCCGAGACCACGACGCAGGCGCTCCGGATCCGCATCACCGGCGCGGACGCCTGCCCGGTGCTCAACAACCTGGAAATCTATCAGGACCGGATCTATAAGGACATCGCCACCGCCTCTGAGTACCAGACCGGTACCGTCCATCCGGCCACCGAGGCGCAGACGCTTGACCTGGGTGGTGTAAAAGACATCCGGGGCTTCCGCTATGCGCCCATCTACCGGGGCGAGGGCGGGGTCATCACCCGCTACCGCCTGGAAGGCAGCCGGGACGGCAGACGCTGGTTCCCGATCCGGGAAGGAATGTTCGGGAATATCGTCAACAACCCGATCCCGCAGGATGTTCCGCTGCGCGACGAAGTCCAGGCCCGCTATCTGCGGCTGACCCCGGTCGAGACCGTTCCCGAAGGATCCTACGGCATCGCCGCCCTCGAGGCGCTTTGATACAAAAACGGGCTGCAGTTTTAAGTTGCAGCCCGTTTTCTTTTATTTCGTACCGAAGATCCGGTCTCCCGCATCGCCCAGACCCGGGACGATGTAGGCATTTTCATTGAGGTGGTCATCCACCGCCGCGACAAAGATGTCCACGTCCGGATGCTCGGCCTGCACCTTGGCGATGCCCTCCGGCACGGCCACCAGGCACATCAGCCGGATGTTGGTGCATCCGCGGCGCTTGAGCATCGTCAGCGCGTCGCAGGCGCTGCCGCCCGTCGCCAGCATCGGATCGGTCACGATGACCTGCCGTTCCTGGATATCCTCCGGCAACTTGCAGTAATACTCCACCGGCTCGTGCGTCTCCTCGTTGCGGTACAGGCCGATGTGGCCGACCTTAGCGACCGGGACCAGTTCCTGCAAGCCCTCCACCATGCCGAGGCCCGCCCGGAGGATCGGGACGATGGCCAGTTTGCGGCCGGAAACTTTCCGGGCCGTCATCGGACAGATCGGGGTTTCGATTTCGACGTCTGCAAGCGGGATGTCGCGGGTGACTTCATAACCCATCAGCAGGGAAATCTCCCTGAGCAGTTGACGGAAATCCTTGGATCCGGTTTCCTTTTTACGCATGATCGTCAGCTTGTGCTGGATCATCGGATGGTCGATTACATGCAGTTGGCTCATGGTATAGTTTTTTATTCACACAAATATAAGCATTCTTCTTGTTTATAAATACCGGAAAAGCTACTTTTGTGCCCGAAAAAACGAACGGAAATCCCCGCTATGTCACTGATCCTTCCCGCCGGGTACAGGAACCTGCTCGGCACTGTCGAAAATACCGAAAAAGCCATCAAGTCCGTCAAGGACATGTTCCAGGTCAATCTCTCCGCCCAACTCGCCCTGCTGCGGGTCACGGCGCCCATGGTCGTCCTCTCTGGGACCGGCCTCAACGACGACCTCAACGGCGTGGAGCGCCCCGTCTCCTTCCCTATCCGGAGCATGGACGAGCGGAAAGCCGAAGTCGTTCACTCCCTGGCCAAATGGAAACGCGTCAAGCTGGCCGAGCTCGGCATCGGGCCCGGTCGCGGCATCTACACCGACATGAACGCCCTGAGGCCTGACGAGGACCTCGACAACATCCATTCCATCTATGTCGACCAGTGGGACTGGGAGAAGGTCATCCGACCGGAAGACCGCAACCTGGCTTTCCTGAAAAAGACCGTCCGGCGAATCTACGAGGCCGTCAAGGTCACGGAGAACAAACTCTATGTGGAGTTCCCGCAGATCGTGCCCCAGCTGCCGGAGGAAATCCACTTCATCCATGCGGAGGAGCTGCTGCAACGGTATCCGTCCCTGACGCCGAAAGAGCGGGAAAACGCCATTACACGCCAGTACGGGGCCGTTTTCATCATCGGAATCGGCGGAAAACTATCCGATGGGACCGTCCACGACGGACGTGCCGCGGACTACGACGACTGGAGCACGCCCAATGAAGACGGGTACACCGGCCTCAACGGTGACATCCTCCTGTGGAACGACATCCTCGGAGCTGCGTTCGAGATCTCCAGCATGGGTATCCGCGTGGATGCGGCGGCCCTGGACCGCCAGCTCACCCTGCGCGGCCAGCAGTGGAAGAAAGACCTGTATTTCCACAAGCGGCTCCTCGAGGGAAGCCTCCCGCAGACCATCGGCGGCGGCATCGGTCAGTCGCGCCTGTGCATGTTCCTGCTGCGGAAGGCCCACATCGGGGAGATTCAGTCCGCTATCTGGCCGGACGACATGGTACGCAGGTGCCATGCCGCCGGCATCGAAATCGTCTGATTATTCAAGTCCGTAACCTTCCTGCTGCGGGAAGATGTACTGATCCGCTTTCCAGCGGGTCCAGTTGGCATGTGCCTTGACCGCCGCCGGGACCGTACCGGAAAGTTTGTTGTCCTGGATGCGAAGGCCGATGCAGGAGGTCGGCAGGTTCGCGAAGGTCTCCGGAACGTTTCCGGTCAGGTTGCAGTCGTAGAGCCAGATGTTCTTGATCTTGGCGCATTTGCCCATGGAGGCGGGGATTTCCCCGGTCAAGCCCTTGTTGCTGTAGAGCTGGATCAGTTCCAGGGCCGGAAGCTGGTCCCACACATCCGGAATGCCGGTGATGGACGTACTGTATGCCATGAAATTCTTCAGGGCGGCGCAGCCCTTGATTTCCGCCGGGATGGTGCCGGAGATGGCGGTCTTGGCAATGTTGAGGTTGTTCAGCTTGGTCAGCTGGCCGATTTCCTTGGGCAGGGAGCCGCCCAGGTCCGGATTCTGGTCAATGTATATCTGCTCGATATCTTTCCACTGGGAGATCTTATCCGACAGTTGGCCGGTGAGCTTGTTGTTGGTCAGGAAAAGGACCTCCAGTTTCGTCAGCCCATACAGGCTTTCGGGGAATTCTCCCGTCAGCTGGCAGTCGACGAAACGCAGTTCCGTCAGTTCCGTCAGTTCGGAAATGGCGGCCGGCATGGTCCAGGCTGCGGTGATGGTACCCTTCATCAGTTTCAGCGCCGTGACGCGGCCTTCTTCATCCAAGGTTACACCATACCACTTGGCATCGGTATCGTCCATGGGTTTGGTCAGGTCCCAGACCCGGTCGGCCTTCCAGTTGGCGCCATCGGTGGCATTGTAGAAAGCGACGAGTGCCAGCGAGTCCGTCAGGCGGCTGCGCGGGCCCATCTCCTGGGAAACGGACACCTCTTTCTGGTTTCCGCCGACCGTCTCCTTGACCGTCAGGACGGCGCTGCGGGTCTCCCGCAGGACATTTGCCAGCACGGTCAGCTTGACGACGGTCGTGCCGGTGCCCTCCGTCTTGTCCGCCGTGATCCAGTCGCAATCCGACGGGATGGTCAGCGTCCAGGGAGCATTCGAGGTGATGGTGAGTTCCGCGTCCTTCAGACCGGGATGCTCCACGTCAAACGACGCCGGAGAGACGTCCAGGGAAGGGGTCTGGGCCAACTGGCTGACCTTGACGGTCTGGGTCTTGTCGCCCGCTGTGACGGTCACATCCGCGGAACGGACTTCGAAACCATCGTTGGCGCCGACCGCGATTTTGAAAGAGCCGTCCCCAGAACCCGAGGTCGGAGAAACGGTAAACCAGCTGGCGGTGGAAGCAACCATCCAGGAGGAATTGGAAGTAATGGTAACCGTCTGTTCGCCGGCATCGGCCGTAAAACTGACGGCCCGGCTTGACACGGACAGTTCGGTCACCTTCTCCTCTTTCTTACAGGAGAAGAGCAGCAAGCAGGCAGCGATGGCCGCAGCGGCTTTCAAGGCAGTAGATACTTTCATAACTAAATGAGTTAATTAAAAATATTTCCAATCTTTTACGTCTTTCAGCGGCAGGCGTTTCCGGTACTTCCGGAGCTGCCGGTAATGGTTTTTCAGGGCTTTCTCCCCGGCGGTTTCCACCAACCGCTGCGGCAGGAAATTCCCCGTCAGTTCGTCCAGGATCCGCCGCTCCTGCACGGGGTCCGACAAGGCATCCGGGACATCCAGAAGGGCGTCCATGACGAACTTGACGGTTTTTTTGCGGACCTTTCCGTCCACGGGAATGCCGTCCGTCACCCCGCCGACATTGGACAGGGCCAGGAAGAGATAGCGGTAATAATAGGTGCGAAGCAAACCGGTGCGACGGGCATCCAGGCCGTCCAGGCCCAGCAGCGCCCGGCAGTTGGCCACGCCGGCGGCGCTGGAGCGCAGCAGGTCGTCGCCGAGGGACTCCGGCTGGGCGGAGGGATCGGGTGAGATGGCGGCGCTGCGGTTCGGCTCGAAACGGCAGTACGCTCCCGGCTCCGGTTCCCCATCGGCATAGCCGCAGGCGATGGCGTAATAATCATAGGGACCGAGCCGGGGCGGCAACAGTCCTACGCCCGCCGCGACATCGGCGGCCGTGGCCAGGTGGTTGAACCGGGCATAATCCATCACGGAAGCGGCGGTACCGAAGCGCTGTGTAAAGGAAACGCTCCGCAGGGAATCCGCCGGATAGGCGAACGAGGCGCCCATGTTGTGGCTCAGGCCCAGGACATGGCCCATTTCGTGGCAGATGGAATAGCGGATCATGGGACCCAGCATCTCCATCGGATAATCCTGGAGCCGGGCCTGCGGGTCGGCCGCACCGGTCTGGACATACCGCCAGTCCCGGAGCCGGTCCACGACAGCCGGCCACCACAGGATGTCACCCTGCAGGATTTCTCCGCTGCGCGGGTCATACAGGGCGTCTCCCTTGGCATTGGCTTCGTCGCTCCCGTCCATGTATCGGACCATGTTCACCAGCGGATCGAGCCGGTTCAGCGACCCGTCTTCCGGTTCGGGGCGGACGGAAATGACGCGCCCGAGTCCGATGGCCTCGAAAGCCTTGTTCCAGTCCTCGATGCCCTCTTTGATATAAGGATACCACGCCCGGGGGAAGGCCTTGTCTACATAGAAATCGATGGTCTTCCCGCCCCGCAGGTCCCAGCGCTGGGACAGCTGCGCCCGGCCGCCTTGCGCCCGCCGGTATTCCACGCCGTTGTACCCGGCCTTGCGGGGATCCACGCTGCGCGCCGGCATCGGCGTGCGGGGCAGGAAGATCAGGTGGCATGCCGCCGTCACGTCCAGTCCATGCGGATAACGATAATGGCCGGTAACCTGCAGGTAGCGGTCCGTCTGCCGGACAGAGAGGATCTCATGTTCCGAGGCCGGACCCCGCAGCACATTCGGCGGAATGGCCGAGAAAGGCTCGGGGTAGGTCGAGAAAAAGCCCGATATATCAATTAGATAAGAGGAATCCGTCTCCTCCAGGATCGGGAACGATGCCGGTTCCCGATGGGGCATCCTGGGTCCCCGCCACCGGCGTCCGTCGGCCAGGCTGACCCCCACCGGACGCAGGACGAGCGTCTTGCCCGGTCCGGGCTCAAACTGCATCAGGACCGGCTGCAGGTTGCGCTGGCCGGCTCCGAACGCCTTCCCGCCGGAACGGTTCACCTCGATGATCCGGGAACCGGCCAGCATGGGGACCCCTACCTGCTCCTTGGGCAGGTGGAGGCCGAGGGCAAGCACAAGCAGGAGAAAGCCTTTCATCCGGTTATCTGGGCCAGAGTTTATACTCCACTTTCCACATGCCGTCTTCCTCCGTCAGGTTGAATTTGGTCCGGTCGACGTCCTCCATGAAGAAGGGGTCGTCACAGGTGAACCAGGCCGAGAAAAGCAGCGGCTGGGTGGCGTCGTCCAGGTCGAACCGGCCTTCCAGTTTCACCAGTTTCACCGTGATGCGGCCGGTCAGCGCCGCATGCTTCGAGGCGAAAAGGTCGCCTCCCGTCTCCCGGGAATCCACCTGCCAGGCCTTTCCGCCCGTCACATCGGCCTGCCATTCATCATAGGAGCCGGTGAGGGCGATGAAGGTCCGGGGTTCCGTCAGGCAGATGCTGCCTTTCCGGGTCTCGCCCGGATCCAGGACAAACCGCATCAGGGAGTCCACCGGCGAGAACGTACGGGTATTCGCGGCGGCACCGTAATCCAGGATACGGGTCGGATTGGGACTGCCGTATTTCGGGAAGAATTCCGTGAGCCTGAGGACATTGCCGCCCGGGGAATTCGCCCGGCAGCTCCAGGAGGAATCGAACATGTTCCGGAAACTGCGCAAATAGTTGGAGCCGTCCGAGGACACATACAGGTCCGCCGCCAGGTTGCCGCTCCACGTTCCGTCCGGAGCCTTGATGGCCTGGCGGAGCTGGTAGCCGGTCCCGTTGTTGAGCGCCGCCGTTTTCCAGAGCGGCGAGAAATCCACCACCGGATCATACAGGTGGATGTCCACGCTGCCACCTTCTTCTGCGACGGCATAGACGCCCTTCTGCTGGACCAGGGAGAGCGGGGCCGTCACGTCATAGCCGGACTGGTCTTTCTGCAGGACGGACAGTTCGAAGGAGATCTTGTCGGCACCCGCCGGAAGCACGACTTCCGGCGTCTGGCCGCCGTTGATGAGACAATCCGTCCCGGGCACGAGGCTGCCCAGGTCTAGCTGGACGGTCAGGTCTGCGGTAGAGGCCCGGTCGGCCGAAATCTCGAACGGCAGCGTTTCGGCCAGGTAGGGATTCGTCACGACGGGGCTTTCCGGGGCCGTCAGGCGCAGCACGGGCAGGACGATTTCCTTCGAGACCGCAATCCGTACGACGCAGTTGCCTTTCGGGTCGACCGTGTACCGGGAACCCGGGGCGATGGCGATACCGATCCAGGAAGATTCCTCCCAGATCTCGTCATTGACCAATTCAATGTGCAGCCGGGCTTCCGTGTCCCCTTGGGCTACGTTCAACGTATGGGACGGAACCCGGAACTGGACCCCTTCGCGGAGGGTCCCGGAGAAAACCAGTCCGAGGGGGAATGCGGCCGGGGCGGGACGGGAAAAGACCAGGGTGACATCCACGCCGCCGCTTTCAGCCGCAGCGGCATACTCCGATGCGCCGAATTCCACGTCCGGGGCGAAAAACCGTCCGTCTTCTCCTTTCCGGCAGGCCGGAAGGGCCAATATGCTGAGAAATATCAGGATAGCAATTCTTTTCATGGCTGGATCAGATTAAAAGGTAAAGAGTCCAAGCGTCAGGGCGATACGGGACAGGCTGCCCTCCACAGAGGCGTTCCGCAGCCCGCCGTCCAGCCGGACGAAGCCGGTAGCACGGCCGCCCTTGCCCAGGTTCACCGGGAACTGCCAGGTCAGGGAGGCCTTCGCATCGAGATAGTCGCTCTGGTAATACGCGCCGTCCGGGACCAGCACTTCCTGGGTGTAGAGATTGTCTTCCTGCAGTTGCAGGACCATGTCACGGTGCAGGTAACCGCCGGCCGCAGCCGCCAGTTCAACCTTGTGGCCGCGTCGGCTGAAAATCCGGAACGTCCCTTCGACGGATCCGGTCCATCCGGACGCTTCGAAGGACGATTCGGGCAGATAGCAATGCTTGCCGAAACCGGTGTAACCGCCGCGCACGCCGGCGCTCCATACATAGTCATCGCCGGTATAGCCGCCGTACAGGTGATAGCCCAGCTCCACATCCAGCGTAGAAAGCATATAGCGGTTCTTGTAGGTATAGAGCGTCTCCCAGGTCTCGGTGGTGGCTCCGGTCTCGGGGTCTTTGACGCTCGTCAGTTCCTGCAGGTACTCGTCGGCGCCGCCGTCCCGGTACTTCCCTTCGAGACGGAAGTGGTGGAAGAGGTTGGAACGCCGCAGGGTCATGTCAGCCAGACCCTTGTAAGTAAAGCTGTTGTATGAGCCCGGGCTCTGTTTCTTGTCGCCGTAGGCGTCCAGTTTCCGGTATTCCGCACCGACGGAAACCACCAGGTTGACAGCCTCACCGGAATACCCGTAGGACAGGTCCCCGAGGACGCGGCCGCCGGCAAACTGGCGCTTGAACCCGCTGTAGGCGGCAATCGCTCCGTCCACATGGTCCAGGCCGGACATCTTGTAATAATACAGGTTCGGATAGGACTGGATGGTGGTCAGGTTGGTCAGTTTTTCCTTGGCATGGCCGTAACCCGCATCCAGGCCGACATGATGGGGCCCGAACGTGACGAGCACCGACGGGACGACCTGCCAGTCCAGATAGCCGGTGCGCGGACGGGGATCCCGCAGGCCGGAAATATCCGCTACATCATAGACCGTCCGGACACCGAAGGAGACCCGGTCCCAAAGCGGGGCCGTGTACAGGTCGAAGCCCAGGCCGGCATTGTGCCGGATATAATCTTTCGCAACGGCGCTGCCGTAGATATAAGGAATGGAGAACCAGGGATCCATCACATCGGACCAGGCGCGCTCTTTCTCGCGGTCCAGGCCGTAATGGAAGGTCCCCTTCATGAACAATTTGTCGCTGAACGTATCATAGCGCAGCGTGGAGAAATCGAAGCCGAGATCGGCTTTTCCCTGCTGGGCCAGGTGGAAATCGCCCGCTTCCCGGAAGACGCCCAGTTCCGTACGGCTGCCCGCGGAAGGCTGGGACAGGCCCATGCCGGCCGCATTGTTGGTCAGGGCGAAAGGCTGGAGCAGTTCTTCCAGCGTCTGGCGCTGGAAATCGGAAGGGCGGGACTCCTGGCCGTGGAGGCCGGCGCAGACAAGCAGCAAGGCGGCCGGTAACATCATCTTTTTCATCGCAGACCCTCCTTTTCATAATTCCGCGGCGTCGGGTCCGTGCAGACCGTGAAATCCGCAGAGCTGTTGTTCGTATCCATCAGGTAGACACGGCCGCCTTCCGTCCGGGAGACCTTCCGCTCCACCGACTCATGGTTATAACCGTTCACGGCCGTAATGACCGCATAGCCGGCGTCGATGTCGCCCTGGAGGCGCTTCGTATTCACATCCGGAGCGGTCTGGGCCGGCTTCCGCAGGCACTCCACGCCGTCGATGACCACGGATTTGTGGATCCGGCGGAACATCTCTCCCGAGGTTTTGCCCCGCTGGTAGACTTCCGGCCAGGATAGTACATCCTCGTCCGTCTCGAACAGGACCACGGCATTGGGACCGCCGCTGATCAGGTTCAGCACCTGGATATTCGTAGAGTTGGAGATCAGCGGCAGCATCGGGACGTCCGGGTTGCCGGAGCCCTCGATGGGCTTCACCTCAAAGTCGGCATGGGACAGGTCCACGGATGTCGCGGCGCTCTCGATATGGTTCCGCGCGCTCTTGGCCGCAACCACGATGCTGCCACCCGGCTGGACCGGATAATCCGTGCCGCCGCCGGGGAACCGGACGATCTGGCGCATGTAGATGGAATCCGGATTGTCCTTGGCGGGATAGGCTGCCGGAGTGACCGACTCGGCCAGGCCCAGGTATTTCCCGTCGATATAGAGGACTTCGTCCGAGTTGTTGAAGATCTCGACATAAGAGTCGGTCGTATAGGTCCGGTCCATGTTGTCCCGCGTTCCGGAATAATAGACCTTTGATATCAGCAGGCCCTTGAGCACGGCGGCGGTCAGGGAGATCTTGAAATCTTCCGCCTCGAAAATCTTCTGGTTCATCAGGGAGACCCCGACCATTACCCGCGCATTGTCCTCGACGGCAGCGGGCTCTTTCAGCAGCGCCTTGTACTGCGCCCCGGTCAGTTCCATGCCCGTGACGATGTCGTAGATGCCGGGGACGACGGACGGGACCGTGACCATGCCGCAGATATCGGTTTCGAATTCATAATCCACGCCGCCCCGCAAGTACACCTTCTGCCCGGCATAGAACGCATTGGAATGGCATTCCTCCGGCATGGTGAATTCCAGGAGGAACGCCTCGGTGCCCGCGGGCGCCTCCCGCCGGCAGGAAAGTGCCAGGGGCAGGGCCGCAAAGGCTATGGCAATCAGTATGATAATCCTTTTCATCTTCCTAGATCTTTACGTACATCTCAACGCCGAAGGAGAAGGTTCCCGTATTCCGCTCGGTCAGGGTGCCGGAGTAGGAACTGGACTGGTACGGCATATAATAGAATGCGTTGTTGACGAAGAACGAGAAACCGAAGTTCTTGGACACGTCCTTGGTCAGGCGCATGTTCATCAGCCAGATAGCCGGCTGGGTAACCGGCTGGCTGTCAGCAGGATTCCTCCGCTGGGCCGAGAGCAAGATCCCCTTGATCCGGGTCTCGGGGTCATCCAGCATGGCCTGCGTGATCTCGTGGTAGGACAGGTCGGTGTCGATCCATGCGAACGGGTCGCTCTTCTGGTTGGTCGTATGACGGTAGGAATAGAAGACGACCTGGTTGGAAGCCGAGATGACCATCTTCATCCGCGGGATGTTGCAGACCAGCCGGAGATTGGCGCTGAACCGGCGGTCGATGCTCTTCTGCAGGCCGGCCGGATATTCCAGCTTGAACGGCGGCGTGTTGGAACCGCCCTGGGCATAGACCGACCCGGCCGGGATGCCGGAAGGGCTGGAGTAGTTGCGGCCCGTGTTCCACGTCTGGGTCTCCATATACGCACCGCTCAGCAGGACGCTGGTACGGATGGGCTTGATCTGGCCGAAATTGATGTCGAACTCGACTCCCCGGTCCAGGCTGGCCTGGGTGTTGCCGATCCGGCCGCTGGTCGTGAAGACGGTATCCACCCGCGCCGGGTTCTTCCAGTCGAGGGATGGACGGCCTTCCGCATCCACCTGGATGCCCTGGACGGCCGTATAGTAATTGGAGTAATAGATGCTGTATTCGGTCAGGTTGCCGAAGCCGTTCTTCATGTAATCCCGGTATGCAACCACGGAGAAGGACATCCCGTTCGGGAAATTCATGTCGAAGCCCACTTCGGACTTGCTGTTGGTCGCGTTCTTGAGGGCGTTGTTCCGCTCAACCTCGGTGACCTTGGTGTTGTAGACGACCATCCGGTTGCCGGCATCGGCAGGCAGGTAGGACGCTGCCTCCCGGTCGGTGTACTTGGGTTCGGGATAGAGATGCGACAGGCCCGGAGTCTTGTTGCTCTGGCCCCAGCCGCCGCGCAGCGTCAGCCACGGCGTCAGCTTCAGGGACCCGTTGAAACGGGGAGAGAAGGACTCCACCTGCTCCGGCAGACCCGGCTGCAGCATGTCGAAACGGATACCGCCCTGGACCTTGAGTTCCACGGTCTTGCCGATCGACCAGGTCAGGTTGTCCTCCAAGTATGCGGACGCCTGGTTCAGGGACGGGATGTCGTAATACGGCCGCGGGCGCCCGTTGTTGGTGGGCCGGAGCGGCATGAAATCGTCGTCGTTGTAGAAGCCCCGCGCCTTGTTGGACTCATAGCGGTATTCCACACCCATGTTGAACCGCTGTTTCACGGTTTCGGTGTTGGCCGTGAAGACATTGCCCACCTTGGCGTAGAAATTCCGGGGGCGGGAGACGGTACCGCCGCCGGCCCGGTAGGATTCGGTGATGTACGGCACCTGATAGTAGCCGTCGGTCAGCGAGGTGATGACCGGAAGGCCGCCGTCTGCGGACACGATGCTGGAGGTACGGCTCTCGGAATTGGTCAGCGTGAAGCCCAGCGCGTAGGTCATCGAGCGGGACAGCGGCTTGTTCAGCGACAGGCGTCCATTGTGGGTCAGGCGCAGCGTATACTGCTCCTGGGTGGTTTCGGTGCCCTCGACCAGCAGGTCCGGATCATTGGTCCGCAGGTCCACGATACCGTTGACATTGAACTTCGTCGTAGAAGACCATACGCCCATGGTGTTGCTGTAGGTGACGCCGCCGCTCACGCGGTCGAAGGAGCGGTTCTTGACGCGCGGATCGCCCGACGCCCGCGCATAATCCGCATTGACGTTCAGGCTACCGGCCTTCTTGCCGAATTTCCAGCCCTTGCCGAGGGATGTGTTGAACGTGGTCGGATTGACCTTCGCCCGCACCTCGAACGGCGTGTAACCGGCCTTGGTGTTGACGATGACCGCACCGGAGGTCAGGTCGCCGTATTCGGCGGAGGGGATACCCCGGATGACCTCGACGGACTCGATGTTGTCCGCACTAATCTGGCGCAGGTCCACACCGGAACCGCCCGAAGAACCGCTGACCTTGTCGGAAAGGGATGCGTTGTCGGACAGCGGGACACCGTCCATCATGATGGAGGTACCGAAGGCATTGTTCGCCGTGGCGGAACTGAGGGTACGGATGGTCAGTTTTTCCTCAGAGGTCATGTCAGAAGAGGTCATCAGCTGGCCCGGAAGGAGCTGCATGATGTCCTTCAGGCTGGTCGCCTGGAGGTGGTCGATCGCCATTCGGCCGATGCTGGAACTGGTGGAGGAACCTGCAGCGCTGGATTTCGCCGTGACCACGACCTCTTCGAGGGCGAGGGTAGATTCCTGGATCCGCACCGTCAGGACGGTGTCTTTCTGAAAGCGGAACTTTGCCGAATAATCCTCGAAACCCAGCATCTGGATGGAGAGCGTCGCTTCGCCCGCCGGGACTTTTTCCAGCGACGCAGAACCATCCGCGTCGGTAATGGCAAAGATGCCATAATCGGTCAGCAGACAGGCGGCGCCCGGAACGGGTTGTCCGTCGGTGTCGGATAGGACGGTCAGTTGCAAGGTAAGGGATTTCGCCCGCGATTGGGCTGCGGCCATGTTCCCATGAAAAAGGAGGGCCATGGACAGGAAAGCTGCCAGAGCCAGGGGGAAGAAACGTTTTCCCGGTAGCTTGTGGATCATAATCTTATCATTCAGGGAGTTCGAATCAGCCGGAAATGATCATGGAAAGAACATTTTTCCGATTGAACCAGCCGAATTTCCATCCCATTTTAGAAATGTAAAGGTCGGACAATAAAATGAATAAAACAAAACATATTATCTTTGCAGCCATGAAATCGTATCGCGTCCTCATCCTTTGGATTTCCATCTTCCTGCTGGCCGGCTGCAGCTCGCGGCAGACTGGTGCGCAGGCATCCCTGCCACAAGCCGATACGCTATCCGTCCCGGACACGGTGTTTGCCGCCATGCCCATCCCGGCGGAAGTGGAGGCGCGGATGCGCGGAGTCACCTGGCCAGAAGGTGCGGAAATCGCCCTGGATGACCTGCGCTACCTCCGGCTTACCTACTGCGATTTCGAGGGCCGCACCCGGACCGGGGAAATGGTCTGCAACAAGCTGATCGCCAGCGATCTGATTGACATTTTCCGCGCCCTCTACCAGGCCCGCTATCCCATCCGGAGCATCCGGCTGGCCGACGATTTCGGCGGCTCGGACGAAGCCTCCATGGAAGCGGATAACACTTCCTGCTTTAACTACCGCCTGCGCCCGGGCCAGCGCATCCTGTCCAAGCACGCCCTCGGCCTCGCCGTCGACATCAACCCTTTGGAGAATCCGTATGTCCGGTATGGGAAAGTGCAGCCTGCCAGCGCCGAACCCTTCGCGGACCGGGAAAAAGATTTCCCCCACAAGATCGATCCCACGGACCTGTGCTACCGCCTGTTCCGCGAGCGGGGCTTCTACTGGGGCGGCAGCTGGCAGAAGCACAAAGACTACCAGCACTTCGAGAAATAAACCAAAAAAAAGCAGCCCGCGAAGGCTGCTTTTCTTTTGGATAAGAAGGGCTTAATAGCCCGGATTCTGCTGGTCTGCCAGGCTCGGATTCGCATCCATCTCCGCCTTCGGAATCGGCAGGACGATCATATAGAAGGTCCGGTCGAAATCCAGGTACTTGGAATAGTGGGCGGGCACCTTGCTGACCTTCGAGTCTTTCGCATCGACACGCTGGACGCGGAGGTTGTTGCGCATCAGGTCATACAGGCGGTGGCCTTCACCCACCAGTTCCTTGCGGCGTTCCAAGAGCACCCGATCGAGCGTGACGGTCTCGCCTTCGACCGTATTGTCCGGATTGGCACGACGCACGATCGGATCCAGGTACTTCACGGCATTGGCGTTGTCTTCCAGCTTGCAGGCCGCCTCTGCGGCGTTCAGGTAAGCCTCGGACAGACGGATCAGCGGGATGTTCGCATCGGCGATCGCCTCTCCTTCCTGCGGCTGGAACTTGTTGACATACGGGATCTTGCTGGCAATCTTGATGATCTTGTTACGGACATCTTTCGGGTCGCTCTGCAGCAACTTGTAGAACGAGACGGTCACGCAATAATCCTTGTAGCCGCTGCCGGAATTCAGGTAGCCGAGACTTTCCTTGCCGGGACTGTCGGTCGTCAGGTTGACGATCTCCAGCAGCACCTCGCCGGGCTTCCCGGCATTGGCGTCGTTGGACCAGGCCGTCGGGTACTCCTCGTTGGTCCACAGGGCATACCCATTCTCCTCGGCGCCTTCGATCGCCTCCTGGGCGGTCTTCAGGGCCTTGGCGTTGTCGCCCTTGTACAGGTACACGCGGCTGAGCAGCGTCAGCGCGCCCCATTTGTTCAGGTGGCCTTTCTGGAAGTCCTCGCCGATCAGTTCGCAGCCTTCCGTGAGGTCGGAGATGACCTGGTCATAGCACTGGGCCACCGTGCTGCGGGCCGGCTTGCTGTTGATGTCCGCGGCCTTGTCCACGAGCGGAACACCCAGGGAAGCACCGCCGTCCATCGTATAAGGATAGCTGTACAGGCGGAGCAGGTCGAAATAGGCCAGGGCCCGCAGGCATTTCGCCTCACCCTTGATGTTGTCGCGCAGGGTCTTCTCATCATCGTTCTGGGTCGGCAGCTGGTCGATCTTGTTCAGGACGATGTTGCAGTTGGCGATCATGTTGTACAGGTAAGACCAGTGCGAGGCGGGCGCATTGTCCTTGGAGAAGTTGAAACGGTAGTAGTTGCCGGTACGCTTGGTCGAGGAGACGGCGATCATGTCGTCGGCGGTCACATCGGCATAATACACCAGCCGGCCGGAGTAGGCATACGGATCCTGCATCGTATTGTAGACGCTGTTCAGGGCATATTTCGCTTCGGACACCAGCTGGATGCTCGTTTCGGACGGAACGCGCGTCGAGGGCTCCAGGTCCAGCCAGTCATTGCCGCAGGATACGGCAGCCGCGCACAGGGCTATAAGGGAAAAGATTCTATAGGTTTTCATGTTCCGTGGCATTTTAGAAGTTGAGGTTGATACCGAAGGTCAGGGTCTTCAGCGGCGGCGTGCCCCAGATGGCATAGCCACCCGAGACGGCTTCCGGATCATAGTAGTCATACTTCGCCCAGGTCCAGAGGTTGTTGGCGGAGAGGTACAGGCGGGCCGAATCGATGCGGGCGGCCGCAGTCCAGGTCTTCGGCAGGGTGACGCCGAAAGTCAGGGTCTTCAGGCGGATGAAATCCGTGCTGTGGAGACGGCGGTCGGTGGTCACCTTGTTCATGGCGACGTCCGGGGAATCGATGAACTTTTCGAACTGGCTGACATCGCCGGGTTTCTTCCAGTTGTCCGCATAGTAGGTCGGGATGTTGGCCTCCATGTCGTTGCCGCCATGCTCGGTCTTCTGGGCCCAGCGGTCATAGGAATAGCCGCCGAACTGGTAGGAAAACAGGAAACTCAGGTCGAACCAGCGGTAGCGCAGCGTATTGGACAGGCCGCCGGTCAGCTTCGGCTCGGCATGCTTGTCCAGCATGATGGCGTTCGCCTCGGTGTCATTTTCCGTAATGTCCTTGATGTAGTTGCCCTTCTCGTCACGCTCGTTGGTGTAGAACTGCGGGGCGCCCGTGTCCGGGTTGATGCCGGCGAACTCGATCATGTAGAAGGTCCGGTAGGAGTGGCCGACCGAGTGGTTGAACACGCCGTCGATGATCTCCGTCTGCTCGCCGTCCAGGACGACGATCTCATTGCGGTTGTGGGCCAGGTTGAAGGTCGTGTTCCAGGTGAAATCGTTCGTCTGGACATTCAGGGAGTTGATCTCCACCTCGACGCCGCGGTTGCGGACCTGGCCGATGTTGGTCAGGTAGGAACCCAGGCCGTTGGTCATGGAGATCGGCAGGTCCATCAGCAGGTTCTTGGTATTGCGGGTATAGTATTCGACCGTGAAGTTCAAGCGGTTCCACAGGCCGAAGTCGATACCGAGGTTGAGGTTGTAGTTGGTCTCCCACTTGAGGCCCTTGTTCTCGATCTGGGAGATGCCCATCGCCGGCTCCAGGTTGTAGCCACCGCTGACGGAGCTCAGTCCCATGTAGCCGAAATAGTCGGACGGAAGGGTACCGTTCACACCATAGGAAGCCCGGAGTTTCAGGTCGGTCAGCCAGTTCGAAACCGGCTGCATGAAATCCTCGCGGATCACGCGCCAGGCGCCGGACAGGGACCAGAAGTGACCCCAGCGGTTGTCCCGGTGCAGGCGGGAACTGCCGTCCACACGGTAGCTGCCGCCCAGATAGTAGCGGTTGTCATAGTCATAGTTGACGCGGCCGATGTAGGACACCAGGCGGGTCCGGCTCTGGCTGCCGCCGACGCCTTCGGTCTTCACGCCGTTGCTGATATCCTGGCGGGACGGGGTCGCAAAATTGGAAGCGTCGCCGGACAGGTAGTCGCTGTACTGGTCGTCGATTTCATAACCCAGCAGTCCGTCGAGGTGGTGGACGTCGCCCAGGGTCTTGTTGTAGGTCAACTGGTTGGTCCAGACGAGTTTGTCCAGTTCATGGGACTCGACGGACATCTCGCCGTTGACGTCGTCGCCATTGGACGTGCGGGGGTCCGCCCAGTCTTTACCCTTGGTGTAGACAAAGTCATAGGCGACGGTGCTCTTGAACTTGAGGTCCGGGATGATCTCATACTGCGCCCAGGCCGTGTTGAAAGAGCGGGTAACCCAGTTTTTCTTGTAGTCGTAGGTTTGGGAAAGCAGCGGGTTGCGGTCGCCGTTGCGGATGAAATCGCGGTTCCAGGTACCGTCCTCGTTGTAGACCGGGTCGGAAGGCACCACGCAGTTACGGGAGGAATAGAACGGCGAGGTATAGGAGGTGCCTTCGCTGTAGATATCCTGCTGAACCTTGGAGAACAAAATGTTGGCTCCCAGGGACAGGCGGTCGGTCGCCATGTACTCGACATTGACACGGGCGGACAGGCGCTCCATCTTGGAAGTGGCCGTGACGCCGTCCTGGTCCAGGTAGTTCAGGGACGTGAAATACTTGAAGCGGTCCGTACCGCCGGACAGGGAAGCCTCATAGTTGGAATGACGGCCCTTGCGGAAAAGGATCTTGTCCCAGTCGACATAGCCGCACCAGGGAACCGGAGCGTAGGCGTCGATTTTTTCGTCGGCATAGGCCTTCGCGGCATCCTCGGTCTCGCCTTCACGGATGGCGTCGTTGTACAGGCCGGTCCACATGTAATCCCGGCGCTGCTCGCCGCCCATGACCGGACGGAACGGCATGGCGAAGTCCGTCTTGCCCCAGTCTGCCTTGAAACTGACCTGCGGCTTGCCGGCCTTACCTTTCTTGGTGGTGATGACGACCACGCCGTTCGCCGCACGCGAGCCGTACAGGGAAGCCGCCGCGGCGTCCTTGATGATGGTGATGTTTTCGATGTCGCTGTTGTTCAGGGTGGACATGATGTCCAGACCCGCATCGCCGCCGGCGGCGCTGATGTCACCGCTGCGCATCGGAATGCCGTCGATGACATAGAGCGGAGAGTTGCTGGCATTGAACGAGCCCATACCGCGGATGTTCAGGCTGGAGGCGGAACCCGGCTGGCCGGAAGCCTGGCTGAACTGGACGCCCGGTGCGTTGCCCTGCAGCATGTCCTGGAAGGAAATGGCCGGTACATCCGCGAGCCGTTCCTGCTTCACACTGGAGGCGGAACCGGCGTAGGCCGATTTCTTGAAGGTACCGTAACCGGTCACGATGACCTCGTCCATCAGGACGGCGTCTGGATCCAGCTGGATGGAGAGCTGGGCGGAGGAAGTGACACGGACCTCCTTGTCGACATAGCCCAGGCAGGAGACGACGAGGGTCACCGGCAGGGACGGGACCTCCAGGGAGAAGCGTCCGTCAATATCCGTCGCCGCACCCTGGCGGGAACCTTTCACCATGACACCCGCGCCGATGACAGGCTCCTGCGTCTGTGCATCGGTGACGATGCCCTGCAGGCGGGTCGGTGCCGCCCAAGCCGGTTCACTGAACCCCAAACCGGCAAGCAGCACCAGGCAGCTGCAAAGAAGATTTCTCCACAGCGCTTTGATGTTTGCAGATTTTAACATGAAGTAAGTCAATTGATTAATAGAATTGTAACCGTATATTCGCTATATAAAAGTTTTTCATGCGACAAATTTATATAAATACAGCCAATTTGACCATTTTTTTCGTCCTTTATAATAATTGATTCGACCAAAAAGTAGAATAGCATCTTTTGCACGAAAAACACTATCTTTGCGGCTCCATGGATATTTCACTCAGCGGACATTACGGATACCGGCGCCTGGCCGTTTCCTCCGTTCCGAGCATCCTCATGATGCTCGTCGGGAGCATCTACAGCGTCGTGGACGGGATCTTCGTCTCCAACTTCGTCGGAACGACGGCGTTTGCAGCCCTGAACATCATCTGGCCGGCCGTGATGATCATCGGCGCCCTCGGATTGATGGTCGGAACCGGCGGAAGCGCCATCGTCTCCATCACGATGGGACAGCGGGACTATGCCCGGGCCAACCGCTATTTCAGCATGCTGATCCGGTTTACCCTGCTGCTGTCTGTGATTTTCATGATTCCGCTCCTGGTGTTCATGGAACCGCTGGCCCGGGCCCTCGGCGCTGAGGGAGAAACGCTGCGCCAATGCGTCATCTACGGGAGGATCTGCACCGTCGGGCTGCCTGCCTTCATGCTCCAGATGTGCTTCCAGTCTTTTTACATGACCGCCGAGAAACCCCAGCTCGGAACGGCGCTGTCCATCGCCTGCGCCGTCACGAACATGGTCCTGGACGCCTTGTTCATCATCGTGTTCAAATGGGGTTTGGCCGGTGCGGCGGCCGCCTCGATGCTGGCCTGCTGCGTGGGCGGTTTCTATCCGCTCTGGTATTTCCACAACCGGCGCAACCGCAGTTCTTTGAAACTGGTCCCGGCCCGCTTTGAAAAGAAGGTGCTTTCCCGCGCGAGCAGCAACGGCCTGTCGGAGTATGTCGGCAACATCTCCTTCAACATCCTGGCCATCTGCTACAACCTGCAGCTGCTCAAGATGATGGGAGAAAACGGCGTGGCCGCCTATTCGGTCCTGCTGTATTTCGGATACATCTTCGCTGCCATCTTCATCGGCTACAACATCACCGTCACGCCCATCATCGGATTCAACTATGGGTCGGAAAACACCGCGGAGCTCAAGAGTTTGCTGCGGCACAGCGTGACGCTGCTGCTGGTACTGGGGGCCATCATGACCCTGGTCTCGGAGCTGGCGGCAGGGCCGGCTGCGCGCCTGTTCGTCGGCTATGATCCCGAGCTGTGCGACTTGACCAAGCATGCCATCCGGCTCTACATGCTCAGTTTCTTCATCGCCGGCATCAACCTCTTCACCTCCGCCTGGTTCACGGGATTGGGGAATGGCAAGGTCTCCGCCATCGTGGCCTTTATCCGCAACCTGGTCTTCGAGCTGGGATTCGTTTTCCTCCTGCCCGCCATCCTGGGACCGGACGGCATCTGGCTCGCCGTCGATGCCGCCGACCTGTGCTGCCTGATCCTGGGCACCGCGCTGATCCTCGGCTACCGGAAAACCTATGGCTATTAAACGGGTTTGGCACGCGGTGTGCAGCATCCCGGACAGACGTATACCATGAAACGAACCGGATTCTTATCTGCCTTCCTGGCCCTCTTGCTCCCGGCCCTGCTCGTGTCGGGATGCGCTTCGCGCGGCCCTGAGGAAGATCCCGTCGCCCGGGAGATCCAGGCCCTGTCCTCCGCCAAGGAGCTGGGTCTGGTGGAATACCGCGTCCGGAAAATCATCAAGGCCGATGACGTCGGCGAGTGGTACAAGCTGGGACAAAGGAAGATCCTCTTCAGCTGCACCGCCTACCTGAAAGCCGGTATCGACCTGTCCGCATTCTCGCTCGCAGATGTCGTTGCGGACCGGGAAGCGGGTACGGTCACCGTGACCCTTCCCCACGCGAAACTCCTGACCCTCAATATTCCGGCATCGGAGGTCCGGCTGGAATACGACCAGGTGACCCTCCTGCGCTCCTCCTTCTCCGCCCAGGAAAGGAACGACCTGCTCCGCCAGGGAGAAGCCCAGATTCGCCAGAGCGTCCCGTCCCTCGGCATCCTCGAAAAGGCCGAGGAGAATGCGACCCTGTTCTTCGAATCCCTGTTCTCGAAAATGGGCTTCGAAACCGTAAACGTACGATTTAAATAAAGGGGAACATGGCCAGGAAAACCTACCGGAAAACGATTACCATCACGGTCTCTCCCACCGTCATCCTGCTGGCCGTGCTGATCCTGTGCATCGGCTGGACCCTCATCCGGCTCAAGCGGAACCCGGATCCCAAGACGCTCCGGATCGCCGAGACCGCCGTCCTGGTCGAGCAGGTCAAAACCCTCGGGGAACTGACCACCGCCTGCTATTATGACGAACTCGTTCTCCAGGGCACCAAGCAGAATTATTTCTCCACGACCCCGCTCGGCGCCCTCGCCCGGGAAGGCCTCGGCCGGGATGTCGACGACCACCTGGTCCTCATCGCCCGGGGTACGGTCCGTGCCGGCCTCGATTTCCTGGAAATGGACGCGGAAGACATCCGTTTCTCCGGCGATACGGTATACCTCCGGCTACCGGAACCCCGGTACCTGGACGTCATCGTCAATCCTTCCGACTTCGAAGTCTTTGCGGAATCCGGTACCTGGACCCACGAGCAGGTTTCCCGGCTCCAGGACACGGCGCGGGAACGGCTGATCCAGGGGGCAGACCATTACGGGCTCAAGACCCGGGCCTACGAAGGTGCCATGGATGCCATCACGACCCTGCTCGAAGCTGCCGGGTATACCCACGTCCGCTTCGACCACCGGCCATCCTATATCAAGCTGCCTCCGCTCCGTGACTGAGCCCGGTCCTTACGGACGGCCCGCCAGCAAATCGACGACGCAAGAGGTCAGGCGTGCCGTGGAATGGGTCCAGATTTCCTTATAGGTACAGTTGGACTGCATGGGGAAATAGGGCTCGTCGTCGTTTTCGAAGGTCTCGATGCCGACGGGAACGGCTCCGACCACATTCCCGGCATACGCCCCATATAACAACGGATAATCGTAGCCTTCCCCATAGACCGTGCTGAGGGCGAACGGGTTGAATCCCAAGACATACTCCACCTGACGGGCAGCGACGTCATACAGGCCGCCGTCCTGCAGGGCATCCGAGAGGATGAAACAGGCCTTCGCCTTGGCCAGCGTGACGGCGTTGAAGCCGCGGAACTGGTAGGCGACGGGGAACCGGCGCAGGTAGAAGCCGCCACCGAGCGGAAGGCCGTTGCGCACCTGGGCATTGTACTCTTCCAGCGTCGGCAGTCCGACGGCCTCCCCTTCATGGTAAAGGCCGGAATAATCCGTATTGTCCAATTCATAGACGGCGGCGGGCAGGAGTCCGTACGGGGCCATGACATCGGCCGTTTCCCGGTACCAGTCGGCGGCCGCCGCGAGGGAGGCACGCCACTGCGGTGCCTCCGGGTGGGAAGGAGCCGCCTTCAGCAGCATCGCAAGTCCCTGGACCAGACGGTGTTCCTGGCTCTGGTGATACCAGGCGAGGATCCGCTTGTGTTCTTTCCCTTCATAGAAGAAGCCGTGCAGGGGCATCGACCAGTCCGTCCGGCGCGGCAGCTGCTGGCAGGCCATGACGGTCCGGGCCCGCTCGGCGGCGACATCCAGATACTGCGCATCGCCGGTGAGCCGGTACAGCCGCATCGCAGAGGTGACTGCCATCGCCGTCAGCTCTGCCGTGTTTTCTTCATTGAGCTGGCTGTCGATCCGCCTTAAGGCGAACGCAAAGTCTTCTTCGGCAACCAGGCGGCACCAACGGGCGAAGACGGGGTCCGTCTTCTCAAAATGCGGAACGGCCATCGCCGCATATTCGGCGCTGCGGAAATTGTCCGAGGCCCGGTCGGACGCAGTGCCGTCCATGTCGTCCTTGTCGCCACGGATGTTCATCGTCCAGATGCCGATGATCAGGCCGCCGGCCCGGTAGCCATCTCCGAAACGGGTCCGGAGCACCCAGTTCAAACCCCAGCGGGCTTCTTCGAGCAACCGGCCATAGAGAACGGGATCACGGTCCTGCATGAGGTCGGCGGCCTCGAGCAGGGCAATGCCGGATTCGGCGGTATTGCCGGTTCCCTGGGTCAGGTCCGCCGCATCGTGCCATCCGCCCGCAATGCTGACGCTCCGCCCGTCGGGATGGTGGAGGAAGACGTCCTGGTGGCACTCCTGGTGGATGCCGGGCTGGTCGAAGCCGCAGCGTTCGGAGAAGTAGAAATTCACGGAATGCCACAGGTTTCCTTCATAGGCCGAAGGCCCGATGGCAAAGGGGCGGGAAGACACGTCCCCGCAGGTCAGCACATAGGTTCCGGACGTATCGAAGTCGCTGAAATCCAAGAGCATGAGACCATGGTCCATGGACTTTCCCCTCCCGTTGAACACCGTCCGGCCGCTGTCCGCATCCCGCAGCTGGAACGCCCGTGAGCCCCCTGCCGGAACGAGGGCCTGCTTCCGGGAACCGGTGGTATATCCGCAATGGCTGTAGGCCATCGTGCCCTCCTTGAGATCAAACCCGCGGGAATGCTCGGGATCGACTTTTTCCAAACGCATGTCTTCGACATACAGGTGCATCCGGTCCGAAGCGCCGGCCGTCTCGCCGTTCATCATCATCGAAGCGGACAGGCCGGTGACCTTGTCCCGGTACAGGTCGGGAATCTCCCAGATAATCTGCGTCCATTCCCCGGGCCGGACCGTAACGAAATGCTCCCCTTCGAAACGCCCCGGCGTCGGCATCGGCTTGACCCCCTCGTTGTGGAGGCCGAAACCGAGGAAGACCAGGTAATATCCGGGCGCATCGACATAGACCCAGCATGAGAAGCGGTTCCATTCGCGCAGGTCCTCCCCGTCCAGGGGACGGATGATGTCCGGCATGCCGTAGTTGCGGTTGGTGGGATTCTTCTTCTCCAGAGAAGCGGGAGCGTCCAGGTGGACGGAGCCCTTTCCGTTACGGGTGACGGTATAATCGGGCGAGATGGTACCGGGGCCCGTGTGGCGGAGAGCGGCAAAGTCCTCAACCAGCGGCAGTTCCCGGCTCTTCAGGACGGGTTTGGCCTGCCACCGTTCCATTCCGGACCGGCCGGGGATCTCCTGCATGATCCGGTGGACCCGGTCGCTTTCCCGGATCTGGCGGACAAGGGCGGTATCGCTTTGGGCGTTCGCCTGCAGCGGGGCGGCCAGCAGGACGAGGATGCCGATAAGGGTTCGACTACGTAGGAATGCCATGTTTTCTCAATGCGGATAAGGGAATAAGAGGACGATCCCCCAAAGGGAACCGTCCTCTTATCAGGATTAACAGATTAGAAATTCGGAACGTTCTTGTCCCACCACAGACGGGTGTTGCCGTTGTCGGCGCCACCAAGTTTCGAGACGGCTTCCGACATCTGGTTGTTCCATTCGAAAGACTCCGGGAAGGTCATCCGCTTGACGATGTCGTCGTTCTTGAACACGCCCTGGCTCTCGTTCACCACCACCGGGAACACGATCGGGTAGCCCGTACGACGCTGCTCGGACCAGGCCTCCATGCCGTCCGGATAGGTGGCGATCCATTTCTGGATGATGATCTTCTGGAGCTTGACCTCGTTGCTGGCGGATTCATCCCACTTGGGAGAAACCTTGTTCAGATACGGGGAGTCGGCCGGAATGCTGTTGGCCGGATTCTTGACATCGACATAGGGAGCCGGCAGCTTGTCGCTCTGCAGATAGGCAGACGCATCGCCTGCGCCCCACTGGGTGAAGGAGGTCTGGACACCCTTCTCGTAGAGGTCCTTGGCAGAACCGCCCATGTTCCAGCCGCGAAGTGCGCCTTCGGCCCGCAGGAACCAGCTTTCGGCGCTGGCCATGATCAGGCCCGGGTCGCCGCTGCTGAAGTTCGGGAAGGAATGGCCGCCGTACATCTCCTTGACGGTCAGCGCAATACCCATACGGATACCCTTATAGTCCGTGCCGAGGGTCTTGTCATTGGCCGGCTTGAAGTATTTCGCCATACGGGGATCCTCATAGCCGCCCAAGATGCTTTCCATCACGGCGTTCATGCAGCAGTCGCCCCAGTCGTTACCCAGTGTGGAAAGCGGGTGGACCCAGCCCTTTCCAACCACGGAGACCGTACCCTCTTCCAGCACACCGTCCACGACGGCGGCCTCAGCCTTCTGCTTGGCCAGGGTCGGATTCACCTTGACGATGCGCATCGCGGCACGCAGCTGGATGGAATTGGCGAACTTGACCCACTTGCCGAAGTCGCCCCCCAGCATCAGGTCGAACGGCTGGAAAGGCGTGGCGCCCGGATACTCGGCCATGAAGGCTTTCAGGGCAGCCTTTGCGGCATCCAATTCCTCGAAGACATGATTATAAGCCTCTTCCTGCGTATCGAAGGACGCACCGGTGGCGCTGGTACCGTACTTGCTGTACACGACCGGACCGTAGGAGTCGCTCACCCGGATCATGGCCACGGCCCGCAGGATCTGCGCGACGGCGTAGAAATGCGGATAGTCATCCTTACGGCTCTCGATGCTGGTGAAGATCGGGCTCATCACATCCCGGTAGGTCAGGTCCCACATGCCGCCGACCCAGGAGCGGATCAGGAACAACGTGGCGGGATTGATGTTGTTCTGGAACACGGAAGGGTGCATCATATAACCGCACCATTCGTCCGCGGTCAGGTTCTGGGCCGTCTGCATCTCCCAAGCCCACAGGCAGGTATTGTTGTAGATACCCTGCTGGATGGTCGGGAAAAAGGCGCCCACGTCGTTGAAGTCGGCGGAGAGCATTTCATTCGTCACGCCGTAGGGATTGGTATTGTACTCTTCCCATTTGCTGCAGCCCTGCAGCGCAACGGCGAGCACGGCCAGTAATATAATGGAGTATACCTTGTTTTTCATGACAATCATAGATTAGAAGCCCAACTTGAGGTTGAAACCGAAAGAACGGGTGCCGGGGACACCGTAGAAGTCAACACCCTGCGCGCCCGAAGCAGCGGACATGCTGTAGTCGGTATCGTACGGAGCGGGGCAGTAGAACACAACCAGGTTGCGGGCCACGAAGGACAGCGAAGCGCTCTTGAGGACCTTCAGGTTCGCAAGCACCTTCTTGGGAAGGGCATAACCGAGGGACAGTTCGCGGAGGCGGATGTTGGTCGCATCGTAGACATAGTATCCGGAGATACCGTCACGACCGCCGACGCGGCGGTAGAAGCCGTTCACGTCCTTGATCTGATTGCCTTCGAATTCGACATAGCCCTTGTCTCTCGCTGCGGCGGTCGCTTCGGACACACCCTGGATATCGTTCATCGCCTGGGTCAGGGACAGGGCGTCCCCGCCGAAACGGCTGTCGATCAGGAAGCCAAGGGAGATGTTCTTGTATTCAAGGGTATTGTTCCAACCCAGGAGGAAGTCCGGGGTAGCATTGCCGATATAGGCAAAACCGTCTTTCTTCGTAGGAAGGCCGGCCTCGTCCAAAATGGCTTTACCGGAAGCATCCCGATCAAAGACATAGCCGTAGAAATCACCATAGGAACCACCCTCGGTGAGCCACATGCGGTAGGCATCGGAACCGGAGTCCGTCAGGACGAACTGCGTGATGTCCTCATGCAGCTTGAGGATCTTGTTCTTGTTATGGGACATGTTGAACTGGGACTTCCAGATGAAGTCACGGGTCATCACGGGCGTGATCGAAACAGAGGCCTCGATACCGGAGTTCTGGATGTTACCGGCATTGATGTAGTAGTAGTTGTAGCCACTGCCTTCCGGAGCCTTCAGGGTGAAGAGCTGGTTGGTCGTGTTGGTCTTGTACCAGGTGAAATCCACGGAAAGGCGGTTCTTGAAGAACTGCCACTCGGTACCGAACTCGAGGGAGGAGGAGATTTCCGGCTTGAGTTCGCCGAAAGCGGCCGTACCCACCGGGGTCACGGTACCATTGTAGTTGACCGAACCGGTCGGGTTGGTGATGCGCGTAGGCAGGTCGTTACCCACCTGGGCGTAGGAAGCGCGGATCTTTCCGTAGTTGATCCACTCCGGGAGGGTAAGCAACTCGCTCAGCAGGAGGGTGGCACCGACGGAAGGATAGAAGAAGCCCTTCTTGAAGCTGTCGGTGTAGGCCAACGCGGAAGACCAGTCGTTACGGGCGGTGACGTCGATGAAGAGGAAATCCTTGTAGCCGAAGTTCGCGGTGGCGAACAGGGCCAGGTTCTGCGTACGCCATGCACCCTGGCTGAACTGCTGGGTGATCGTATTGGGGATGGTGAAGATGTTCGCGTAGGCCAGACCGGAGTTGTAGGAACTCGAATACAGGGAATGGCTGCGGGAATCGGAGATGCTGCCACCGACCGAGGCGGTCACGGTGAAGTCGCCGAACTGCTTGTTGAAGTTCGCCAGGACGTCGGCATAGAGCTTGGCACCGGTGGACTGGCCGTATTCATACAGACCGTTCTTGTTACCGGCGAGGGAGACGTCCGTGGTCGCGTACATCTTGACCTCTTCGCGGTCGGCATTGGCATCCAGGCTCGTACGGGCCTGCAGGTTGAACCAGTCAGTGACGTCCCACTTGGCCATCAAGCTGGCGATGATACGGTTGCGCACATTCTGGCGGCTCGTCCGGTTCGCAACCCACCAAGGGTTCTGCTCGGCAGGGCCGATGGACTTGTACCAGCTCTGGGCCATCAGGTTGCGGTCCGCGTCGAATTTCTCGAATTCCTTCGCATACTCGCTCACGTCATGACCGACGGGGATGTTGTACAGACCCGGGATCGGGCTGGTGTAGGCACCACCCGGACGGGGACGGTTCTTGACATCCTGATAGATATACTGCACGCTGGCGTCCACGGTGACGGCGTCCCACATGCGGGCCGTGTTCCGCAGCGTCACGTTGTGACGGCCGAAAGCGCTGTTGGGATAGATACCCCGGGAAGTCGTGTTACCATAGGAAACGTAGGTCTGGTTCTTGTCGTTGCCGGTGGACACGGAAACCGTGTTCATCGTATTGATACCGGTCTGGAAGAAGCTCTTGATGAAAGCGATCTTGTCCCAGGACGGAGTCGCCTTGGCACCCCAGCTGTAGAAGCCGTCGCTCTCACCGTAACGGTTCTGCAGTTCAGGCAGATAAGCAACCGTGTCGAAGGTCGTGGTGGAGGAGAAGTCCACCTTCGTACCGCCGGCCTGGCCCTTCTTCGTCGTGATCATGATGACGCCGTTGGCCGCCTCGGTACCATACAGGGCGGAAGCGGAGGCGCCTTTCAGGACGTTGATGGAAGCGATATCGTCCGGGTTCAGGTTGGACATGCCGTCGCCGCCGTCATGGCCGCCGGACAACAGGCTGTTCAGCTGGGAACCCTGGGAGTTGCTGATCGGAACGCCGTCCACGACATAGAGCGGCTGGTTGTTGCCGTTGGCGGAACGGAAGCCACGGATGGACACCTTGGTGGCGCCGCCCATACCGGAAGCATTGGACGTGACGGTGACACCCGCGGCCTTACCGGCCAGCGCGTTCATCATGTTCACGTCACGGGCGCGGGTGATATCCTCGCTGCTGACGGACTGCGTGGAATACGTCAAACTCTTGGCCTGACGCTGGATACCGAGTGCGGAGACCACCACCTCATCCAACAGGGAGGCGGAAAGCGTCAAAGCGACATCGACACGGCTGCGGCCGTTTACGGGAACTTCGGCTTCGTCGTAGCCGAGCAGGGAGAACACCAGCGTCCCATTGGAAGGGACCTGAAGAGAATAGGAACCATTTTCGGAAGTGACCGTCGCCACGGAGGTATTCCCCTTCAGCGAAACAAACACTCCCACCAGCGGAGAACCATCGTCTCCATCTGTTACCTGACCGCTGACCGTCCCAGGAGTCTGGGCGCCGAGCCAGGTAGCCGGCACGAAGCATAGCATCATGCCAAGCAGCAGAACGCAACTTTTGATTGTTTTCATATGTGTTTAGAATGGTTGTTATCAGTGGGCAATTCAACAGGCCGCCTGTCAAGGGCCCAGAATGAAATGCGGCGAAAGATACGCAATCCTCACATGAAAACAAAGTTTTGGATGCATAATATTTTGAGTTTTTTTCTTATCTTGTGCGCCAGAAATAACCTGGACAAAACATGAAAAAGTCTTTTATCCGTCGGATCACCGACCTCACCAAAGTTCAGAACCGCGCCGCTTTTGCCGATGTCGAGCAGAAGATCAAGCAGCACAAATACGGATCGGATGCCTTCATGAACATCCTGCAAAGCCGCTATTCCTGCCACGCATTCAATCACATACCAGTATCCGCCTCCAAACTGGAAATGATCCTTGAGGCCGGCCGGATGGCGCCGTCGGCTGCGAACTGCCAGCCGGTGCGTATCTGGGTGATTAAGAGCGAAGAAGCCCTCGCCCGCCTGCGGAAGATCCACCCCTGCTACGGAGCACCGGTCGTCCTGGTCGTCGGCTGCCGCAATGAAGAGGCCTGGGTCCGGGAGAGCGACGGCGTCATCGCGGCCAAGACCGATGCCGCCATCGTCCTTACCCACATGATGCTGACGGCGACCGATGCCGGCCTGGCGAACATGTGGATCTGGGACTTCGACCCCGCCAAGATCCGCGAGGCCTTCCCCGAGATCCGGGAGCACGGCGTCTACGGCCTGCTGGCCATCGGCCACCCGGCCGCCGGACAGGGCAAGCCCACGGAACTCCACGACCAGCGCAAACCCATCGAGGACCTGGTCAAGGAACTGTAAGGCATTTCTGACATAAAAAGGACTCCGCCCCGGCCAATGCCGGGACGGAGTCTTTTATTCTACATCGCCATAAACGCGGCTTGCATCAGTCCTTTCCGGACGGAATATAACTTCGGAGGGCCTCGACGTAGGCGGCGAATGCGTCGCGCCCCCGGTCGGTGATGTGGCAGAGGGTCTGCGGCATCTTTCCCTTGAATCCCTTGGTCACTTCGATGTATCCGGCTTGCTGCAACTTGTCGAGCTGCACGCTCAGGTTGCCGGAAGTCGCGCCTGTCTGGCCTCTCAGGTAGACGAAGTCTGCACTGTCGGTGCTGATCAGGATTGACATGACCGCCAGCCGGAGTTCCGAATGAAGCAAGGGATCCAGGGGCTTGAAGGTTTTCATACTGTCAGGCATACGCTATTCTTTCCCTTGTTTCTGCAGGATGACACCGGGTATGACCAGGGCGAACACGCCCAGGATGGCAAAGGCCAGGATCCGGTGCGGGGAACCGGAGGGCATGACCATCAGGAAGAGCGCTGCAAAGGTCGTGGCAATCAGGGCGGAGGCCGTGACAACCTTGTTTTCCAGGACCGCTCCGGACAACGTCCCGCCCAGGCCCATCATCAACAGGATGATCAGTGACAGGTCAACGCTGAGCGTTCCCTCGACCCCGGTCAGCGAACGGACGCCCCAAGCCACCCAGACCAGGGCGAAAAACCCGGTGGCGAAGATGCCGAACCACATCCAGATCTTCCCAAGCATGCGGCTGACCTCGGTATCCGGGACTTTCTCCCGGTTGCGGAACAGGGTCTGCATGCATACGAAGCCGATGACAGACATGGCGAACCAGAGGAAATTCCAGGCCGGGCTGCCTGTCTTCGTCCAAAGACCCCAGATGATAAAGGAGAAGAGTGTTACCAGCACACCCCAGAGGATGAGCGGTTTGCCGGAGTTCTTCGCAATCGTGCGCCGACTGCGTTCGATGGTCTCCGCAATGAGGCGGAGGCTGTTTTCTGCTGAAAGATTGTTTTCCATTTTCTTCCTTATTTGTGGGTTTTACCATGGGCTCCCTTGCCGTTGCGCACCGGTCCGGGATTGAACCCCGATGCAAATATAAAGTAGTTTATTTTATAAACCAAATTTTTTTGAAGATTTTTTGAATAATCTCCGCGCGGACACACACTTGACAGGGTCATGCTTTCGTAAGGGATGATTGTTCGCTCTAGTTTCGATACCCCCTCTTCTCACATCAAAAGTTAAAGAACACCTGTCGCGCCACGATTGGCCCGACGGCCGCTGTACTGTTCTTTATGTGAGATATATAAGAGGGATAAAGAACAGAATACTGCATTTCACGGAACTGAAAATGGGGCCGCTGTTCTTTAAGTTTACACACATTTTATAAAGACTGGTTCGTGACGGGTGGCTGTTTGGAAAAGGTTCAGTCACAGATAAGGACCTTTTTTGCCTGTTTTACCTTGTTTTCAGCCTGTTTTCTGCTTTGCTCAGTTGGTAGAGCACAAACTCGCCAAGGTTCTGAGGGAAAGCGGGTTAGCCCTATAAAGCATACACATTCCCACCATATCCCTTTAATGGTTCTACCTGACCGGTTCCGGTTCTCGGATGTTCACGGATTTCATCCAGAAGTTTTGATAGCTTTGCGACTGCTTGGGGGGCTTTCCGGTTCAACTCTTTCAAATCCTTTTTCGCATCTTCGGAAAACACAATCCTGTACATAATCAGTCTTCGTTAATCATCCTACCCAGAAAATCGTCCATGCTTTCATCATCGTTCATCCGATGGACATGGCCCTGTTCATACTCAGCGATTCCCTTGCGAATCTTGGCATCCAACAGTTCGGAATCTACGAGTATATCAGAGTTGGAAATGGGGACAAGGCGATAACTGCCATGAGACCGGGAAGTGATCACGACATCATTGGTACGGGCCAGATCAAAATACTTTCGCTGGTTGGCCCTGAATGCTCTGCTGCTAACTACGACCATATTGCTTTTTTATTTGATGCAAAGATATGTTTTTCCAAATTAAGTACCAAATTGGTACACATTTTATGTTTGGAAAAGTCGATCTGACATCCAGCTCAATTAAGAAGGTACCAGTAAACACTCTTTCCCCTTATTTAAATATGCGGGAAAACAGTTTTCATCTTCCACAAACGACCTGAAACACTGTTTTCACCTTATTTGAATATGCTGAAACATGCTTTTCAGGGTTGTAAAATACCGCGCGAGACACTTTTCGGGATGCTGGAAGAGCAGCACGAGCGTATCACCGGGGAATGGAAATACTCCGACTACACTCCTTCCTCAATCAGTACTACCGCTGGCTCAGAGACGAAAAACACCCTGCGAGAATGAGTTGCCTTTTTTGATTATTGTTCATGATCATAAGATTATTCGGTCCCGTATTTCCGGTAGAATTCTTCCACCCGCCGCTTGAAATCGGGGATATACTCGTGAAAATAGTCCTCGGATTCCATGTACTTGAGAAGTTCGCGGGACTTGTACTTGGCCCGCATCTCCTTGATATAATCGACACACTCGGCTTTCTTGCCGTCAAAGTCGTCCAGAAGCCATTGGCCGTCGACCCGGACCATTTCAACCGGGTATTCGGCGACTTCGTCGAAGAGTTCCTGTGTGATGTCCGAACGGCTCTGGACGGCAATCGTGGCCACGGCGTGCGTCTCGTCGACGAGAGAGATGGACTTGACCGTAAACTCCGGCGTTGCCGCATCGTTTCCCGTCACGAAATACCACAGCCATTCGTTGTCGCCGATTTCCCCATAATCGACCACCGGCGCATCGAAGGCTTCGGAAAGGGCCCGGAAGAACTCGGGAGTCAAATAGTCCTTGGCCTCCGGCTTCAGGCTATGGTCCGGGATGTACTGACACAACTCCAGCACCCTTTCAGACAGGTCTTGCTTGGGTTGAGCCCAGGAAAAGAGTGGGAGAAGAAGGCCGATGATGATAAAATAGCGTTTCATATCCAACTTTGATAGTTCGGCCTAAATATAGCGATTATCTTCTAATAACCGAATACTGCTCAATCACTTTCCCCTCCCGTTATAGTTTCCGCCCGAGAATGGATTGGGGTGGAGAGGCTTTGCTTCAGGGATGGTGGAAGAAAGTGATCAATTCGAATTTACTTGTCCTTTCCTTTCTTGTTTTTTCGGACATCAAATACATGTAGAATACTTGAATAAGCTGAAATATGAATGCTGCCAAAACAGCAAGCCGGAGAAATCTATTGTCTATGTTGACACTGACAAAGAGAATTGCGAACGCTATCGCCAAAACGATAGAGAGAATCAACAATACAATAGAACGTTTCAGCTTGTCCATACAAATTACGATTTATCTGTCTGACAAACCTTAGATTTGCAGCGTTGTTCTCTGCGCCAAGGTTTGAACAACAAAAATAGTAAATTAATGCCGATAAAGAAAGTTGAATAAAGGACAATGGAG
>ONQC01000009.1 GCA_900319855.1 uncultured Bacteroidales bacterium
CCGGTGGCCTTATCGATAGCGGACACATTCAGGATACCGTTGGCATCGATGCTGAACTTCACCGCAATCTGAGGGATGCCACGCGGAGCCGGAGCGATGCCGTCCAGGTGGAACACACCGATCTGCTTGTTGTCCTTGGCCATCGGACGCTCGCCCTGGAGGACGCGGATCTCGACGGAAGGCTGGTTGTCGGCGGCCGTAGAGAAGATCTGCTCCTTGTCGACCGGGACGATGGTGTTGGCTTCGACCATCTTGGTCATCACGCCGCCGAGGGTCTCGATACCGAGGGACAGCGGGGTGACATCCTGGAGGATGACATCCTTGACATCGCCGGCGAGGACACCGCCCTGGATGGAAGCGCCGATGGCGACGACCTCATCCGGGTTCACGCTGCGGTTCGGCTCCTTGCCGAAGAAGTTGCGGACGATTTCCTGGATCTTCGGGATACGGGTGCTGCCGCCCACGAGAAGGACCTCGTCAATGTCGGAAGGAGAGAGTTTCGCGTCGGCCAGCGCCTTGCGGCAAGGTTCGACGGTGCGCTGGAACAGGTCGTCGCAGAGCATTTCGAACTTGGCACGGGTCAGGGTCTTTACCAGGTGCTTCGGCACGCCGTCGACCGGCATGATGTACGGCAGGTTGATCTCCGTAGAGGTCTGGTTGGACAGTTCGATCTTCGCCTTCTCGGCCGCTTCCTTCAGACGCTGGAGGGCCATCGGGTCCTTCTTCAGGTCGGAACCGTAGTTCTCGTTGGCGAATTCCTGGGCCAACCAGTCGATGATGACCTGGTCGAAATCGTCGCCGCCCAGGTGGGTGTCGCCGTTGGTGGACTTCACCTCGAAGAGGCCGTCGCCGAGTTCCAGGATGGAGATATCGAAGGTACCGCCGCCGAGGTCATAGACCGCGACTTTCTGGAGTTTGTCCTTCTTGTCAAGGCCGTAGGCAAGGGCCGCGGCCGTAGGCTCGTTGATGATTCGCTTGACCTCGAGACCGGCGATCTTGCCCGCCTCCTTGGTGGCCTGACGCTGGGAGTCGCTAAAGTAGGCAGGAACCGTGATGACGGCCTCGGTCACTTCCTGGCGGAGGTAATCCTCAGCGGTTTTCTTCATCTTCTGCAGGATCATGGCGCTGATCTCCTGCGGAGAATACAGACGGCCGTTGATGTCCACGCGCGGGGTGTTGTTGTCACCGCGGACGACCTTGTACGGCACGCGGCCGACCTCGGTCGAAACCTGGTCGAACGTCTCACCCATGAAACGCTTGATGGAGAAGATGGTGTTGTTCGGGTTGGTGATAGCCTGGCGCTTGGCCGGGCTGCCTACCTTGCGCTCGCCGCCGTCAGTGAAAGCCACGACGGACGGAGTGGTGCGCTGACCCTCGTTGTTGATGATGACTGTAGGCTGGTTACCTTCCATGACTGCCACGCAGGAGTTGGTGGTACCCAAGTCGATTCCGATGATTTTTCCCATGATATCTAACTTTTATTAATTATTCTTTCCATGCCGCGGACCCGCCGCGGCGCGACAGGAGAAATATCGAAAGGTGTGCCAATGTCATTTTTATGTCAATTTGTCAGAATTAAGCGCTATCTTTGCGCCAACCATGGAATACAGACAGCTCCCGCCGGAAGAATACGCGGACCTCGCCGCCCGGATCCTCTATGAGGACAACCATCTGCTTGTGGTCAACAAGCGGGTGGGCGAAATCGTTCAGGGTGACAAGACCGGGGATGAATGCCTGGCAGAAACCTACAAGGCCTTCATCGCCCAGCGGGATGACAAACCCGGCAAGGTTTTCATGGGCATCCCCCACCGGCTCGACCGTCCGGTCAGCGGGATCGTCCTGCTGGCCAAGACCTCCAAGGCACTCGAACGGCTCTCCGCCCTCTTCCGGGAAGGCGGGGTCCACAAGACCTACCTGGCCCTGTGCTGCCAGAAGCCCGTTCAGCCGGAAGGCCTCCTGGAAGACTGGCTCTGGCGAAATGAAGCTGCCAACAAAAGTTTCGTCACCCCGGAAGGCAAGCGGAAAGATGCAAAGCTCGCCCGCCTGCGTTACCGGTTCCTGGGCAGCACCGACCGCTATCACCTGCTGGAAGTCGAGCTCCTGACCGGCCGTCATCACCAGATCCGCTGCCAGCTCGCCCACATGGGTTGTCCGATCAAGGGCGACCTCAAGTACGGATCGCCCCGGTCCAATCCGGACGGCGGCATCTGCCTGCACGCCCGCAGCATCCGATTCACCCATCCGGTCAAGAAAGAGGAAATCTGCGTTTCCGCCCCCCTGCCCGCTTCCTGGAAAGGGGTCAGTTCGCTCCTTCCACCCGCTCCCGGTACTCCCGGCACCAGTCGCTCGGCGTCTTCCCCAGAAACAGCCTGAACGCCAGGGTGAATGTCACCCCGCTGTGGAAGCCGGACATCATCGCCAGCTCGGCCACCTTTAGCCGGGGATCCTTCCGGAACAGTTCCATCGAATAACGCACCCGGTAGTTGTTGACAAACTGCGGATAGTTCATCCCGGTGCAGGAATTGATCACTTTTGACAAATACGATTTATTGGTATAGACCGCCCGGGACAGTTCTTCCAGGCTGAACGTATCCTTGAGGAAAGGCCGGTTCGTTTCCATGTACTGGCAGATCTTCTCGAACATCATCCGGTGGTTGATTCCCAGCCGTGCCGCCGGGGAGGGACGCAGGAAAGTCACATCCCGGACCTGCCCCAGCACGCCAGACTCATACCGGACGGACAGCAGGGACTGGTTGGTCAGGCTCCGCACGACCAGCAGGACCAGCAGGAAAGCCAGGCCGGCCAAGGAGAGGACGGCACCGCCAATGCCTGTCCAGGCCAGCCCCAGCAAAGCGATGGTCCAGCAGACATAGGCCTTTTTGGACAAAGCCAGCAGATATTCCCAACCCGGCAGGTCCACCGACAGGAAGTCCCGGTCGGCTGCCAGTTTGACCCCATGCCTTGTCACGCCCCATAGCAGCGGGCCCGACACCGCCAACGTGTGGATCATAGGGATCCACGACCCGCCCAGCAAGGCGGAAACGGGCGGCGCCAGCAAAGCCGCACCGGCCTGGATCCATACCAGGCGGCGGGAGGGGTGGGACTGCTCGTCCGCCGAAGGCAGCAGGGACAGGACGGCGCAGGAGGCTGACAGAATGGCGGCTGCGACAGGCAGCGTCAGGATGCCGAGGAAAAACGTAAGCGGAAACGTCAGGACCGGCAGCGACAAAGCCACCGTCCGGCAGAGATCCCCCGTCGCGGGGGTCCGTTTCTTGTGCATGGCAATGATTTCGGTTTCATGGAAGGTGGTTTTTGTCTGAAGCCCAATATACGAAAAAGCCGTTTTCCAAACAAGGAAAACGGCGAAAAAACGTATATTTTATACTACTGTTCCTCCTGCATCTGTTTGGGAACCTTCTCTTTGATGGTCTCGAAACCTTTGCCGTACACGCCGGTAATCGAACCGACCGAGAGGAAGGCCTTCGGGTCGATCATCTTGATATAGCGCAGCATCAGGCTGAGGTCGTTCTTCCGGGAGATGACCATCAACACATGGCTGTCTTGCTGGGAGTACCAGCCCTTGGCCGGCAAAACGGTCACGCCTTTGTGCAGTTCCTGGGTCAGGGCATCGGCAATCTGCGCGTATTTATGCGAGAGGATGAAGAGCTGGACGCTCTGGCGGGAGCCGGACAGGTACATGTCGATCACCTGGCCGTTGACCATGACCAGGATCAGACCGTAGATGACCGTCGTAAACTTGTCCGCCCAGCCGACCCGTGACCCGTCCGCCATGTAGGACGGGATGAAAAAGGACGAAAGGATGATGACAAAGTCCATCGCCACGATCATCTTGCCCGGCGAAACATTCCGGTACTTGCTGACGATCAGCGCGATGATGTCCGTTCCGCCGGTACTGCCGCCCGCCGACATCGAGAGTCCGATGCCCAGGCCGGCCATGATGCCGCCCATGATGGTGCACATCAGCTTGCCGTTGTCCAGGGCCAGGGTCTGGATGATGGACTCCGGAATGAGGCCCTGGCAGACATTCAGGCCGACGGAAGCCAGGATGATGGCATAGATCGTCTTCGCACCGAAACTGGAGCCCATGATGAAGAAGGCGGCTCCGAGCAGGACGGCGTTGATGACAAAATAGGGATAACCGATCTTGATGGCACCGTGGGTGGCGTACTGGATGATCGAGGAGATACCCGTCACGCCGCCGCCGACCAGGTTGTTCGGGACGAGGAAGACGGACCAGGCCAACACATACAGGGCGATACCCAGGGTGACGAGGAGCCACTCCTTGAGGGTGGTCCAGGGGTTTTGGGGCAGCAGGGACATGGTTATTGTTTCTTTTTACGGACGAAGCCGGTTTTCATTTCCTCGAAGCCCTCGCCATAGACGCTGGTCGCCGAAGAAATACTGACGAAAGCCTTGGGATCCAGTTCCTTGATGGCTTTGGTCAGCTCGCTCATCTGGGTCTTGCGCACCACGATGAGCAGCACCTTTCCTTCCGCCTGGGAATACCAGCCGACGGAACTGATCGCCGTGACGCCCCGGTTCATCCGGTGCGTAATGTGGTCGGCGATTTCCTGATAATGCTGGGAGAACACCAGCACCTGCACCGTCGCCTTGCTGCCCAGCAGCAGGAAATCCAGGAACAGGGAGAAGGAGATCATGGCCAGGTAGCCATAGATCATGTCCTGCAGGGTCTTGCCCGGAATCAGCAGCACCGATGCGATGATGAACAGGTCCAGGAACATGTACACCTTTCCCGGGGAAACCGGCCAGAACTTATTCAGGATCAGCGCCACGACGTCCGTGCCGCCGGTACTGCCGCCCCGCTTGAAAATCCAGCTGATGCCGATGGCTTCCAGCAAGCCGCCGATGATCGGGACCAGCACTTTCTCGCTGATATAGAGCGGACGGCCCGGAAGGGCCTGGAGGATGTCGAACCGGGGCAGGATCTCGAACATCAGGGTCGTGATCAGGATGCAATAGATGGTCTTGATCCCGAAACCGTTGCCCAGGATCAGGAAAGCGATGCCCAGCAAGACGATGTTCAGCAGGATGTACGAGATGGCGACCGGGAAACCGGTGGCGAACTGGATGATGGTGCAAAGACCGGTCAGGCCCCCGCTGGCAATCCCGTTCGGAATCAGGAAACTGTCCCAGGCCATGCAGAAAATCAGGCCGCCCAGGGTCATCAGGACATAGTCCCAAACTGTTGTCCAAATCTTTTTCTTATCCGCCATGATTTATTTCTTAAGAACGATATTGATCATTCTGCCCGGCACCACGATGACCTTGGCGATGGTCATGTCTCCCTGGTAGCGGGCCGTCTGGTCCAGACTCCGGACCTGGGCTTCCACCTCGGACGGAGTCAGGGACTTCGGCAGGTCCACGGTGAAGCGGGTCTTGCCGTTGAAGGCGACCGGATAGGTCACATTGTCTTCCGCCACATAGGCCGGGTTGAATTCCGGGAAAGCGGCATAGGTAATGGAACCATCATGGCCCAGGTCATGCCAGAGTTCTTCGGCGATGTGCGGGGCGAACGGGCTCAGCAGGACCAGGAAAGGTTCGAGGATCGCCCGCTTGTTGCAGTTGCCCAAGTCGTTCAGGGCGATCATGAAGGCACTGACCGTGGTGTTGTAGGAGAAATGCTCGATGTCCTCCTGTTCCTTGGCGATCAGCTTGTGGAGGGCCTTGAGTTCCGCAGGGGTCGGGGCTTCGTCCGTCACCAGGAAGGTATCCTTGTCCCAGAACAGGCGCCAGACCTTGCGCAGGAAACGGTGCACGCCGTCAATACCCTTGGTATCCCACGGCTTGCTCTGCTCGAGCGGGCCGAGGAACATCTCATACAGACGGAGGGTATCGGCGCCGTAGTTGTTGCAGATATCGTCCGGGTTCACCACGTTGAACATGGACTTGGACATCTTCTCGACCGCCCAGCCGCAGACGTATTCGCCGTCTTCGAGGACGAACTCCGCGTCCTTGAATTCCGGACGCCAGGCCCGGAAGCCTTCCAGGTCGAGCCGGTCGTTGCGGACCAGGTTGATGTCCACATGGATTTCCTGGGTCTCATAGTTGTCCTTCAGGCCGACGGAAACGAACTTGTTGGTGCCGACGATGCGGTAGACGAAGTTCGAACGGCCCTGGATCATGCCCTGGTTGACCAGTTTGCGGAAGGGCTCGTCCTCGCAGACATAGCCCAGGTCAAACAGGAACTTATTCCAGAAACGGCTGTAAATCAGGTGGCCGGTGGCATGCTCCGTACCGCCGATATACAGGTCGACATTGCGCCAGTATTCATCCACGCCGCGGCCGACCAAGGCCTCGTCGTTGTGCGGGTCCATGTAGCGGAGATAGTAGGCGCTGGAGCCGGCGAAGCCCGGCATGGTGCTGGTTTCCAGCGGCCAGCCCTCATAGGTCCAATCCTTGGCGCGGGCCAGCGGCGGCTGGCCGTCCTCGGTCGGCTTGAACGCCGAGACCTCCGGCAGGGTCAGGGGCAGTTTATCCACCGGGAGCGGGGTCGGAATGCCGTCCTTGTAGTAAATCGGGAACGGCTCGCCCCAGTAACGCTGGCGGGAGAAAATGGCGTCGCGCAGGCGGTAATTGACCTTGCGGTGGCCCAACCCGTTCTCTTCCACGTAATCCTTCGCCGCCTCGATGGCCTTTTTCACATCCATCCCGTTCAGGAAACCGGAATTGCACATGATGCCTTCCTTGGCGTCGAACGAAGCTTCGGACACGTCGCAGCCTTCGATGATCGGGCGGATTTCCAGTCCGAACTTTTTGGCGAAAGCGTAGTCGCGGCTGTCATGGGCCGGGACCGCCATGATGGCGCCCGTTCCATATCCGGCCAGGACATATTCAGAAATCCAAACCGGGACCTTCTCTCCGGTCAGCGGATTGATGCCGTAGGAACCGGAGAACACGCCGGTCACGGTCTTGGTCTCGGCGATGCGTTCCCGTTCGGTCTTCTTCTTGACATAAGCCAGGTACTCCTCCACCGCCGCTTTCTGGCCGGGGGTGGTCAGTTGCGGGGTCAGGTCGCTTTCCGGCGCCAGGACCATAAAGGTCACGCCGAAGATCGTATCCACACGGGTCGTAAAGATCGTCACGTCCGTCCGGACGCCTTCCGTATCGACCGGGAAAACCACCTCGCAACCCTCGGAACGGCCGATCCAGTTGCGCTGCATTTCCTTGAGGGAATCGGTCCAGTCCAGGCGTTCCAGGCTTTCCAGGAGCCGGCCGGCATAAGCCGATACGCGCAACTGCCACTGGGTCATCTTCTTCTGCTCGACCGGATGGCCGCCGCGGACGGACAGGCCGTCCTTGACCTCGTCATTGGCGAGCACCGTACCGAGGGCCGGGCACCAGTTCACGGAAGATTCGCCCTGGTAGGCGATCCGCCAGTTCATCAGCGCCTTGCTCTTTTCGGCTTCGCTGAAGGCTTTCCACTCGTCGGCCGTGAAGGACATCGCTTCGCTGCAGGCCGCATCGATCCCGTCGGTTCCCGTCTGCTCGAAAGCGGCGACCAGCTCGCTGATCGGACGGGCCTTGCCCAGACGGTTGTCATAATAAGAATCGAACATCTGCAGGAAGGCCCACTGGGTCCACTTGTAATATTCCGGATCGCAGGTGCGGAACTCGCGGTCCCAGTCGTAGGAGAAACCGATACGGTCCAGCTGTTCCCGATAGCGCGCGACATTCTGGTGGGTCGTCACTTCCGGGTGCTGGCCGGTCTGGATGGCATACTGCTCCGCGGGGAGGCCGAAGGCATCATACCCCATCGGATGCAAGACGTTGAAGCCCTTGAGACGCTTGTAACGCGAGAAGATATCGCTGGCGATGTATCCCAGCGGATGCCCGACATGCAGGCCGGCCCCGGAGGGATACGGGAACATGTCCAGGACATAAAACTTCGGTTTGGAAGCATCCTCCCGGGTCCGGAAGGTCTTCTCCGCCGCCCAACGGGCCTGCCACTTCTGCTCGATTTCTCTGAAATTGTATTCCATATTTGTCTGTTTATTTCTTTATTCCGAAACTGCTTTTCGATTTCCGCTCCAATTTGAACTCTACCGGAATGGAGATGACGCTGCGGACCTTACGGCCTTTGATACGCGCCGGTTTCCACTTCGGGGAAGCCTCCACGACGCGGACCGCTTCCTCGTCCAGCAGCAGGTGCACACCGCGGGTCACATCGACATCCACGACCTTGCCATCCGTGTCGATGACGAAATCCACGATGACGCGGCCCTGGATCCCCTGCTCCACGGCCGCCTGCGGATACCGCAGGTATTGGTAGACCCATTTCTCCAGGAAGAACTTGGGATCGGCATACCCCATGAAGGTCGGCCGCTGGTCGCAATCCGACGCCGCATACGTCTTTCCGTCGTCGGTCTTCCGCTGTGCCTGGTCCGTCCGGAACAGCGGGGGGCGGTCCGTGTTGGCCAATGCGCGTGAAAAGGCGTAGATGTATTCCAGTTCCCGCTCCATGCCGTCATAATCCAGGATCGAGCCGGTGTCCCGGTCCGTATTGTGCTCCGGATACTGGCCGGTGGAGAAGAAAACCGAAGGGATTTCCTTGGCATAGAATGCCCTGTGGTCCGAAGGGTAGGGTTCGGCGGCCGTAATGGCCGGATAGACCGGAAGGAGGGAACCCTGCATGCCGCGCAGGAGCTGTTCCATATCCGCATTCGAAGCTGCATAGGCGCAGAAGGCATCCTGCCCCGATCCGAGCATATCCAGGTTAATCATGCCATCAATCCGGTCCGCATCGGCGAAAGACCGGTTCAGGAAATACCAGGCGCCGGCAAAGGCTTCCTGCGAAGCCCCGAAAGCCACCAGCACCACGCTGCGGCGGAAGAGGACGTTGTGGGTATGGATCATCCGCGCCAGCTCCAGCAGCACCGCCAGGCCGGAGGCATTGCCGTTGGCACCGTAATAAATCTGCTCGGCAGGCTGCCCGTCGATCATCAGATGGTTGACGCCCAGGTTGTCCAGCCGGGCGCCGATCACGATGTAACGGTCCCGCAGTTTGGGGTCATATCCTTGTACGACACCGATGACGTTACGGGACGTCAGCGTATCGCCGTCGGCCCGGGCCAGTCCGAACAGGTCGCCGTCCCGGGGAGAGAGCATGTCCAGGCCATAGCCGCGCAGCACCTCATCCACATACGAGGCAGCGGACTTCTCCCCTTCGCTGCCGGCCTTGCGGCCTTCCAGTGCAGCAGAAGACAGGGTGGTCACATGTTCGCGGAAGGAACGGACCGTTTCGCTGTCGTCCAATCCCGGAAGGCTCCGGAACTGAGCCATGGCAGGGACCGTCAAAACGACGAGCAAAATATTGAGCAACAATCTTTTCATGAGAATCATTCGTTAACGAGGATCCAGACGTCGGGCGGACAGAAAGCCTCGGTTTTCACTTTTTTCAGGGAAGCGAAGGCTTCGGGGAGATGGTCCGTCTGGCAGACCCCCACGGCGTTGTAACCGTTCCGGAAACTGATCAGGGTGGCCACATAGCCGGCATCCTGGACACGCGTCAGCAGTTTCTCCGCATTCGCGCGCATCGTAAAGGCACCGACGACGATGTAATACCGGTAATCGAGTTTGGTCGTATACAGGCCGCCCATGGCGGAAGGATTCAGGATGGTGCCCCGCATCTGCTTGAGCGAATCCAGCACGGCCAGGGAATCGGCCAGCGCCTGCTCAACCCGGCGCATGGAATCGATCCGTGCCTGGTGGGCCGCCTCCTGCACGGCAAGGATGTCGGCCTGTTTCTGGGCCAGCTGCTCCGAAGTAGGACGACCGGCCAGCCGGCGCAGTCCGTCGCAACCCGTCAGGCTGACGGCGGCGAGCAGGAGGACGATATAGAAGATCCGTTTCATTTTCGAGAAGTTTCTACCTATAAAATGCAAATGTACCAAAATAATCCTTATTTTTGCGTGAACCATCACCAAAAAGTACTTGAAAAACACGCTCCGCCTACTCCTCCCCTTCCTGCTGCTCGTGGCCGCTCCGGCCGCCCGGGCGCAAGTTTTGGAGAATATCTGGCGGGACCGCATCATGAACTTGCAGCCCCTCGGCGGGCAGCCCGACACCCTGACCATCGTCTTGATCGGAGATGTCATGATGCATGCCAGGCAGTTGGATTACGACTGCCGGACCTTCCTGGAGCCCATCCGCAGCCGCCTCGAAGCCGCGGACATCGCCATCGCCAACATGGAGTTCACCCTTGCGGGAGCGCCCTATTCGGGTTATCCTGCCTTTTCCGCCCCCGACGCCTATGCCGACTATGTCGCCGATTGCGGCGTCGACGTGTTCCTGATGGCCAACAACCACATCCTCGACAAGGGGAGAACCGGTCTGCAGCGGACCTTGGGAAAATATCGTGCCATGGACCGCATCCGCTTCGCCGGCGCTGCCGAAACGCCGCAGGAAGATTCCCTGGCCTTCCCCCTGATGCTGACGGCCAAGGGCTTGCGCATCGCGCTGATCAACACCACGTACGGTACCAATACCGGTGATCCCTCCGGCTGGCCGAAGGTCCACACCGAGGACAAGGCGGAAATCGCCGCCGCAGTCCGCAGGGCCCGCAACCTGGGAGCAGACTGGATCATCGCCCTGCCCCACTGGGGCCTGGAATATCAGCTCAAACACGCCGCCGGCCAGGAGAAAATGGCCCGCTGGCTGCACGATGCGGGGGTCGATGCCGTCATCGGCGCCCATCCGCATGTCGTGCAGGACACCAGCCACATCGACCGGATGCCCGTCATCTATTCCATGGGGAATGCCGTTTCGAACATGAGCGCCCGGAACACCCGGCTCGAACTCATGGTCACCCTCCGCTTTACCAAGGACCGGTACCGCAACCTGGCCATGCTGGAGCCCGGGCTGGAATTCCTCTGGTGCACCCTGCCGGGCACGCTTACGGACAGTTACGCGACCATCGCGGTCAAAGACTATATCGGACGACGCGACCTCTGGAAGGATCCGTCGGATTATGACAACATGACGGCCACCCTCGCCAGGGTCGTGGCCGAGACAGGGATTGAATACTGAACATGAAGAAAACCATTACGTTGGAAGCCATGGACCCCATCGAGATCTTCGGGGTCGGAAACAAAATCCTGGAAGAATTCTGCACCTATTTCCCGGGCCTGAAAGTCGTCGCCCGCGGGAACGAACTGATCGTAGAGGGAAAGAGTTCCCAGATCGAGGAATTCAACATCCGGTTCGGAGAACTGGTCGAACGCCGTCACCGCAAGATGAACCTGACCGTCTATGACGTGGAAGACATTTTCGACGGCGAGCATTCCGCCGGGAAGTTCCGCCTCAGCGGCGATGCCATCATCGTCCACGGAACGGACGGGAAACCCATCCGGGCCCGCAACAAGACCCAGCAGGAGATGGTCAAGGCCTACTTCGACAGTGATTTGATCTTTGCCGTCGGACCGGCCGGCACCGGCAAGACCTATGTTGCCATCGCCCTGGCCGTCAGGGCTTTGAAGAACCGCGAGATCAAACGGATCATCCTGACCCGGCCCGCCGTCGAAGCCGGCGAACGCCTGGGCTTCCTGCCCGGCGACCTCAAAGACAAGCTGGACCCGTACCTCCAGCCGCTGTACGACGCTCTCGGGGACATGATCCCGTCCAAACGCCTGCAGGAATTCATGACCGACGGCACCATCCAGATCGCGCCGCTCGCCTATATGCGCGGCCGTACCCTGGACCGGGCCTGTGTCATCCTGGACGAAGCCCAGAATACCAACATCGGCCAGCTCAAGATGTTCCTGACCCGCATGGGTCCCAATGCCAAATTCATCGTCACCGGCGATGCCTCCCAGGTGGACCTTCCGAACAAGGAAGACTCCGGCCTGCTCAAGGGCATCGACCTGCTCCGGGACATCAAAGGCATCTCCACCATCTTCTTCTCCAACGAAGACATCGTCCGGCATCCCCTGGTCGGCAAGATCGTCAAGGCCTTCGACAAGCGCCGGAAAGAGCAAGACGACAAATAAAAAAAGGGACGCCGAGGCGTCCCTTTTTCATTGATATTCAATCGCTGACTAGCGGTTGGCTTCGACGATGGCGTTGTACTTGTTGTAACCTTCCATGTACTTCGGATCCGCATCGCGGAAGCGGTAGAAGGCCTGCTTGAGGTACTCGGCGATGGAAGCCTTGATGCTGTCGTCCTTGGTCAGCTCGAAAGCCTTTTCGAACGGATCGATGCAGCTCTTGAGGTCCTTTTCGAACTCCTCAACGAGGGCCATGTACTTGGTGTCATCAAGCTCTTCCTGGGCCTTGGTCTGGACATCGATGGCCATGTTGTAGAACATGATGCCTTCGCCGATGTAACCATACTCGTAGCCAGGCTGGATCTCAGCGCACTTCTCATAAGCCTTGACAGCTTCGTCATACTGCTTGAGCTGGGTGCGGATGTTGCCTTCGACATAGTAGAGGGAAGCATTGGTCGGCTCATTCTTCTTGGCCTGGTCGAGCAGTCCGAAGAGCTTCTCCGGATCCTCGTTGTTGGCCAGGTAGTAGTTGATCAGGCCGATCAGGATGCTCTGGCTCTGCGGGAACTTGGTGAAACCTTCTTCAAGGGCCTTCTTCTGGCCTTCGGCGTCACCGAGATTGGACTTGACGTCCGCAACCTTGGCATAGACGTCGCCGCCGTCGCCATAGTAACCGACAGCAAGGCACTGGTCGAAGAACTTACCGGCACGGGCGTAGTCCTGGGCAAGATGGGCGGTGAAACCGGCGTTGTAGACGGAGCTGGTGTCCAGCTTGGAGAGCGGGGCGGTTCCGGCGACCTGGGCGGCCTTCTCGAAGGCCTTGCTGGCCTCGGCATAGTTCCCGAACTGATAAGCATTGTACGCCTCGTTGACAAGCTTGCTGGAGATATTGTCCAGCGCGGTCGAAACGGTCTTGGCGGTCTTGTTGTCCATCTCATAGGTCTTGACATAGGCTTCGACAGCCTTTTCCAGGGCATTTTCAGCCAGAGGCTTGGTCACCTCGATCAGGGCGACGTTACCGGCACCGTTGACATAGATGTTCTTGTCCGCGTAGACAAGCTTGGTCATCTGCTCACCGTTGACCTCGGCGGCCTGCTCGGACATCGGCTTCTCGGTTACGAGATTGCGCGGCCAGCCCGGCTGAACGCCACCGGTCGGGGCGTCGTACGCATTGACATACGCCTCGCCCAGCTTCTGCCAAACGGCGGCCTTGGTGTTCTTTTTGACGTTCTGGGCCGCAGCTTCGGCAGCGGCCAACGCCTTCTTGGCGGCCTCAGGCTTAACCTGGGCAGTTGCAACCTGGACGGATGCAATCAGCGCCAACGCGAAAAGGATTCTTTTCATAATGTTCTGTTATTTCGGTTATTGATTTATTCCTGCGTGGGGGTTTCTGCTGCAGCCTGCCCGTCGGTCAGGGGTTCCTCTGCCTCCTCCTGTTTGTCGACGAGGGAAACGGCCGCGATCGCGTCGCCTTCCTTGATGTTGATGAGCCGCACCCCCTGGGTCGCCCTTCCGGCTACCTTGATGGTGCTGACTTCCATGCGGATCGTGAGGCCGGAACGGTTGATGATCATGAGCCCATTCTCATCCGTAACGTTCTTGATGGCCACCACCTTGCCAGTCTTGTCAGTGATGTTGAGGGTTTTGACACCCTTGCTGCCGCGGTTGGTCTTGCGGTACTCGTCAAAGTCGGTACGCTTGCCATAGCCATGTTCACTGACAACAAGTACGGTATGTGCACCGGCATCCTCCGCCTGCGGATCGTAGGCAATGGCGCCGATTACTTCATCGTCTTCTTCAATATTGATGCCACGGACGCCGGAGGCGGTCCGTCCCATCGGGCGGGTGTCGGATTCATCGAAGCGGACGCAGCGTCCGTTGCGGGCAGCGATCAGGACCTCGTTGCGGCCGTTGGTCAGCAACGCATCGAGCAATTCATCGCCCTCGCGGATGGTCACGGCATTGATGCCGTTGGCGCGCGGACGGGAATACGCCTCGAGGGTGGTCTTCTTGATGATGCCCCGCTTGGTGAAGAGCATCACGTAGTTGTTCTCGATGAACTCCTGGTCATTCAGGTTCCGGACATTGAGGATCGCCTTGATCTTGTCGTCCGGGATGTTGAGGAGGTTCTGGATGGCGCGGCCCTTGGAGGCGCGGGCGCCTTCCGGGATCTCATAGACCTTGAGCCAGTAGCAGCGGCCGCTTTCCGTGAAGAAGAGCAGGGTCGAGTGCATGTTGGCGACGTAGATGTGGTCGATGAAGTCGGCGTCACGGGTGGCGCTGCCCTTCATACCCACGCCGCCACGGCTCTGGGTGCGGTACTCGGTCAGGGAGGTACGCTTGATGTAGCCGAGGTGGGACAGGGTGATGACCACGTCCTCGTCGGCATAGAAGTCTTCCGGATTGAATTCGTCGGCGCTCAGGGTGATCTCGGTGCGGCGCTTGTCGCCGTACTTCGCCTTCAGCTCGAGGGTCTCGTCCTTGACGATCTTCATCTGCAGGTCGTAACTGCCGAGGACTTCGTTGCAGTAGGCGATGAACTTCTCGAGTTCGTCGTACTCGGCCTGGAGCTTCTCGCGCTCGAGTCCGGTCAGCTGGCGCAGGCGCATTTCCACGATGGCGGTCGCCTGGGCCTCGGTGAAACCGAAGGTCTGCATGAGCTCGGCCTTGGCCTCGTCCACGCTCTTGGAGGCACGGATGATCCGGATGATCTCGTCGATCACGTCGATGGCCTTGAGCAGGCCTTCCAGGATGTGGGCCCGCTTCTGGGCCTTTTCCAGGTCGAACTTGGTCCGGCGGACGATGACCTCGTGGCGGAAATCCACGAACACCTTCAGGATGTCCTTGAGGCTCATGGTCATCGGACGTCCCTTGACCAGGGCGACGTTGTTGATCGAGAAGCTGGACTGGAGTTCGGTGTATTTGAAGAGCGTGTTCAGCACGACGTTGGAATTCGCGCCCTGCTTGACGCGGATGACGATGCGGAGGCCCTCACGGGAGCTCTCGTCATTGATGTACGTGATGCCGTCCAGGCGCTTGTCTTCGACCATCTGGCCGATCTTCTCGATCATGGCGCGCTTGTTGACCATATACGGAATCTCGGTCACGACGATGGTCTCACGGCCGTTGTCAGCCACCTCGATCTCGGTCTTGGCGCGGACGACGATGCGGCCGCGGCCGGTCTCATAGGCTTCCTTGATGCCGGAAATGCCCTGGATGATGCCGCCGGTCGGGAAATCAGGTCCCTTGATGTACTGCATCAGTTCCTCGGTGGTGATCTCCGGGTTGTCGATATAGGCGCAGATCGCGTCGCAGCATTCGCTCAGGTTGTGCGGGGCCATGTTCGTGGCCATACCGACCGCGATACCCGCGGAACCGTTGAGCAGCAGCAGCGGAGCCTTGGTCGGAAGGACCGTCGGCTCTTCGATCGTATCGTCGAAGTTCAGCGTGAAGTCTACCGTATTCTTGTCCAGGTCGGCCAGTACCTCTTCGGTCATCTTGTCCAGTTTGGCCTCGGTGTATCGCATGGCCGCGACCGGGTCGCCGTCCATGGAACCGAAGTTGCCCTGACCCCAGACCAGCGGATAGCGCTGGTTCCAGTTCTGGGCGAGACGGGCCATGGCGTCATAAACGCTGGAGTCGCCGTGCGGGTGGAACTTACCCAGGACTTCACCGACGATTCTCGCGGATTTCTTGGTCTGGCCGGAATAGCTCAGACCCAGGCCATCCATTCCGAACAGGACCCTGCGCTGGACGGGTTTCAGACCGTCACGGGCGTCCGGAAGCGCACGGGACACGATGACGGACATCGAGTAATCGATGTACGCCGAGCGCATCTCCTGGTCGATGTTGACCTGCTCGATGATACCGCCGCCCGAAACCTGTTCGTTCTTCTCTTCAATTTCCATAAAATCTTTCTCTTCAATGGGGTGCGATTTGCACCATACACTTAAACATGCAAATTTACTAAAAAATATCGACAGTCACAAATCCTGATACCTATTAAAAGGGAATTTCCCGAATCCGGATTTATTTATTACTTTTGTCTGATTGAACAAGTACACATGGACATCAAAGTATCCGAAGAACTCAACGGCATCATCACCTATGCCCGCGAGGAAGCCCTGCGGACCGGCAGCTACGGCATCGGCCCTGACCACCTGTTCCTGGGCATCCTTCGCCACGAAGAAAACAACGCCTTTCGCGCCCTGCAAGGACTGGAAGTCGACACGGCCCAGTTGAAAAAATTCATCGACAGCCGCGTCTTCACCAACGAACAGATTCCCTACTCCGAACTGGAGCATATCCAATTCTCCCGCGGGGCACAGAATGTCCTGAGCCTCACCATCATGGAGGCGACGCGCGTCCGGTCGAACGAGGCTTCCTCCCAGCACCTGCTGCTGGCCCTCTGCCGCACGACCGGCAGTTACGGCCAGGCTTTCCTGCGGAGCATCGGCGTGGATTACGGACGCATCCTCTCCTGGATGGAGAAAGACGGGATGCTGGGGGTCGTCCGCCAGGACAGCCCGCAGCAGAACGGATCGGATGAAGACGAAGACGAAGAAGACGGCGGCGCGCCGCAGCAGCCTTCCGCCGGCAAGAAAGACGAACTGGACGAGTTCGCCTATGACCTGACCCAGGCGGCCCGGGAGGGCAAACTGGACCCGGTCGTGGGCCGCGAGACGGAAATCAGCCGCGTCATCGAAATCCTCGGCCGCCGCAAGAAGAACAACCCGATGCTCATCGGAGAGCCCGGCGTGGGCAAATCCGCCATCGTCGAAGGCATCGCCCTGCGCATCGCCTCCGGGGACATCTCCCCCGTCCTGGCCAAGAAGCGGATCCTGTCGCTGGACATCGCTTCCGTGGTGGCCGGCACCAAGTTCCGCGGCGACTTCGAGAAGCGGGTCAAGACCATCATCAAGACCGCGAGCGAGAACCCGGACATCATCCTGTTCATCGATGAGTTCCATACCATCGTCGGCGCCGGCGGCGCCCAGGGCAGCCTGGATGCGGCCAACATGCTCAAGCCGGCCCTCGCCCGCGGCGAGATCCAGTGCATCGGCGCCACGACCATGAACGAATTCACCAAGATCGTCGAGAAAGACGGAGCCCTCGACCGGCGCTTCCAGCGGATTGTCGTCGAGGCGACCGACGTGGCCCAGAGCATCGAGATCCTCAAGAAGCTGCGCACCAACTACGAAGACTTCCACCAGGTCAAATATACCGACGATGCCATCGAGGCCTGCGTGCGGCTGACCGACCGGTACATCATGGACAAGTCATTGCCTGACAAGGCGATCGATGCTATGGACGAAGCCGGTTCCATGGTCCGGATCAAAGGAGCCGTCAAAACCGTCACCGCCGACGACATCGCCACGGTCGTATCCAAGATCACGGGCATCCCTGCCGGCAAGGTCGCCGAGTCCGAGGCAGGCCGCCTGATGAAGATGGCGGACCGGCTCAAGGGCCGGATCATCGGCCAGGACGAGGCCATCGCCACCGTCGTCTCCGCCATCCGGCGCAACCGCGCCGGCCTCAAGGACCCGGGCCGTCCGATCGGATCCTTCCTTTTCTTCGGTCCGACCGGCGTGGGCAAGACCCAGCTGGCCAAGTGCCTGGCCGAATACCTGTTCGACTCCGAGGAGAACATCGTCCGCATCGACATGAGCGAATACATGGAGAAATTCTCCGTCTCGCGGCTGATCGGTGCGCCTCCGGGCTATGTGGGATATGAAGAAGGCGGCCAGCTCAGCGAGCGGGTGCGCCGCAAACCCTACTGCGTCGTGCTCCTCGATGAGATCGAAAAGGCCCATCCGGATATCTTCAACCTGCTGCTGCAGGTGCTCGACGACGGCCGGCTGACCGACAGCGAAGGCCGCACGGTAAGTTTCAAGAACACCATCGTCATCATGACTTCCAACGTGGGCAGCCGCGACATGGAGCAGTATGGCAACGGCCTGGGCTTCGCCACCGCCGGGCGCAACGTCGAACGCGACCGCCAGAGCGTCCTGGAGAAAGCCGTCAAGAAGGTCTTCCCGCCGGAATTCATCAACCGCGTCGACGAACAGGTTTTCTTCAATACGCTGTCCAAGGAGGACATCGAGAAGATCATCGACATCGAGCTCAAGGACCTGAAGGCCAGGGCCGAAGAGGCAGGCTACAAACTCAATGTGACCCCGTCCGCCAAACGGCTCGTCGCCGAAGCCGGCTACGACCCCGCCTTCGGTGCCCGTCCGCTCAAACGCGCCGTCATGCGCTACATCGAGGACCCCGTCTCCGAGTTCATCCTCTCCGACCGCATGCTCCGCCGCCCCAAGGCAGAAGCCGGCACCCTCCGCACCCTCAAAGTCGGCCTCACCCCCGACAAAGACAATACCCTCGTCACCCTGAAGGAAGACTAGCGAAAAATATAATATTGTAATTATCAATTGCTTAGCGGCATTTCATGTAGTAATTATGTTACATGACATGCCGCTAGATAATTCATAGTCAGCATTATACATTTCTTGCCTCGAACCTCGGAAAAAGAACGAGGAAATCCGGTCGCACACAAATGCCAGATCAATGCCGTTCGAAGCTACGCTGCGAAGCCGAGAGGACGGTGGCGAAGGTGTGGCCGCCCGCGGCCCCATGAGCGGGTGGCACGAGCGAAGCGAGTGACGGGACGTAGGCGCGCAGCGCCGAAGCCTTCGCCACCGTCCTCCCGCGCAGCAGCGACACACAGAGCGGAAGCGAACGTAAGCCGCGCAGCAGCGATACACAGAGCGGAAGCGAACGCAAGCCGGGCGCGGCGGAGGAATGCGGGGCGAAGATTTGCATTTGCGTTTGGAGTGGCGTATCTTTGCCTATATGACGAAACTGATCATCTTCGACCTGGACGGGACGCTGCTGGATACAGTAGAGGACCTGGGAAACGCCACCAACCACGCGCTCCGCACCCTCGGCTATCCCGAGCATCCCATGGACGCCTACAAGATCTTCTGCGGAAGGGGCATCTACAACCTCTTCCGGGCCGCCCTGCCCCCGCAGGAAAACAACGAAGAGAACGTCGCCCGGATGGCCGCCCTCTTCCTGCCCTGGTATGATGCCCACATCTGCGACCGCACCCGGCCCTACCCCGGCATCATGGACATGATGGACCGCCTCCACCAGGCCGGCATCCGCTTCGCCCTCGCCTCCAACAAATACCAGGACGGCGCCGAGAAGCTGATCCGCATCTTCTTCGAAAAATACGGTTTCGTCATAGTCCTCGGCCAGCGCGAAGGCCAGCCCATCAAGCCCGACCCCGCCATCGTCCACCAGGCCATGGCCGCCGCCCCGGACGTAAAACTGGACGAAGTCCTTTACATCGGCGACACCAACACCGACATGCAGACCGGCCTCAATGCCGGTGTCCGCACGGTCGGTGTACTTTGGGGGTTCCGCACTCGCGAAGAACTCGCCGCCTACCACCCCTGGCGTATCGTTTCCAACGCCCGCGAGCTTACAGAAGCCATCCTCAATGAAACATAACATGGAACGCAGTACCGACAAACTCGCCCGGTACATCATGTACCTTGCCGGCGCAGCCGCCATCATCGCGGCCTGCTGGTATTTCCGGACCGTCCTGGTCTACATTATCGCCGCTGCCGTCGTATCCCTGATCGGACGGCCCATCAAGAAGGTACTCAAGAAACTGACGATCAAAGGGAAAGCCCTGCCGGACTCCTTCCTGGCCGTCATGACCCTGCTGATCCTCCTGCTGATCTTTGTCGGTATCATCACCGAACTGGTCCCGGTCATCTACGGCATTGTCCAGAACATCTCCGCCAACATGCAGGCCGCCTCCTACAACTCGGCCGGCTTCGGAACCATGCTGGACAACTTCAACATCTGGATGATCACCACCTTCCCCAACCTGGAACCCGACTTCTCCATCCAAGAATACGCCATCGGCTGGATCAAAGACACCTTCGACCTGGGCAGCATCACCTCCGTCGTCGGTTCCGTCGCCTCAACCATCGGCAACATCGGCATCGGCATCTTCTGCGTGGTCTTCATCAGCTTCTTCTTCATCAAAGACGACACCCTGTTCAGCAAGATCATCGCCGCCATCGTTCCGGACCGCATCGAACAGCAAGCCATCGCCGCCATCGGCAGCATCGAGCACCTGCTCTCCCGCTATTTCGTCGGCCTGATCACCGAAATCCTCGGCGTCGCCCTGCTCAACTTCCTGGGCCTGCTGCTGATCGCCCGCCTCGGCTTCCCCGCCGCACTGGGCATCGCATTCATGACCGGACTGCTCAACGTCATCCCCTATGTCGGTCCCTGGATCGGAGCCGGCATCGGCACCATCCTCGGCCTCGTCCTGAAATTCAGCAGCGCTGCGGCCGCCGGCGGAGACATCAACTGGCTGGTCATGCTCGCCATCCTCCTGGGCATCTTCGCCATCACGCAGATGGTGGACAACTTCCTGTACCAGCCCATCATCTACTCGAAGAGCATCAAGTCCCACCCGCTCGAAATCTTCATCGTCCTGATCATGGCCGGTCACATCGGCGGTATCTTCGGCATGCTCGTCGCCATCCCGGCCTATACGGTCATCCGCGTGATCGCCATCGAGTTCTTCAGCCATGTCAAATCCATCAAACGGCTGACAGCCGCGACGGCCGAGCCTCCCAAAGAATAAGCATGGCTTCCCGCAATCCCCTCCTCCGTGTTCTCCGGTTCCTGCTGAAACTGATCGCCGCACTTGTGCTGCTGTCGGTCCTCTGGGTCGTCATCCACAAATGGGTCCCCGTGTGGGTCACCCCCCTGATGATCCAGCAATCCATCGCCCATGCAGGAGACAAGGACTACCATACCCAAAGCACCTGGAAATCCTTGGAGAAAATCTCTCCGGAAATGGCCAAGGCGGTGATTGCCAGTGAAGACCAAAAGTTCCTGGACCACGACGGATTCGACCGGAAAGAGATCCGGAATGCGCTGGAAGAGCGTCGGAAGGGAACCCGCATCCGGGGTGCCAGCACCATCAGCCAACAGACCGCCAAGAACGTATTTTGCTGGCCGTCAAGGTCTTGGTTCCGCAAAGGCGTGGAGGCATATTTCACCCTGCTGATCGAGAAGATCTGGGGAAAGGAACGGATTCTGGAAGTCTACCTGAACGTAGCGGAAATGGGAAACGGGATCTATGGTGCCGAAGCCGCCGCCCAGGCACATTTCGACCACGGGGCGGACAAACTGAGCCGGCGGGAAGCCTGTCTGATCGCCGCCTGCCTGCCCGAACCGCGCAAACGCAATGCCGGCAGGCCCTCCAACTATGTCAGCCGGCGGGCCGGAGAAATCTCCCGGCAGATCAGCAATCTCGCTTTCCCGGATTGGATAACAGGGAAATAGTTTTTATTGGGTAATCCACTCCAGGTTGATCCGGTAATGCAGCCGGCTGGACAGGATATGGATGATTCCGTCCGGGGTCTGGGTCGCAGCCAGGTAGCCACGCGGTTCCGCATGGGTGGCATCCATTTCGAAGAAACCCGTCCAGGCGCCCCCGTCCAGGAAACGGTACTGTCCGTCCGTCAGGAGTTTGCGCACCGGCCAGGTCTGGCCCTCATCATAAGAAAGGGCGACATAGATTCCATAGCCTTTCGTACCCCCGAAATCCATCCCCTTCTCCGCTGAGCGTTGCGGATGGTCCGTGAACGAGACCAGCAGGAGCGGCCCCTCATCCAAGCGCCGGAGCACCAGCCGCTGTCCCCCGTCGATCGGCGGAAATTCACTGGCCGTGACCGTCCAAGTCTTGCCCCTGTCGGTCGAAACGCTCATCGGCATATACGGCTTGCCGTCAGGGCCGGTCACGCTGTTCCCACGTCCCAGCGCCAGCCAGGAACCGTCCTTGCGCTCCACCAGTCCCGCATGGATGCCAGCCAGCGTTCCGCCGGTATCCTCCCACGTCCGTCCGCCGTCCTGGCTGAGCCAGACCGCCGTACCGTCATGGCCCTCCGGACCGGCATCGCAACACTGGGCAATCGTTCCGTCAGCCAGGACCACCGTACCGGCAATCACCTGATGGCGTTTGCCATGCATGGTCACCTGTTGGGGCACCGACCAAGTCGCCCCGTTATCGTCGGAGAAACGGACGGCCAGGGCCAGGTTCTGCCAATCCCCGGAATTTCCTACACCGTTGACATGCAGGAGTTTCCCATCGGGCAAACGGCACAAGGCACTGCCCGTCATGTTGCGGTCCGGCACCTTGAAGAACAGCCGGGCCGGGGACCAGGCACCGTTATGGAAACGGGAGCCGAGCACGACCATTTCCCGACCGCTTTCCGCATCACAGGAGAACCAGACGGCTAGCAAGTCGCCATTGTCACACCAGGTTACGGCCGGCTGGTGGTTGTGCCGGTAGAAGGGCGTTCCGTCTTCAGGCTTGATGACGAAAGGGATGGGTTCCTTGAAAACCGGACCCTGCGCCGCCTTCCAGCGGGCCCTCTTCCGGCTGACGCCAGTTTGAAAAACCGAGCGGAAGGACGCGGCGTTTATGGCTCGTACGCCCGGGGCCGGACCCTCGACGATCCGAAATCCGATCTGGCTGTGTGCATCGGCCGGAATGGCCGCGCTGCGGGAAGCGCTCCGCAGATACGTCTCAGGGGTATTGTGGCTGCCGCCACGGGTGATCCTGTATTCACCGAGAGCGGGTCCGAGAGGATCGGTCACCGGACCGGCCGGATAAGTTCCATACCAATCCTGGCACCATTCCTCCACGTTGCCATGCATATCATAAAGTCCGAATGCATTGGCGGGGGTCTGCCCCACCGTCAGGTCGACCTTCTTCAAGTTCCTTTCCGTCTGCTGATTGCGCCACATCGGACCGCCCAGTCCGTCGCCCGTATAGAACAGGGTATACGTCCCGGCCCGGCAGGCATATTCCCATTCCGCCTCGGTCGGCAGCCGGAAATGCCGTCCGGTCTTTTCCGAGAGCCACCGGCAGTAAGCCGTCGCATCCTCCCAGGACACGCAGACAACAGCCTCGTCATCACCGGTCGAAAGGCCGAACTCGGAGCCTCTCAGGGCCCTATGTTCCGGACGGAACTGTTCATACTGCGCATTGGTAATTTCCGTGGCACTCATCCGGAAAGATTCCGTAAGCGTCACTCGGTGCACCGGAGCCTCATCGTAGTCATATCCCCAGCCATTCGACCCCATCCAGAACGAGCCGGCCGGGATTTCCACCAACTGTGGCAGATCCTGTGCCTGGACCGTGTTTTGTAGCAGGCTGACAATCAAGAAAATACTTAAAAAGCCTTTATTAAATTTGCAGAACACGATTTATCTAATTTCGTATTTATCAATAAATTACAAAACACGCTCCCTGACAGGAGGGGGATCTTCTTGGGAAAGGCGGCAATCTAATGGGAAACCGGGATGAAGGTAATCGCCTGACCGCCGCCCGGAGCCAACACGACCTCCAGGGTATCGTCATCCGTCACCTCACGTTCGGTGATGACATAAGCATAGGGATTGGTCTGCCAGTCGGTATCCGGCGCATCTGCGTAAATGGTTGCATGATAGCGGATCCCGGGCTGCAGGAAGTCCAGTTTCTCGGTCAGGGTCCGGCCGGAAGCATCCGTCGTTGCGCCATAGAAGAACCGGTCGCCGGAACGGCGGACGACAGAGATATATTCCCCGATCTCGCCCTGCAGGGCTTTCGACCAGTCGCAATCCGCATCGAAATCCCGGAAGAACTGGAAGGCCGGATGTCCCTCATAATTATCCACCAGGTCGCAGGCCATTTGAAGCGGGCTGTAGAGAACGACCCAGTTGGCGATCTGCTTGGCCAGGGTCGTGGGAACCCGGCATTCGGTCGCGGACAGGCCGTTCCAGACTTTGAGCCGCGGGTCACCTTCGATGGAACGGTACTCGATATCAAAGACACCGGGCGTATAGTCCATCGGGCCGGCCAGCAAGCGGGTATAGGGCAGGATTTCATGATGGGCGGGATCGATGCCGGTGCTCCAGGCATTCCACTCCATGCCGCGGGCACCTTCCCGGGTCATGAAATTCGGCCAGGTCCGGCGGATGCCCGTGGGCTTGATCGGCTCATGGGCATCGATCATGATCTGCCGCGAAGCTGCCTCCTCAGCCACTTTCTGATAATGCCGTACGCCGTATTGGCTGTGGTGGTAATGGCCTGCCAGCAGCCAGCCCGCATAACCGGTCTTCAGGTAATGGATGCCATAGGAAGATGCCCAGTCCAGGGCCGTATCCAGCTGGCTTTCATAGTCCAGGACATTGCCGCCGGTTTCGTGGTGAAGGATATAGGCAACGCCTTTGGAATCGGCATACCGCAGAACCTCGTCGAAATCGAAATCCGGCGCCGGCTTCGTGAAATTGAACGATTCGCCATTTCCCCAGGTCTCCCAGCCGTCATTCCAGCCTTCGAAAAGCACACCGTCCACGTTGTTGGCTGCGGCGAAATCAATATACCGCTTGGCATTCTCCGTGGTGGCACCATGCCGGCCGTCATCGTACCAGGCCTCGATGCCCAGGTGCATCCCCCACCAGACGCCGACATATTTCGCCGGCTTGATCCAGGAGACGTCTTCGATGGCACAAGGTTCATTGAGGTTCAGGATCAGGGACGAATTGACCAGTCCGACCGCCTCCCGGGCGATCTGCACCGTCCGCCAGGAAGTCTGGAACGTCTTGCCTACCAGCGCTTTGGTTCGGCGGTCCGACGGGCTGTCGCAAGCCAGGGCGGCGACATAGGAAGTACCTTCGCTCCGGCGTAGCGTCAGCTCCGGGAAATCATACAATGCGGCTTCATGGACGCTGGCATACAATCCGCCGTCCGTGCGGAACGTGAAAGGTGTATTGGCATTGTCCACATCAGACAGGCGCATCTTCCGGTAGGGTTTTTCGTAGGACTCGAAATCCCCCACGATGGACCAGCTGTCGCCATCGGCGGCAAAATTGAATCCGGTCAATTCATCGGTAATCACCGTGCTGTCGACAGGCAGGGAGTATTCATACCGGAAGCCCAGGCCATCATCGAAAACCCGGAAACGGAGCAGCAGGGCCACGCCGGAAGGATTCTCCAGTTCGACCGTCATCTCCTTGTGGCAGTCCTGCACCGTCTTGTTTTCTCCCCAGGGCTGCGTCCAGGTCTGATTGGCATGGGAATGCCGGACCTTCCGTACCGTGAATCCGCTGCCAAGATCCTGTCCATCCGCTTCCATTCCCAGGCGGGAAGGAAGGATGAAAGGAGATCCGTCGACGGAAACCCGGTAAGAGGGAACGCCATTCTCACAGGAGAAATCCAACTGGATACGACCATCCGGAGACATCAGGGAAGGTTTCGGGCTGCAGGCCGCCAGACAAAGCGCAGCCAGCCACACAAAGCATTTTTTCATGTTTACGACAGGTTCTTATTCTCCCTTCGCGATCCGTTTTACCAGATCTTGCAAGGCATTGTATTCATATCCGCGCCCCAGGCCGAACTTGAGCAGTTTCAGTTTGCCCTCGGGATCCTCCGCCAGCGTCTTCCACTTCGCACGAAGGACCGTTTCCATTTTCCGGTCCGCCGCCGCTCCGTCAATTTCCTCGAGCGCCTGACGGATGGTATCGCGGTCTATTCCCTTGGCTGAGAGCGCATAGCTGATTTTCACCGGGCCCCAGCCCGTCAGGGAGGCCTTCTCCCGGGCAAAGGCGGACGCATACCGTAGGTCGTCGACAAACTGATCTGCCACCAGACTGGCAACGACCGTCTCGGCTCCGGCCACATCGCCTTCCAGGGCCTTCAAGGCTTTCTGACGCACATCCGCCCGGCAATACTCGCGCCGGGCACATTGGGCCTGAAGCCGGTTCAATATCTGTAACAATCTCTCTTCCATAGCTTTAAAAATCAAATCCCACACTCAGATAGGCTCCCAGACGGTGGACGCGGTCCGACCAATGGACATTCAGCCGGATGGGTCCGAGAATCGAATTATAGGCATACTCCAGGCCAAATCCGGACATGGTGGACAACGACTCATTGTAAAAGACATCGCGCAATTGGCCGGCTTCCACCCCGACATTGGCAATGGCCGTCAGATAGTTGTTCCGGGCCAGCTTGAAGCGCAGGTCCGCCCGGGCGATTCCGATGACATTGGAAACCTGCACCGCATTGTTGATGCCAATGAACGGCAACTGCTGGTCCAGGTAACGTCCGGCCATGCTGCCGCCGACCGTATTGAGGTACGGGAGCGGGATATCGTCCCCGATCAGAATCCGGCCGCTGAACGAAGGCAGGAAGGAAAGGAAGTCCGTAATGGGAACCGCAGCCTTGGTATCAAACTGGATGGCATGGAAATCCTCAATCCCGTCCTTGAAGTTGGTGAACACCCAGGAATAGTCCACGCCTGCCGAGAACCCGGCGGTCGGGAAATAGCCATTGTCAAAGGTATCAGCCCGGCCCCTGAAGAAAGCGGACACATAATGGTTGTGTACATCGGGATCATAACTGGACAGCACCCGGTCGGACATCACCGAATTGATCAGGTAATAGTCGTCCCGGAGACCCAGGTTGAGATCGAAACGTTTCCACTGCAGGTTGGACAGGAAGGCCTCCTCCCGGAGATTATGGTAGACGATCTTGAAGCGGCTGTCACCGACGCTGAACTGATTGCGGTCCACATACCGGTACCGGGCGGTCAGGTTGAGGGTCGGGCCCCGCTTGGTCCGGTAGTAGTAATGCAAGGAAGCCGCCGGATTGGTGCCAACCTTCCCTTCAATATCCAGGGCAGAGCCCTGCAGGCTGTGGACGTTGATGCCCACGTTCAGCAAGACCGACACAATCTCTTCCGTATCCAGGCGCGCACCAAGCCCCAGGTGGTGGATCGGCCCTCGTTTACAGTTGATCCTCAAGCGGTAAGGCGCTTCCTCCCCCAGGAGTTCATAGGTTACGTAATCGAAGGCCTTGGTCCCGAAGATGGTCGCTACGGCATGTTCGATTTCCGCCTTGCCGATTTCGCTTCCCAAAGAGCGGCGCACCTTTTCCATCAGGTATACGCTCTCACGGTCATCCACGCCGGTGATTTCCACACCGTCAATCCGTACCTTCTCGCGCGAAAGGTCGACGGCCGTCCGGCCGCTCCGGGAGGGTCTGGGGGCGTCGCCGAGGAAATGCTTGATGACGGCCAGGTTCTCCGCCTGTTTCTCGGCGGCCTTGTAACCGCGCGCGATCAGCGTGTCGATGGCAGCCCGGTTGAAACTCAACAGGCCGTAACCTTCGATGTCAGGCCGGATGGTCACCTCGGTGTTGGTCACGTTTTCCTCATAGGAATCCCGCCCGAGCATGTCGATACCGGATTGAATGATATCCAGTAAATTGTTGATTTCCCCGTAGTTATACGAAGCTGCGGAGATATCCACGCCGATGATGAAATCCGCGCCCAGTTCCCGGGCCAGCGCCGTGGGATAATTGTCCCGCATCGCCCCGTCGGTCAGGATCATGCCGTCGGAACGGACCGGCGTGAACAGGCCGGGGATGGACATGGTCGACCGGAGGGCCGTGTTGAGCTGCCCTTTCTCCCAGACCTTCGCCGTACCGGACACCAGGTCCGAGGCCACACAGGCGAACGGGATCGGCAGTTCGGCGAAATTCCGCTCATCCTGATAGCCGACCGTCAGGGAACTGATGACATTCCCGACATTCTGTCCGTACACAATACCGGCCGGCAAACTGCCCACCAGGTTGTCCCGGAACAGGCCGGAGGCCGTTTCCCCGTCTTCCGCTCCGAGATGGATCTCGTCATACCGGTTCCGGACTCCGGAAAAACGCTGCTGGTCTTCCCGCTGTTCCTGGAAAACGTCCGAAGAGTAAAAAAACGGGAACGAGAGGACATACCGCTCCTTGTATTTGTTTTCCGCGTACGAAATGTACTCGCGGGGGACTTTATCGCTCAGGGCCATGCCCCAGTCCATGTTCCGCATGATCGAGTCCAGCTGCTGCGCCGGGTAGCCCAGCGCATACAGGCCGCCCATCAGGCCGCCGATGCTGGTGCCGACCACCAGGTCGACCGGCATGCCGATGGATTCCAGGTAGTGCAGCACACCGATATGGGCCGCCCCCTTCGCACCACCGCCGCTGAGGACCAGGGCCACGGTCGGACGGTCGCGGTGGATGTCATCCATGCGGGCCCGGATGGCCGCCGTCGCCTCCGGATCCAGCCGGTATTGCTGGGCCCCGAGGGGAAGGAGCACCCCCATCAGGATGAGTATGAGAAACAAACGTTTCATGACCGATCGTTTTCGTGCTCGCCGGCCAACATGCCGCAGGCCGCGTAAATATCTTCACCGCGGGAGGCACGGATCGTAGCCGTAATCCCGGCGCGGGTCAGCCGGTCCCGGAACAGTTCCATCGAGCCGTCATGGGACGTCTCATACGGGAAATCCGGAATCTTGTGGAACCGGATCAGGTTGACCCGGCATTCCAGTCCCCGCAGCATCCGGACCAGGGCGTCAGCGTGGCGCTTGTCGTCATTCAGTCCGGAGAACATCGTATATTCGAAACTGACCCGGCGCTGGCCGGTAAAATCATACTGCCGGATCAGGGCCAGAACTTCTTCCAGCGGATAGACTTGCTGGACGGGCATCAGGCCCAGGCGCTCGTCGCCGAAAGGATCGTGCAGGCTGATGGCCAGATGGCAGCGGGTTTCATCCAGGAAACGGCGGAGATTCGGCAGAACGCCGATCGAGGAAAGGGTGATGCGTTTCGGACTCCAGCCGAAACCCCAGTCCGCGGTCAGGATGTCGATGGCCCGTTTGACATTCTCATAATTGTCGAGCGGTTCGCCCATCCCCATGAACACGACGTTCGTCAGGTCATCGGACTCGGCGACACTGAGCAGCTGGTTCAGGATGTCCCCGGCGGAAAGGTGGCCATGGAAACCCTGGCGGCCGGTCATGCAGAACTTGCACCCCATCTTGCAGCCCGCTTGGGAAGAGACGCAAAGGGTCCGGCGGTCTTCATCGGGAATCATCACCGCCTCGATGGAACTGTCTTCCCGATGCGGATCCGTATCAGCCCGGTTCAGTCCGTGCAGGTGCGAACAGGACACGGGAAACAGGTATTTCTTCGTCCCGTCTTTCGAACACTGCAGGTCCGTCCAAGTCCTGCGCCCCACTTCGTACCGTTCCGAAAGCCGCTCCCGACCCGCCTTGGACAGGTTGGTCATCGCCTCGATATCAAGGACTTTCTTCTGGTAGAGCCACTGGGCGACCTGCTTCCCGGCAAAAGCGGGAAGTCCGTTTTCCAGGGCGATGGTTTTCAGTTCTTCGGGGGTCTTTCCCAGCAGGACGGTCTTCATGCAAAAACAGTTTTTTCCAAGTATGCAAAATTACGCAAAAATTATTTCAGAATGCTGGCTTTTTTGATAACTTTGCGATGGTCGCCGCCCACGACGGGCGGTGCCGTAAACTTAATATGTAAAATGTAACATGGCGAAAGAAGCAGTACAGGACAGTGCCGCCGCCAATGCCGGAAAACTGAAGGCATTGCAGGCGACGATCGACAAGATCGAGAAAGATTTCGGGAAAGGGACGATCATGAAGCTGGGGGATCAGCCGCAATACGATGTCCAGGTCATCCCGAGCGGATCCGTGGCCCTCGACCACGCGCTCGGAATCGGCGGATATCCGCGCGGCCGGATTATCGAAATCTACGGTCCCGAATCCAGCGGTAAGACAACCCTCGCCATCCATGCCATCGCCCAGGCACAGAAACAAGGCGGCATCGCCGCCATGATCGATGCTGAGCATGCTTTTGACAGGACCTATGCCAAGGCCCTCGGCGTCGACCTCGACACCCTCCTCATTTCCCAGCCGGACAACGGCGAACAGGCCCTCGAAATTGCGGACAACCTGATCCGCAGCGGGGCTATCGACATCATCGTCATCGACTCCGTCGCGGCCCTGACGCCGAAGGCCGAGATCGAAGGCGAGATGGGCGACAACAAGGTCGGCCTCCAGGCCCGCCTGATGAGCCAGGCCCTCCGCAAACTGACGGCCAACATCAGCAAGACCAACACTTGCTGCATCTTCATCAACCAGCTGCGTGAGAAGATCGGCGTCATGTTCGGCAACCCGGAGACGACCACCGGCGGTAACGCGCTGAAGTTCTATGCCTCCGTCCGCATCGACGTGCGCCGCACCACCCAGATCAAGGATGGAGACGAAGCCCTCGGCAACCGCACCCGCGTCAAGGTCGTCAAGAACAAGATGGCCCCGCCGTTCAAGAAAGCCGAATTCGACATCGTCTATGGCGAAGGCATCTCCCACAGCGGCGAAGTCCTCGACCTGGCCGTCGAACTGGACATCGTCAAGAAGAGCGGTTCCTGGTTCAGCTACAACGACCAGAAGCTCGCCCAGGGCCGCGAAGCGACCAAGCAGCTCCTGACCGACAACGCCGAGCTCTGCGACGAGATCGAGGCCAAGATCCGCGCGGCCATGAGCCAGATGCACGACTAAGGCCTTGTTTTCCTGAAAGCTGCCGCCGACCCGCTTCCCGGGCCGGCGGTTTTTCATTCGGGCGGGGCGAGGCGGCAACGGACCAGCCGGCCGGCGTTTTCGGCGGTCAACACGCCGGCGCTGGCCAGGGCCTCGACCGTCCAGCGGTCCCGCGGGTTGTTATCCCGGAACAAGATGATGCCATGGGCCGCATACTTGTCGATATAGGGATGCAACTTCAGGGAATCTTCCGGCAGGGTCCAGATCCGGTAGGGTTCCGGTTGTCCAACGGAGATAAGGTCCTGCAAACCATCGTATTTGGCCCGGTCGAATCCCCGGATGTCCATGAGCTGTTCCTTGTACGAATAGCCATGCAGCTCCTTCCGGTAAGAAACGATTCTCGAAGCATAATAGGGACCGATGCCGGGCAAAGCGTCGAAGGCGGCGGAATCCGCTTGGTTGATGTCCAGCCGCGGAATCTCGATGTAGGGAGCAAGGCGCTGATAGACGCTATCCTCAACCACATAGGACTTCGCGAAATCCTCTTTCCGCCGGAACCGTCCCCCGCTGGACCGGTACCGGTCGATCGCCTGCGCCTGCCGCAGGGAAAAACCCAGTCGCTGCAGGTCTTCCAGGGATATGGTATTGGGATCGAAAGGGAACGATTCATACCGCCGGGCAGCGTATTGTTCCCGGACGGCCTGGGCCGCCGGAGCGTGGGGGGCATTGCGCCGGACCGTCCGGCGGGACACACCGGGACCGGAGGAAGCCGGGACGCGTCCTTCGGGGTCTGTTCCGGTTTCAGAGGCAGGAATCCGCTCGATGATATAGACCGTATCCGGCCGGTCGGCATGGGCGACGATGTCCAACGTGGCGGCACGGTGGACGAACAGGGCTGTCTGGTAACCCGTTATCAAAAAGGCCAGGGCGATCGCCCCGATGATGAAAGAGGTGGAAGGGCCTTTACCTTCCGTTTGCTGGGCCATCCTCCCGGGTGTCTCTCTCCCCTTTGGTCGGACGTTGTTTCGGGGCCCCGGCGACGATGATCACAATCTCGCCTTTGGGCTCATGTTCTTTGTACCAGGCCGCCACCTCGGCAAGCGTTCCCCGGCGGTGTTCCTCGTGCACCTTGGAGATCTCGCGGGCCACGGAGCACTCCCGTTCCGGGCCGAAGGTTTCGGCAAATTGTTCGAGGGTCTTAACGAGCCGGTACGGGGACTCGTAAAAGACCATGGTCCTGGGCTCGGATGCAAGTTCTTTCAGCAGCGTCTGGCGCCCCTTCTTGACGGGCAGGAATCCTTCGAAGCAGAACCGGTCGCAAGGCAGGCCGGAGGACACGATGGCAGGGATGCAGGCCGTCGGACCGGGCAGGGTCTCTACCGTGATGCCTTCCGCAGCGCAGGTGCGGGCCAGCAGGAAACCTGGATCGGAGATCCCGGGCGTCCCGGCATCGCTGACCAGGGCGACGTCCAGGCCGGCCAGAATACGTTCCTTGACCAGGTTGACCGTCTGATGCTCATTGAACTTATGATGCGACTGGAGTTTCCCGTGAATGTCATATTTGTGCAGCAGCACGCTGCTGGTACGGGTATCCTCGGCCAGGATCAGGTCCGCCTCCTTCAGCACCCGGATGGCCCGGAGGGTCATGTCTTCCAGGTTGCCCACGGGGGTCGGGACGATATAGAGCTTTCCAGCCATCTATTTGCGGATCTTGCGGCGGACGGCCATCATGAACTTGTAGACGTCATCGGAAGCCAGGTCCCATTCCGGGAAGGTCTCGCTCAGGTAGCTGATGGCTTCCTTCAGGGTTGAGGTCCGGTTGAGCCGGTCTACGGTATCCTGGTACAGGGCGGAATCCTTGCGGAACAAACGGGATATGAACATGACCTGGTCGCCCAGGGCGATGGCGCTGCGCAGCGACTTGACCTCCGGTCCCGGAATGTCCGTCCGCCATGCAGCGGCGATTTCCATGGCATCGACAACGGCCTTGTTGCCGGTATTTTCCGCCACCTCCGCGATGCTCTCCCTGCGGCGGCGTCCCTTCTTGGGCTCAGCGGGGATCTCTTCCCCGAACAACCCGAAGAAACCTTCTTCCTCCGGCTCGGCCTTCTGTACCTTCTCCGGTTCAGGCTCGGCCGCCTTTTCCTCCTGCGGTGCGGGCGCGGCTTCTTCGACGGGCTCCGGTTCCGATACCGGTTCCTCCGGCAGGTCTTCGGCCTCGTCCAGGATAATGGCTTCCTCCTCTTCGACAGGCTCCGGTTCTGCAGCAGGTTCCGCTACGGGCGCAGGCTCCGGTTCTGCGGCAGGTTCCACAGTATGTTCAAACACAGGCTCGGCGACCGGGGCTGGTTCGACCGGGAAGTCGGTCTCTTCCAGGGAAATATCAATCGGCTCGGACAGGTCGACAGGCTCTTCTTCGGCGAGCGGCTCCGGCTGGACGGCCGCATCCGCTCCGGTGGCGGCCAGGGCACGCGCCGCCTCTGCGGCGGACAATTCCGCCACGACGGCCTCGAGTTCAGCCACCTCCCGTTTCAGGGTTTCCAACCTGTTGATAACTTCTTCTAATTTTTTCTCCATAGGGCTGAAAAATGACTATCTTTGCTTACAAACCCGATAGGGTTGCATCGGCAAGCGTCATTTACAAAAATAAATATGTTTTCAGAAAATACCAAAAAATCGGGCTGCATCGAGGTAATCTGCGGCTCCATGTTTTCGGGCAAGACAGAAGAACTGATCCGCCGGCTCAAACGCGCCCAGTTCGCCAAGCAGAAAATCGAGATTTTCAAGCCTACCGTCGATAAGCGTTATTCGGACCTCGATGTCGTATCCCATGACTCCACGACCATCCCGTGCACCCCGATCAAGACGCCGGCCCGGATGCTGAACGTCTCCCCCGACGTGCAGGTCGTCGGTATCGACGAAGCCCAGTTTTTTGACGAAAGCATCATTGAAGTCGCCCAGACGCTCGCCAACCGCGGCGTCCGCGTCATCATCGCCGGCCTGGACACCGACTATCTCGGCAAGCCCTTCGGCCCGATGCCCGGCCTGATGGCCATCGCCGAAGATGTCCAGAAAGTCCACGCCATCTGCGTCCGCTGCGGCAACCTCGCCAACCACAGCCACCGCCTCTCCGCCAGCAAGAAACTCGTCGTCCTCGGAGAAAAGGACGTCTACGAGCCCCTCTGCCGCGAATGCTACAACAAGGCCCTCGCCGAAGACCAGGCCTGACCCGGACTCAGCGGCGGGGATGGTGGTCGAGGATGGCGCGCTGCCAGGTGCGGCTGTCGATGTGGGTATAGATTTCGGTGGTGAGGATGCTCTCGTGCCCCAGCATTTCCTGGACGACGCGCAGGTCGGCGCCGTTCTCGACCAGGTGGGTGGCAAACGAATGACGGAAGGTATGCGGGGAGATCTCCTTATGGATGCCCGCGGCCATGGCCTGCGTCTTGACCAGGTTGAAAACGGTGATCCGGCTGAGCGGACGTCCGGACTTGCTTACAAACAGCGTGTCCGTATCGAAAGGACGCAAGTCCAGATATCGCTTGACCGCCTCGGCGGCCATTTCGCCCAAGGGAACCAGCCGCTGCTTGTCTCCCTTTCCGATGACCCGCACGAAACCTTCCTCGAAAAAAACATCTGAAACCCTCAGCCCGACGGCCTCCGAGACGCGGAGGCCGCATCCGTACAGGACCTCCAGGATGGCCCGGTCGCGGCACCGCTGCCAGCCCTCCGGCACGACGGACTCCAAGATTGCCGTCACCTCTTCCAGCGACAGCACCTCCGGCAGGTAACGGCCGAGTTTCGGGAAATCCACCCCGTCGCAGGGATTGTCATCCCGCTCCTTCTCCAGGATCAGCCAGGCGAAAAAAGACCGCAGGGAACTCAGCAGCCGCGCCTGGCTCCGCTTGGACATGTCCCGGGCAGCTAGGTAATCAACGATATCCCCGGAAGATACGGCCGGAGCATCCAGGCCGGTGACCGTGAAAAAATCCTTCACATCACGGACATAGGCTGCCACCGTATTCGGCGACATCCCCCGCTCGACCTTCAGGTAATACCGGTATTGATCCAGAAATCCCATTGGTAAAAAAGAGGGACCTGTTTCCTGGCAGATCCCCCCTGTTTTCATATTACAGCGTCCGGTACTTGTCTCCGTAATAGAGCTGCTGACCCAGGTAATCGTCGGTATAAACCACCTCGTAGTCAACGATTTCCCCATTCTTGACCACCGGAACGATCTCCGGATTGATGAAACCGCCGTAAGGTTTCAGATCCAGGGCGGCATAACGCTCCAGCACCTCTTTGTGCAGGGCCGGGTCGATATCGACCGCATACTTCTCGATCAAGGCCTTGCCGGCTTCGTAATCTCCTTCGGATTTGATCCGCTGGATCTCTGCCAGCAAGTCGCCGAACAGACCGCGCAGCGCTTCGAAATCATTGACCACAAAATACGTCTTTCCGTCACGGATCTTCTTCTCGATGACATTCCGGTCCGCGCCCTTCTCATAGCACCACTCCGCGATCAACTTGCGGTTCTGCATATGGGCCTCGGTATTCGGACGGCCGAGTTCGACGCGGGTGAACTGCGTAAAGAGGCCGTTACGGATATAGTTGGAATAGTGGGCCTTATAGGCATCCGGGTGCTTCATGATACCCAGTTCCAGGAGCTTCGGATCTGCCATGTACCACAGGCCGAAGAGGTCGGCACGGGCCTCCTCCAGGGCGGACTGGTACTCGCCCAGCGCCGTGGAACTCACGCCCGGAAGCAGCTGTCCGGACGCGTGGCCCAGGCATTCATGCAGGTCGGTGTGAACCTCATCGGCGTAGCCGCCATATAACTTATAGGCATCGATCTCAGCCTGGTCCCAGGCGAACTCGGAGAGTACGCTCTTCGGGAATTCCAGGGAGGAGAAATCATACGTGTGGGTGATGTTGGCGATGGTCACGGACTTGGATCCATGGTCCTTGCGGATCCAGTCGGCGTTCGGCAGGTTGATGCCGATCGGGGTGGACGGATAGGTCGCACCGGCCAGGGCCACGGCATTGACCACCTTGGCGGAAATACCCCTAACCTCTTTCTTCTTGAAACGCGGATCCACCGGAGAGTTGTCTTCGAACCACTGGGCGTTCGCACTCAGGGTCTCCGTACGGGCGGAAGCGGCGAAATCCTTGATGTGGACCTCGCCTTCCCAGGTCGCCTTGCGGCCCAGCGGGTCGTCATAGTCCTCGATGAAACCGTTGATGAAATCCACGGTACCGAGGGTATCCTTCACCCACTCCACGTTGAATTCGTCCCATTTCCGCAGGTCGCCGGTACGATAGTATTCCAGCAGCAGGCCGATGGCCCTCGACTGGATCTCATTCTCGGCATATTTCTGCGCTTCCGTCAGTTCGGCACAGATTTTCTCGATCGCCGGACCGTAGATACCGCCGATCTTCCACGGCAGTTCCTTCACCACTCCGTCCTGCTTGACGACCTTGGAATTCAAGCCGTAGGAAATCGGGGTCGGATCCTTGGGATCGGCCATCCGGGCATAGAAATCATCCACTTCCTTGCGCGTCACACCGTCGTAGAAATTGACGGCGGACAGGGCCACGATGTCGCCGGTCTTCGAAGTCGAACGGCGCTGGTTCAAGGCATCCTTGTCATAGATGAAATCCAGCAGGGCGGTATCGGTATCGCCCACGGCCTCCATCAGGGATGCGAAATACGCCTTCGGGCAAGCCGGGACAAACTTATCTTCGGCATAGTGATGGTGGACGCCATTGCTGAAGAAAACGCGCTTGGCATATACGGTAAAGGCTTCGAAATCAGCCGAAGACCGATCGCCCTGGTATTTGTTCAGGATATCTTCAAGGACATGGCGGACCGGCAGGTTCCAGGCGCAATACTGGTCCCAGGTGATATCCCGGCCGTATTTGGCCGCTTCGGCCAGGTGGTAGGCATAAGCCTTCTGGCGGAGTGTCAGTTCTTCCCACCCGGGGATCTGGTAGCGCATGACCTTCAGGTCGGCAAACTGGTCGACCGTATATTTGAATTCGGGAGCGGCTTCCTTCTTCTGGCCGCAGGAAGCGACAAGGGCGGCCATGGCGGATGTCATCAACATCTTCGAAAAAGTATTCATAGAAATAACGGATCTGTCTTGCAAAGATAGCAAAAGATGGAATAATTGTTGTGGGCAATGACAGAATCGCCAAAAGTTGTTATCTTTGCAGATACTATGAGACTGAAAAGGAACATTGCCCGTTTGCTGCTGCCGGTCCTGATACTGACGGCCTGTGACGGCTGGAAAGCCGATAAGGAATCCACCCGGAACGTATGCATCGTCTATTCAGCCGGTTATAACAATCTGTCCCCGGACCTGACCGAGGACCTCAATGACCTTGCTACTAAGGGGTATGTTCCCAAGAAAAAGGGGCAGGATGTGCTGCTGGTGGCCAGCCGCAAAACCGCCGATGCCAGGGGGGCCGACTACAAGACCCAGACCGCGGCCTATCTGTACCGTCTCTACAAACATAACAACAAAATTGTCAGAGACACCCTGTTCGCCCTGCGAGAGGGCGTATCCATGCTGGAAACCGACGCAATGCGCACCCTGCTGGAGAAAGCCCGGGATCTCTATCCCTCGGACCACTATGGAGTGGTCTTCACCTCCCACGGAAATGGTTGGCTTCCCTCCGGTTTTTATGCGAATCCCGAGCGTTTCCGCTCTTCTTCCGCCCAGCGTCGTGCACCACGGATCGAAGCGCCGGACAACTTCCCGCTCTATGGCACGCCGGGGGTCATCCGCACCAAATCCCTCGGTCCGGAATTCTATTATGAGCCCGAAGGGACGACCCGCCTTTCAACCGAGATGGACATCGATGACATGGCAGCCGCCATTCCGATGCACCTGGATTACCTGCTGTTCGACGCCTGCCTGATGGGCGGAGTCGAAGTGGCCTGGGCCCTGCGGGAAGTCGCCGATTACGTCGGTTTCTCCCAGGCGGAGGTCCTGACCGAAGGTTTCAATTACACAACACTGGCCAGCCATCTGCTGCAGGCGACGCCGGATCCCACCGCCGTCTGCGACGATTTCTACCAATACTACGAAAAGCAATCCGGCGAATACCATTCCGCAACGATATCCCTGATCCGCGCCAGCGAGCTTGAAGCCCTGGCCCGGGCCTGCAAACCACTGTTTGAAAAATACCGGACTGCTATCGGCGGACTGAAGGCCTCCGGAGTCCAAGGCTTCGGCGGTACCAAGCATTATTTCTACGACCTCGCGGACATCCTGGTCAAGGCCGGCGCTTCCGCAGAGGAAATGACCGGGGTACAGGCCGCCCTCGACCGCTGCATCGTCTACAAGGGCAGCACCGGCCAGTATTACAGTGCTTACGGCGGCACATACGAGATCAAAGCCTTCTGCGGCCTGAGCATGTACCTGCCCTCGCCGAGCGTCGTCACCACCGGGAAAGCCTACCTGGACGAGTATTACCGCACACTGGGCTGGAACCAGGCCACAGAACTGGTGAAATAATCCTCATACACAATACTTTATAACAATTACAGTATGTTTTTTTACAGGCAAAAACGTATCTTATATAATACTATCCTGCAACTTCTTTTCATCCTCACATTGCCAATCGCCTGCGACAAGCAAGACCCAGATGAAGCAACAATCCGCAATGTCTGTATCATCTATTCAGCCGGCTACAGCGACCTTTCCACGGCGCTGACAGAGGATCTCGCTGACATAGCGACTAAAGGTTTCGTCCCAAAGAGGAAAGGGGCGGATGTATTACTGGCAATCAGCCAAAGGACGGCGCAACCCGGAGATTACATCACGCCGACCGCCCCCTGTCTCTATCGGATATACAAGCACTCCGGAAAGGTCATTCGGGACACGCTGTTCTCCATGGACGAAGGCGTATCCCCCTTGGAAGCCGATGCTATGCGGATCCTGCTTGGCAAAGCCGGGGAACTGTTCCCGGCCAGGCATTACGGAATGGTTTTCTCGTCTCATGGGAGCGGCTGGTTGCCCCCCGGCTTTTTCAGGAATCCGGACATCTCTAAAAAATCAAAAAGAGAAAGACGTGCCAGCTGGATTCCAGTCCCGGACAGCTACTTTCAGGACGACCTCCCGGGTTTTATCCTGACCAAGGCTGCCGGCGCGGAATACCATCAAAAGCCAGGAGAAAAGGAAATGTATACCGTGGAAACGGACATTCAAGCGTTCGCGGCCAGCATTCCGATGCACCTGGACTACCTGCTGTTCGACGCCTGCCTGATGGGCGGGGTCGAAGTGGCCTGGGCCCTGCGGGAAGTCGCCGATTACATCGGTTTTTCCCAAACAGAAATTCTCAGCGAAGGATTCGATTACACATCATTGACCGACCATCTGCTGCAAGCGACACCGGATCCCACAGCCGTCTGCGACGATTTCTACCAATACTACGAAAAGCAAACCGGCATATACCGTTCCGCCACGATATCCCTGATCCGGACTGGAGAGTTGGAGGATCTGGCCCGGACCTGCAGGCCGCTGTTCGAAAGATACCGGGCGGAAATCAGCGCGCTGAAGCCATCAGAAGTCCAAGGGTTCGGCGGGGCGAAACGTTACTTCTTCGACCTCGCAGACATTCTGGAAAAAGCCGGAGCCTCCGCAGAGGAAATGGCCGGGGTACAGGATGCACTTGACCGCTGCATCACTTATAAAAATCACACGGAGAAATATTACAGCGCCAACGTCAGAGATACGCTCCAGATCCATGCCTTCTGCGGCCTGAGCATGTACCTGCCCTCGCCGAGCGTCGTCACCACCGGGAAAGCCTACCTGGACGAATATTACTGCACCCTGGGCTGGAACCAGGCTACAGAACTGGTGAAATAATCCTCATACACAATACTTTTCAAAAAATAATTCGTATATTTGCGGTCCCAAAATAAAAGCCCGCGGGCTTTTGGTGCAATGGGGTCTGCTTCGGCAGACTGAGTAACACATTTTAAACCAAACAATTATGAAGCATTTTGAACTCAATGGCCAGCTCCGCAAGACGGGCAACAAGGCCACCATCAAGGCTCTCCGTGAGCAGGGTCTCGTCCCTTGCAACCTCTACGGCCTCGGCATGGAAAACATCCTCTTCACCGTCAATGAGAAGGAACTCAAGGGCCTGATCAACAACCCGGCATCCTTCATCGTCGACCTCGTTCTCGATGGCACCAAGTACACCGCCGTCCTCCACGAGCTCCAGTTCCACCCGGTCGAGGACAACTGCCTCCACGTCGACTTCCTCGCCGTCAATGAGGAGAAGCCGATCGCCATCAACGTGCCGCTGAACATCACCGGTCACGCTGCCGGCGTCCAGCTTGGTGGCAAGTTCGTCAAGAACGTCCGCGAACTCCGCGTCTGCGCCCTGATGAAAGACCTTCCGGACCAGCTGGATATCGACATCACCCCGCTCGGCATCGGTGAGAACATCGTCGCCGGCGATCTCAAGTATGAGAATGTCGCCATCCTCAGCCCGAAGAACACCATCGTCTGCGGCGTGAAGGCTACCCGTCAGTCCGCACAGGCCTAATGTTCTCTTTCCTGAAAAAGCTCTTCGGAGCCCCGGCCCCAGTGCCGGAGACCGCAGAGCCTTGTGATCCTGGTATGAACTATCTGATCGTAGGATTGGGCAACATCGGCGCCGAATACGCCGGGACCAGGCACAATATGGGATTTATGGTATTGGATGCCTGGGCTCAGGCATCCAATACTGTTTTCCGTACCGAACGATACGGAGACGTCGCGGAGATTTCCTTCAAAGGCCGGAAGCTGTACCTGCTCAAGCCGTCCACCTATATGAACCTCAGCGGCAAGGCCGTCCGTTACTGGATGACCAAGCTGGGCCTGCCGATGGAAAATCTGCTGGTCATCTGTGATGACCTGAACCTGCCTTTCGGAACGGTCCGCATGCGGAAAAAAGGCAGTACAGGCGGTCACAACGGACTCGAGAACATCCAGCTGCTGCTGGGCACCCAGGATTATGCCCGCATCCGGCTCGGAATCGGAAACGATTTCAGCACCGGCGGACAGATCGATTTCGTGCTGGGCCCTCTCTCTGCAGAGCAGCGGGAAGCCATGCCGGCCCTTTGCGACAAAGTCATCGACGGCGTCAAGGCTTTCGTAACGGTCGGACCGGACCGTGCGATGAATACCTTCAATACCAAGTCGGGAAAGGTCTGACAATCAGGTTCCCAATGCGAATTTTTCTTTCGTAACGCTTGTTTTTTACGGGACAAATGCATATCTTGCACTCAGTTTTGATACTTATTGTTTAACGAACTAAATTTCATTCAATCATGAAAGAACTTGTTGAGAAAATCAAGGCCGAGTATGAGGAATTCGTAGTCAATGCCGATGCCCAGGTAGTAAAGGGGAACAAAGCTGCCGGTGCCCGTGCCCGCAAAGCCGCCCTCGCCCTCATGAACGATTTCAAGGAGTTCCGCAAAGCCTCCGTCCAGGCTGCCAAATAAGGCGATTCCTCCCTTGAAAGTTGCCGCAGCAGTCCTCATCATGGGGCTGCTGCCTCTTTTTTTGTAAAAAATCAATTTTTTTTCATTTGGATGCAACGTTTTGTATCAAGCCTGCATCTATGCAATAGGTTTAGGTTTTAGTACACGTCTAAGGAGGGTACCCCGGAGCGATTCCACGGTGCCCTCTTTGGTTTTTTGTAAAAAAAATGCTATCTATGCATTTTATAAAGTACGAAACAGTAACATGCAACCTAAACGTCTGTTTTGCCTGATCCTTCTTTTTATTTCGGTCCTGCCAGGCTATGCCATACCGGCCCGGAATATCCTCCATACCTTCAAACAACCCGACGGGACGACTTTCCAGGCCCGTCTCCGGGGCGACGAGCACCTGCATTTCGTCCAGGACGCCCAAGGACATTCCCTCATCCGGAACGGCGACGGATACTGGTGCTATGCCTACTACCAGGCCGACGGACGGAAAGTCAGCAGCGGTTATCCGGTGGGACAGGAAGCCCCGGCACATGTACTGTCAGCCAGCCGGTACATCCCTTCCGAAGCCCTGCGGATCCGTACGGCCGGAAAGCGGGATCAGATCGCCCGGCTGCGCGCCCGTCAACTGGAAAAATCACGGCGACCCGCGACGGCCACGAAAGCCGGCGAATCCGCCGTCAACAAGCACAGCATCGTGATCCTGGCCGAATTCACGGACACCAAGATGACCTTTACCCGGGAGAACTTCCAGAACATGCTGACCCAGACCGGCTACAGTTATAATGGAGCCAAGGGGTCGGCGATGGACTATTTCAATGAGATGTTCAAGGGTGACTATCATTTCGAATTCACCCTCTCCCCCATCGTTACGCTGGACCATGATTCCGCCTACTACTTCGCCAACAACGAAGATGAGGAGGACAAGGATCCGGCCCAGGCCGTCATCGACGCCTGTACCAAGGCCCATGAAGCGGGCATCGATTTCTCCCAATTCGATGATGACGGAGACGGTGAAGTCGACAACATCATCGTCTTCGTAGCCGGGAAAGACGAGGCGGAAGGCGCGGATGAAACGGCCGTCTGGTCCCACGCCTGGGCGATCCGGGACGGTGCCGGAAAGACGGTCTACCTGGATGGGAAACTGCTCAACGGCTACGCCATCACCACGGAATACGGTATCGACGGCTACCGGAACGGATCCTGGCACTACGGATTCACCGGCATCGGGACCTTCTGCCACGAATTCAGCCATACCTTCGGCCTCCCGGATTTCTATGATACGGATTACGAAGGCAGCGGCGGCCAGGGCGACGGCCTTTTCGCGACGCTGGACCTGATGGACAGCGGGAATGGCAACGATTACGGCCGGACGCCGCCCCACTATTCCGCCATCGATTACTACCTGCTCGGCCTGGGCGAGTGCGAGACCATCTCCACCGGCAACCACACCCTGGAGCCCATCTCCCTGAACCGCCGGTATCTCAAATACGAGACCGGACTGGAAGGAGAGTATTTCCTGTTTGAATGCCGCAGCAACGTTTCCGGCTGGGACCGGGATATCCGGGGCAAGGGTCTGCTCGTCTACCATATTGATGCAACCAAACGGGATGCCGGTTATTCCGACAGTTACCGGAAGAACATAACGGCCCTGGAGCGGTGGGACGCCAATGAAGTCAACGCCAACCCCGCGCACGAATGTGCCTACATCATATCCGCGACGCCCGGCATCCATGCCAAGGACTCGGAAGGCTATGATTCCGGTAACCAGGGAAAGGTCTTCTTCCCGCAGCCCAGTTACAAGGAGTTCTCGCCGGACAGCAATCCGGCATTCACCTTCTGGGATGGGACCCCGGCGAACATCGCCCTCGTCAACATCTCCATGAGCGGGACTTCCGTCTCCTTTACGGTCCATGCACACGGACAGGTGACCGTGCCGGAAATCGACCAAACCAACCAGGAGGTCTTCCAGGATGCTGCCATCCTGCAATGGACGGCGACCGATCCGACGTATTGCGGGACCGCCTTCGTCGAATGGGGGGCATCGGCCTCCCAGACCCGGCAGACCGTGGAAGTTGCCGCCTATGAACCCGGCAAATATGCCTTACGCCTGGAGGGGCTGAACGGCTCGACAGCCTACAAGGCGGCCATCCGTTTCGAAGAGGCGGAGACATCCAGCAAGATCGCAGCGGTCAATTTCACGACCAAGGCCTTCCGTGGCGGTGTCCCCTACATCGTCCTCCCGGCCGCCGGCTCCAATGGGTCATTCTCCTCCGGCTCCGAGATCCCGATGCATGTCAACAACGCCCAAGGTACGGACGGGGTTGACTGGTACCTCGGCAACAGTGTCATCTCGCCCGCCGGGAACGGGTATTATCCGCTCACCAAGTCCGGCACGCTCAAGGCGGTCGTCACCTATAAAGACGGCACCAAAGATATCATTATCAAGGAAATCAAGATCCAGTAGCATGAGACGAATCCTCATACCGATCCTGTCCGTCCTCTTCCTGCTGACGGGCTGCAGCTGCAACAAGGAACCGGACATCGATTCCAAATTCCTGGAAAGCACCGCCGTCGGCCTGCAGATCAAAGGCACGACGCTGTTTTCCTATGACATCGTCAACGACCAACTGGGTTACAATGAACTGAAACGCCAGTTCCGCGCCTGCAACGATACCGGTACAGAGTATTTTACCCTGACTTGCGACAAACTGCCGACAGAAAAAGGCCAGACCGTCAAAGGCAGTCTGACCTATACGAGAGGCAATGGCGTCGGCCAGGAGAGCAATCTGAAACTGAAAGTCGAGAAGGTCCAGGGAGACCTGATCTGGCTTTGGAACAGCGACAAGCAGATCGCCATCTGCGTCCGCACCCTCCGGTAGATTTTATCAGAAACAGAACCCACGTCGGTTCAAGTCGACATTGGCTCCCGAAAAGGGAGGGGACCCACAAAGTGGGGAGGATCGACGGAACCGACGTGGGTTCTGTTTCAAAAGATTAGAAGCTGAGAGCGATGCCGATGAAATCGTCAGCCTTCAGGGCGGCGCCACCGATCAGGCCACCGTCGATATCGGGCTGGGCGAAGAGCTCCTTGGCGTTGGACGGCTTGCAGCTGCCACCATAGAGGATGGTGGTGTCGTCAGCAACCTGGGCACCGAACTTCTCGCAGAGAACCTTGCGGATGCATGCGTGGATTTCCTCGGCCTGCTCGGCGGTAGCGGTCTTGCCGGTACCGATGGCCCAGACGGGCTCATAAGCCACGACGATGTTCTTCATGTCCTCGGCGGTGAAATTGTAAAGCACGGCCTTGGTCTGGTCCGTGACCACCTGGAAATGCTTGCCAGCCTCACGCTCGTCGAGGTTCTCACCGACGCAGAGGATCACCTTCAGACCGGCGGCCAGGGCGAGTTTGGTCTTCTCGACCAGCTTCTCATCGGTCTCACCGTAATACTGACGGCGCTCGGAGTGGCCGAGAATGGTCCACTGGGCACCGGTGGAAGTCAGCATGGAGACAGAGACTTCACCCGTGTAAGCGCCCTTCTCCTTGTCCGCGCAGTTCTGGGCGGAAAGTTCGACACGCGTGCCAGCGACGACACCCGCGACCGGGCAGAGGTGGGTAAACGGAGTGGCGACGATCAGTCCGACCTCAGCGGGGACTTCGGCGGATTTGGCGACGACAGCCTTTGCAAGTTCGATTCCTTCAGGAACTGTGGTGTTCATCTTCCAGTTACCTGCGACAATGTGCTTTCTCATGTTTGTGTATGGTGTTAAATGTTGATTCCAAAATCGTGCAAAGTTACACATTCCGCCCCAATTATTCAAATCAACATAAATTTGCCAGCCGTACATTTTTGTCGTAAATTTGCAGATTATTGTAGATTATTCATTCGATGAAGAACTTTGTAGAAGAACTCAAATGGAGGGGCATGATCCAGGACATCATGCCGGGAACGGAAGAAAAACTCATGGAAGGCCCGCAGGCTGCCTATGTAGGCATTGACCCCACGGCCGACTCCCTGCATATCGGACATCTCGTCAGTGTGATGATCCTCAGGCATTTCCAGAGCTGCGGCCACAAGCCGTACGCCCTCGTCGGCGGCGCCACCGGCATGATCGGCGACCCGTCCATGAAGTCCGCGGAACGCAACCTCCTCGATGAGGAGACCCTGAACCACAACGTCGCCTGCATCAAGGCGCAGCTGGGCCGTTTCCTCGACTTCGAATCCGACGCCCCCAACAAGGCCGAACTCGTCAACAACTACGACTGGATGAAGGACTACAGCTTCATCAATTTCATCCGCGACATCGGCAAGCACATCACTGTCAATTACATGATGGCCAAGGACTCCGTGAAGAAGCGCCTGCAGCGCGACTCCAGCGAAGGCATGTCTTTCACCGAGTTCAGCTACCAGCTGATGCAGGGCTATGATTTCTACTGGCTCTGGAAGAACAAGGGCTGCGTCCTGCAGCTGGGCGGTTCCGACCAGTGGGGCAACATCACCACCGGCACCGAACTCATCCGCCGCATGGACGGCGGCGAGGCCTTCGCCCTCACCTGCCCCCTCATCCGCAAAGCGGACGGCACCAAGTTCGGCAAGACCGAAAAAGGCAACATCTGGCTGGATGCAGAGCGTACCTCTCCGTATGAATTCTACCAGTTCTGGCTGAACGTGGCCGACGAAGACGCTGAGCGCTACATCAAGATCTTCACCATGCTCGACCGCGAGACCATCGAGTCCCTCATCGAAGAGCACCGCCAGGATCCCGGCCAGCGCAAGCTCCAGAAGGTCCTCGCCCGCGAGGTGACCGTCATGTGTCATGGCCAGGCCGAATACGACAACGCCGTCGCCGCCTCCCAGATGCTCTTCGGCAACGCCACTTCCGAGGCCCTCCGCAAGCTCGACGAGCGCACCTTCCTCGCCGTCTTCAGCGGCGTCCCGACCTTTACCGTTTCCCGCAGCGAGTTGCCTTGCAACCTGCTCGACCTGCTCGCCGTCAAGACCCAGGTCTTCCCTTCCAAGGGCGAAGCCCGCAAGATGGTCCAGGGCGGCGGCGTCAGCCTCAACAAGGACAAGGTGACCGACATCAATTACGAAGTCACTGAAAACGACATCCTTGACGGGAAATACATCCTCGCCCAGCGCGGCAAGAAGAACTATTACATCCTCAACATCGACTAATGGAAGCACCCGCCACCACCCGGCAGCTCAAGGTCGCCCGCGAATTGCAGCGGGCCCTGGCCGAAATCATCCGCAGCAAGGGGATGGCCGCCTTTGACGGGGCCATGGTAACGGTCAGCGAGGTCCGCATCTCGCCGGACCTGTCCGTCGCCAAGGTCTATGTCAGCATCTTCCCCTCCGCCAAGGCGGAAAGCGTCATGCAGATCCTTCAGGAGAATGTCAAGGCCTACCGGGGCGAACTCGGCCGCATCGTGGCCAAGCAGCTCCGCATCGTTCCCGAGCTGGTGTTCTACCTGGACACCTCCCTGGACTACGCCCAGCACATCGACGACCTGCTGAAGAAGTAATTCCGACATGCACCTGCCGCTGTTCATCGCCCGAAGGTACCTGTTCGCGAAGAAATCACACAATGTGATCAACATCATCTCCGCGATCAGCGCCATCGGCATGGCCATCGGCACGGCCGCCCTGGTCGTCATCCTGTCCGTCTACAATGGATTCGACTCCCTGGTCCGGTCCAGCCTCAGTCACGTCGAACCGGACCTGCTGGTCGTTCCGGACAGCGGAAAGGTCTTTGTTCCCGACGAGGAGGTCTTCGACTGGGCCCGCAACCACCCCGCCGTAGCCACCGTCGACGGCATCCTCCAGGAGAACGTCTATCTCAGCTATGACGGAAGGACCGGCGTCGCCCGTGCCAAGGGCGTAGACCGGGCCTATGAAGCCCGCAACCCCATGGCAGACTGCCTGGTGGATGGTGCGCTGGCCCTGCACAAGGGAGACGTGCCCCTGGCCCTCGTCGGTTCCGGACTCGCCTACCGCATGGGGATCAGTCCCCGGTTCCTCCCGGGCATCGAAGTCTGGTTCCCGGCTCGCGACCGGGCCTTCTCCGCGGCCAATCCGGCCGCTTCCGTCAACAGCGTAAAAGTCTGGCCGGGCGGCCTGTTCTCGGTCAATACCGACATCGACAACAACCTGATGGTCCTTCCCATCGACCCGATGCGGGAGTTGCTCGGGTATACCGACGAGGTCTCCGGCATGGAGATCCGTCTCGAAGAAGGGACCCCAGCCCGCACCCTGCGGAAGGTTCAGAAAGAACTCTCGACGCGTCTGGGTCCCGGTTTCAAGGTACTGGACCGCTACCGCCAGAACGAGTCCCTCTACAAGATGATGCGCTACGAAAAGGCTGCCGTCTACCTGATCCTGATCTTCGTACTCATCATCATCGCCTTCAACATTTTCGGCAGCCTCTCCATGCTGATCATCGAGAAAAAAGAAGACATCGGCACCCTGCGCAGCATGGGCGCCGAGGACAAGTTCATCCGGCGGGTCTTCGTGCTGGAAGGCTGGATGATCTCCCTGCTGGGAATGGCAGTCGGCCTGGTCATCGGCATCGCCGTCGTCCTGCTCCAGCAGGAACTGGGGCTGGTCAAGATGCCCGGCAGTTTCATGGTCAGTTCTTACCCGGTGATCCTCAAACCGATGGATATAATAATCACCGCCACGAGCGTAGCGGTGATCGGTTATCTCATTGCCCTGCTGCCGGTACGCCGGCTGGCAGAGAAACAGTGATTATTTTTCGTAGAGGTTGATGATCTCTCCCACGTACATCGTGTGGAGTCCCATCTCCTCATACAAAGACCGTACCTCCTCAGGGAGACGGTCCCGCTTGAACTCTTCCGAATAAAGGATCTTGCACTCGAAAGCCAGGCTGGCTTCCTTGAAAAGCGGATTGCCCAACTCGCTGAGTTCGGGCGTCAGTCCGGCCTTTTCCAATTTGTCCGGCTCGTCTTTCAGGGAATGCGAACCGATATAGACCAGGGCATCTTTGCTGCGACGGTCCTGCGGAAAAGCAGACACGGTGAAATAGTCCGCCTCGTCCATCATGGCCTTGGAATGACGGTCCTTAGAGACATAGACCGTCACGACCGGCTTGCCCCAGAGTTCGCCGATGGAGCCCCAGGAAATGGTCATCGCATTGACGCCTTCCTTGGTCCGCACACCGAGTGCCATCCAATCCTTTGCGAAGGAGGAGACCGGTTTCATCTCCAGGTCCATCACGTCCGCCTTGGTCCATTCCCGCTCGCTCATAGGTCTCGTGTCCACTTCCCCGCCGCCCCGGCTGCCGCAGGAGACGGCAGCCAGGAGCACGAGGACATATAAAACAATCTTTTTCATTATTCTTCAGGCAGGAACATCGGATCCCAGGCCGGCAGCATCGTCGGTTTCTGGTTCAGCAGGCCCAGCACATCGGCCGGGACATATTTCTTTTCGGCAACGAGACGGAACATGTAATTGTCAAACCACTCGTCGGTCATGATGATGTTGCCCTGGTAGCCGGAGGTGGCGCCCCAGCTGTTCTCGACCATCCACTTGGCCGGCTTGCCGTTCTTCAGGTCGACGGCGATCAGGGTCATGGCGTGCGAGGAAGCGCTGGCATGGGTCATGACGCGCTCCTTCTTGTCCATCCCGAAGGTCACGCCCATCAGGGAGCCGTAATCGAAGTTGCCGAGGTCGGCATAGCCGGCATCCCGGTTGAGGAACTTGTTGACGTCGCAGGAGAAATACATGGCCGTATTGTCCTTGATGGACTTGATGGCGATTTCCTTGATTTTCTCGATCGGGAGGTTGATGTAGACCCAGTTCTGGCCGTCGTAGACATGGCGGTCATAGTCGATTTCATAGACTTTGTAGTACTCGCGGACCGGGTCGTTCATCAGCATGACATAGTTGTTCTCCAGGTCGGTGCCGACATACTCCTGGTAGAAGGACTTCGGGGTATAGGTCCGCTCGTCAACGAATTCGCCCTTGGAATTGTACCGGGCCCAGGTGAATTCGGTCGGCGGGACGCCGAGGCAGAGGGCGAGCATGTGGTAGATCTCCTTGAGCATGTCGACCTTCATCTTCTGCAGGTCACCCTTGGCCGCACGCAGGCGCAGGCCGTCCTCGCGGAGCTTGGTCGCGATCTGGGTGCGCATGGCGGAGGTATTGTCGGCGCAAAGAGTCTCCGGCATGGCCTCGGACGGAACGACACCATATTTCATGATCAGGTTGGAAACCCCGGTGAACTGGCCGCCGTCGCTGATCGGATTGGAGAAGAGCCAGTCGACCTTGCGGTCTTCGAACGGGAGGTCTTTCGTATCGATGATGCCCTGGAGGAACAGGTTCGCCTTTTCGAGCTGGTCATAGAAGAAAACATAGTTCTGGGAGAAAGTGAAGGCACCCAGGTCGTATTTATCGATCATCTTGGCCCGCATCACGTTCAGGCCAGTGAAGAGCCAGCAGCGGCCGGAGGATTTCTGGTTGGTGCGGCCCTTGGTCTTGACCATATCGGAGAAGTGGGTGTCCATCTTGGCCAGGTTGCCGGCCTTGGCGGAGAGCACCGTGATCTGCGCGGAGTTCAATGCATTCTGGAGGGCGATGTCCGCAGGCGTCCCTTCGAACCCCTTGGAGATTTCCTTCAGCAGATCGGCGGAAATGCCGCCCTTCGGATCCCCGGCAGGCTTCTGGGCGAAAGCGGAAACGGTCAGCAGCAACGCTGCCATCATGATGATCTTCTTCATAGTATCGGGTTTTGTTTATCAGCTATCTACAAATATAGGAAATAATCAGGAAAGGCCAACCCGGAGGCTGGCCTTTTCCATGGTATTGCCGACCCGGCTTAGCAGCCGAGGCGCTTTTCGAGGTTGGAGCGGATCTCGCGGAGGAACTGCAGGGACGTCAGGGCGCGCGGAGCGTAGCCGTCCATCAGGTTCACGAGGTCCTTGGTCACGAGCTCTTCACCGAGGGTGTCGAAGCAGGCGGCCTCGAGCTGGTTGGCGTAGTTGACCAGTTCCGGGAGGTTGTCCAGTTCACCGCGCTTGCGGAAGGCGCCGCTCCAGGCGAAGATGGTCGCCATCGGGTTGGTGGAGGTCTCCTCACCCTTCAGGTACTTGTAGTAGTGACGGGTCACGGTGCCGTGGGCCGCCTCATACTCGTACTTGCCGTCCGGGCTGACGAGCACGGAGGTCATCATGGCCAGGGAACCGAAGGCGGTGGAGACCATGTCGGACATCACGTCGCCGTCGTAGTTCTTGCAAGCCCAGATGAAACCGCCTTCAGAGCGCATGACGCGGGCGACGGCATCGTCGATCAGGGTGTAGAAGTACTCGATGCCGGCGGCCTCGAAAGCGTCCTTATACTCCTGGTAGACTTCCTCGAAGATGGCCTTGAAACGGCCGTCGTACTTCTTGGAGATGGTGTCCTTGGTCGCGAACCAGAGGGTCTGCTTCACGTCGAGCGCGTATTTGAAGCAGGAGTGGGCGAAGCTGCGGATCGAAGCGTCGGTGTTGTGCATGCCTTCGATGACGCCGGGGCCCTTGAACTCATGGATCACCATTTCCTCGCGCTTGCCGCTGACGCCTTCGAAGACGAGCTTGGCGACACCGGGCTCGGTGGTCTGGATCTCGACATCACGGTAGACGTCGCCATAGGCATGACGGGCGATGGTGATCGGTTTCTTCCAGAATTTCACGGCCGGATGGATGGTCGGGATGGTGATCGGGGTGCGGAAAACGGTACCGTCGAGCATGGCGCGGATGGTGCCGTTCGGGCTCTTCCACATCTCGTGGAGGTTGTATTCGCTCATGCGCTGGACGTTCGGGGTGATGGTCGCGCACTTGACGGCGACACCCAGACGCTTGGTCGCGTTGGCAGAATCGATGGTCACCTGGTCCGCGGTCTTGTCGCGGTTCGGCAGGCCGAGGTCATAATATTCGGTCTTCAGGTCGACGAAGGGAAGGATGAGCTCATCCTTGATCATCTGCCAAAGGATCCGGGTCATTTCATCGCCGTCCATTTCGACGAGCGGGGTGGTCATTTTGATTTTTTCCATGGTGTTATTTGCGGTTTTTGTAATAATTCATGAGGCAGCCGTCGGCGAGGATCTCGCGCTCCGCGGCGGTCAGGTTCTGGAAATACAGGTGGATCGGGTGGATACCGTCCTTGGCGATCACGCAGGCATCGATTTCTTCGGCGCCGCCCAGGATGGCCCGGCGGATGCCCGGGATGAACACGAAGTCGCCGGGCTGGTAGTCGAAGGCCGTTTCGGGAGCGATCGTAAAGGGCACGATACCCCAGTTGATACAGTTGCTGCGATAGCGCTTGGTCGCATACTCGTAGCAGATGTTGGCGTCGCCGCCGAGCACCTTCTGGCAGGAAGCGGCCTGCTCGCGGGCGGAACCGTCACCCGGCTTGTTCGCGAAGACGCAGGAGCCGAAGGAAGTCTCCTTGGGATCGGCATCGACCTTGGCGAGGGCTTCGGCCACATGGGCGGGCACCCTGCCGGCGCGGCGCTGGAGGTCTTCGGACTGGATACGCTTGCTCAGGCCCACGTACTCAGGGACGCGGCGGCTGAGGGCGAACTCGGAGAGTTTCAGCGGGTTGGAACGGTAGCTGGAGGTCTCGCCGGACGGGATCAGCTCGTCGGTCGTGGTCACCGGGTCATGGATGACGGCGGCCAGCTCGACCAGCATGTTGTCCTGCATCGGATACATCTTCGGCCAGTCCTTGATGTTCGGGCCATAGCGCAGTTCGACGGAAAGGTCGGCCTTGCCGAAACCGTTGTAGATACGGCTCTTGTAGATCCGGTCGTCGAATTCATAACCCTTGTGGGTATCGGTATATTCGATATCGGTCGCCGCCGTGATGACGCCGCCGTTCGCCGCGGTGGCGGCGATGGAACGGGCATCCATCAGGGAGACAAGGGAAATCTGACCCTGGCCCGGCTTGGAACCTTCACGGTTCGGGAAGTTACGGGTGGTATGGCGGATGGAGAAACCGTTGTTGGACGGTACGTCGCCGGCGCCGAAGCAAGGGCCGCAGAAGGCCGGCTTGATCACGACGCCCGCCTCGAGGAGTTCCTCGGCGATGTGGTTGCGGGTGGTGGCGAGGTAGACCGGAGTAGACTGCGGATAGGCGCTCATCGTGAAGTAATCGTTGCCGATGGACTTGCCCTTCAGGATGGTAGCCGCCTCGCTGAGGTTGTCATAGGTACCGCCGGAGCAGCCGGCGATGATGCCCTGGTCCGCGACGACCTTGCCGTCCTTGATCTTGCTGAGCAGGTCGATCTGGATCTTGTCGCCGAAACGCTTGCGGGCGTCAGCCTCGACGGCGCCGAGGATGCCTTCCGGATCCGCCTGCAACTCGTGGATAGTCACGGCGTTGGACGGGTGGAACGGCAGGGCGATCATGCTCTCCTGGGTGGAGAGGTCGATGCGGATCATGCTGTCGTAATAGGCGACTTTGCCCGGTTCAAGCTTCTTGTAAGCCTCCGGACGGCGGTGCATTTCGAAGTATTCCTTGACCTTGTCGTCTGTGATCCAGATGGAGCTGAGGCAGGTGGTTTCGGTCGTCATGACATCGATGCCGTTGCGGAAGTCGATGGGCAGGTCGGCCACGCCGGGGCCGGCGAATTCCAGGACCTTGTTCTTGACGAAACCGCTCTCGAAGACGGCCTTGACCAGGGAAATGGCGACGTCATGCGGGCCGATGCCGTGGCGCGGCTTGCCTTCGAGCCAGACGAGAACCACTTCCGGGGCGTTGATGTCCCAGGTATTGCGGAGCAGCTGCTTGACCAGTTCGCCGCCGCCTTCGCCCACGCCCATGTTGCCCAGGGAGCCGTAGCGGGTATGGCTGTCGGAACCGAGGATCATGTTGCCGCATTTCGTGAGGGCCTCGCGGGCATACTGGTGGATGACCGCCTGGTTGGCCGGCACATAGATACCGCCATACTTCTTGGCGGCGGACAGGCCGAAGACATGGTCATCCTCATTGATGGTGCCACCGACCGCGCACAGGGAATTGTGGCAGTTGGTCATCGCATACGGGAGCGGGAACTTCTCGAGGCCGCTCGCACGGGCGGTCTGGATGATGCCCACGTAGGTGATGTCATGGGAAACCATCGCATCGAAACGGATGCGCATCTTCTTTCCCTTGCTGCCGTCCACGTCGTGGGCACGGAGGATTCCGTAGGTGATGGTGTTTTCGCGGGACTCATCCGGAGATGGCAGGCCGGACGGATCGGAGACGATCCGGTTTCCGTCCAAAAGGTACACACCGTGTGGAATCAATTCAACCATAACAGATTGTGTTTAAAAGTTAATGATTTAAGTGTTTATCAGGAGATCGGCATAGACCGTCAGCGCGAGCATGTCCGCACTACCACCGGGAGACACCCGCTCGGATACCATCCGATCATTCATTTCTTTCAGTTTTTCCAGGCTGAAATCCGCCAAGAGCGCGGCGGCCTCCGCCTTCAGTTCCTGCGCCCTGTGGAAACCGGCCCGGTGGATGACGCAGGTATCATCCAGGGTCATGATGATCCGCAGCAGGGTCTTCTGCAGACCGTATTCTTCCGTCTTGACGGATTGCCAGAAAGGCAACCAGTCTTCGAACAGTTCCCGGTAGCCGCCGCGCGCCATGTCCATGGCACCCTTGACGGCATACCGCTTCACGGCAGCCGTTCCATGGGTTTCCCGGTCCACGACCCCTTCCTGCGCGGACAGGTCGTCTGCCAGAGAGCCGATCTGCTGCGACAGGCGTTCCGGCAGCAACACTCCTTCCTCTTTCAACTCCTTGCCGGCGGCCACGGCCATCAGGCCCAGGGCGAACAGGGCGCCGCGGTGGGTGTTGACCCCGCCGGTGGCCCGGAGCATGTCCCGCTCCGCATCCTGACCGTATCGGACCAGGTCGCTGGCCCAGACGGCGGTGTGTTCCCGGCCCAGGGCACCCAGGCGGATCAGCCAGGGCCGAAGGGCTTCGATGCTGCGGAGCATCGTGCCGTAATCCATATCGTCATGGCTTCCGGCACTGTCCGGACAGACCATGCCGGGCTTGCAAGGCGCATCCAACTCGGCACGCAGGGCGGCACAAGCCACATCGCCGATCAGGTACCAGGGCGCCCGGTCCGGGCAGAAAAGCGCGGCTTCCCGCCACTTCCCGGCATCCAGCAACGCCCGCACGGCGGAGGCCGAAACCGGACGGCCGCCCATTTCCAGACGGGGGATTTCCCGGACCTCCATGTCATAGCCGCCCAGCACTTCCCGCATCAGGGCATTGTACCGCGCCGTCATCGGATCCAGGGGCTCGCTGCCCACGAAACGGATCCAGGCCCGGAGCGCCGGAGCGACATGGCGTCCGAACACATCCAGGTCCAGCCGCATCTGCTGCTCAGCGACTTCGTCGAGATTTTTCAGGAAATAGGACGGGAACGTGGCCGGAGAAATGCAGTAGTCCCGGCCTTCCAGGACGGTGACATTGTCCAGGCGATAGCAAGTCCCCTGCACGAGGTTGAAACGGGAACGGGCGGGGAAACGGGACCGGTCTCCGCCCAGGACGATGACATAAAGGGTATCCACCTGGGCTGCCGCCTGTTCGATCAGGTACAAGTGCCCCAGGGTCATCGGGTCGGCGTTCATGACGATTACGCCGCTGCGGCCTTCCATCCGGCGCTCGGACAGGTAGCTGCCGTAATCCTGCAGGCCCCTTCCGTTTTCCATCAGGAGTGCCTTCGGCGCCTTCCCGACCAGACGGAATCCCAGGTCGGTGAAGATCGCTTCATTCTCAGGCTTGGTGAACACCTTGACATTCTGGTGGCCGGCCTCGGCCGCCAGTGTCAAAAGATGCGAGACCAGCCGGCCCATCAGTCCTTCGCCCCGAAGGGATTCGGAAACGGCCAGGCATTGGATGATATCGCCCATCAGTCCCCCGCCGGCCAGGATCTCGTCGGATCCTTCGCGCGTCAGCACGACATACCGGTCCACCGGCTCCAGCCGCAGACCGTTCTCCGCCAGGAAAGCCTCAACCTTCCGGCGGAACATGCCGACCGAAAGCGGCATGTCGCTGATCACGTACTCACCCGACATAGGCATCGATCATTTCCCCGATCCGCGCCATCAGTTCCTCGCGGGTGTGCGTATGGTTCCGCATGCACCAGCGGGCTTCCCGGTCGCAAAGCAGGCAGCGGCGCGGCGCCAGGCCGATATCGGCCCGGGATACCGGCTCCCCTGCCCGGGTCATCACGTCCAGGTCGAACAAACGGCCCAGTGGATGGGTTTCTTCAATATGGCAAACTGCCCGCTTCGCCTCCAGCGGGGAGAGCGAAGTGAGCAGGTACGCTTCATATCCGGTGGCCAGATCCCGCACCTGCATGGCGGTCATATCGCTGCCGAAACGGGCGATGAGGGCGGACAGGGCGGCCTGGGCCACGATGAGGGATTGGGTATTCCGCTTGACGCTCCCGGGCATGACCACCGTCAGGCATACGAGGGTTTTCCCCGGATACCGGCGGAGCAGTTCATCCTGGAAGTCCCGGCGGGCCTCACGGGAGGCCAGCAGCTCGTCAAGCGATATCTCCATGCTAGTCTACGATGTTGTAGATCTTGTCGAGGACCTTTCCATGACGGTCCATCACGATGCCGACGACCTTGTCACCGAACGGCAGGGCATCCGGAGTCCCGATGATGGAAGAGGCCTTGGCGGCCAGGTCGTGGATGTCAACCACCTTGAGACCGGCTTCTTTCAGGCGCTCGGCGATCTCCGGACGGGCCGGATTGACGGCGATGCCGTATTCGGTCACGACCACGTCGACTCCCTTGCCCGGGGTGATCAGGGTGGTCACCTTCGGCACGACGCACGGGATGCGGCCGCGCAGCAGCGGGCAGACGATGATGGAGAGGGCGCTGTCTTCGGCCGTATCCGGATGGCCGCCGATGGCGCCGCGGATGATGCCGTCGGAGCCGACGAGGACGTTGACATTGAAGTTCACGTCAACCTCGAGGGCGGACAGGATCACGATGTCCAGGGCATGCACGGCGGAACCGGCATGGTCGGCGCTGGCATACTCGACGGAAGATACTTCCTGGTGCATCTGGTCGCGGGCGATGGACTCGGCGGCGACCTTGTCGAAGGACTGGACGTCAATCAGGCGGCCGATCAGGCCTTCCTCATGGAGTTTCACCATATGGGCGGTGATGCCGCCGAGGGCGAAACTGGCCTTGATGCCCTTCTCGATCATGCTCTCGCGGATGAACTTCACGGCCGCCAGGGAGGCGCCGCCGGTTCCGGTCTGGATGGAGAAGCCATCCTTGAAATACCCGCTGTTGATGATCACTTTCGCAGCCTGCTGGGCGAGCAGGATGTCGCGCGGGTTCTTTGAGTCGCGGATGGCGCCGGAAGAGATCTTGGAGCTGTCACCCACGGAATCCACCACGACGACGGACTCCACATCGCAGGCGGAGATGGACTTCGGCACGTTCGGATAAGCCACCAGGTCGTCGGTGATGACGACCACATGGTCGGCATAGCGGGCATCCGGCAGGGCGTAGCCCAGGGAGCCGCAGATGGACTTGGCATTCTCGCTGCGCGGGCAGCCGGAGGCATTGCCCAGTTCATCGCAGGAAGAGGCGCCGAGGAAGGCGACGTCGATATGGAGTTCCCCGCTGGCGATAGCGCTGCCGCGGCCGCCGTGGCTGCGGAAGACCACCGGTTCGGCCATCAGGCCGTGGGAGATTTCATTGGCGAGTTCGCCGCGCAGACCGGAGGTGGAAATCTTCGTGATGACGCCGTTCTTGATATGGTCGATCAGCGGCGCGTGCACGTCGGAAAGGCTGGAAGCCGCCAGGTGCAGGTTCTTGAAGCCCATTTCGGCCAGTTTGCCGACCACCAGGTTGACGACCTTGTCACCGCCGCGGAAGTGGTGGTGGAAGGAGATGGTCATGCCGTCTTTCAGGCCGGATTTGCGGATGGCCTCTTCGAGGCTCATGACTTTCGATGTTCTCATAGTACGTCCTCCTTGTTCAAAATACCGGATGCGATGGCGAGCTGGATGGTGCGCTCAGCGCGGATAACGACCGGACGGTCGACCATCTTGCCGTTCACGGCGATGACGCCGGAGCCCTTGGCCTGGGCCTCCTTGATGGCGGCGATGATGCGCAGGGCCTTGTCGATGGCTTTCTGCGTCGGGGTGAACACGGAATTGACGACCTCGATCTGGCGGGGATTGATGATGGACTTGCCGTCGAAACCGAGGGTCTTGATCAGTTCGACCTCCTTGCGGAAGGTTTCCATGTCGTCCAGGTTGGAATAGACCGTATCGAAGCAGCAGATGCCGGCGGCGCGGGCGGCCACGACGATGGTCTCGCGGGCCAGCAACAGCTCGGAGCCTTCCGGGGTACGCTGGGTCTTAAGGTTGGCACTGTAGTCTTCGGCGCCGAGTGCGATGCCCATCATGCGCTTGGAAGCGGTCGCGATGGCATAGGCGTTGACCACGCCGAGGGCGCTCTCGATGGCGGCCATGATCTGGGTGCGGCCGACACAGCCGAGTTCCTCCTCGACCTTGATGATCTCGGCCTCGAGTTCGCGGACCTCATCGGCGGTCTCGGTCTTCGGCATACGGATCACGTCGACGCCGGCCTTGACGACGGCCTCGACATCCTTCTTGCCATAAGGGGTGTTCAGGGGGTTGATGCGCACCACCATCTCGGTATCCCCGTAGTCGATGGATTTCAGCGCATTGTGGACGAGCAGGCGGGCGGCGTCCTTTTCCGCCATGGTCACGGAGTCCTCCAGGTCGAGCATGATCGAGTCCGGACCATAAATATGGGCATCTGCCATCATTCCGGGATTGTTGCCCGGAACGAACATCATGGTTCTGCGTAATCTTTCCATAGTCTTCCGTTTATTTCCAGACATCCTTGCCGGTGGCACGGACCGCCGCAGCGGTTACGCGCGCCCGGATGGTGCAGTCCAGCGCACCCTTGTCCACGGCCTTGACATCGGCCTTGTCGATTCCGAGGCCTTCCAGGGTCTCGGTGATGACCTTCTTGATCTGATTCCCGAACTGGGCCGCCACGGAGCTGGTCAGTTCGATATGCAGGCCGGCTTCTTCCCGCGGGGCGATCTGGACCATGATGTCCCCGGATTCGAGCGTTCCTGCAGATGCGTTTTTCATTTCCATCGCAATGAAAGGATTATGAGGTTGGTTGTTTCTTTTAACGTTTTAAAGCGGAATGCAAAATTACTTCATTCTTTTTATAGAAAAAAGTTTTTCCGCCAATAATTTATAAGTATTCTCCCTATTCTTCCGTAATATCGGAAGCGGCGAGTTCCCGCGGGATGACAGACTCCGGTCCGGCCAGCCGGGCGCCGGTCTTGATCTTGGCATTGGAGCGCTTCGGGGCCAGCCCAAGTTTCTCCAGTTTGCCGATCTTCTTGACGACGCTCTGGTTGGAATCCGTCAGTTTTTTCTTGGATTCTTCATACGCCGCCGCCGCTTTCCCCAGGTGCTCGCCGAGCTTGACATAGCTGTCCATCCAGCCCTTGAGCTGGCCCATCAGTTCTTCGGCGGTCTTGTAGACATCGGCGATGTTCTTTTCCTGCTCATGCTGCTTCCAAGCCATCTGGATCATGTTCAGCACGATGATCAGGGTCATCTGGCTGACGATCAGCACCCGGTTGTCCTTGGCCACCTGCCAGAGCATCGGATCGGCCTCGAGCATCAACCGGAAAGCGCCCTCGACCGGGATGAACATGATGTTGAATTCCACCTTGCGGCGCCCGTCCGGGATATAAGAGGCATAGTCCTTCCCCTTGAGTTCATCCACATGGGAACGGACGCTGGCGACATGGGCCTTGGCCAGCCGGGTCCGTTCTTCGACGGTCGAGGCCAGCAGGTACTGGTTGTAGGCGGTCAGGCTCACTTTGGAGTCAATGATGACCGTCGTGTCATCCGGATAATAGACCATGACATCGGGGATCAGCGTCCGGCCGTCGGCCGACTTAATCTCGTGGCCCGATGCGTCGGTCATGACCCCCTGGGTAAAGAAATGCACGCCTTCGGTCAGGCCGGCATTCTTCAGGACATCGGTCAGGAGCATTTCCCCGAAATCGCCCTGGACCTTGGAATAGCCCGTCAGGGCATTGGCCAGGTTGCGGGCCTCATCGGAGACGGCCTGCGACCGGTTGTCCAGGTCCACAATCTTCTGTTCCAGCTTGTTATGCCGCTCCATGGTCTTTTCCTGCGATTCCTTGACGGCCTCGCTGAAGGCCTGAAATTTTTCCTGGACCGGCTTGAGCAGTTCGGAAATCGTCTCGGCGCTGCGGACCTTGAAGGTCTCGGAATTGCGGCTCGTCAGGTTTTCGAAGACCTCGCGCATCTGCTGCAGTTCCTTCGCATGCTGTTCAGCCATCGCCTTCTGCTCTTTCTCATGGCGCTCCGCCGCCTCGCGGCGTTCGCGCTCGCGGGCCTCTTCGAGCTGACGCTCGTACTCCTCGCGCGCCTTCAGGCGACTCTCAACGCCCGCTTTTTCCTCTTTCAGCGCCGCCAGCTGGTCCTGCAGGCCATCCTTCGCCGCTTCATATTGACGGACGAGATCCGCTTTCTGGCTCTCCGCATCCTTCAGCAGTCCTTCCTTCTCCGCGGCGTGCTGGCGCAACAGGTCATCCCGCTCTGCCGCATGCTGCTGCAGAAGCTCGGTGCGCTGCCGGTTGCTCCGGGACTGGAGCAGGAATAGGACGACGACGGCGGCAATGACGACAAGCGCCAGGACCAATATCAATATCAACGTAAGCGTATCCATTTGCTGCATTTCATTCATCTTTCAAAGATACGGATAATTCCGTCGAATTCCGAGCATCTACCCAGCAAATTCTTCATACCGGATTCCCGGCGGGCAAAAGTGTCAAAAAACGTCATTCTTATCCTTTAAGAACATTATTTCTACCTTTTAAACATATTTTTCTCTTGCTTGTGCCTCAGCTCGGCACAAGCTCGGCCTATCTTTGCACCCAGAAAGAGATCACAAAAGCATCTCTCACGAACCGAAAAGTAAAACACAAAAATAGAAGACATCATGAAAAACACGGAATTCAACCTCGAAACCCTCGGCTCCCTGATCTCCTCCGACTCCTTCCAGGCCCTCCTCGAGCTCACCTCCGACCTCGGTCTCGAAGTCACCGGGGAGCAGAAGTAAGCGCTTCTAAAACAAATTGGGAACCGGTTTGCGGAAAACAGGATTTTTTGGTAACTTGGCATGTCCAATGAGCAGCCACTATGAAAAAAATCCTTCTGACCCTCGCCCTGCTGGCCGGATGCGTCCTGGCAGGCAACGCCCAGACCTATCCTTATCAGGACAAAACCCTCGCACCTGAACTCCGGGCCGCCGACCTGCTGAGCCGGCTGACGCTCGAAGAGAAAGCCTCCCTCTGTGTCAACGGTTCCCCGGCCATTCCGCACCTGGGCATCCGCCAGTACAACTGGTGGAACGAAGCCCTCCACGGGGTTGCCCGCAACGGATCCGCCACCGTTTTCCCGCAGGCCATCGGCATGGCTGCCTCCTTCGACGAAGCCTTGATCGAAGAAGTCTTCACGGCCGTCAGCGACGAAGCCCGTGTCAAGCACCGCCAGGCAGACAAAAACAACGTACAAATCTATCAGGGTCTGACCTTCTGGACCCCGAACATCAATATCTTCCGGGACCCGCGCTGGGGCCGTGGCATGGAGACCTACGGTGAAGACCCGTATCTGACCGGCCGGCTCGGCATGGCCGTCGTCCGCGGCCTCCAGGGCCCCGATGACTCCCCCATCCGCAAGGCCCACGCCTGCGCCAAGCACTTCGCCGTGCACTCCGGCCTCGAGTCCAACCGCCATCATTTCGACGCACAGGTCTCCGAACGCGACCTCCGCGAGACCTATCTTCCGGCATTCAAAGACCTGGTCACCAAAGCCCATGTCCAGGAAGTCATGACGGCCTACAACCGCTTCCGCGGACTCCCCTGCGCTGCCTCCGACTATCTGGTACAGAAGATTTTGCGAGAGGAATGGAAGTACGACGGCATGGTCGTTTCCGACTGCTGGGCCATCCCGGATTTCTTCCAGAAAGGCCATCATGAGGTCGTCGACAACGCCGTCATGGCCGCCGCCATGGCCGTCCATACGGGCGTCGACGTGGAATGCGGACAGACCTATGTCAACATCCCCGAGGCGGTATCCTCCGGCCTCCTGAGCGAGGCCGACCTGAACCGCAACCTGCTCCGCATCCTGACCCAGCGCTTCAAACTCGGCGAGATGGACGACGAATCCCCGTGGGACCACCTCGATCCGTCCATCGTCGAAGGCCCGGCGCACCGCGCCCTGTCGCTGAAGATTGCCCGGGAAAGCCTGGTGCTCCTGCAGAACCGCGACAATATCCTGCCGCTCGCACCGGACGCGAAGATCGCCCTGATCGGCCCGAACGCGAATGATGCCGAAATGCAGTGGGGCAACTACAATCCGGTTCCGAAAACGACCGTCACCCTGCTCGATGCCGTCCGCAAACGCATGCCGGACGTGGTCTCCTTCCGCGCCTGCGGAATCCTCGGTCACGAATACATGCCCGCTGCCCGGGGCCGGTTCGCCGGAGTCTCCGAGATGAGTGAAGCCCAACTCGAAGACATTGCCAAGCAGTACGCGATCAGCATAGACATCATCAAGTCCTATGCGGAACGCGAACGGAAGAGCCAGGAGAGTTATCTGCCTGCCTTGGATGTAGACAATGTCCTGAAACAGCTGGAAGGCATTGACATCGTGGTGTTTGCCGGCGGTATCTCCCCCCGTTTCGAAGGTGAGGAGATGCCGGTCCAGGTGCCCGGATTCGCCGGTGGTGACCGCACCGACATCGAACTACCGGCCGTCCAGCGGGAGCTGCTCCAGGCCCTCCACAAGGCCGGCAAGAAGGTCATCCTGGTCAACTTCTCCGGCAGCGCCATCGGACTGGTTCCGGAAACGGAAAGCTGCGATGCCATCCTGCAGGCCTGGTACCCGGGCCAGGAAGGCGGCACCGCCATCGCCGATGTCCTTTTCGGCGACGTGGCACCGTCCGGCAAACTTCCGGTCACGTTCTACCGCAATGTGGAGCAGCTTCCCGAGGTCGAAGACTATAATATGGAAGGCCACACCTACCGCTACTTCCGCGGCAATCCGCTCTATGAATTCGGCTACGGTCTGAGCTACACCACCTTCCGCTACGGCAAGCCGAAGGCTTCCAAGGGCGTGGTCAGCATCCCCGTCACCAATGCCGGCAAGATGGAAGCCACCGAAACCGTCCAGCTGTACCTGCGCAAACCGGACGACCAGGGTGGTCCCGACAAGACCCTCCGTGCCTTCCAGCGCGTCACCATCCCGGCCGGAAAGACGACCACCGTCCGCATCCCACTGGACGACGAGACCTTCCTCTGGTGGGACGAGAAGGCCCAGAACATGGTGCCGATCCATGGGAAATATGAAATCCTGGTTGGCGGCAGCTCCGCCGACGCCAACCTCAAACGGCTGAAGTACAAGTATTGATGCCCTCCGTGCGGACATACCGGCGGACCGTTGCCGGCGGGATTCTCCTGCTGCTGGTCCTGACGATAGCGGACCTGGCCATCGGCCGGGTCCCGCTTCGTCCGGGTGATCCGCTTTTTACCCAGTTGCTGCTGGACCTCCGCCTGCCCCGTGTACTGACGGCCATCCTGGCCGGGGCCGCCCTGGCCCTGGCAGGAGCCCAGATGCAGGCCCTGTTCCGCAACCCTCTCGCCGATCCGCACATCATGGGCGTCAGTGCGGGTGCGGGACTCGGCGCCGCCCTGGCCACCCTGGCGCTGGCCGGTTCCGGCGGTACGCTGCTGGGCGGACTGACCATCCCGGCCGCGGCTTTCCTGGGCGCTATATTAACTTCGTTGGCCATCCTCGCCGCTTCCTCCCGGCTGCGCAGCGGCGGGACCCTGCTGGTCTTCGGCATCCTGCTCGGGTTCATCCTGAGCGCCGTGACCTCGATCCTGGAGTATTCGGCCAACGAGGAGAGCCTGAAAGTATTCTACATCTGGTCCGCAGGCAGTTTCGCCGGGCGCCGTCTGGTGGAAATCGCGGTGATGGGAGGCGCATTACTGGTCGGACTGGCCTTGGCCCTGTATGGAGCCAAAGGATTGGATCTCATTCTATTCGGAGAAGACTATGCGACCCTGGCCGGAGCTTCGGTACGGCGCATCCGTGCCCGGGCCATGCTCTCGGCCTGCCTGCTGACCGGCGTCGTGACCGCCTTCTGCGGACCGCTGGGATTCGTCGGTATCGTGGCCCCGCATATCGTCCGGTGGCTGACAGGCACCTCCCGGCATGCCCGTGTCCTTCCGCTCTGCATGGTCTCGGGCGCTGTCCTGACCCTGGTCGCCGACCTCATCGCCCAGCTGACCCCGGTGCCCCTGCCCGTTGGCAGCACCCTTGCCCTGGTCGGCATTCCCTTGATCCTGTATATCCTGCTGCCCGGACGGAGGGGGCAAATCCGCTTATGAAACCGCTGCTGCAGACATACGTCCTCGCCGTCGGGCATTCCGCCGGTGTCCGGAACGCTTCCGGCTCCGGCCGGCCCACCTCCGGCTCAGACCGGCAGCCAGCCGGCGCCCTGATCACCGGGATCAACCTGCAGATCGGTCCGGGCGAATGCATCCTGCTGTGCGGCGCCAACGGCAGCGGGAAGACGACCTTGATGCGGACCCTGGCCGGCGTCCTGCGGCCGCTCTCCGGGCGGTTCGAGGGCGGCCCCGTCGTCCTGGTCCCCACCCGTATCCCCAAAATCGCCGGGTTCACCCTGCGGGAATTCATCCGGCTCTCCTGTTACCAGGAAAGCGGCTGGGACGGACGGCTGCATTACCAGGCGGAGCAGGCCATCAGCCATGCCATGGACATACTGGGAATCAGCGACTTGGCAGCCCATGACATCTCCACGCTCAGCGACGGCGAATTCCAGAAAGGCTGCATCGCCACCGCCCTCGTCCGGGTGGTGTCCAAAGATCAACCCGCCGCGTTTCCCGATTCCGCACGCCCAGGCGAGAACCCTTCTCCAACACCGGCCGGATTGATTTTGCTGGATGAGCCCACTGCATTCCTGGATGTCGAAGGCCGACGCAACGTACTGGAGACCCTCCGCCGGGTCGCCGCACAGTCCGGCGCCTCCTTCCTCTTCTCCTCCCATGACCTCTCGGACAGCGCCGCTTTCTCCACCCGCGTCCTCGGCATCACCCCCGAGGGCCGGCTGCTGGATTCCACCACCCGACCGGCGGAAGAAATCTTCGCCAGTTGCTTTCCCGATTTGCATCCGTCCCGTTGAATCAGGAAATATAAATCTTTGATTTTCAAATTTTTATCCCCGCGTCCTGTAGTAATTTTACAACAGGACGCGGGGATAAAATATTAAGGACCAATAAGTTACATTTTTCGATTCCCCTCGAGACCAGCGAGGAAGGTCTCGGCGGCGGCGAGGGTGTCGACCTTGCCGACGTCCATCATGCGGAAATCGGGGGGAACGACACCATAGATGGGATAGCGGGCGCAGGCGGCCAGGTAAAAGTCCGTGATGGAGAATTTCTGCGGAGCCGCCGGTGCTGAAGAGTCCGAATTCGCTCATTTTGTTTTTCATTTGCTGCATGTAGATTGTAGTCTTCTGTCCATTATCTTTCATGCGCATCAGTTCCTCAAACTTTCCCTCTTTGTAGTAGTCGGTAAAAACTTCGGCAAGTATATTTGCCATCTTTGCATCCTTGCTGCTGAGGATATGCAAGTGATCGATTTTCGACAGCTTGTCGCGTATGAGAAAATCTTCCATTGACTTCACTCCCACTAACTTCGAGCCCAGACCTGAGCCTATAAGGTCGAACATTGCCTTTGAGATATAAACGCTCTCCACGTTTTTGGCGTCTTCGAATTTCTCGAACAAAGTCTCTTGCGCCGACATGCTTACGCATGCCACGGCCATCATCATGATAAATAGAATCCGTTTCATATTATTCCCTTTCTT
>ONQC01000005.1 GCA_900319855.1 uncultured Bacteroidales bacterium
GTATCGGAGGAACCGAGGCCGCCGGCGGAGCCGAGGTCGACCCAGGAAGCCGCGTAGACGTCGTTACCGATGCTGACGAGGCGGGCGTCGCTGTAGGAATAGGTACCGCTGACGCTGTAGCGCAGGTCGCGGGTGATGTTGTCGCGCCAGGTGAGGGCGAGTTCGACACCCTTGTTGGAGGTGGAACCCAGGTTCAGCTGGATGGTGGAGTACACATACGGCGGCTGCGGGGCAGTGTAGGTGTAAAGCAGGTTCTCGGAACGGCGGTCGAAGTACTCGAGGCTACCGGAGAGGCGGTGGTTGAGGAATTCGAAGTCCACGCCGTAGTCGTAGACGACGGCGGTTTCCCAACCGAGGTTCGGGTTTGCGTTACGGTTGATGCCGTAGCCCGGGACCCATTCGCCGTCCATCATGTACTGGGAGCCTTTGGAGGCGTAGGTGGACAGGGAAGCATAGTCGGAACCGGCGTTACGGCCGGTGACACCATAGGAGGCGCGGATACGGAGTTCGTCGAGCCAGCTGCGGGTGCCCGCCATGAACGGCATGTTAGAGATGGTCCAGGCGGCGGAGATGGCCGGGAAATAACCGTATTTTTTGTTGCGGCCGAACTTGGAGCTGCCTTCGTAACGCAGGGAGGCGGTGGCGGTGAGGAGGTTCTTCCAGCTGTAGGTCGCGCGGCCGAAGACGCCTGCGATCTTGTTGTAGCCCTTGCCGGAGCTCATGCTCGCCTGGCCGTCCTTCAGATAGGTACCGGCGCCGATGTTGTACCAGAGGAACTGGTCGTACTGGAAGTCGCGGTTGGTCATGCTCATGCTCTCGTTGACGGAGTCATTGTAGGAATAACCGGCGACGGCCTTGAGGGTATGGTCACCCTTCTGGAAATTGTAGTTGACAAGCCATTCGAAGCTGCGGCTCAGGGAGTTGTTGCTGCCCAGGGTAGCGGAGCCGGCCCAGTTGTTCCACATCTGTGCGGTCTGCATGGTGGAAGGCGTGTAGGAATGGTTGTAGCTGGAGCTGTAGCGGAAGGACGCGTTGGCGTTGGTGGTGAGCAGGTTGTAAGCGTTCTGGAAGAGCTTGAGCTTGATATCCTGCTGGAAGGTGATGTTCGTGGAGTGGCTCTTGTTGGTCGGGACCATGAGGTTTTCCACGGAGTTGGTCGAACCAGTGGAGGAAGTCGGCCAATAGTAACCGGTCGGGGTGCTCTCGTCATAGACCGGAACGGTCGGGTTGGAGAACGGGGTGCCGGCGAAAGAGGCGCTGTTGCCTTCGCTGACATTGGCGCGGATGTTGGCGACGGTGCTGCTCTCGACGATATCGTTCAGCATCTTCTGGTTCATCTGGAACCGGGCGCTGTAGCTCTGGGAATCGCTGTTCTTGGTGAGCGCGTTGCTGTCGGTGTAGGTCAGGGACAGGCTGTAGTTGCTCTTGGCGGTGGAACCGGCGAGGGTGATGTGCTGGTTCATGTCATAGTACGGCTTGTCGTTCTTGAGGGCCTTGTAGTAGGCGTTCTCGACACGGTTGCCGTAGTCGGCCTTTCCGCGGGTCTCGTTGAGCTCGAGCCATTCGTCCAGGCTGAAGGTCTCCGGGAATTTGTGGAGGACCTGGGTGGCGATATAGGAATCATAGGTCACGCGCAGGCGGCCGGCGACGCCGGAGCCCTTCTTGGTCGTGACGAGGATGACGCCGTTCGCACCGCGGGTACCGTAGATAGCGGCGGATGCACCATCCTTCAGGACGGAGATGGATTCGATGTCCTGGGTGGCGACGTCGCTGAGGGATCCGCCGATGATACCGTCGACGACCACGAGCGGGGAGTTGCCGCCGTTGATGGAGGTCGCGCCACGGATCTGGTAACCGGAAGCGTTACCGCTGGCGTTGGTGTCGATGTTCAGACCGGCGACCTTACCGACGATGAGGGTCATGGCGTTCGGGGCGGCCTTGTTGAACTCTTCGGCCTTGACGCTGACGACGGCGGAGGAGATCTCTTTCTTGTTGAGCGTACCGTAACCGACGACGACGGTCTCATCGATCATCTCGGTATCTTCCTGGATGGTGATCCGGGAAGGCATCTCGGATGCGACATAGGTTAATGTCTGGTATCCGATGCAGCTGACCTCGACGATGGCGCGCGGTCCGGATACCCGGAGGATGTAATCTCCGTCGGGACCGGTCGCGGTACCATTGGTCGTGCCGCGTTCGATGATGGACGCGCCGACCACCGGGCCGATGGCATCGGAAATGACACCTCTCACTTCATATCCGTTCTGGGCGGATACGCGGACAGACATGACAAGGAGAATTGCCATGCCGGTTAGGAAAGTCAATAACTTTTTCATGAGATTTGTGTTATTTGTTCAGTGTGGCCCAAAGGTAACCCCGCGCCCATACTAATAAAACAAAACGTTTTACTTTTGGGTGTGAATGGTCGAAAAATGGGTGTGAGCGGAGAGGCCTTCCGGTCTTAAAACCGCGACATCGAAGACGATAATCCGTTGTTTTTCCTATAGTTGGGAGAATGCCTCCGCGCTGTCGATCCATGCTTGAAGAAAGGCCGCGAAAGGTCTCAAATCATGCCTGGACCCCCTTTGTGCGACTTTTTGTGCGATGCTTTTCCGCTGAATGATACGCTTTTTTAAATGCGTTATGATGCACCTTTCTTTATGCGTTTCATACGGACCTCTCATGCGGATCATTGTGAGCTGCTATACGGGTTTTGCGAAATATTGGGTGCAAGGCGGGTTTTGCGAAACGTTTGGTCCAACAATCCAATAAAAGATCGATTGGCGACGTTTGGTATGTACGGTTGGATGAAAAACCCTGCTTTTGCCTCCGTTACGCAGCCAACCGTACATCCAAACCACCTTCTGTGGCCGTTATTGCGGCTGGTTGGAAGACCAGCCTTTCGTTGCCCAGCGGAGAATGTGGAAATCCGGATCTGGAACCCGGAGAGAGTCGAGGGCCTGGGAAATCGGGAGCAAGGGTTTCGGGTATGGAAGGGCGGTTAACAAACAAGACATCTTTGGATGGAGGGAACCGTCGCTTTTTTCTGAAACTGCAGGAAACGCGCAATCTCTTGCCGGTTTTGCCGGGACAGTTCATAGACGCTTCGTTTACCCATTGCCGGGAGTATTTCCCGGTCAATGATCCGGCAGAGTTCGAAATCATCGGGCGCGGCCGTGTTCCGGAAGGTCCCGGCTTTCTCGTTTCGCAGGTACTCCTGCATGAACCGTTCTGCGTTCTCCGGCTCGATATCGGCAAATGAAATAGGCCGGAGGCTGCCGGGATCACGCATCTGCTCTTCTTTCCAGCGTTCATCTGTCCTGCGGAACATGTTGTATTCGAAAGCAGCCGGCGAAACGAACAATAGTTCCGTCTGGCGGAGTTCCATCGTTGATTCCCGTGTGAACCAACCCTCCGTCGTCATTTGGAAGGAATCCGGGAATTCCGCTCTGCGCGGAAGTTCCCGGGCGATATCTTCCCGGCTTTTTAGCAGGGTCGGTTGGTCGAACTTCCCCAGGTCTTCCCGGAACAGGTCGTTTATGGCACTGAACCGATAGGCGAAGGCGGTCCCTGTCACTCCGTGATGAAGCGGATTCCGCAGGACATAACTGATTGCCGCGATGATGTGGTTGTTCCCGGAGATTTCCAGGCAGAAGTATCCCTTTTCACCCAACTTGCCGCTCCTCCCGTATCGGTTGTTGAAGTGCATGGTGTAGCGCTTCCTCAATTCTTTGACAAAAGAACCGACCTGCTCTCCGAGAAGGATCAGGTGGACATGGTTCGACATCTCGGTATCGACCAGGAGCTGGATCTGGTATTTCCATGCTGAAATGACCATCATATTGAAAAAGTGCCGCACATCTTCCGTGTCGCGGAACATGACTTCCCCATGGGAAGTGAAGCAGATATGTTTCAGTGTCTTCATCTTGACAGAATCGTATGATTAAAGATACGAGCTGCCATGAAATAATCCAACAAAAAAGCTAGGAAATAGGGAATCAAATCCAACAATCCATAAAATCGGCTTTGGAGACAAATAGAAATGTACGGTTGGATGTGGATTTGTCGATTTCTTTCGTTTTTACTTCCAACCGTGCAGAAAAAGCCTCTTATAGTCGCTTTCCTTTGTACGGTTGGATTCGATGGTCCCGGACGCCCTCGCGCCTGGTCTCGTCGATCCCGCAATACCTCCGGATGGTGGGAGGTGGCGACGGTGGGTCCTTCCGGACGGGAGTGGCCTACAGGAGGCTGACCAGCAGGAAGAGGAAGTGGGCGATGACGCCTGCGCAGAGGCCGGCGACCGTGTGGGCGCCCAGGGCTTTGGAGATGGCCTTGCGCCAGCCCAGGGAGTCCAGCATGGCGGTGTGGGTGGACAGGAAACCGGACCAGCACATGCCGATGGCGGTGCACACGGCGATGGCGTTCCCGTCGAGGATGCCGGCGGCATTGAAGGTCGGCAGCAGGCCGAGCGCGGCACCGACGGCGCCGAGGGCCGTCATCGGGAAAGCGATGAGTTCCATGTGCTTGAACCCGAACAGCCATTCGAAGATCCAGTGGACCTTGTCGGCCAGCCACGGCAGGATCGGGACGCCCTGGTTGGCGGTGCCGTTGTAGACGCCGGCGTCTCCGGTCCCGAAGGTGATCATGATGACGGCCGTGGTGATGATCAGCACGCCCGGGATGATCTGCAGGCCGAGCTCCACGCCGTTCTTGCCGCCGTCCAGCAGGGCGTTGAGGAACCGCATGAAAATACCGTTTTGTTCCTCATTCTCAATCCGTTCCTCGGCCAGCTCTTCCTGGCTGGCCTCGATGACGGGCTGTTCCATTTCCACGGGCCAGGCCTTGCGGCAGGAACGCTGCATGATCCGGGTCGAGATGATGGAGCCGCAGAAGGCGCCGACCAGGCCGATCAGGGCCGCGGAGGCGTTTCCGTAGCTGATCATGGTGATGATGACCACGAAACCCATGCCGAAGGCGGTGCCGAAATTGGTCAGCGAAATGAGCTGGTATTTCTTGAAATAGGAGGCGAATGAGCGGTCCTTGGACAGGGCGATGATGGCCGGGTTGTCGGACAGGAAGGTCATCACGGCGCCGAGGGCGGCGACGCCGGGCAGGTTGAAAAGGGGCTTCATCAGCGGGCGGAGGAATTTCTCCAGCAGGGTGACGACGCCGAATTCGGCCATCAGCTTGGAAAGCGCACCGGTCAGCACGGTGATGCCCATCAGGTAGAATACCGTGTTGAGCAGCAGGTCGTGCGCCGTGTTCATCAGGGTCTTGAGCATGTTGCCGCTGCCCATGCGGCTGCCCAGCGCCCAGAAGATGCCGACCAGCACCGCCAGGAAGATGACGGCTTCGACGGTCGAACGGGTGGAGGCTTTCATTTTGGCCATTGTTCCGGTGTTTCCTTTAAAAATGTTTGCGAATGTACGCAGAATTCTTCAAACTTCAACGGGAAGAGGGGACAATGACGCTTATTTTGTTACTTCCTTTACGTTGAAACCGCTCATCTCGAGGACTGGGGTCTCGCCGCGGGCATCTTCCGCCTTGAAGGTGATCTGGACCGTCTTCTCTTCTCCGGGGAGGAGGGAGAAGTAGTTGTCCTCATAGAAGACGGGGAGGATGCGCTCGCCGCTTTCCTTGCCCTGGACCTTGAGACGGACCATGAGGGCCGGCGTGCGGCTTCCGTTCCTGACCGTCGCCGTCATCTTGTAGGTGCCGTTCTCGCAGGTTACCTTCCGGGAGAGGGACAGGCGGACCTGCGGAAGGGTCAGCAGCTGCCTGTAGTTGCCGTCTTCCTTCCCTTCCCAGTAGAAGTTGTCTGCGAGGAGCTTTTCGCCCTGGGTCAGCCGGAGCTTGATATAGTACACATCGGACAGTTCCGGGCTGTCGAAGGTCAGCGGGAAGAGGGGCGTCGTCGTGTCTTCGGGGCTGTCCAGGGTCGCCTGGTTCTCCGCGATGACCTTGCCGTCGTAGTTGACGATGGCGGCATAGGCCGTCAGGCCGCTCTGGTCGGAGGCGTTGTTGTTGACGACTTCCACCTGGCCGGAGACCGGATTCCACTGGATGCGGATCGGCGCGGAGGCCTTCTTGACGCCGAAGTAGGCGGCGGTAGGCTCGAAGTAGTAGTCATACGTCTGCCAGACCATGGACGGCCAGCAGGAGTGGCTCATCCAGATCAGCAGGCCCTTGCGGTTCCAGCTACGGGATTCGTACATGGCGCGGTAGCCGTTGTAGTTGATCCACTGGGCCCACTGCGTGAACTGCTTCAGGTCCTTCGGCTCTCCGAAGGCTTTCTGGATCATTTCGTTGAAGGTGGCACAGCTCTGGGCATTCTCCAGGGTGTAGTCGTGTACGCCCCAGACGCTGTTCTGCGGCCACTGGTGCTCCGGACGGAGCATCTGGGTCATGCTCTCGTATGTCATGACATTGGGCATGCCACGCTCGCTGTGGAGGCGGTCCTTGCCCCTCTCGGCGGTGAAATAATCCTCTACCGGCAGGGCGCGGTAAGGGCCGTTGCCGCTGACCATTCCCGAAGCGGAATGCGGGATGTAATACATGCCGGGATGCAGCCGTTTCACCAGCTGTTCCAGACCCGTGTTGAGGATCTCCGGCGGATTGCCTTCGTTGCGGCCGACATACAGGGCGATGCTCGGGTGGTTCCGGATCTTCCGGACATAGTCCTCGGCGTTGGCCATGAACATGTCGTTGTCATCCGGGTTCGGACCATCTGCCGGATTGGCCAGCCAGAAATCCTGCCAGACCATCACGCCGTGGCGGTCGCAGGCCTCGTAGAACTCTTCGTCGCCCGTCTGGCCGACCCAGTCGCGGATCATCGTATAGTTCATGTCCGCATGGTAGGCGACGGCGATGTCATATTCGCGGGCGCGGTAATTCAGGTTGATTTCCGGGAAGCCCCAGTTTCCGCCGTTGCCGATCAGGCGGCGGCCGTTGACATAGATGTCCAGGATGCCGCCGTCGGTGGTGTAGCTCATTTCGCGGACACCGGACAGGAGGGTCCGGCTGTCGGAAACCTTCTCATCCACACAGACTTCCGCCGTGACTTCATACAGATGCTGGTCGCCGTAGCCGGCGGGCCACCAGAGTTCGGGCTTGGCGAGCCTTCCGGGGATGATTTCCACGTCACGGGTTTCGCCCGGGGCGAGGACGGCCTCACCCGCCAGCTTGACGGGACCGTAGCAGAGCTGGATGTCCGCGTTCTTCGGCGAGTCGGAGTGGTTGGTCAGCGTCAGGGTCGGCTTCAGGTCCGCATAATCGGTGGACGGCAGCGGGAGGTCGGTATCGACGAAGATGTCATCGATGCTGACTCCTCCGTCATAGGCAGCCAGCCAGACATCGTTCCAGATGCCGATGTTGCGGCCGCGGACGGTCGGGATCCAGTCCCAGCCGATGGAGCAGTGCATGGTCGGGTTGTCGGCGCCCAGCACACCGCCGTTGGTGTCGGCCGTGATACGGTTCTGTTCCTTGATGATGCCGGGATTGTCATTCTTGTAGATCTTGACAGCCAGGTAGTTGGTGCCGGGTTGCGCCAGGCTGGTCACATCGAACCGGCCCCGTGTGAAGGCGCCGTCGATGTGCCCGACGAACGTACCGTTGAAATAGACGTCCGCTTTCCAGTTGATTCCGTCAAAGTTCAGGACAAGTTCCTTGCCCTGGAACGTGGCAGGAAGCTCGAAGGCATCCCGGTACCAGAAATCCGAAAGGAAGAAGGATTCGGAAATCTGCAGCTGGTCGTCATCGTAGCGGATGTCCGGGATGGCGCCGATGTTATAGTAGGACGTGGCCACGGTACCCGGGACGGTCGCGATGATCCAGCCTTCCGGGTTGAAGCCTTCGGTCGCAATCTGCCCGCCTTCGGCCGTTACCTCGGAGGCGCGCTGGAGTTTCCATTCCCCGCCGCTCAGATACAGGCGGTTACCCTTGGCCTGCGGCTGCGGAGCCGGTTGCGGGACGAGGCCGCCCTTGCCGTAGACTTCCATTTCCGTCAGGGAAATCCGTCCATCCGTCCGGGCGTCCAATCCGGAGAGGCGGACATAACGGGCGGTCGCGGAGACCGCGATTTCATCCACAAGGGCGTCTCCCTGCGGGAGATCGGCAACTTTCTTCCAGGAAGCCGCGTCATCGGAAACCTCCACTACGCCGCCGGCGGGTTTCTCGAGCCAGCGGAGCGTGACTTTGTCAAAAGCGGCGGGGGCGCCGAGATCGACATAGACCCATTCTCCGGTCTGCCCTTCCGGCATCCAGGCGCTGAAATAGCCGAAAGAAGGAAGCACCTTGATTTCTTGCCCTTTGCGGAGGAAATTCATTTCCTGGAAGGTCCAGGTGGTGGCGCAGGGAGCATTCAGACGGATGCGGTAGGTAAGGAACCGTTGTCCGGCGGGCAGGGGAGCGGAGAAATCGACCATCCGGTTGTTCATCATCCTTCGGATCTGGGCTTCCATCTCAGGGGTCATCTGCGGGCGGGTCTGCGCCGCCGGGCCGCCGAGACCGGCGGACACCGCAACGTTCTGCGAACCCGCGCCCGGCATCGTACGGAAGCGGTTCATGCGCGGCGTGCCGGGGAGGTCGTTGCCCTTGAATTCTTTCAGGACCGTCCAGTCGGTCCCGTTTTCACTGGCTTCGAGGACGATGTCATAGCCCGTTCCCTTTTCCGGATCGCACTGGACGCTTCCCGTCAGGTTGAGGACATCCGCGTCGATGTGGCCGTTGTGCAGGACGAAGGCCAGGAAAGCATCCGCGCTCCCATCCACGGTGAGGGACGTCGTGTTATCGTCAAAAAGCCGTTCCCTGTCCCGCTTTTCCATCGGCCCCTTGTCCGTCACCATTTCGATGTAATACGGTGACGAATCGGCTACGATGCCGTCCGTAATCAAATGACCGGTAAGGTTGTAGTCGATACTGGAGGAGTGGTGGACCGCACGCCGCAGGGCCACGTTGCGGTAGGCGTCACCGCCATTTTCTTCCGAAGGTCCGGAATACTCGGCGGGGTTTCCAGGGTAGACACCGATGCCACGGGTCAGGTCGCCGGTTGCAGGTTTTTCCTTGCAGGAGGAAAGGATCGTCAGTGCAATGAGGAGGGCAGGGGTGAGGGTACGCATCGCCAGGGGTTGTTTATGCATAAAGTTCCCGCAGGACGGCCAGGGACCGGACGTCGATGCGGGATTCGGTATGAAATTCCAGGTAGCGGAGGATCTCTTCGCAGATGCCGTTCCGGGTTTCTCCGCTGAGCGGCAGGAGCAGCGCCTCCGAGAAATCCGCCTCCAGCAGGTTGCGGATGTCGCGGAAATGGTGTTCGGCGAACGGAGCCAGGTCCTGGGCGGTCGGGCTGAAACCCAGCGCGCCGGCCAGGCCGAGGAGGAAGAGGAGATGGAAGTTGCTGAAATCGGTCTGGAGGGCATCGAGGGTCAGGATGGACCGCCGGCACCAGTCGAACAGCGCCTCGTCGCCTTCCCCGTCCTTGACGGTCCGGTAGAGCACCTCGCTCATGAACAGGGTCATGGTATTCTTGTAGAGGTTGCTGCGGATGCCGGAAAGGGGATCGAGGGCGGTCAGGGCGGTGGCGCTCCAGAGATTGGCCTTCGGGTTTTCATGAACCTCGGCCTCGAGGATATTCAGTGGCAGGAACAGGGACATGGCGCCTTTCTTGCCGACCCGGATGAGGAAGCCCCGTCGTCCGTAGGCCCGGCTGAGGGTGTGGACGACGATGCTGTTTTCTCCGAACTTGGTATGGTTCAGGACAATGAGCTGGGTGCTATTTTTCATTCAGGTAGGCTGCCATGGCGCGCAAGGCCTTGCCGCGGTGCGAAATAGCGTTTTTGTCTTCCTCGGAGAGTTCGGCCAGGGTCAGGCGCTCCGTGTTGGGGACCAGCGATCCGTCCGCGGTCGGGATTTCGTCCGGGATGAACACGGGGTCGTACCCGAAGCCGCCCTTGCCTTTCTTTCCGTACGCGATGGTTCCTTCAAGGGTCCCGTCGAATAGCTGCATCTGCCCGTTCACGATCAGGGTGACGACGGTGCGGAAACGGGCCTTGCGGTTGGCGTGTATCATGTTCAGGCCGTAGCTGCGGGCGACGGAGGCTTCTTTCTCGGCGATGGCCATGTCGGCGAGGAGCCGGTCCATATTGGCGTCGAAGTCTTTGGCGGGGCCGCCGTAGCGGGCCGTGTGGACGCCGGGACGGCCGCCCAGGATGTCGACTTCCAGGCCGGTATCGTCGGCGAAGCAGTCGGTGTGGAGGTGGTCTTTGATGTATTCCGCTTTCTGGACGGAGTTGGCGCGGATGGTCGCGCCGGTTTCGGGGATATCTTCGGTCAGGCCCATGTCAGCGGGCGTGACCAGTTCGTAGGCACCGCCCAGGATTTCCTGCGCCTCGCGCAGTTTCCCGCGGTTGCCTGTGGCAAATACGATTTTCATGATTTAGAATTGAATCATAGGTTTTTCCAGGGCGGCTTTCAGCTGGTCGTCGTAGCGGAGACGGACCTGGATGCCGGCTTCCTGGAACCAATAGCGGACAGCGATCTCCTCTTCGATGAAGGGGATAAGTTCCTCCTTGCTGTCGCGCAGGAATTGTTCTTTGTCCCGGTCGATGACGGCCTTGAGGGCCTCGAGCTGCTCCTTCGCCCCTTCGGCCATGCCGTCTTTCTCCAGCTCTTTCTTCATTTGGTCGAAATAGGCCATGGCGCTGGACCGGTAGTCGAATTCCTGTTTCTTGGCGAATTCGACAAAGTCTTCATATTCATTGAAATGGAAGTCTTCGACGGCCGGGATGGACGCGTGGCGGCCCACATAGTCGAGGGCATAATGGTCGATGATGCCGCCGACCACGAGGGCATAGGCGAGCCGGCTGTAGTTGTACGCGGGCAGTTCGACATCGGGGGTGATGCCGCCGCCGTCGCGGACCGTGCGGCCGTGGAGGGTCTTGAACTCATGGGTCAAGGAGTCCGGGATGTGGGAGACGCTGCCGTCCTCGCCGCGGCGGGCGTAGTCGATGGCCTGTACGCAGCGGCCGGAGGGCGTATAATACTTGGAAATGGTGACTTTCAGCTGGCCGTTGTAGGGGAGCGGGCGGATGGTCTGCACGAGGCCCTTCCCATAGGTGCGGCGGCCCATGACGGTGGCGCGGTCGCGGTCCTGCAGGGCGCCGGTCACGATTTCGGAGGAGGAAGCGGAGCCGCCGTCGACCAGGACGATGATCGGAATCTCGGTGTCAATGGGTTCGCGGACGGTCTTGTATTCCTTGTAGTCGGTGCTGTCCTTGCCGCGCTGGGAGACGACCAGGGAGCCTTTCGGCACGAAGAGGGAGACGATGTTGACGGCTTCGGACATCAGGCCGCCGCCATTGCCGCGCAGGTCGAGGACCAGGCGCTTCATGCCCTGTTTCTTGAGGTCGTTGAAGGCGCTGCGGAGTTCGTTGGAGACGTTTTCGGTGAATCCGGTCTGGAGGATGTAACCGTCGGAGGCATTGAGCATTCCGTGGTATTCGATATCGGGCAGGTGGATCCGCTCGCGGGTCACGTCAACGTTGACGATCTCGCCGGTACGGGCCTTCTGGACCTTGAAATGCACGACGGTGCCGGGCTTGCCCTTCATCCGTTCGCTGCACTGGGAGGCGTCCAGTCCGTGGGTGCTGACGCCGTCGATTTCGAGCAGCTGGTCGCCGCTGCGCAGTCCGGCGCGGACGGCGGGGGAGTCGGCGTACGGCTCATTGATGAACACATTCCCTTCTTTTTCAGGCTTGTAGATGATGGCACCGATGCCGCCATAAGTCTTGCCGAGCATCATTTCGAAGTCTTCCTGTTCCTCTTCCGGGACGTAGACCGTATACGGATCGAGCTGTTCGAGCATGGCGTCGATGCCGGCGAGCTGCATCCGTTCCAGCGGGAGGGTATCGACATAGCTGCGGCTGAGTTCGCCGAGGATGGCATTCTGGATCTCGACCCACTGGCCGAGTTTGAATTGCTTGGACTGACCCCAGGCGGCCGTGCCGGTCAGCAGCAGCGCCGCAACGGCGGCGAATATCGTGTTTTTCTTCATGTTCTATATGTAAAGCCAGCGCAAAGTTAGCAAAAACCATACTAACTTCTTTCGCTTCCCCCAAAAACCTTCCCTTTCCCGCACCGATGCGGCCTATCTCGCGCCCTGCTCTGCTTCGCCGCGCCGCGCCCTGCTCTGCTTCGCCGCGCCGCGCTCTGCTCTACTTCGCTGCGCATCGCTTCGCGCCTGCGGCAGCTCCGCGTCTTGTTCTGCTCTCTGCCGCGCATCGCTTCGCGCCTGCGGCAGCAAGCCTCCGGAGCGGTACGCCCCTTCGGGGCTATCCCTCCCACTTCGCTTCGCTCGCGGGCCCCTCCCGCTCACGGAGCCGCGGGCGGCTACGCCGTCCGGAGGCTTGCCGCCATCCGGCGCTCTCGCTCATAAAGCAGCCCACTTCATTTGTTCGTAAGCAAAACATGCGCTTTCGCCCGCAAAGCAGCTCGATTTTATTTCTTCGCGGGCGAAAGTAGCCCTTTCGCTCGCAATGCTTCGCGGACTTTGCTTCCGGATCAGCCGGTCTCTCCTTCCCTTCGTCAATTGGCCTGCAACGTAAGCTAATGATTATTAGTTTCTTCCGTATTTTAAGGAAAGCGAAATCACTTCCTTAAAATTCATAAAAGTTTGAGAGTGAGCACTTTATGATGCAGGCGGTGTGAGTCGTCCTAAATGTAATTGACAGATTAGGTTCAGTGATTAAGAAATGTAGTGCGCTGGTTATCAACACTCTAGCATCACTTCATGTCGTAATAATACTACATGATACTGGTTTAAATGTCTGAAAATCATAAAGTTCCATTTCTTGGTGGGTGTGTCGTCCTAAATTGTTTACCCTAAAAGAGTGAATTGATGATAACCGAGAGGCCCAGCGAGGAGGGCGGATACCGCCGCCTATCCCTAAGCGTGCACGCTGGCGGGGATTTATAAATCATACAATTACTCCCCAGGTGTTTTTGAATTCCTCGTCATAAATAATGTGTCGATTATCTAACTAAGCGAAAAATACAATTGATTGATTCACTGTTGATTGTGCGACCTTTATGGCAAAAATAATTGCCATAAAGGTCGCATATATGTCTGTATTATAGATATTTACATTTCCCGCTCGTTTGCGGAATTCAAGAACCCAGTAAGGTAGGGCACGCCTGTCCTGAGCGTGCACGCTGGCGGGGAGAGTAAAAGGCCGGAGCGCTCGCTTTGAAGGCTGGGGACCTAAGCAAGTCAGTGAAGCCCCCGGCAGTCTTCTAAACCTAAGCAAGGCAGTGAAGTCCCTGGCAGTCTTGGAGGTATCAGCAAGACAGTTAAGAACTTAGGTTGCCCAGAAATGCTCAAGTGACTTGGAGACCTAAGCAAGGCAGTGAAGCACTCGGAGGGTAAGGAGGGTTCCGGTGGCCTTGGCAAATCACAGAAGACCTCAGGTGGCCCGGCAAGTTACAGAAGGACTCATGTGGCCCCGGGGGCAGGTTGCTCAGAAAGGCCTCCGCAAGGCTGTGGTGGGCTCGGAGTCCTCAGAAGGAGAGGACGAGGCCGGCGCCGTTTGCGGTTTGGCGGAAGGAGAGGGACCAGGCGGGGGCGGGACGGCTGTTGTATTCCCCTTCCATCCAGGCCAGACGGCGGGTGCCGATGATCATCAGGGGAATGCCGGCGTCGATGGCGATTCCGCCGGCAGCCATGGTGATGATGCCGAGCCAAATGCCGGCTAGAGCAGAGTCGTCATAATAATAATCGCCGTCAAAGCCTGTTTCGGCCGAGTTGGCGGAGACGATCGTGCAGGCGAGTCCGGCTCCGAGTGCGACCAGGCCGCCGGTCAGCAGCGTCCGGCCGGAACGGAACTGTTGCCGGGCCCCGACATAGGTTTCATGGTAGATATCGTCCCCGAACAGTGAACGGACTTGCGCATCGCTGAGGGCCTGTCCGTTCCCATCGTAGAATACGCCGTGGTCCAGTTCGATCCGGTCAGGACGGAACTGGGCGGAAACGACCGTCGAAAAGACCGCAGAAAGGGTCAGCGCGAAGAAGCAGCTAAGGAATAGTTTGAAGGAAGTTCTCATAATGCAATGTTTATCAATTACGGGGGGCTAATCATTCAATCACCTTCACCCTCCACCCAAAGGAAGACCTTGTCGCCACGGCGGAGTTTCGGGACCGCCGGAGCAACGCCGTCGGAATGACCGGCCTGCAAGGCAGAAGCACTGTCCCCGGTCAGGTTGTCGGCCCGCAGGGCGACGGAGCAGTGCACCCCCTTGGGCGCCTCGTCGACCGAAGCGAATTCCACCCGGATGTCATCGGCCCGGAACGTGACGCAGCCGGTTGTGGGGCCGATGGCCATGACCTCGTCGCCGCGCCGGAGCGGATGGGCCTCGACGAGGATCTCGGCCACGCCGATCCGGTCGAACCAATTGGTAACCTTGCCGAAATAGACCTTCCGGCGGGTGGCCTGGCTGCCGTAGATGGCGCTCCACTGCCCGAGTTTTGCCCCCATGTAGTACCCGTCCCAGAAGCCCCGGTTGAAGACTTCCGCCAGCGAGGCTTTCAGGGCAGCCGTCAAAGCAGGCGTATAGGTCCCGTCGCAGACGGCATCGGCCGCCTGGCGGTAGCAGGCGGACGTCCGGCGCACATATTCCGCGCTCCGGGCACGTCCCTCGATTTTGAACACCTTGACCCCCGCCTCGATGAACTTGTCCATGAACTCGATGGTACAGAGGTCTTTGGGTGACATGATATACTTGTTGTCGACCACCAGTTCCTCGCCGCTCTCCAGGTCCCGGACGGCGTAACTCCGGCGGCACACCTGCAGGCAGGCGCCCCGGTTGGCCGAGGATCCGAGCCGGTCCAGGCTGAGGTAACATTTCCCGGAAACCGCCATGCAGAACGCCCCGTGGGCGAACATCTCGATCCGGACAAGTTCCCCGGACGGTCCCCGGAGGTCTTCAGCAACAATCTTGTCATGGATCTCCTTGACCTGCGCCAGGTTCAACTCGCGCGCCAGGACGACCACATCGGCGAACTGGGCGTAGAATTTCAGGGCTTCGTAATTGGAAATGCTGAGCTGGGTGGAGATGTGGACCTCGAGCCCGATCTGGCGGCAGTAGAGGATGGCGGCCATGTCGGAGGCGATGATGGCGTCGACCCCGGCGGCTTTCGCGGCATCCAGGGCTTCATGCGCGGCGGCGATATCCTCGCCGTAGAGGATGATATTGAGGGTCATGTAGGTACGGACTCCGGCCTCGCGGCAGATCCGCACAATCTCCGGCAGGTCTTCCGGCGCGAAATTGTTCGCCGAGTGGGACCGCATGTTGAGCCGGCCGATGCCGAAATAGACGGAATTGGCACCGCCCTGTATCGCGGCCTGCAGGCATTCGAAATTGCCCGCGGGGGCCATGATCTCCAGTTCTCTTTTCTCCATGAAAAAACGGTGCAGCCCCAAAGAGGGGACTGCACCGCAAAGATAGCGATTAAATCTTTATTTCTGGTAAATGCGGATCCAGTCTACCTTCATCGTGATGGGCAGGGCCGTCTCGTCGACGCCCCGCATGCCGCCCCAGCTGCCGCCCCAGGCGAGGTTGAAGATCGGGTAGAAGGCATAGTGGAACGGCCACTGGTCCTGACCGTCACCCATTTCGGATTTCTTCACGGCGAGCTGGACCTGACCGTCCACGTAGGACGTCATGCTGTCCGGCGTCCATTCCAGGCCATAGACATGCCATCCGCCTTCGGCATTCTCGATGGTCATGCGATGGGTCTTCTGGGTGCCGCGGGTGTGGTTGTAGTCCCAGGTATGGAAGGAGGAGGACACCTCGTTCGGCACGACGCCGACTTCTTCCATGATGTCGATTTCACCGCAGCGCGGCCAGCGGTAACCCTGCGGGTCCACCGGCATCATCCAGAAGGCGGGCCAGGTGCCGCGGCCGGAAGGAAGCCACATCCGGGCCTCGAAATAGCCATAGAGCCAGCCGGTGTCGCGGTGGCCGTATACACGGCCGGAATATATCTTTCCGTCGGCCCCTTTGAAGCAGTGGATCAGCAGGTTTCCGTCTTTGATCTCGGTGACCCGCCGGCCGTCCGGCGCGGCTCCGTCGACATAGTTCTGGAGTTCCTGGTTGACCCAGTGGTCGGGCTTGACCTCATGGACCCACTCGTTGCTGAGGGCGGTCCCGGTGTTGAATTCGTCGTGCCAGACGAGCTTGTAGCCATCCGGCGGGGTGATGACGGGTTCAGCCGGCCCCTTGGACCGGACGCCGCAACTGACGGCAAGCACCGTCAAGAGCAGAAGATAAGTACGTTTCATATCAGTCGTATTTTGGGTTGGTTATCGGGTACGTCCGACCAGCCGGTCGGCCAGGCGGCGAAGGGTCATGAGCCGCACGCCCGAGAAACTCTGGGCGGCGTAGCCGAGGCCCTCTTCGGTCAGCCGGATGATCTCATATTTGGCATCTTCGTCGACATGCAGGGTCGTGTAGAATCCCTTGAAGCGGGCGATTCTCTCGTCACGCTGCTCCTGCGTGGCCACGGGCATGTCCATGGCGCCGAGGATCTCCTCGCGCAGCAGCGGGTCGGCCTTCTCGAGGGCCCGGGTCGTCAGCCAGCATTTCTTGTTGTTGACGATGTCCCCGCCGATGGGTTTGCCGAAGACCTTCTCATCGCCGAACGCATCCAGGTAGTCGTCGGCGACCTGGAAGGCCAGGCCGAGAGAATAGCCGTAGTCATAGAGGTTGTCGCATTCGTCTTCGGTCGCGCCGGCAATCAGGGCGCCCATCTTGGCGGAGCAGGCGATCAGCACGCCGGTTTTCAGTCCGATCATCTTCATGTACCGGGACATGGGAACTTCCGGCAATTCTTCGAAATCCATGTCGAGCTGCTGGCCTTCGCAGACCTGGGCGGCGGTGGTGCTGAAGAGGTTGAGCACCTGCGGGAGCACCGCGGCCGGGGCCATGGCGATGCGGCGGTAGGAGTCGATGCACATGACGTCGCCGGAAAGGATGGCGCCGTCTTCGCCCCATTTGGTCCAGACGGTCGGCTTCCCGCGGCGGAGCGGGGACTTGTCCATGATGTCGTCGTGGATCAGGGTGAAGTTGTGGAAGACCTCGAGCGCGGCGGCCGGCTGCAGGATGCTCTCGTCGAATTCATCCTTGAACAGGGAATAGGCGGTCAGGCAGAGACGGGGACGCAACTGCTTGCCTCCCAGCGCAATCATGTAGCGGAGCGGGTCATAGAGTCCTTTCGGCTCCTCGGTAAACTGTATCTTGGAGAAGAGGCCCTGTGTCAGGGTACGGATCTGGCTTTCGGTTATCATGAGAATAGATTTTAGCGTTGTCCACAAATATAATTATCTTTGTACAAATTTTCAAGCGGATGATCCTACGGGGAGAAGCAACGGTGATCAAAAATGCGGGCAGCCATTTCCTGCTGTCCGCCCTCCCGGCGTGGGCCCCGTTCCCGGCGGTCCTTAAGGGAAAGGTCCGGCTGGATGCCGGTTCCTCGACCAATCCAGTCGCGGTCGGAGACCATGTCCGATATGAAGCGGAAGTCCCTGACGGACAAGGTACGGAAGCGGTCGACATGCTGCATCCGGCGACCATTTCCGAGATCCTCGAGCGCAAGAACCACATCATCCGCAAGTCCACCAACCTCTCCCGCCAGAGCCATGTCATCGCGGCCAACCTGGACCGGGCCTATCTGGTCGTCTCCCTGTATTTCCCGCAGATCAAGCTGCCCTTCCTGGACCGGCTGCTGGTGACCTGCGAAGTGTATGGGATCCCGGCCACGATCGTCATGAACAAGGTCGACCTCTATCGGGAAGAGGCGGAAGAGTATGTGGCGGATTTCCACCGGATTTATGAGGGAGCCGGCTATCCGGTCATCGAGACCTCCGTCCTCACCGGGGAGGGGATCGATGCCCTTCGGGAAGACTGCAAGGACAAGGTCTGCCTGTTCTCCGGCGAATCCGGCGTGGGGAAATCCTCCCTGATCCATGCCCTCGATCCGACCCTCGACCCGAAGGTGGGAAGGATCTCCGACGCCCACCTGCAGGGAAAGCACACGACTTCATTATACGAAATGTACCGCCTCTCGAGCGGGGGCTATATTATTGATACACCGGGGCTGAGGGGCTTCGGCCTGGTCCGGCTGGAAAAAGAAGAGATCGCCCTCTATTTCCCGGAAATGCTCAAGGCGGCCCGTGACTGCCGTTTCACCCCCTGCACCCATACCCACGAACCCGGCTGCGCCGTCAAGGCAGCCGTGGAGGTGGGGACCATCAGTCCTGAACGCTATTCCTCCTACCTCGGCATGCTCGAGGAGGACACCAAATTCCGTCAATGAGGGCGCTCAACAAAGAAATCCTCCGCCTGGCCATCCCGAGCATCCTGGCCAACATCACGATCCCGCTGGTCGGTCTCGTGGACCTGGCCATCGCCGGTCACCTCTCGGCCGGAGAAGCGGCGACCCTGATCGGGGGTATTTCGATTGGGTCCATGCTCTTCGACCTGCTCTATTGGAATTTCGGTTTCCTGCGGGTCGGCACCGGCGGCATGACCGCCCAGGCCTGGGGCCGCGGCGACCGGCACGAAATGGCCTCCCTGCTGGTACGCGGGGTGGGCCTGGCTTTCCTGATTGCGGGGGTCATGTTGCTGTTGCAATGGCCCTTCGTCAAAGGCGTTTTCCTGTTTGTCGACTGCAGTCCGCAAGTGCGGGAACTGGCTGAGCAATATTTCTTTATCCGCATCTGGGCCGCTCCGGCGAGCCTGGCCCTGATGGCTTTCCGAGGCTGGTTCATCGGCATGCAGGACAGCGTCAGTTCCATGTTGACCGACCTGGTAGTCAACGGGGTGAACATCGTCGCGAGTATCCTGCTGGCCCGGGCCATTGGTTTCGGGGGCATCGCGGCGGGCACCGTCACGGCCCAGTATGCCGGCCTGCTTTTCGCCATAGGGGTGGTGCTGGCCAAATACCGGCGCAGCACGTTCGTGGGCCTGGGTGCCGCCGATTTCCGTACCGCCTTCCGCGGCGGAGAACTGCGGAAATTCATGAAAATCAACAGTGACTTGTTCGTGCGCTCGCTGAGCATGGTCGCCGTCTACATCGGCTTTACCATCCTGTCCGCCCGCTATGGCGACCTGATGCTGGCCACGGCCTCGATCCTGATGAAACTGCTGCTGCTCTTCTCCTATTTCACGGATGGCTTTGCCTATGCAGGAGAGGCCCTTACGGGGCGTTTCTTCGGGGAACGGAACCGGGATATGGTGTGGGAAACGGTGCGCTGGACCTTTGTCTGGAGCATGGGGATCGGGCTGGGCTTCGTCCTGGTCTACCTGTTCGGCGCCACGCCGCTGCTGCGGATCCTGACCGAGGATCGGGATGTGATTGACGCCTGCCGGCTGTTTTTCGTCTGGCTGCTGCCCATGCCGCTGATCGGCTGCGCCGCCTTTACGTGGGACGGCGTCTATGTAGGCGCAACGGCTTCCGTTCCGATGCGGGACAGCACGGTCCTGGCCGCCATCGCCTTCTTCGCCTTCTGGCTGGCCGGTATTTCGCTGCTGGATGTGGTCAAGCCCGGTCTGTCCGGCGTGCCGTCCCCCGTTGCCGGCGCCGATGCCCGCCAGGTGGCGGCCATCCAGATCCTGCTGGCGGCGTATTTCGCCCACCTGGCTGTCCGGACGCTGTGGCTGACCATCCGCTACCGGCCGGCGGTGCTGGCGAAGGTGCCCCGGGCGCCCGGTGGCGCCGTTGTCCTCGATCCTGTCACGAAGCAGGAAATGGAAACGGGTGATGTTGAATGATTTATGCGCGGTTCATGTCGCATTTTTACGACATGAAACTTTGATAAAGGATTGATTTATAGTAAAATACATTTTCTGGCTTCCCATATGAGTTTTTACAGCTATTTCAGAATATCGAAGCCTTCGGAGGCGAAGGTCCCGGGGGAGAAGGTTTCCGAGACCTACCGCCAGCTCCGAAGCCGGACATTCTGGGGTGTAACCGTGGCCTACAGCCTGTTCTACATCTGCCGGATGGCCTTGAGTGTGGTCAAGCAGCCGCTCATCGACGGGGAGATCCTGACGGCCGGCCAGCTGGGCCTGATCGGATCGGCCCTGCTGTTCGTCTATGCCGTCGGCAAGTTTGTCAACGGGTTCATCGCCGACTACTGCAACATCCGCCGGTTCATGGCCTGGGGCCTGTTCATCTCCGCCCTGGTCAACCTGGTCATGGGCGTGATGGGACTGGTGACGGGCCGCCACGTGCTGCTGTTCGTCTCCTTCTTCATCTTTTGGGGAATCAACGGCTGGGTCCAGTCGATGGGCTCGCCTCCGGGCGTCATCAGCCTGTCCCGCTGGTTCCCGCTCAAGGAAAGGGGAACCTGGTACAGCATTTTCAGCGCGACACCATATCTGGGCAAGTTCCTGTCCTTTAACTTGATCGGTTTGATCGCCGGAATGGCGGGCTGGCAGTGGGGCTTCGTATTCGCCGGTGCATGCGGTGTCGTGGGTTCCCTGACCATCCTGCTGCTGGTCTCCGACACGCCGGAAAGCAAAGGCCTTCCGTCCGTGCAGGAACTCTCCGGAGAGCAGACGCAGAAAGCCGACACGCTGCCGACCAAGACCCTGCAGAAGTATGTCTTCCGGCATCCCGGCATCTGGGTCATTGCCCTGTCGAGCGCCTTCATCTATGTGACGCAATATGCGGTCAGCGGCTGGGGCGTCCTGTTCCTCCAGAAAGGGAAGGGATTCTCGCTGGAATCCGCCAACTCGATCATCGCCTTCGCCGAAGCCTTCGGCATCGCGGGTACCGTGCTGGCCGGCTGGCTTTCCGATAAACTCTTCCGGGGCAACCGGGTGACGCCGGTCCTGCTGTCCGGCGCGCTCTGCCTGCTGTCCCTGGGCCTGTTCCTGTTCGCCCGGGGGAATGCCCTGGCCAACATCGCCTTCGTCTCCCTGTTCAGCCTCTCCATCGGCGTGGTCTTCTGCATCGTGGCCGGCCTGATGGCCCTGGACATCGTGCCCCGCAAGGCCACGGGCTCGGCGCTCGGCATCGTCGGCATCTCCAGTTATGTCGCCGCCGGCATCCAAGATATCGTCAGCGGATTCATGATCCAGGAGGGCAGCGCCACCGGCGACTATAACTTCGTCCCGGTTTCCCTGTTCTGGCTGGCGGCCTGCCTGGTGTCTATCCTGCTTCCCGTCTGGGGCTGGAAACACCTGAAGAAGAAGGTGGTCGAAGAATAAGTTTTTTTTGCTACATTTGTCCTATAACACAAAACATACGAACCATGCAAATCCAGTTTTTCGTTGAATACAAGACCCGTTGGGGCGACCGCCTTGTGCTGGTTGCAGGCAGCAAACGGCATGACATGGCTCCGCGACAGGGCGGCATCTGGACCCTGTTCCGGGACAAGGTCCGTTCCCTGGGTGAATATCATTATGAGGTATGGCGGGGTGAGAAATGCATCCGTACGGAAGACGTTCCCCACCATGTCGACGCGACGACGGGCGTGAAGAAACTGATCCTGAAAGACCGCTGGCAGGACCGGCCGGCCAACGCCCCGTTCTGGTCCACGCTGTTCAAGGATGTGGTTTTCGCCCGCGGCGAACGGTCGCCGCAGCCGCAGGAAGGCAACGTTACCTTTGTCTTCCCGGCCGCCGAGGTCCGCTCTGACCTGGCCGTCGCCCTGACCGGCAGCGACTGGGGCTGGAAGCAGATGCAGCTGATGGACGATTCGGCCTTCCCAGTCTGGACCCTGACCCTGCAGGTGGACAAGCCGTTTGATTATAAATTCGCCCTGGTGGACCGCAAGACCCTGGCTCCGGTCTGCTGGGAAACCGGCCCGAACCGCTTCTTCAACGAAGTGCCGGCCGAAGGCAGCCATTTGCTGGTAAGCGATATCATTCCCGTCTTCCCGACCCTTCCCTGGCGGGGAGCCGGCACGGCCGTCCCGGTCTTCTCCCTGCGCAGCGAGGAGAGTTTCGGCGTCGGCGAATTCCACGACATCCGCCTGCTGGTGGACTGGGCCGTCGCAACGGGCCAGAACGTGATCCAGCTCCTGCCGATCAATGATACCACCATGACCGGCACCTGGCAGGATTCCTATCCGTACAATGCCAACACGACCTTCGCCCTGCACCCGCAGTTCATCCACCTGCCGGATGCCGGCGTCCGCCAGGACAAGGCCTACAAGACCCTGCGGGACGAGCTGAATGCCCTTCCGCAGATTGATTATGAGCGGGTTAACGGCGAGAAACTCCGCCTGCTCCGCAAAGCCTTCGCCAAGACGAAGGTGCTTGAATCGGCAGAATACAAGGCCTTCTATGAGGCCAATAAAGGCTGGCTGCTGCCTTATGCGGTCTTCTGCTGCCTGCGGGATGAAACCGGCACGCCGGACTTCAGCCAGTGGGGCAAGATGGCCAAATACAGCGCCAAGAAAGTGGCCGACTATGCCGCTGCCCATGAGGAAGAAGTCAACTTCCACTGCTTCATCCAGTTCCACCTCGACGCCCAGCTCAAAGACGCGGTGGCCTATGCCCATGCCCACGGCGTGGCCCTGAAAGGAGACCTGCCGATCGGCATCAGCCGCACCAGCGTGGATGCGTGGGCCTATCCCGCCCTCTACCACCTGGATTCCCAGGCGGGCGCACCGCCGGATGCTTTCTCCACCCTCGGCCAGAACTGGGGTTTCCCGACCTACAACTGGGAAAAAATGGCGGAAGACGATTTCGCCTGGTGGAAATCGCGCATGCGCAAGATGAGCGAGTATTTCGACGCCTTCCGTATCGACCACATCCTGGGATTCTTCCGCATCTGGGAGATCCCGATGCACGCCGTTCACGGCCTGCTGGGCTATTTCAACCCGGCCCTGCCGTATTCGGCGGCGGAACTCCGGAACCTGGGCTTCGACATGGAAGGCGGCCGCTTCTGCACCCCGCTGACCTACGACTGGGTCCTGGGCGAGATCTTTGGCGACCGGGCGGCCGAGGTCCGCAAACGGTTCATCAAGAACGGGAAGATCGTCCCCGAAGTTGCAACCCAGCGGCAGGTGGCCGCGCTGCTCTCCGACGATCCGGACCTGTGCGAAAAGATGATGGCCTGGCTGGATGACGTGCTCTTCATCGAGGATCCCCGCAAACCGGGGTACTACCATCCGCGCATCTCCGGCCAGAACACCTTGGCCTACCGCGCGTTGGACGACCATGCCCGCCGTGCTTTCAAGGAATTGCATGACGACTTCTTCTACCGCCGCCACAACGATTTCTGGAAGGAATCCGCGATGAGGAAACTGCCGTCCCTGCTGGAATCCACCGGCATGCTGACCTGCGGCGAGGACCTGGGCATGATCCCGGCCTGCGTCCCCGAAGTGATGGAGCGCCTCGGTATCCTGTCGCTGGAGATCCAGCGCATGCCGAAGGCCGTGACCGAGGAGTTCGCCAACCCCGCCCGCTATCCGTACTACTGCGTCTGCGCCACGGGTACCCATGACACCAGCACCCTGCGGGCCTGGTGGGAGGAAGACCGCGAGGCGACCCAGCGCTACTGGAACAAGATGCTCCACGGCGGCGGTGCGGCCCCTTACTATTGTGAACCGTGGGTGGCCGAAAAGATTATCGACCAGCACCTCAAGTCCCCGGCTATGCTCTGCATCCTGCCCCTGCAGGACTGGCTGTCCATTGACGGGACCGTCCGGTACCAGGGCGATCCGTCCGACGAGCGCATCAACATCCCGGCCATCCCGCGCCATTACTGGCGCTACCGGATGCACCTTACGCTCGAAGCCCTCATCGCGCAGACGGGGCTCAATGCGAAACTGAAGGGAATGATCCAGCGCTCCGCGCGCGGCGTCTAATTTTCCAGCCAGGCGAGAAAATCATCCACACGGGCACGGGAGACGGTCAGATCAGGGCCGTCTCCCCGCCGTTTTGCATGGTCGGGAAGGGAAACCAACAGGCGTCCGCCGAAGAGTTTGGTGATGCTTTCGACGGATTCCTTGGCGACGATGCAGCTGCGGGAGATCCGGAAAAACTGCGCCGGGTCGAGTTCCGTGATGATGGTATCCAGGGAGTTGTCGACGACATAGGTGGCACCGTCCCGGGTCACGACGTGGTTGTCCTTGGACTCGGAATAGAAACAGGCGATGTCGGCGGTCTTGACCGGGACGATCCGGTCGTTGAAATGGACCAGCCAGCGCTCTTTCCAGGGCTCGGCGGTCTGTGTGCGGGCGGACAGGGTGCGGATGAGCTGGTCGACATCCATCGCGGGCATGCCGCTCTGGCGGCACCGCTCGATGGCCCGGCGCAAGGCGGGCAGTTCGATGGGCTTGAGCAGGTAGTCGATGCTGCCGGCCTCGAAGGCCTTGATGGCGTAATTGTCATAGGCCGTGGTCATGACGACATGTCCGTGGACTTCCGTTTTCTTGAAGATCTCAAAGCATTGCCCATCAGACAGTTCGACATCCATGAAAATGATATCCGGCCGTCCGGTACGGAGCCATGCCACGGCCTCCCGGACCGATGAGGCGGTCCCGGCGATCTCGATGTCGGGAAAGTTCTCTCTCAGGGTGCGGGCCAGTTGCTCGCGGGCCATGGTCTCGTCTTCAATCAGAAAGGCTTTCATAGGGGATCAAAGTAAAGGAAGTTCTACAATGTATTCGTCGTCGGTTTCCCGGATCAGGATATCCTTGCCGCTGCGCTCCCGGTAGTTCTGCCGGATGTGCCTGAGGCCCACGCCGGTGGACTCGGGCGGTGTCAGGCGGGGGTTGCGGTTGTTGGCCACGACCACCTTGGTCCCGTCAGAGGAGATGCGGATGCGCAGGGGGATGTCCGCGGAAATGATATTGTGTTTCTGGGCGTTTTCGACCAGCAACTGGATGGCGTATTTGATGATGAAGCGGGCCTGGTCTTCCTCCCGGACGGCCCATTCGACCTCCAGTCCGACGGGGAAGCGGACTTTCAGCAGGTCCACATACATCCTTACATACTCCATTTCCTCCGAGAGCGCGACGACCGGTTCATTCTCGCTGCGGAGCATGTAACGGTAGAGGGTAGAGAGTTTGTGGACATAGTCCCGGGCCTCCGCTTTCTTGTCGTCGGCGATCAGGCAGTCGAGGATGTTGAGGGAGTTGAACAGGAAATGCGGGTTGACCTGCTGCTTGAGCTGGCGGTATTCGCGTTGGGCGAGGTTGGCCCGTCCCCGTTCGGCTTCCATCCGGCGGCCTGCGGAAGTGGCATATACCGCCAGGAACACGATGGAGAAGATGGCGGCCTCGCAGATGGCGGCGATGATCAGCAGTTCCAGGAAATGGATCCAGTTGAGGTCTGTCTGCAGCCGGTCGGTCGAGCTGAGTCCGACGACGAAGGCGGCGAAGAGGCTGATGCCTGCGAATACGGCCAGATGCTGGAGCCAGGGACCCCGCCAGCCGTCTTCCTGACGGACGTACAGGAGATAGAGGATGGTGATGCCGAGCATCAGCAGCAGGACGCCGGTCTGGGAGAGGAAGGTGGCCACAAGGCTGGACAGCGTGACCCCGTTGAAGACGGACGTGCGGGACAGCAGGTTCAGGGCGAGCCGGACGAACAGGATGCCGCCCGCGGCGATGGTGACCCATTTGATTTGGTCGAACGAAATGGCTTCCGTATCCTGGCGGGCGAGGGACGGGAACAGGCGGAAGAACAGGATCAGCAGCCAGCCGAGTGCCTCCGTGGTCAGGAAGGTGGAAAGGGCGTGGGCATAGCCCGGATGGGCGATCAGCTTGCTCAGGGGGCCGGCCGCAGCCACGCCGATGAGCCACCCCAGGAGGTTGACCAGGATGACCAGCGTGACCGAGACCTCAAGGGAGATTTTTTCGCGCATGCACAGCAGGACGGTCAAGATGACCGTCCAGATCGTCAGGAACAAAGTATCCCCGATGCCCAGGTTGTAACAGAGGATCGTCGTCGCGGCGTGCAGGAGGGCGAACCCGTGGATGATCCAATGGTGGCTGATCCGCTTCATGACCGAAAGATACGGAAAAATCGGAGAATTATCAAGCGCTCCACCACTGGGAGAAGGCTCCGGAACGCCGGCGGCTGACCAGTGCATCGGACGAGAGAGGCGGCTCCGTCGTAAGTCTGTACCGGTTGCCGGGGAGGGGGTCGATCCTGCGGATGCTGCTGCGGGAGACGATGCATTCCCGGGAGATCCGGAAGAAGCGGTCCGGGTCCATCCGCTCTTCAATGACATCCAGCGGATCGCCCAGCAGCAGCCGCGTCCCGGTGGATGTGACGAGATAGGTGGTGCTGGCTTCGGAGACGAAATACGCGATATCCTCGGTCCGGACCGGATGGATCTTGCCGCCGAGCGGGACGAGGATCCGTTTCTTGTAGATCCTGTCCGTTCCGATCCCGGCCTCGCTCAAGGCGCTGAGGAGGGAAGCGGTGTCGGTTCCGTGCTCCCGGGCAAGGCAGCGGGCGATCGCCCGCCGGAGGTCCTCCGCTTCGATGGGCTTGAGCAGGTAGTCGACGGTCCCGTTCTGGAAAGCCTGGTAGGCATAATGGTCGTATGCCGTAATCATGATGATCTGGCCCCTGATTTCCGTCTCGGCCAGGATGTCGAAACAGTTGCCGTCGGCTAGTTCCACATCCATGAAGACCAGGTCCGCCTGATTGTGTTCGAACCAGGCGACGGCCTCGGTGACGGTCCCGGCTTTCCCGCAGATCTCGATACGCGGGGCCACCTCCCGGAGGAGGTCTTCCAGGATCCACTGGGCGACGGGTTCGTCTTCGATCAGGAAGGCTCTCATGTGATATAGGCGGTATTGAAGGTCAGCAGCGGCAGCCGGACGGTGAACTGGCTGTCCGTCTGGCGGACCTCGATTTCGCGACGGCAGGAATCGCTATATTGCCTCCGGATATAGTCCAATCCGACCCCGTGGGAGGGCGATTTGCTCTTTTTCGGAATGATGTTGTTGGTGACATAGACGGAATACCCGTCTGAAGATATCTTGATGATCAGCGGGTTGGATGCCAGTACGGCATTGTGTTTCACGGCATTTTCAATCAACAGCTGCACGCTGCACGGGACGACTTGCATGTCATAATCCTCGTAGGGAATCTGGAATTCGGTCTGGAATCCATCCGGGAACCGGACATGCAACAGGTCTGCATAGGTCCGGGCATGGATAAGCTCTTCCTTGAGGCTGATCAGCTGGAGGGTCTCGGTCTTGAGCATGTACCGGTAGATGCTGGAAAGCTGGTGGATATACCGGCTGGCTTCCTCCCGTTCGCCCTTGAGCACCAGCCCGTCCAGGACGTTGAGGGAATTGAAGAGGAAGTGCGGGTTGACCTGTTGTTTGAGGGTGAGATACTGACGGCGGGCCTTGCTGACGTCCTGCCGGTCCCGTCGTCCCGCCACGTAGAAATACATGAGCGTCACGAAGTAGACCAGTACAAGCAGGAAGATGATCAGGTAGGGATTCATTCGGGCAGCGGTTTCCGTGTCAAGGCTAAGTTAAGGATAATTTGGGAGAATCTGACCGCTCAATTGGAAAAACCAACCATTCGTCGGAAGAAATTGCGCAAAACCGGCAGAAGGAAGGGGAGAATTTCCTATTTTGGGGTCAGCCCCTTAACTGCATAATTGTTATGAAGTCTTTCCAGGCAACCTTTATCTTCCTGACAGCAATCCTTTTCTGCCTTTCCGCCAAGGCCCAGGATGACCGTATCCAGGCCTGGTTCCCGGATCCGGCCGAGGTCTTCGATACCCCGACCCTGTCCCTGCCGGACGGGATGGCGGACCATGCCCGGATCATATCCTGGTTGGAAGGTCGGGCTGCACGGGATGCGAACATGACGCTGGAGAAGGTGCCGGCACCGGTTTCGGGCGGTTTCCTCCCGTTGGTCCGCTTCTCCGACGGGTCGCAGGGACCCAAACTGAAGGTCTGGTTCCAGGGCGCCATCCATGGAAATGAGCCCGCCAGTGCCGAAGGCCTGTTCGCCCTGATGGATGCGCTGCACGGGGATCCTGCCATCCTGCGGCAGGCCGACGTCTACATCCTTCCGATCGCCAACATGGACGGTTACCTGGCCGGGAAGCGGGTCTCGGGCTCCGGTTACGACCTGAACCGCGACCAGACCAAGTTCGCCGATCCGGTGAGCGTCCTGCTCAAGAACCTGTTCTTCCGGGTCTCTCCGGATGTCGCCGTGGATTTCCACGAATACAATCCGGTTCGCAAAGAGTTGACGGAAAGGGGATTGATCTCCTATTACGATGTCCTTTTCCTGCCGACGGGACATCCGGCCGTACCGGCCCCGCTCCGGAAAGCGGTCCTCGACCATCTTGTCGCACCGGCCCGGAGCGCCCTTGACAAGGCGGGTTATTCCTATTTCAACTATTTCACGATCAACAGTGAAGGGACTGAACTGGCGCTGGTCATGGGAGCCCGTAGCCCTCAGTCCAGCTCCACCTCCTACAGCCTGTCCGGCGCCGTGTCCATGCTGGTGGAAATCCGCGGCATCGGCCTGGGCCGGACGGCCCTGGCCCGGCGCACGGATGCGACGCGGACCGTGGCACTGGCCATCCTGCAGGAAATCTCCGACCGTCCCGATGCGTTCCGGAAGGCTGTGGCGAAAGCCCGGAAGGAGGTCCTGCGCGGCCGGACGCCCGTGACCGCTGCCTTCCACAGCCGGGAGGTACGCCGGGACGTGACCTTCCTGGATACCCGCAGCGCTGAGCGGAAGGTTCTTCCGGACATGCTGGTGCGGGATGCCCTCCAGCCTGTTTCCGACCGGGTTCGCCCCCGGCCGGCCGCCTATGTCCTCGAAGCTTCCCAGACCAGGGCGATCGAGAACCTGCGGACCCTCGGACTCGAGCTGGAGATCCTCTCTGAACCCTGCGAAATGTGGGTGGAATCCTATCAGGTGACGGATTACTCCGAGGATCCCGCCCTGTGGGAGAAGATCCGCCGCCAGACCGTCCGGACGCACACGTTCCGCCAAAAAGTACGGTTTGAAGCCGGCTCCGCGATCATCCGCGTCCGTCAGCCGCACGGATCCTATGCCGTGGCGGTCCTGGAACCGGAGACCGAGAACGGCTTCGTCCATTTCCGGGTCATTGATACGTACCTGGGGGCCATCCTCCCGGTGCACAGACTGCAACAATAGATATCAAATCCATAAAGCAACATGAAAAAACTCCTATTGACCCTCCTGTTTGCGGCGTTGGCCTATTCGGCGGCGGCGCAGGTGAGCGGCGTCGTCTATGACGGCGCGACTGGCGAGCCTTTCATGGGCGTCAGCGTGCTCATCAAAGGCACCATGACCGGTGTCAACACCGATCTGGACGGTCGTTTCAGCCTTCCGGCGAAGGATGGAGACGTCCTCCAGTTTTCTTTTATCGGCTATCTGGACCAGGAAGTGACCGTTTCCGGCAGCAAGACCCTCTCCGTGACCTTGCAAGAAGATGTCAGCCAGCTGGCCGAGGTCGTGGTCGTCGGTTATGGTACCCAGAAGAAGAGCGATGTGACGGGTGCCGTGGCTTCCTTCGACACCAAGCAGCTGGAAGAACGGCCGAACGTCAACATCATCCAGTCCCTGCAGGGCGCCGTCGCCGGCCTGAACATTTCGGCGACCGGCTCCAATGCCGAGGGATCGGGAATGACCACGCGTATCCGCGGCAACAACTCCATCAATGCCTCCAACCAGCCGCTCGTCATCCTGGACGGCGTGCCGTATGACGGCAACTGGGCGGAGCTTAACTCCAATGACGTGGAGTCCCTGGAAATCCTCAAGGATGCCTCCTCGGCCGCCATCTACGGCGCCCGCGGCGCCAACGGCGTCATCCTGATCCAGACCAAGAAAGGCAAGAAGGGCGACAAGGTCTCCGTGTCCTACAACGGCTATGTGGCCTGGGACAAGCCGATCAACATCCCGGCCATGATGGACGGCAAGACCTTCTACGAGCGCAAGACCGAGGCCGGTTGGGCTGTCGGTGCGACGGAAGAGGAAATGTACAAGGCCGGGAAGTCCACCGACTGGGTCGGACTGGCCCTGCGCAACGGTTTCAACCAGCAGCACAACCTTTCCTTCCGCGGTGCCACCCAGAGCAACCGCTTCTATGTCTCGGCCAACCTGAGCGACAATAAGGGTATTGCCATCGGCGACAAGTTTAGCCGTTATTCCTTCAACCTCAATTTCGAGCAGGATCTCGGCAAGTGGGTCAAGTTCGGGACCAATACGAGATACGGTTATTTCGACCGCAGCGGCTCCAACATCGACTTCAGCGACGCCTACCTGATGAACCCGCTCGGCAAGCCGTACAACGATGACGGATCGATCCGCCTGCTGACCTGGGAAGACAACAACTACGCGAACAACCCGCTGGCCGCCCTCAATGAGAAGGACAGCGACATCACCCGCCACCTCTCCAGCAACAACTACCTGGACGTGACCTTCCCGGTCAAGGGCCTGACCTATCGGCTCAATACGGGTTACACCTACCGTACCCGGCTCCAGCAGAATTACAAGGGCCTCGATACCGTTTCCGGCAACAAGAACGGCGGTGAATTGTCCATCGGCAACATGTACACGCAGACCTGGCTGGTCGAGAACATCGTCAACTATACCCGAGAGTTCGGCAAGCATACCCTTTTCCTGACCGGCCTGTATTCGGCCCAGTCGGACGATACCGTCCGCAACGGCATCGCGGCTTCCAGCTTCCCGAACGACGTCATGACGTACTGGCAGCCGAACAAGGCGGCTGTATCTTCCTCGACCGCTTCCCGCATGACGACGACCCACATCTCCCAGATGTTCCGCGTGAACTACAGCTACGATTCCCGTTATCTCTTTACGGCCACGGCCCGCCGCGACGGCTATTCCGCTTTCGGTGCCGACCGCAAATATGGTGTCTTCCCGTCCGTCGCCCTCGGTTGGAATGTCTCCAACGAGGCCTTCTGGAAAGACAGCAAGTTCGGCCAGACCTTTGACAACCTGAAGCTGCGTGTCTCCTGGGGTAAGAACGGCAACGAGGCCATCGACGCTTATTCCACCCTGCCCGTGCTCCGTGGCGTGAACTACCTGACCGACGGCGGTACGGCGATCTTCGGCTTCTATCCTTCCCAGCTGGCCTCCCCGGTCCTGGGCTGGGAAACCACTTCCTCCTTCAACGCGGGTATCGATTTCGGCTTCATGAAGAACCGTATCAAAGGTACCCTGGACGTCTACAAATCCAAGACGACGGACCTGCTCCTGAGCCGGACCATCCCGACCATCAACGGTACCAACACCGTACTGGAAAACATCGGTGCGACCGAGGGTGACGGTATCGAGTTCCAGATTTCCTCCGTCAACGTCTCCACCCGCGACTTCTCCTGGTCCACCGACCTCAACCTGGTCCACTACGCCACCCGTATCGTGGATGTCGGTCTGTATGACGAGAACGGCAAGCCGGTTGACGACGTTGCTTCCGAGTGGTTTATCGGCGAGCCGATCAGCGTCAACTACGACTACGTCATCGAAGGCGTCCATCAGGTCGGCCAGACCCTTTCCTATACCACGCCGGATTCCCAGCCGGGCTTCGTCATCTACAAGAATACGAATGACGACGACGTGATCAATACCGACGACAAGGAGATCATCGGCAGCCGTACCCCGAAGCTGACCTACGGCATGAACAATACCTTTACGTACAAGAACCTGTCCCTGACGGTCTTCGTGAACGGCCAGTTCGGCGAGACCCGCCGCAACTTCCTGCGCAACGGCCATCGTCTTTCCTATCGCCAGAACCAGCTGGACAAGGAGTTCTGGACCGAGGCCAACCCGATCAACACCTATCCGATGAACAAGGGCGACGGCTCGGAGAACACCCTTTCCGCGGGTTTCTATGAGAAAACGGACTACTTCCGCGTCAAGGACATTACCCTCGGCTACCGGTTGCCGGCCCAATGGATCCGTCCGGTCGGCCTGAGCCGTGCCGAGATCTATGCCAATGTCAAGAATCTCTATACCTGGACGACCTGGACCGGCCTGGATCCGGAATTCGTCGGCAGCGGAAACGCGCAGCGGGCTATCCCGCAGGTGCGGGAGATCCTGATCGGTCTCAAACTCGACTTTTAACGAATGGAGGACAATCGCATGAAAAGATATATCACTTTCACTATCGCCGTGCTTTCCCTGCTCGCCCTGGGGGGCTGCAACAAAGATTTCCTCGTGGAAAAGCCGGTCAATGACATCTATGCCGAAAACCTGCTGGTCGACTACAGCGGTTTCGAGAGCATGAACTACGCCATGATGGCCATGATGCGCGACGAATACGGCCGTGTCGACACCGGGTATGGCGGAACCGATTTCGGCTCCCAGCCGTTTGCCAAGTCCACCATGTGGAGCTGCGGCGTCGACAATGCCTGGAACAACAACCGCCACACCAACTTCCGCTGGTTCAACAAGCCTGACAACATCGTGGCCATGGCCGACGGCATGCCTTTCCTGGCCATCTTCGAGTGGCTGTATAAAGTCATCAACACGGCCAACATGGTTATCGGACGGGCCGAAGGCGATGTCGACTGGCAGGGCTCTTCCGAAGCGGCCAACCTGGCCAACAAGGAGATGACCATCGCCGAGGCGCGCCTGTTCCGGGCCTGGGCCTACCGCCACCTGACCCTCTCCTTCGGCGCTGTCCCGCTGAGCACGGAAGAAGTCACCGGCGATAATTACCGGACCGACTGGGAGCGCAACTCCGTGGAAGAGATCCGCACCGTCATGGAGCAGGACCTGCTCTATGCGATCGATAAGCTCCCGATGCGCCGCGACGGCAACAACACCCGTCCGAACCAGGCCGTCGCCCGCCATTACCTGGGCGAACTGTACCTGGCCATGGGCGAGCCCGAGAAGGCCATCACCATCCTCAAACCGCTCGTCGAGGGAAGTGATTATTCCCTGATGACCAGCCGCTTCGGCGCCAATGCCCAGAACCCCGGCTCCGCTTTTATCGATGTGTTCCGCAGCCCGCTCTACACCGAGGGCAACAAAGAGGTCCTGCTGGCCTTCGTCAATACCGAGGAAGAGAATGTGGCCTACGGAACCTTCAACTGCTTCATGCGCAACATGTGGGTCAACTACTACTCCAACTGCACGAAACCGAAGTTCTCCTCCCTCAGCTGCGCCCTTTATCCCGGCCAGTCCACCCAGCTCTTCTGGTCGCTCAACGGCGGCAAGGGTGCGGGCCGCTGCGCCATCTCCCTGGGCGCCCATGAGCTGTACCATTATGCGGACCAGCAGGACGTGGATGTCCGCTATGACGATACCGCGATGATCTGGCACCTGTATTTCATGGATGATGAAGGGAAGCAGTATGAAATACCGAATTTCATCAACCTGACACCCAACAACGTGATGAAAGGCAACAACGACGCCACCATCAAGCAGTACAACCTCCCGTCTACCCGCAAGTGGGCTTATGTCCATCCGACCTTCGCCAAGTCCGGCGATGACGGTCAGTACAACAATGTACCGTACCTGCGCCTGGCTGAGACTTATCTGCTGTACGCGGAGGCCTTGATGAAGACCGGAAATAACAATGATGCCGCCATCTGGATCAACCGGATCCGTTCCCGGGCGAATGTCAGCGGTATTTCCGCATCCGACGTCGATATCGACTTCATCCTCGACGAGCGCAGCCGCGAACTGATTACCGAGGAACAGCGCCGCGAGACCCTGATCCGCCTGAGCCAGGAGAACGGTGGCAATGAGCGCCTCGCCTCCAATATCTTCAAGCGTCGTGTCCGCGAGCATAACGAAGTGACCGGCAAGGCCGGCTGGGGCATGGACGACGATACGACGCCGGTGCTCTTCCCGCTGCCGCAGGAATTCATAGATTCCAACACGGGACGCAAACTCGAACAGAACCCGGGATATTAGCCTGCTTATGGGAACGGTAGCCTTCCTACTCTGTCTGGCAGTCATCGCCGTCGTGGCGGCGCTGCTATTCAGGAAGTACAATCCGCAGGGCGTGCTTCTGCTGGCGGGGATCCTGATGGTGGCCCTTGGGGCCATCCTCGGGACCTCGCCGGTGGAGGTCGACCGGCCGACCGGCTCCGTGGTCTTCGACATCATGCGGTTCGTTGAGGAAAAGTTTTTCTCGAACTTCTCCCGCGCCGGCCTGCAGATCATGGTCATCGGCGGTTACGTCGCCTTCATGAACAAGATCGAGGCGACGAACATGCTGGTCCACCTGGCGGTCAAGCCGCTGGCCTTCTTCCGCAAGGTCCCGTACCTGGCGGCGGTCCTGGCCATCCCGATCGGCCAGCTGCTGTTCATCACGACCCCGTCTGCCGCGGGCGTGGGACTGCTGCTGGTGGCGACCCTCTATCCGATCCTGGTCAACCTGGGCGTCAGCAAGCTGACCGCCCTGTCCGCCATCGCCTTCGCCACGTTGTTCGACCAGGGCCCCGGCTCGGCGAACACGCTGGCCGCATCGGAACTCTGCGACCTGACGACGGTGCAATATTTCCTGGAATACCAGGTCCCCCGCGTCCTCCCGGTGACGGTCCTGCTGATGCTGCTGTTTTTCTTCTACAACCGCTGGTGCGACCGGCGGGAGGCGGCCCAGGGCAAGGATATCTACAGCGACCGGCTGGATGAGTCGGCCCGTCCGGACGTGCCGGGCTATTTCGCCCTGCTGCCGGTCCTGCCGATCTTCTTCCTGCTGCTGTTCTCGGGCTATGCCGGGATCCAGGATGTTACGATCTCCACGACCGTCGCCATGCTGTCCTCGTTCCTGATTGCCTTCCTGCTGGTCATGCTGCACAACCGGAGTTTCACGCGGACCTTCCCGATGTTCAAGGTTTTCTGGCAGGGGATGGGGAACGTCTTTGCCAACGTGGTCTCCCTGATTGTCTGTGCGGAAGTCTTCTCTGGCGGCCTGATCGCCCTCGGCTTCATCGACACCCTGGTCACGGGAACCACGAGCCTGGGCTTTGGCGGTGTGGCCATCTGTATCGTCATTACGGCCATCATCTTCCTGGCGGCCATGCTGATGGGTAGCGGCAACGCGGCCTTCTTCTCCTTCGGCCCGCTGCTCCCGGGCATCGCCACCCAGTTCGGCATGCCGGCCGTCGGGATGATCGTCCCGATGCAGCTGGCGGCCAGCATGGGCCGGGCGACCTCTCCCATCGCAGGCGTGATTGTTGCAATATGCGGCGTGGCCGGCGTGTCCCCGATGGATCTGGCGAAGCGGAACACCCCGCCGCTGATCATCGGAGTCATTGCGCTGACCCTGATTCATTTCATCCTTGTTTAGACCATGATTCTCTTCAAGAACTGCAAGATTTATGCACCGGACCCCCTGCCGCAGCACGACGTACTGACGGGGGGCGGCCGGATCCTGGCCATCGGCGACAACCTGTCCGTGAGCGGGACCGATGTCGAGACCGTCGACCTGGAAGGCCGGTATCTCGTACCGGGATTCATCGACGAACATGTCCATATCATCGGGGGCGGCGGGCTGTTCGGCCCGACGGCATATATCCCTGAAATCCAGATGGACGAGCTCACCGCCGTCGGTACTACGACCGTGGTCGGCGTGTTGGGCACGGACGGGGTCGTGAAAAACCTGCCGACCCTGTACAACAAGGCCCGGGCCCTGACCCTTTCCGGCATGACGGCCTATATGCTGACCAGCTACTACGGCCTGCCGGAGCGGACGCTGACCGGCTCGGTGATGGAGGATATGATCTTCATCGACCGGGTCATCGGCTGCAAACTGGCTATCAGCGACGACCGTAGTTCCTACCCGACCCGCCAGGAGATCCTCCGGCTGCTGCACGACGTGCGCATCGGCGGGGCGGCTTCCGGGAAACACGGCATCCTGCACATCCACCTGGGTAATCTGCCTTCGAAGATCGATGTCCTGATGGATATCATCGCCGAGTATCCGACCCTGACGCAGCACATCTCTCCGACCCACTGCATCCGGACCGTTCCGCTTTTCGAACAGTGCGTGGAATTCGCCAGGAAGGGCGGCTTCATCGACATCTCTACCGGCGGGACGAAGTTCACCGAACCGCACCAGGCCGTCGGGCTGGCCCTCGAGCAGGGCGTTCCGCTGGAGAACATGGCTTTCTCCAGCGACGGACGCGGGGGCGTCAAACGGGTCGATCCCGAGACCGGGGCCGTGACCTATACCCCGGCGCCGGTCCACCGCAACCACCAGGAGATGACCCTGTTGGTGAAGAACGGTATCCTGCCGCTGGGAGATGCGCTCAAACTTTTGACCTCCAATCCCGCCCGGAACCTGAGCCTGCCGCAGAAAGGAAGGATTGCCGTCGGCGCAGATGCCGACCTGGTGGTGCTGGAGGATGACCTGTCCATCGCTGCGGTTTATGCTACGGGGAAAAAGTGCAAATGATGAAGAAACTGTTGCTTTTGCTGCCGCTGCTGCTGGCGGCCTGCGGAACCGGTTCGCGGGAACCGCTTTTCACCCCGGGGACCGGCTGTGTCCCGTATGCGTGCGACGGACCTTTCGCCGGCGATACCATCGGGATCTATTACCATGTCCCGGAAGGGTATGATGTCGCTTCGATGCCGGTGCAGTTCGTCATCGCCGGCATGAACCGCAACGCGGACAAGTATCGCGACGACTGGGTGGCCAAAGCGGACGAATATGGTTTCGTCCTGCTTGTCCCGGACCTGGACGAGGAACATTTCCCCGAGCGGGTCTATCAGCAGGGCGCCGTCCAGGACGAGGCGGGCGGTTTCAATGCCCCCGAAGACCGGGTCTACCCGCTTGTCGACAAGGTTTTCCGGTTTTTCCTGGAAAACAGCAGCTCCCGTGCGCGGGGATACAATATCTATGGTCATTCCGCCGGGGGACAATTTGTCCACCGGTTCGCCCTGTTCCATGATTCCCAGTATGCAGAGCGCATGGTTGCGGCGAATGCAGGCTGGTATACCTTCCCGTCCGACACGGCGGACTATCCGTACGGAATCGCTGTGGTCGGCCCGCGGGACGGTATCGATCCGGCGGCGTACTACCACAAGCAGCTGACCGTCCTGCTCGGCGATGCGGACACCCTCCGGACCAGCAACCTGCGGCAGACGCCGGAGGCAGATGCCCAGGGACTGACCCGCCTTGCCCGGGGGAAGCGGTTCTTCTCCTGGTGCCGCGAGGATGCGGCCCGGCGGAATGCGGCGTTCAATTGGAAGTTGCACCTGGTGCCGGGCGTCGGCCATTCCAATCCGAAGATGGGGCCGGCTGCGGCGGATTATCTGTATGGAGGAGATTGATCGAAAACTCCATTCCGTAATTTGCGACCGGCGATGTCCGGTCGCTTTTCTTTTGTAACGTTTTGCAAAAGCGGCCCGGATAATTTGCTTATTTCAAAAAACTGTCTAACTTTGCGCTTAATTTTGGCAAAAACGTATCATATATGATACCGAATGAGTCATGAAAGTGTACGGAAAACCCCAATAATTAAGTATTAACTAACAACAAAAAACACATGAAGAATCTATTTCTGAAAGTGACCCTGACCCTCGCGCTGCTGTCAGCGGGCCTCGTGGCTTTTGCGCAGTCGACGGTCCGGGGAACCGTGAAAGACGCTTCCGGACAAGGTGTTGTCGGAGCATCTGTGTTTGTCCAGGGAACGCACAACGGAACGGTCGTTGACCTGGATGGTTCCTATTCCCTTGCGAATGCCAAGGTAGGGGACAAGATCGAGTTCTCCTGCATTGGTTATGCCTCCCAGGTCCTGACCTGGAACGGCGGTACTTTGGATGTCGTCCTCGCCGAGGACAGCGAAATGCTGGAAGGAACGGTCGTTACCGCCCTCGGTATCCGCAAGGAAGAGAAGAAGGTCGGTTATGCGATCAGCTCCGTTTCTGCGGAAAAACTGAGTGCTACTGCCGCCCCGTCCCTGGGCTCCGCCCTGTACGGCAAGGCTTCCGGCGTCCGTATCAGCTCCGCTCCGGGCGGTGCGACCGGCGCCATCTCCATCCAGGTGCGCGGTATCTCCACCATCACCGGTTCCAATCAGCCGCTCGTCATCGTCGACGGCGTTCCGATCCGTAACGGCGATGCCAACAACAGCGACTACTGGGGTACCCAGCGTATCCAGTCCACCGGCCTGGCCGACATCAACGTCGAGGATATCGAGAACCTGACCATCCTCAAGGGCGCCTCCGCAACCTCCCTGTACGGTTCCGAAGGTGCGAACGGCGTTGTCCTCATCACCATGAAGCAGGGCAAGCGCAACAGCGGCGTCCATGTCGAGTTCGGTGCTTCCGTACAGGCCGATTTCGTCGCCTATATGCCGAAGTACCAGACTGTTTTCGGTCCGGGTGCCCGCAATGACCAGTGGGCTGGCAACGGTTATACCGACGAGGGCTTCTTCATGCGTAAGGACATCAGCGGCAAAGACGTCCTCGGCGTCGCTTCCACCAACATGTATTACGGTCCGAAGTACGACGGCCGCGAGGTGTACTACTTCGACGGTACGATGCGCAAATACAAAGCCATCTCCGCCAATCCTTGGAGCGACCTGTTCCGCACCGGTTTCACCCAGCAGTACAACGTAGCCGTGACCGCTGGTACCGATAAGGGCAGCACCCGTTTCTCCTATACGTTCTTCGACAACCTGCCGAACCAGTACAACTCCCGTGTCGGCAAGCACAACTTCGCGCTTTCCGGAAGCCAGAATATCACTGCCAACGGCGCCGTGAAACTCGGCTATTCCATCAATTACATGAACCAGACCGTGAAGAACCGTCCTTACCGTATCTCCCGTCTGACCAACAACTTCTCCGGTATGTTCGGCGCCTTCGACGATGTCGCGTATGTCCGGGAACATGCCGTCACGCCGGCCGGTTACCGCAACCGGGTCTACTCCGACAACCAGCAGGCCGACCCGACCGTGGGCTGGGCCTATGGCCTTTCCTTCGGCGACATCTCCGGTGACTATCTGTGGCGGGTGCTTGCCTGGGAGCAGATGGAGCACAACCAACGTCTCATCGCCAGCGTGACCCCGTCCTGGGAAATCATAAAAGGTCTCACTCTTAAGGGCAACATTGCGACGGACTACACGGCTCAGACCATTGAGAACAAAGAGCCTAACGACCGTCCGCTCTACCTGGGCTTCTCTGGTGCCTATGGCCTGACCAACAATACCTTTACCACCATCTATGGCGATGCGATGGCCAACTACAGCGTGCAGCTGACCGATAAAATCGGCCTGGATGCCGTCCTCGGTTATTCCGCCCGCAGCGAGAAGACCCTGAACAACTCCGTCAGCACGAACGGAGGCCTCACCGTCGAGAACTGGTTCCACCTGAATGCCAGCAAGGGCAACCCCAATGCAGGCATGTCCAAGTCCGAATTTCTCAAGCAGGCCGTCTTCGGTACGGTTTCCTTCTCATATGACAACTGGGCCTATCTCGAGGGAACCATCCGCAATGAGAAGGTATCCACGCTGAAGGAGGGGAACAATTCCTATTGGTATCCTTCCGTGAACGGCTCCATCGTCTTCAACGAACTCTTCCAGATGCCCCGCTGGGTCGACTTCGCCAAATTCCGCGCGTCCTACGGTGTCGTGGGTAATGCTCCGGCCATCTACAAAGCGGCCATGGGCTATGTCGGCAAGAGTATCGAGCAGCCCGGTATTTACTCCTACAACATGATCGAGCCCGGCCTCAACAACGATAAACTGAGTCCGGAGACCACCCATGAAATCGAGCTCGGTCTGGAAGGCAAGTTCTTGAACAACCGCCTCGGTTTCGACCTGTCCTTCTACAACAAGCGCATCGTCGACCAGATCCTGCAGACCACCGCTCCGATTTCCTCCGGCGGCGAATCCATCTGGATGAATGTCGGTGAACTCAACAACAAGGGTATCGAGTTCAACCTCTACGGCACCGTGATCGAAAGCCGTGACTGGCGTGTCGACCTGTCCGGCAATATCGCCTGGAACACCAATAAGGTCAAGAAACTCGCCGACGGCCTGGATGTCCTGCAGCATCGCAGCCTGGACGGCGGCGCCGTATTCCTGTATTCCTTCGTCGGAGAGAAGATGGGCGACCTTTACTCCTATGCGCCCCAGACCGACAAGGACGGCAACCGTATCGTCGGATCCGACGGCTTCTACAAACTGACCCCGGAGCCGGTCAAGGTGGGCAATGCCCTTCCTGACGTGATTGGCGGTTTCTCCGTGTCCGTAAGTTACAAGCGCCTCACCCTGGATGCCAACTTCAACTATCAGATCGGCGGCGACGTTGTCAATACGCCTTACGAGTACATGATGGGCCGCGGTTCTCTCGAGGAATCCCTCGACGGCCGTGATGCCGCCCACGGCGGTGTCACCTACTACTTCAAGGACGGCGCCTGCGTCCCGACGAATGCCGCTTCCGGTCCGAACGGCGAGCGTGTCTGGGACAACGGTCTCATCCTGCCCGGCGTCAACGAGAAGGGTGAAAAGAACACCACGATCATCAACGCCGACAAGTACTATCACTGGACGTACAACTGGGGCGTCGGTGAGCCAACGCACTATGCGGACGCCATCTTCAAGAATACCTACCTGAAGTGCCGCGAACTCACCCTCTCCTATGTGCTTCCCGAGTTCCTGACCAAATCCTGGTGCCCGGGCGGCCTGCGTGTCTCCGCCTTCGCCCGCAACCCGTTCTACATTTACAAGAACCTGCCGATCTGGGATGCGGAGGCTTCCGATTCCACCGGTTGGGCCAACCAGGCGTTCCTCGAAGGTTCCACCAACGCGAGCCGTACGTTCGGTCTTTCCCTGCGTGCCAACTTCTAAACCTGGAACGTGAACCAACTTAAAATGTATAAGACAATGAAAAAGATATCTGCACTTTCCTTGGGTCTTACGCTTCTGCTGACGGTCTTCTCTTGCTCCAAGCAGGATTTCTCCGACCGGTATGCCGATCCGTCCAAGACCGCCACGGTCTCCTGCTCCAAGCTGATGACCGGTGCATTCTACGTTGCCTGCGATACCTATAAGGGTTTCGGCTACAATACTTACTGGCGCCTCTACACCTGGGAAGGCTTTTTCTCCCAGCTGAACCAGCAGCGTGGTTTCAACAATGATTCGGGCGGCGTTTATTTCATCCAGGATGGTTGGGCCAACGACCGCTGGTCGAATTTCTACAAACTGCTGGCGCAGTACCGCTTGATGGAGGCTACTTATGAGGCTGAAACCGATGCGGAAAAGGCTTCCGATATCATCTACCTGAACCTGACCAAGGTCTTCCTGTATGACCAGCTGGCTCAGTTGTGCGATGCTTTTGGTCCCGTTCCGTTCTCCAAGGCCGGTTATCTGGCAATAACGGGCGACCTCGCCTCTTCCTATCCTGCCTACGACAGCGATGAGCAGCTGTACGGCATGATGATCGACGAGCTCGGCACCTTGTACGACGATATCCTCAAGTTCGATGCAAGCGCCACTGCCGCACAGAAGTCCGAAATCGCGGGCCAGGATTTCATCAACCAGGGCAGCCTCGACAAGTGGGCCCGTTATGCCAACTCCCTGCGTCTGCGCCTGGCGACCCATGTGGCCGCGAAAGGTAGCCTGACCGCCAAGGCCCAGGCCGCGATCAAGGAAAGCGCTGGCCGCAAGATGGTCGACAGCATGGAGAACGGTATCTTTGGCAAGGTCGGATCCGAGAATGTCGGCGACGGCAAGTTCTACGAGTGGTACAGGGAAGGGTTCGCCGGCGACGGTAAGAATGCGACGGCTTCCCAGGCCATGATCGATGCCATGCGGATTACAGGCTCCGACGACCCTCGCCTGAAGGTTATCTATCACCCGAATGAAAAGGGCGAATTCATCGGAAAGAGTGTGACGGAGGATTCTGCGGACCAGTCCAAGTACGACGCGATCAGTGTCTGGACCGAGCGCCATTACGCGACCCTCGATTCCGTCACCTTTATCTCCAACGGCTTGATGGAGAATCCGGTGTTCACTCCGGCGGAAAACTGGTTCCTCCTGGCTGAGGCCTATCAGCAGGGTTACGCCAGCGGAAATGCCAAGGATGCCTTCGTGAAAGGTGTCGCCCTCTCCATCGCGGAGTGGTACAACCGCAATGTGACGGCCGAAGATCCAGGATCATATGGCTTCCAGCGGCACTATCAGGCCAAGAAGGACGAGGTTCCTTCCACCGCCGATGCAGAGGCTTATGCCAATGCCGTCTGGGATAAATACGACAACAAGCTTGAGGGCATCATGACGCAGAAGTGGCTGCACCTCGGCATCATGGGCGCGCACGAGTCCTATACCGACATCCGCCGTACCGGATTCCCGAAGCTCGAATATCCGAAGGATGACCAGGCTCAGACCAACCCGAACATCATCCAACGTGTCCTGTATCCGCTTTCCGAGAAGAACAACAACACCGCCAACTATAAGGCGGCGACGGCTTCCTTCGCGGATTCCAACGATACCGTTCTGTTCTGGGCGACGAAACTCCAGTAACGTTATCTTTAACCGTCAGATTGACGGAATCAAGCATGGCGGGCTGGTCCTTCGGGGCCGGCCCGCTTTCCGTTCGTCCGCCGGAAACAACCGTCCATCGGTTTTTTCCGGCCGTTCGTCCGAAAAATATTTGCTTTTTATAAAACGTTTAAGTATTTTTGCCCGTTTATAAATAAGAGGTAGTATAGTATATCATACATTACGAAGTGTACCAAAAACCCCTATATTTAATTTATTAACTAACAAAAAAACACATGAAGAATCTATTTCTGAAAGTGACCCTGACCCTCGCGCTGCTGGCAGCGGGCCTGACGGCCTTTGCGCAGTCGACGGTCCGGGGAACCGTGAAAGACGCTTCCGGACAAGGTGTTGTCGGAGCATCTGTGTTTGTCCAGGGAACCCACAACGGCGCCATCGTGGATGTCGACGGTTCTTACTCCCTTTCCAATGTACAGGTAGGGGACAAGATCGAGTTCTCCTGTATCGGTTACACCTCCCAGGTCCTGACCTGGAACGGCGGTAACCTGAATGTCGTTCTCGCCGAAGACAGCGAAATGCTGGAAGGAACGGTCGTGACCGCTCTCGGTATCCGCAGGGACCAGAAAGCCCTGGGTTATGCCGTTACGGAAATGAAGGGCGACGAGCTTTCCCACAACGTCATCAACCCGGTTTCCGCCCTCCAGGGCAAGGTCGCCGGTGTCGAGATCTCCGGATCTGACGGTGGTATGTTCGGTTCCAGCAAGATCATCATCCGTGGTGCTTCCACCCTCTCCGGCAACAACCAGCCGATCTATGTCGTCGACGGCGTGATCCTGGACAATGCCTACAAGAACGGTGATGCCGACTGGTCCCAGACCGACAAGGACTGGGGTAATGAACTGAAGAACCTCAACCCGGACGATTTCGAGACCGTGTCCATCCTGAAGGGTGCGGCTGCTACCGCCCTGTATGGTTCCCGTGGTCTGAATGGCGCGGTGGTTATCACCACCAAGAGCGGCCGCGGTTCCCGTGGCCTGGGCGTCAGCTTCTCCCAGACCGTCGGTGTCGACTACGTCTATGGCGGTCCTCGTTTCCAGAACGAATATGGCGAGGGTTATCTCTCTCTGTTCAGCGACGACCCGAACTCGATGTGGAACTGGAACTACCTGTACGAAGTAGATGGCGTTCCTGCCATTTATGATGCGGCGGGCAATCAGTATGGCACCTCTTACGGTCCTAAGTTCGACGGCCGCGACGTCCGTGACTATGATGACAGCATCATCAAGTGGCTGCCGAAGAAGAACAACTTCCGCGAGGCCTTTGACCTGGGTTGGAATACCAACACGAACGTGTCCGTCCAGGGCGGAAACGAGACCACGTCCTTCTATACGTCCATGTCTTACAAGTATTCTGACGGTACGACGCCGAACAATACGTTCAACCGTCTTTCCCTGCTTGCCAAGGCTTCCCACAAGATTACGGACTGGATGGAACTGGAGGCCGGCATCAATTTCGCCAATTCCAAGCCGCGTGGCGCCGTGACGAACCTCGGTGAAAAATTCATCGACGGTACCTGGAGCCGTCTGTACGACTCCCGCTATTGGAGAACCCGCTACCAGAGCCAGTATGGCGGTGTCGCCAGCGCCAGCTATGGTGACGAGTACGGTTACGCTCCCGGTCGTGACCTTTGGTTCGCCCTGAACAACACGGACCAGTACCAGAAAGAAACTTCCGTCCGTCCGAACCTCAAGCTGACGGTAACCCTGACCCCCTGGCTCAAGTGGGTGACGGAAGGCAACTACAATTATTACTATATCCGCAGCGAAACCAAGGAACTCGGTCCTGGCTTCATGAACGAAGGCGGTTCCTATCGCATGGGCCTTTCCTCCAAGGAGCAGACCAACCTGAATACGAACCTGATGTTCAACAAGAGCTTCGGCACCGACTGGAACCTCTCCGGTTTCGTCCGTGGCGAGTATTACCACAATTTCCTGCAGAACATCTCCATGTGGACGAACGGCGGACTCGTTGTTCCCGGCCAGTATTTCATCGGCAACTCCAAGGATACCCCGGGTTACGATCCGTACATCAGTGGTGAGAAGACCATCCTCTCCCTGGTCGGACAGGCCGCCCTTTCCTGGCGCAACCAGGTCTTCCTCGAGGTGACCGGCCGTAACGACTGGTCTTCCTCCCTGGTCTATGCCGACGGTCATGGCAACTACTCTTATTTCTATCCGTCCGTGTCCGCTTCCTGGATCGTATCCGATACCTTCCGCGATTCCCTCCCGGATTGGATGTCCTTCCTGAAAGTACGTGCCTCCTGGGCCCAGGTCGGTAACGACACCGACGCCTACCGGATCAATACGGCGTATTCCCTGGTCAACAACCGGCACGGCAACGACGGTGTCTACGGTCTGGAAATCCCGAATACCATCTATGCGACCGACCTCCGTCCGGAGCGCAAGAACTCCTGGGAAGTCGGTATCGACTGGCGCTTCTTCAACAACCGCATCGGCATCGACGCCACCTATTACAAGGAGAACACCACGGACCAGATCATGACGATCAGCATCCCGTCCAGCTCCGGTTACTCCAACCAGCTCATCAATGCCGGTAATATCCAGAACAGCGGTCTGGAAATCGCCCTCAACACGACGCCCGTCGAGACGCGTGACTTTTCCTGGGATCTGAACTTCGTCTATACGAAGAACGCATCCAAGATCATCTCCCTGCACGAGAATGTTGCCGACTTCATCACCCTGACCGGTATGGCCGCCTACGGTAACTACCGTATCGCATCCACCGCCAAGGTGAACGGCCCTTACGGCGTGCTGATGACCGACAACCTCCCGAAGGTGGATGAGAAGACCGGCATGAAGCTCCTGTCGACCCGTTACATGGCTTACGGCGTTACCTGGTATGAGCGCTCCGGCAAGGTCGAGGAACTGGGTTCCATGCTTCCGAAGTTCCTCGGCGGCATCAATACGACGCTCCGCTACAAAGACCTCTCCCTCCGTGTCCAGCTGGATGCCCGTTTCGGCGGTAAGGTCGCCATCTACGGCAGCCACTACGGCGGTGCCTACGGTTACCTGGAGACCTCCCTCGAAGGACGTGATCCTTCCCACGGCGGTATTGCCTACACCTCCGTTTATGATGACATGAGCTATACGGACGGTATCATTCCGGACGGCGGTTTCGCTGCCGGTACGACCCTGAACAGCATCAAGGGCGGCACCTACACCGTGGGTGACACGGCCGAGTCCTACCAGTCCCTGGTTGACAAGGGCATCCTCGAACCGGTCCACGCCTCTGCCTGGAACTACTTCATCAACAACTGGGGTCAGGGTACGATCAACGACACCTGGGTCGGCACGCTCAATTACATCGCGCTCCGCGAGGTGGCGCTGAGCTACCGTCTCCCCGAAAGAGTGGCCAACTCCATCAAGGCAAAGGGCCTCTCCGTCACCCTGGCCGGCCGTAACCTCGGCTACCTGCTCAACTCCCTGCCGAACAAGTTCAACCCGGAATCCCTCCGCGGTACGCAGGCCTCCCAGTTCATGATCCGTTCCGTCAGCCCTTACACGGCTAACTTCACGGCTACTGTCAACATTTCCTTCTAACAACTCAATGCTGAATACTATTATGAAAAAGAATATCTTTATTATCGTTTCGATAGCTTTGAGTTCCTTGTTCTTCGTGGGTTGCTCCAAAGATTTCGCTGAACTGAACAAGAGCAAGACGGCCGTTACCACGCCGGATGCCAGCCGGCTTTTCTATGAAGCCGTGGTCAAGTTCGAGCCGCAGGGCTACCTGGAGTGGTACTACAATGCTCCGATGATGTACACCTGGAGCCAGTGGGGTGTCCCTACCGGCGGTTACACCGCCTCTTTCACGACGACGACCGAAACCGGCGACAAGGGCAGCAAGGCCATGGACGTGCTCCGGTATGTCAATGAAATCAAGGATTACATCGACCACCTCGAGAGCGACGACGACAAGGCGCTGAACCTTTCTTATTACTATGCTACCCGTGTCCTGGCGATCTACCTCGGCATCTTCGATACCGACCTGTATGGCTCCCGTGCCTACAGCGAGGCGGCTACCTATAAATTCGGCGGCCCGCTCACTCCGAAGTATGAAACCCAGGAAGAACTCTTCGATCTCTGGCTGACCCAGCTCGATGAATGCATCGCCGGCTTTACCGCCGACAATGCCGTCATGACCGGCTCGCAGGACGTCATTTACGGTGGCAACCTGAAGAATTGGGCGAAATTCGCCAACTCCCTCAAGCTCCGTATCGCCGTCCGCCTGCTCAGCCAGAACAAGTCCAAGGCACAGAGCATCGCCAGCGCCGTGGCCTCTGCCGCTTGCGGTTACATCGCTACGGAAGATGACGCCGTGCTGTTCAACAAGGCGACCGTGTCCAATGACAAAGACATCGTCTATCACTGGAACAACGGTTTCATGACCGGAATCGGTGCCAACGCCAACGTCGTGGACTTCATGGTCGACAACCTCGACCCGCGCGTGCGCTTCTTCTACACCAAGAACCAGTGGTCTTCCAATATCATCCAGGCCTACTATGACCGTGGCAAGGCGATTCCTGCTTTCATCGAAGAGGATGTCGAGTACTCCGTCGGTGAAGACGGCAAGAAGAAGTTCGAGGGCTTCAAGGCCCCCGGTGAGCCGTGGGTCCGCTATCATGGCCTTCCCGCCGACTTCGAAGCCGGTATGCCGAAGACGCCCAATTACAATGAGTGGATGTTCGATGCCGGTCACTTCCCGATCTACAAGATGCAGGATGGAAAGGAGAGCACCGATGGACAGAAGTCCTATCGTCCCTGGTCTTATTTCAACCTGATGCTGGTGAATGGCCGTACCTACAATGCGTCCTCCTTCTTCGCCACCACCCCGGATGACGTCCATGCCATCTCCTCCGTCGACCGTGAATGGTACGGTCTGTACATGGGCGCCGGCGAGGTCAACCTCTATCTGGCCGAGTTCGCCCTCTACAATGGCGGCAACCTGGGCGGAAAGAGCGCCGAGGATTATTACAAGGCCGGCCTGACGGCTTCGGTCAAGGAGTACGATGAGCTTTGCCGGCTCAACAAGGTCATGTACTACGGAACGACCTATGAGTATGATCCGGAAGATGTCAAGATCGACCTGGTTACGAACGACAAGGATGCGAGCAAGGACGAGATCAGCGTCATGCTTTCCCATGCGGACTATCAGCTGACGGGCAGCAATGCCGAGAAGCTGGAGAAGGTCTTCCTCCAGGAGCTCATCAACTTCACGATGAACCCGAACGAAAGCTTCGTCACCGCCCGCCGTTCCGGCTATCCGAAGTTCGGATCGACCCTGATCCCCCGTATCAATTTCAGCCAGGTCCCGGTGACCGAGATCCCGCGCCGTTTTGATACCGGTATGCCGGAGAAGACGGATATCATGTATGACATCCTCCTCAAGGCCTACCAGGATCAGGGCTTCACGCCTACCTCCCGTGGTGAGAACGGAGCGACCCTGCACAACGAGCGCGTCTGGTACGACAAGGGTGCACCTGAGTGGGGCGCCGGTTCGAACCTGTAGTTCGATGTGATGTAAAAGAAGGAAGCCGGACTGGAAAGTTTGGCTTCCTTTTTGTCCCTATGAATGGAAAACAGCAAACGATGAAAAAATACTTGCTTTCTGTCGTGGCGGTCCTCTGCTTCGCCGGGCTTGGCCATGCGGCCATCCAGGTTCCGCTTTATCCGGAATTCAAGACGGCGACGGTATACCTGGGCAACCATACGCAGATCGTGGCGCCGATGAACTACGACCTGGGGGCGGACAAGATGTACTACAAAGACGGCGAGACCGTCATGGAACTGTCGCTCAGCAACCCCGTTGACAGCATCGTATGGAAAGGGGCGCACAGTTTCGTCCTGCGTGCCGGCCATTTCTGCGAGAAAATGAAGCTGGGCGGCAAGCCCGTCCTGGTCCAATGGCGCCTCAAAAAGGTGAGCATCGGGAAGAACGGGGCGCTCGGCGCCAATACGCAGAGCGGGAATATCAGCGAAATGAATCTGGCCGGCATGGGCATGTATGGCGCCGGACAGACCGGAAGCGTAGAAAACTTCAAGCTGACCAACACCAACGTGTACATCGTCCCCGTTGCCAAGGGACAGCAGCGGATCGGTTCCCTCAAGCAGCTCTATAAGGCTTTCCCGGGGAAGGCGGAGGCCGCCAAGGCCTATGTGCGTGAGAAGGACCTCGACCTTACCCGCTATGAAGACTTCATGGAATTGCTGGCGTTCTGCCTGGAAGACTGAGTGTTACGCTAATGTAACTGCTTGCAGGCCGACCCTTTGGGGCCGGCCTGCTTTTCGTTCATCCGCTTTAATTTACCATTCATCGGGGTTTTCCGTCCGTTCATCCCCGGTGGAGTTGTTTTGTAAATCGGTTTAGTTACCTTTGGTTGGTTTTATATCCGCATATTGGTAACACCATGAATACAAAACGCAACTTGACCTTCCGCGAGATGGTCGACCTGAGCTTCGGCTTCTTCGGCGTCCAGATCGCCTATGCGCTGCAGAGCGCAAACATCAGCCGTATCTTCGCCACCCTCGGCGCTGATCCCCACACCCTTTCCTTTTTCTGGATCCTGCCTCCGCTGATGGGCATGATCGTCCAGCCGCTGATCGGCAAGTATTCCGACCGCACCTGGTGCAAGATGGGCCGTCGCAAGCCGTACCTGCTCGTGGGCGCCATCGTGGCCGTGCTGGTCATGATGTTCCTGCCCAATGCCGGCAGCCTGAACCTGTCGACGGCGTATGCCTTCCTGGGTCTGAACGCCGCCATGTGGTTCGGCCTGTTCTCGTTGATCTTCCTGGATACCAGCATCAACGTCGCCATGCAGCCGTTCAAGATGATGGTCGGCGACATGGTGGGCGAGGAGCAGAAGACGACCGCCTATTCGATCCAGAGCTTCCTGTGCAATGCGGGTTCCCTGGTCGGCTACCTCTTCCCGATCTTCTTCACCTGGATCGGCATCGCCAACACCGCTCCCCAGGGTGTCGTGCCGGATTCCGTGATCTGGTCCTTCTATGCCGGCGCCGCCATCCTGATCCTGTGCGTGATCTATACCTTCATGCGGGTCAAGGAAATGCCGCCGAAGGAGTATGCCGAGTTCCATGGCATCGACCTGCAGGCCAAGGAGGAGAAGAAGGAGAGCGAAGGCCTCTTCCAGCTGTTGTTCAAGGCGCCGAAGACCTTCTGGACCGTCGGTCTGGTGCAGTTCTTCTGCTGGGCCGCGTTCCTCTATATGTGGACCTATACCAACGGCGCCATCGCCGACAATGTGTGGCACACCACCGACACCGCTTCCGCCGCTTATCAGGATGCCGGTAACTGGGTGGGCGTGCTTTTCGCCATCCAGGCGATCGGCTCCATCCTCTGGGCCACGGTCCTGCCGCGTTTCAAGAACCTCAAGACCGCCTATGTGGTCAGCCTGCTGGTCGGTGCCGTGGGTTTCGCCTCCGTGCTGTTCCTGCATGACAAATACCTGCTCTTCGGCTCGTATTTCCTGATCGGCTTCGCCTGGGCCGCCATGCTCGCCCTGCCGTTCACCCTGCTGACCAACGCCCTGGAGGGCAGCCCGTACATGGGCAGCTACCTGGGCCTGTTCAACGGCACCATCTGCCTCCCGCAGATCGTCGCCGCCGCGACCGGCGGCCTCGTGATGAAGCTGGTGGGCGGCAGCCAGCCGGTGATGCTGCTGATCGCCGGTATCTTCCTGGTGCTGGGCGCCGTGTGCGTCCGTTGGATTTCCGTCCGGAAATAATTTCAATTATTCTATACTAACTACAATCTAATGAAAAGGATTCTAACCGCAGTGGCAATCAGTCTCGCATGTCTGGTTTCCACCACCGTACTCGCCCAGGGCGGGTATCAGGTTAAGGGTGTCGTCGTCGACGCCGCGGGTCCGGTCATCGGTGCCACCGTCATTGAACAGGGCACCACGAACGGAACCTCGACCGGTCTCGACGGTGACTACGTCCTTACTGTCAAGTCCGCCGATGCCATGGTCGAGATCAGCTGCATCGGCTATGCAAGCCAGGTCTTCAAGGCCTCCGAAGTGCCCTCCACCATCACCCTGGCGGAGGACGCCGAGTTCCTTGACGACGTCGTGGTCATCGGTTACGGTACCGTCAAGAAAAATGACATGACCGGTTCCGTCACCGCCATCAAGACCGAAGAACTCAACCGGGGCGCGATCGTCTCGACCCAGGACATGCTCAAGGGCAAGGTCGCGGGTCTGCAGGTCATCCCGGGTGACGGCCGTCCGGGCGGCGGATCGACGATCCGCTCATCGTCATCGACGGCGTTCCGCTGGCGGTCAACGGCGGCGAGGGTATGACCAACCCGCTCGAGGCCATCAACTCCAACGACATCGAGAGCTTCACGGTCCTCAAGGATGCGTCCTCCGCGGCGATCTACGGTTCCCGTGCCTCCAACGGCGTTATCATCATTACCACCAAGAAGGGTAACTCCGGCGAACCGAAGGTCTCCTACAACGGCAGCTTCAGCCTCAGCCACAATGCCAACCGCCTGGATATCATGAGCGCAGATCAGTTCCGCGACTTCGTTGCCAAGACCTATCCGGTCGGAACTTCCGACGGCGATGCCTTCGCTTCCAAGCTGGGCGATGCCAATACGGACTGGTATGACGAGATCTTCCGCGTCGCCAAGGCCCAGGAGCACAACCTGAGCGTCTACGGCTCCCGCAAGTGGCTGCCGTACCGCTTCTCCGTCGGCTACCTCGGCCAGGAAGGTACCCTGAAGACCTCCCTGTACCACAAGGGTACGCTCGACCTCTCCCTCAGCCCGAAGTTCCTGGACGACCATCTGTCCGTGAACCTCAACGGCAAGGGCATCATCTCCCATGAGGACAAGGCCGACGGCGGCGCCGTCGGAACGGCCGCGTTCTACAACCCGACCCTCGACCCGTATTTCCGCAATGCGGACGGTTCGATCGATTACACGACCACCAACGGTTATTTCAACTATGGTACCGGCCGCGGCGCCGCTTTCACCCCCGCCGGCCTGGCTGCTGCCAACCCGCTGGACATGCTGTTCTCCAACCGCGACGAGGCCAAGGCCTACCGTTTCATCGGTAACGCCCAGTTCGACTACAAGATCCACGGTTTCGAAGACCTCCGGTTCAACCTGAACCTCGGTCTGGATATTTCCCGCACGACCGGTGAGGTCGGCGCCCTCCCGGGTTCCTACAATGCCTACAAGGATACCGAGAACCCGCGCATCGGCCAGTATACCAGCTGGTACCACCTCCGCCGCAACACCGTGCTCGAGGCCTATGCCAACTACAACAAGGAACTCGGCAAACACCACATCGACGTGATGGCCGGTTATTCCTGGCAGCACTTCTACGGCAAGGACCGCGACATGAGTTATTTCAACGTCACCAACGAGCTGAAGCTCAATCAGGGCGAGACCCCCGAGGGCCGTTATCCCTGGTGGCAGACCGAGAATTACCTCGTGTCCTTCTACGGCCGTCTGAACTACGCCTTCGACTCCCGCTACCTGCTGACCTTCACCCTGCGTGACGACGGTTCTTCCCGTTTCTCCCCGGACACCCGCTGGGGTCTCTTCCCGTCCGCAGCCTTGGCATGGAACATCAAGCAGGAGCATTTCCTGCGTGACAGCCGCGCCCTGTCCGCCCTCAAGCTCCGTCTGTCCTGGGGTAAGACCGGCCAGCAGGAAATCGGATCCAACTATCCGTACCTCGCTGCCTACGCCCTGTCCACGGATACCTACCACACCTATAACATGGGTTCCGCCGGCCATACCTTCTACCTGACCCCGGGTGCCTACGATCCGGATATCCGCTGGGAGACCACCACGACCTACAACGCCGGTCTCGACTTCGGCTTCGCCTCCGACCGCATCACCGGCAGCGTGGATGTCTACCGCCGTGATACGGAAGACCTGCTGAACACGGTCCTCACCCCGATGGGTGCCAACTTCGGTAACTCCCTGCTCACGAACATCGGTTCCATGCGCAACGAAGGTGTCGAACTCTCCCTGAACGTGATCCCGGTCGAGACCAAGGACATGTCCCTGTCTATGGGCTTCAACGGCACGTTCCAGAACACCGAGTTCACCAAACTGAACAATACCGACGATCCGAACTACGCCATCGATGTGAGCGACATCAGCGGCGGTACCGGCAATAAGATTGCCCGCCACATGGTTGGTTATGCACCATTCACCTTCTATCCGTACCAGCAGCTCTACGACCACAACGGAAAGCCGATCCAGAACGGTTTCGTCGACCGGGACGATGACGGCGTCATCACCACGGCCGACCGCTACATGAGCGGCAAGAGCCCGAACCCGGACTTTTTCTACGGCGTCAACCTGAAGTTCTCCTACAAGAACTGGGACTTCGGCTTCAACGGCCACGGCTCCGTCGGCAACTGGGTCTTCAACAATGTCAAGGGCGGCGCTTCTTCCGCCAACTTCACCGCGGCCAACGTCTCCGTCAGCAACTACCTGAACTATGTGAAGGAGAGCGGCTTCGTCGGAACCAACTCCATCGAGCAGTACACGACCGACCTCTTCCTGGAGAATGCCTCCTTCTTCCGCATGGATGACATCAACCTCGGTTACACCTTCCCGACCATCAAGGGCTGGGACGGCGCTACGCTCCGGCTCGCGCTTTCCTGCCAGAACGTGTTCGTGATCACCAAGTACTCCGGCCTCGATCCTGAGATCCCGGGCACCAACGGTGTCGACTCCTCGATCTGGCCGCGTCCGCGTACCTATTCTCTCCGTGTCAACCTTAACTTCTAGGAGGAATGAACATGAAAAAGATATTTAGCATGCTGGCAGTCGCCGCCGTTCTGACCGCCTGTGTCAAGGACCTGGACACGCTGCCGCTCAACCCCACCGATACGACCTCCGAGACCGCTTATGGCGCTGACGAGAGCTCCTATCTTTCCGGTCTGTCCCGGATTTATTTCCAGTTTATGTCCTGCGACCTGAAGGACCTGCAGCTGACCGACGGCGGCGCCTCCGAACTGGTGCGTGCTTTCTGGTCCCTGAACGAGGTTTCCACCGATGCCGCCAAGTGCGCATGGAACGGTGACGCCTGGGTCGCTGCGATCAATACCAATACCTGGTCCGATGCGGACAATGATGCGGCCTATGCCGTCTATGTCCGTACGATGCAGGGTATTACCTATGCCAACGAATTCCTCCGCCAGACCGCTTCCGGCCGCCTGGACGACCGCGGCTGCTCTTCCGATGTGAAGCAGAAGGTCGCCGGGATGCGCGCCGAGGCCCGCTTCCTGCGCGCCTATATGTACTGGATGGCGATGGACGTGTTCGGCAGCGTGCCGTTCACGACCGAGGATTCCCCGTTCGGCGCCGTCAACCCGGTTCCGGCTTCCCGTCCGGAGGTCTTCAAGTTCATCGTGGATGAGCTGACCGACCTGGCCGCCGACGGCAGCGACATGCCGGCCGCCCGCAGCAACTATCCGCGCGCCGACAAGGGCTCCTGCCTGGGCCTGCTGGCCCGCCTGTACCTCAATGCCGAGGTCTATACGGGCACGGCGATGTGGAGCGAGGCCAAGTCGACCTGCGAAAAGATCTTTTCGATGGGTTACGGCCTGGCTCCGGAGTATGCCGACGTCTTCCGCGGCGACAACGGCCAGAACCCCGACGCCCGCAAGGAACTCCTCTGGTCCATCGACTACAATGCCGAGCAGACCCAGTCCTGGGGCGGTACGACCCTACTGACCTTCGCTACTATGGCCGAAGATGACCTGAACGATTCCTTCCACCCGAACGGTGTCAACAACGGTTGGGGCGGCATGCGTGTCCCGTTCGAGTACATCGAGAAATACTATGGCGTGAGCAACCAGAACTACGAGACCGGCGAATATGACACCAACGACAAGCGCGCCGAGGTGTTCTACATCAAGGGCCGTAGCGAGACCATCGAGAACCTGGCGACCTTCGTCCAGGGCTGGTCCTGCCTCAAGTTCAACAACATCCCGCACGACCAGACGGCCGACTCCTTCAACGAGACCGCCAAGATCAAGGGTTACAGCGACATCGACTTCCCGATGATCCGTCTGGCCGAGATCTACCTGATCTATGCCGAAGCTTGCCTGAACCTGGGCGACGCCTCTCCGGCCCTGCCGTATGTCCGTCAGCTTTCCGACCGCGCCGGCGTCAGCGCCCCGCGTGAGATCACCAAGGACTGGCTGGTCGCCGAACGCGCCCGCGAACTGTTGTGGGAAGGCCATCGCCGGACCGACCTGATCCGCTGGGGCCTCTTCACCTCCGATACCTTCGTATGGCCTTGGAAGGGCGGCTCCATGGCGGGCCAGGGCTTTGCCCCGCACATGACGATCTTCGCCATCCCGGCTTCCGAACTGGCTTCCAACCCCGAGCTTCACCAGAACCCCGGTTACGGGAAGCAGAATTAATCCGATCGCCTTATGAAAATGAAAAAATATATTTGGATGATGGCTGCAGCGGTCTTCGGACTGGCTGCCTGCCAGGATGAACTGGAGGAAGTCCGCCTGGTCGATCCTTCCCAGGTGGTAGCTCCGGTCCTGCACGAACTCCCCGAGGAGATCGTCATCACGGCCGAGAACATGTCCGAAACCGTCAAGTTCGAGTGGGACAAGGCGAGCTTCGGCCAGCCGGTCCAGTATTCCTATACGGTCTACGGATCCACGGATGGCGGCAACACCCTCGTCAAACTGTATTCGAATATTTCCAGGACCTCCTATGAGACCTCCTACGAGGCTTTCAATCAGGTGGTTACCACTGCTGCTGACAGGGGCGGCCTCGGCCTGGTGGCCGGAGAGTCCTCCGAAGTCGTCATCATGGTCGGCGCCACGGTCGGCACCAACTACCAGACCTTCTATTCCAATCCGCGTACCGTCCTGATCAACCCGACCGAGGCCGAGCGTGTCTACGAAATGGTCTGGCTGCCGGGTTCCGCCAATGGCTGGAAGCACGAAAAGGCGCAGCACCTGTTCTGCATGGCCGAGGACGGCAACACCTTCGTGGGCGTGACCGATTTCGGTGAAAGTTTCGCCTCCAACCAGTTCAAGCTCACCGGTGCCGCCGGCTGGTCCGACGATACGGGCAACTGGGGTATGGCGGATCCTTCCGCCGCGGCCGAGTCCGCTTCCATTACCCTGCTGAACGGTTCCAACGACAATATCACCATCTACACGGCGCACCGTTACTACCACTTCACCTTCACCAAGAGCGATCTGGGCCTGAAGATGGACAAGGGCTTCGACAAGGTCGGCGTGATCGGCCTCAACGGCGACTGGGACAATGACATCGTCATGACCCTGAGCAACAACAAGCAACTCTTCTATGTCGATATCGACGTGCCGGCCGATACGGAATTCAAGTTCCGTCTGGACGGTGGCTGGGATACCAACTGGGGCGGCGACATGGACGGCCTGACCGGCGGCGGTGCGAACATCCCGGTCGCAGCGGGCCAGTACCGCGTCTACCTCAACCTGAACGACTGGACCCATCCGACGGCCAAGCTGGATGCTTCCATGTACGGCCAGCCGGAAGAGACGGAACCCGAACCGGAACCGCAGCCGGCCTTCGACGGTTGGACCATCGTCGGTACCTTCAACGGTTGGGCGGAAGAAGGTGTCCACATGACCGAATCCGATGGCATCTGGACCGGTTACTTCACCTATGCCAAGGGTGAGGACGGCGCCGACGACGGCTTCAAGCTCCGCAAGGGCGACGAGTGGCTCGGCGGTACCCTGGTGACCCTGGGCGAGCCGTTCGCCACGGGCGGCGACAACATCAAGGTCGAGCCCGGCTTCTACAAGGTCGTCTATGACTCCAAGGCCTCCACCATCACCGTTTCCGAGGGCAATGTCTGGTCCCTGATCGGTGTCGGCGGCGACTGGGACAACGATATCGACATGACCGAGACCGACGGCAAGTGGGTCAGCCCGGCCACGAAGATCTCCGGCGAGTTCAAGATCCGTCACAACCACGCCTGGGATGCCGACCGCGGCGGTGTGTTCGAAGCCATTGGCAAGGCCTTCGAGGCGGTGCCCGGCGGCAAGAACATCAACGTCCCCGAGGGTGAGTATGTCGTGACCTATGATCCCGAGGCTGAGACCATTACGATCGACGGCGCCAAGCCGCAGAACCAGTGGTCCCTGATCGGCATCGGCGGCGACTGGAACAGCGACATCTACATGACCGAGTTGCCTTCGGGCCTCTGGATCAGTGGTGTGCAAAACTTTGGCGGCACGTTTAAGATCCGATTCAACAACGGCTGGGACGTCAACCGCGGCGGTGCATTTGTCGAGGCTGGCAAGCCGTTCGCCGTGACGCACAACGGTGACAACATCGAGGTCCCGGAGGGCAAATGGCAGATCGTCTACAATCCGGCCCTTGAGACCGTTACGGTCAAGGACTGCAATCAGGGTTGGTCGGTAATCGGCGAATTTGACGGCAGCAGCTGGAACATGGACCTCTACCTGGTCAAGACGTCCGAGTTTGTCTGGGAGAGCGAGCCCTTCCGCGTCGACGGCGGCCTCAAGATCCGCTTTAACGGCGGCTGGGATGACGAGCGCACCGGCACCTTCGCGGCAGAAGGGGAACCCTTCGCCGTTGCCAAGGGCGGTGCCAACATCTCCGTCGGCGAATCCTTGAAGGGCAACTATTTCAAGCTCGTCTATGACGCCTCCGGCGAGACCATCACCCTGACGCGTGTCTGGTGCCTGATTGGTGATCTCGCAGGCGCCAATGCCTGGAGCAAGGACTTCCCGATGTTCGAGACTTCCGCCGGTGTGTGGGAAGGCGCCGCTACCGTCAACGGCGGCTTCAAGATCCGCCAGAGCGGCAACTGGGACGTCAACCGCGGTGCGACCGGCGATGTCGAGCCGTATGTCGTCACGCTGGACCAGGCCATTACGGCCAACCCGAATGGCAAGAACCTCGGTGTCTCCGAGAACGGCAAGAAGTACAAGGTGGTCTACAAGGCCACTGAGGAAACCATCACCGTTTCCGCGATGTAATTTTTCGGGCGGGAGTCCCTGACCGGACTCCCGTCTGCCAATTTATTGAAATGAATATGAAACGCTTAGCATATCTGTTGCTTGCCTGCACCCTGGTGCTGGCGGGCTGTGGAAAGAAGTCCGGGACGCCCGAGGCCAAGGACACCCTGGCCCTGAACCCGGAGACCGTGACGTTTACCGCCGCGGCGCTGACGTCCCAGTCGGTCTCGGTCCAGTCCAACGCGGCCTGGACGGTATCCGGCGGCGACGCCTGGGTGAGCTATTCGCCCGCAAAGGGCACCGGCAACCAGATGCTGAAACTGGAGGCCCAGCCCAATACCGGTAAATCCACCCGGCAGACGACCCTGACCGTGAAGGCCGGCTCCCTGTCCAAGACCCTTACCGTGGTCCAGGAGGCGGACGACTCGAAGCCCGTCACCCCTTCTCCCAAGGCCTGGGACAAGCAGAAACGCGGCTCGATGACCTACCAGCTGCTGGTCTATTCCTTCGCGGACAGCGACGGCGACGGCATCGGCGATTTCAAGGGCATCGAGAACAAACTGGATTACCTGGAAAGCCTGGGCGCCACCGCCTTGTGGCTGTCTCCGGTGCATCCGGCCGATTCCTACCACGGGTATGATGTGCAGGATTATTACAAGCTGAACCCGGCGTATGCGGTCGGCCAGCATACGGCCGAAAAAGCCGAACAGGATTTCAAATCCCTGCTTACTGCCGCCCATGCCAAGGACATCGACATCTACCTGGACTATGTGCTGAACCATTCCGGAAAGGGGAATGACTGGTTCAAGCAGGCACTGGCGGATCCGTCCAGCAAATACCGCGATTACTATTTCTTCAGCTCCAACCCGGCCTCCGACTACAGCAAGTTCCCGATGCTGAAGGGCACGACCTACAGTGCAGGCGAGTGGAAGAAGACCGCGAGCGGTTCTCCGAAACTGACCATCACCCAAACCACCGAGGAGGTTACGACGGGCACGGCCGCGTGGCAGCTGTGGATTTGGAAATCCGGCCAGAATGGCCAAGCCCTTAAGTTCAAGGCCAACGGCGACGGGTCCTATTACCTGGTCACAGAACTGGACGGGACTTACGGGGTGCTGGTCCGGAAGAACGAGTGGGAAGAAAAATATGGCGCCAAGAGCGGACAGTCGACCCTTACCGTGGACAAGCCTCTCGACCTGACGCCTGACGGAGGGGATATTTCCTTCACCGGCAGCGGTCGGTATCGCATCGAGATTTCCAATCTCCCGGATGCCCTCTATTACATGGGCGCCTTCAGCGACTGGATGCCGGACCTGAACTACGGCGACCTGGCCGACCTCGCGAACAACGCCTGCTTCCAGGACCTGGCCGCCTCGGCGGACAAATGGATCGGAATGGGTGTCGACGGTCTCCGTTTGGATGCCGTCAAGCACATCTGCGGCGGCATCGCCTCCTACAACAACACCTCGAACCATACCTTCCTGAAGGCCTGGTATGAGCACTGCAATGCGACCTACAAAGCCGCCGGCCACTCGGACGACATCTTCATGGTCGGGGAAGCGTGGGATTCCCACAACATCGAGAAAGATTATTACAAGGGGCTGACCTCTTGCTTCGAATTCGGCTACTGGCCGCTGCTGTACAGGGCGCTGACCGACGGTGACGCCTCTTCCTACGTCTCGACCGTCAACGGTTTCATCCAGGGCCATAAGGCCGTCCGTTCCGATGCCCAGACCTCCCTGTTCCTGACCAACCATGATCATTCCAGCCAGACCGGCGACGGCGAAGTCCGTGCGGCCGACGACCTGGGCAAGAACCTGGCCAAGGAGAAACAGGCGGCCGCCATCCTGCTGACCACCCCGGGCAAGCCTTTCGTCTACCAGGGCGAGGAACTCGGCTACTGGGGCAACTCCAAGAACCGGGGCGACGAGTACCTCCGCGCCCCGATCGTCTGGGATGCCGCCGCGAAGGAGATTGCCAAGAACGGCGTGAACGGCAAGGTGGATACGGATATGCTGAAGGGCAGCATTTCCGTCGAGACCCAGTCCAAGGACGCGAACTCCCTGCTGACGGTCTACAAGACCTTCGGCGCCCTGCGCAACACCTATCCGGCCCTGGCGGACGGCACCATGAGCGCCGGCCCGTCCACGGGCGACAAGGCCGTGACCGCCTGGTACATGACCGCCACCGACGGCAGCAAGATGCTGGTGATCCACAATGTCGCCTCGGGTTCCAAGACCCTGACCCTGTCGGATGACCTGTCCAAGCCGGTCGCCCTGCTGGGCTCCGCCTCTACCGCCGGCGGCAAACTGACCCTCGGCGCCAATTCCTCCGTGGTATTTGAGCTCTAGCCCCTGTCATTCTGAACGAAGTGAAGAATCTAAATAAACTGAATATGAAGAAAATCCTCCTCGTCGCGGCAGCCCTGATGACCCTGGTCGCCTGCGGCAACAAAAAGACCGCCGAAAATGCGCCTTCCGGCCGTCTGCATCCCGAATGGATCTACAATACGGTCGTCTATGAAGTCAACATCCGCCAGTTCTCTCCGGAAGCCTCTTTCAACGGCGTGACCGCCCAGCTGCCGCGCCTGAAGAAACTCGGCGTCGACGTCCTCTGGCTGATGCCGATGTATGAGATCGGAACGGTTGAGCGCAAAGGCACCTTGGGTTCCTATTATGCCATCTCCGACTACAAGAAGGTCAACCCCGAGTTCGGCACCATGGCCGATTTCGAGAACCTCCTCGCCGAGGCCCACAAGCTGGGCTTCAAGGTGATCCTCGACTGGGTGGCCAACCAGACCGCCCCGGACCATGTCTGGATGACCGAAAAACCGGCCGATTTCTACGAGCGCGATTCCCTGGGCAATGCTATCTGGGAGTATGACTGGACCGACACCCGCAGCCTCAATTACGAGAATGAGGCGGTCTGGGCCGCCCAGGCCGATTGCATGCGTTTCTGGCTGGACAAGGGCGTGGACGGCTTCCGCTGCGACGCCGCCGGCGAGGTCCCGGCCAAGTTCTGGAAGGGTATCCTCCCGCAGATGAAGAAGGACTATCCCGAGATGCTGCTGCTGGCCGAGGCCGAGAAGCCGGAGCTGACCGATCCGCGCGAGACCTTCGATGCTTCCTATGCCTGGAAGCTCCACCACCTGATGAACGACATCGCCCAGGGCAAGGCCGGCGTGGCCGACCTGAAGGCCTATCTGGCGGAAGACGACGCCTGGATGGGTACGGAGAATTTCCGGATGATGTTCACCTCCAACCACGATGAGAATTCCTGGAGCGGGACCGAATTCGAGCGGATGGGCGACGCCGCCAATGTCATGGCCGCCCTGTGCTTCACCCTGCCGAAAGGCTGGCCGCTGATCTACACCGGCCAGGAAATCGGCCTGAGCCGCCGGCTGGAGTTCTTTGAGAACGACCCGATCACGGACTGGAGCGCCAATTCCTATACCGACTTCTTCACCAAGTTGACAGCGATGCGTCACGCTAATGCCGAGGCCCTCGCCCCGGGCGAGCGCGGCGGCAAGCTGGCCTATGTGGAAGGCGTTCCGGAGAATGTGCTGGCTTTCAGCCGCAAGGCAGGCAAGCAGGAAGTCTTTGTTTTCGCCAACCTCGGCACCGAGCCGGCCCAGGTGCTGCTGCCGACCGGTTATAAGGATGCCATGAGCGGTGAACCCGTCAAGGACGGTTCCTGCGTGCTGGCACCCTGGGGTTTCGTGATCCTGTCGAAATAATACGGACGGGTCCGGTAAACGTTATTCTTCCCAGACGAGATACGACGAGATGAGCCAGTGGTTCATCTCGTCTCCGTTTATGGGCTGGGCCCCGGGGATGCTGATAGTCAGGCGGTGGGCACCGGCCGCCAGCTCTCCGAGCGGCATGCTGAACGGCTCGACCTGCGAGCCCGGGCACCAGTTGCTGCGCGAGAGGTCGGAGGAGGCGATCATCTCGTCGATAACCTTGGTCTCCGTGCCGTGTTCACCATAATAGGAGGCTTTGCGCTGGACAGCCCAGACGCCGGAGGTCGGATTGAAACGGCGGAATGAGGCGCAGTCCGTCCGCCAGGGCGTGAAATCTTTCACGACGGCACCATCGAACGAAAGGACATTGCGCTGCGGGGTGAATTCGTCGCCGCCGTCATGGCCGCCATGACCGGTCACGATGTATTTCAGGGTTGCGTCGGAGGCGAGCCGCGGCAGGTCGAAATCGACCGTCAGGTCCTTCCGGGCGAAGATGTCGGGATACTCCTGGCCGAAATAGTAGACGGTGTTGACCAGCGGCTGTACATGGCGGCGGGGAAGCGGAGCGTGCGGATTCTTGCTCTCGGTGATGTCGAGATCGACGCTGGCCTGGTAGCCTTCCGCCGTCCATGTGTCGATGAAGACGCCGACATAAGCTTCTCCCTTGAGCAGGGGATAGAGGTCGGTGATATCGGTTTCCCAGAAGGTTTCGGGAGCCCAGCCGTCAATGTAGACGGGACGCCGGGTACTGACGGCAGCCGTGTCCCGCTCGCTGTAGTACCCTACGCCGAAGGGCGTCATGAAGCGCATCAGTTCGACGGTCGGCAGGAAGTTCTCTCCGGGCACGGTCCCGACCATTTTTTCGTACCGGGTCGAGTCCACGGCCGGCCAGGAAGCCTCTCCCTTGGCTACTTTCAGCAGGTTGATGCCATCTCCCTCCGGGATGACGAAAACGGAGCCTGACTTGTCCCAGCGGTCGCCGTCGGACTGGACACGGACGGTCAGCTTGACATCGATTTCGCGCCGGTAGTCGGGAAGGGAGATCTTCCGGAGGATGATCCGGCCGTTTGCCAGGTGGATGATTCCCTCCGCGTCAGCCTCGGTGAAACTGCCCAGGGAGTCCGGCAGGAACCGGACATGGGCGGCGGTGAAAACGGGAAGGGAGGTGTCGCCGCAGGCCCGGTAGGCTTTGGTGCAAGCGGTCGTAAGAACGGCTGCGAAGGCCGTCAGCAGCAAGAATTTGCGCATGGGTTCCAATTAGTTGACGGTCATGACGGCGCCTGCCCCGCGGTAGAGTTTCACGGGTCCGTCGAGGAGGACGGCCAGGACGGTGATGGAGGGATCCAGCGCCTGCTCGGGCACGTCGATTTCCAGCAGGCCGGGAATTTCGCTCCAGTAATTCTTGTTGTAGATCTTGTAGTTGAGCATCGAGCCGTTGCCCACGACCCAGACCCGGTTGACCTGGTTCATGATGCCTTTGACCTCGACCGGCCCGACGGGTTTGTAAGGGAGGTAGATGTAGAGGATGTCCCCGGCCTGGTTGAGGGTGGTGTAGCCCTGGACGCAGTCCGCCGGGATGCCGGCGCGGGTCTGGTAGACGGCTTCCTTGTGCTTGGCCGTCCAGCGGCCCAGTTCCTGCAGCACGGCCACTTCTTCCTCGGGGATGGTCCCGTCTTCGCGCGGCCCGATGTCCAGTAGCAGGTTGCCGCCCTGGCTCAGGCAGTCCACGAAGGTGCGCAGCACCATGAAGGGGGTCTTGAAGTTGACGTCCGTGTGCTGGAAGCCCCAGGAGTCGTTGATGGTATAGCAGAGTTCCCAGTACCGGTCTTCCGGCCGGACGGTCGGGACGCCTTGTTCGGGGGTACCGTAGTCGCCGTATCCCTGGATGCGGGAGTTGACGATAGTTCCCGGGTTGTCGCTGCGCAGCAGGCCCACGATCTCGGGGGCATGCCAGGCCTCGGCGGTCTGCTCCCAGTCGCCGTCGAACCACCAGAGGTCCGGCTTATAGGCCTTGGAAAGCTCCCTGAGCTGGGCGAAGTCGAAATCCACGAACCGCTGCCAGCGTTCGGGGTCGTCGGCGATGCGGTAGCGGGTGGTGGTCTTGGTAAAAATCGGATAATCCGGGTGCGACCAGTCGAGCAGGGAGTAGTACAGACCGAGTTTGAGGCCTTGTTTGCGGACCTCCCTGACGAAGGGGGTCAGCAGGTCGCGGCGCGCAGGGGTCTGCCGCACGACGCTCAGGTCGGAGGCTTTGGTGTCCCAGAGGGCGACGCCGTCATGGTGCTTGGAGGTGATGACGGTGTACTGTGCCCCGCTTTCCTTGATCAGCCGGACCCAGGCGGCCGGATCGTATTTGGAGGCGGTGAAGCCCTTTTTCTGGGCCATGTACTGCTCGTAGGGCAGGTAGTTGTTGTAGAACGACCAGCTCTCGGACACGCCGTCCACGGCATAGATGCCCCAGTGGATGAAGATGCCGAGCTTGGCGCTGTCAAACCAGCGCATCCGCTCCGCTTTCTGCTCCGGGGTCTCAGGAGACAACTGCTGCGCCCGCGACGGCTGGAAGACCAGCGCCGCGAGCAGCAGGCAAAGTACTATTTTCAGCCGGTTTATTTGAACCATTCGACAATGTGGTCCTTGGCATACAGGTAGTAGACCAGCAGGCCGATCCAGCTGGTGATCAGTACGAGGACCGAGCAGATGATCTTGCCGACGATGCTGATGGGCTTCTTGAGGATGTCAAGGACGGCGAGGATGGAAAGGACGAGACCGATAATGTAAATGATCGTAGACATAATATTGGGGGATTTAAAGTTTGTTCCAATCCCAAATATAGAAATTTTTCTTCGAAAAAGCAGCGTTTCCCTCCGGAGATGCATCTGATTGCATGAGATTGATTGATGAATATACCCGTGAACAGATACTGTCAGATACTGCTATCCCTCCTTCTGGTCCTGCCCGGGCTGGCCGGCTGCACCCGGAAGGACAACGACCCGGACAAGCCCGAACCCTTCCCGATCGAAGTCGGTTTCACCGTCAAGGATGCGGAAGGGAACAACCTGCTGGGCGAGGAGACGGCCCTGACGGTCACGTTCATGAAACATACCTATGATATATCCGGCAGCGGCCAGCCCCGCCTGTCGGTGGACTATGACACCAACCACAACCCCGTAGCCGTGGTCTTTGGCCCGCTCGGTGCCAAGGACCGCTACGACAAGGAACCCCTGACCCTCCGCCTGACGGACGGAACCATGGCGGAGGTGACCATCGAAAACCTCTACTATGAGGAAAACGGCGTACCGGTGTTCCAACGCCACATCTGGTACGAAGGCACGGACTACAATGGGAAGGGAGACATCCCGATCGTTAAACCCGTATCAAACGACAAGGAAGAGGCCGAATGACCTCTTCCTTTTTTTATGCATTTGCGCAGCCGGACCTTACAGCGTCTGGCCGCCGATGAATTCGCGCATGATGGAGGTCGGCGGGATGGCCGCGATCTCCGAGGGCTGCAGGGCGGTGATGTAGCTGAGGAACTTCAGCAGGCGGACCGCCTCGGTGTAGGCCGGCGAGGAAGGCGTGATGCGCCGCAGCAGCGGCTCGGCGTAGTACTTGAGCATCGGGAGCTCGAAGATGAGGGCCGAGTTGAAGAAGGCATCGGCGTTCTCCTGGAAGGGGAAGATGTTCTTGCTCTCGCCCCGGCGGACGCTGTGCCAGCGCAGGATGGTCTGCTCGGGGGTGATGCCGCGGACGCGGTTGTCCCGGACCATGCGGCGGAGCAGGCGGTTGTCCGAAGTGGAGATGTTGTTGTTCTCGTCGATGTTGAGCGAGGTCAGGGCGGAGGCGAAGACCCGGAAGATGCGGTTGCTGTCGACGGCGGAGGTCATCTCCGGGTTGAGGGCGTGGATGCCTTCCATGATCAGGATGTCATTGTCTTCGAGACGCATCCGTCCGAGGCCATCGGTTGCGCGCCGGCCCTGCTTGAAGTCGAAGCGGGGGATTTCCACTTCTTCGCCGGCAAGCAGCTGGTTGATCTGGAGGTTCAAGTATTCCAGGTCCATGGCATACAGGCTCTCGAAGTCGAAATCGCCGTTCTCGTCGCGCGGGGTCTTCTCCCGGTCTACGAAGTAGTTGTCCAGTTCGATGACCTTCGGGTTGAGTCCGAGGACGCGGCACTGGAGGGCGATACGCAGGGCAGAGGAGGTCTTGCCGCTGGAGGACGGGCCGGCGATCATGACGATGCGGCTCTGGGCATGGCGGCGGTAGATCTCATCGGCGATGGCGGCGTATTTCCGGCCGTGCAGGGCTTCGGCGACGTTGATGATGTCGATGGCTTTCCCGTCCTGGATGGCCCGGTTGAGGTCGCCGACGCCGTTGATGCCGACGATGTCGCACCAGTGGGAGTATTCGGCCAGGGTCGCGGCGATCTTGGACTGGCGGAGCATGGGCATGACTTTATTGACATCCGGAAGGGTCGGGAGCTGGAGGCAGAAGCCGTTGCTGAATCCGGTCAGGTCAAAGGTGGTCAGGTAGCCGGTCGAGGGGACCAGGGGACCGTAGAAGGTGTCTTTCGTCCCGTCCAGGGTATAGATGCTGGCGGTATACTGGCCGAGGCTGCGGACCAGGGCGGCCTTGTGCATCTGGTTCTGTTTCTCGTAGATGGCGATGGCCTCCTCGGAGAGGATCTTGGCTTTGGTGAAGGGCAGGTCGGCGTCGATGATTTCTTTCATCCGGTTTTTCAGCTGCTCGATCTCCTCGTCCTTGAGGTAGTAGAAGGGATGGTGCCCCTCGACGATCTTTTCGGATTCCTTGAGTTCGCAGTACAGACCGCTCGGAAGGGAGTGGTCGATGACGAGGATCTTGTCCGGGAAGAGGTCGCGGACGGCTTTCTGGAGGACGAAGCAGAGGGAACGGATGTAGCAGCGGCGTCCCTCGGGGTGGCTGTAGCCGATGAATTCGATTTCATGGGAGACGACCATCCGGTAGCTCAGTTCCTTGAGCTTGTGGTCGACGAGGGCGGCCAGTACCGGGCCGGTCGCGCCGGTCTTGGGGTCACGCACCTTCGTGCACCATTTCTTCGAAATCTCCTGGAGGGTCGTGCCGAGTTCGGCCTTGTGGCGTTTGCCGTCGTTGGCACACCAAATCTGTAGTTCCTGGTTATCCATGGTTATTTCAAAACTTCTTTCAAGTAAGGGCCCGTTACGCTGCGGGGGTCGCGGGCGAGTTGCTCGGGCGTGCCCTGGGCGACGATGTATCCGCCTTTGCTGCCGCCTTCCGGGCCGAGGTCGAAGAGGTAGTCCACGCTCTTGAGCACATCGAGGTTGTGTTCGATGATCAGGACGGTGTTTCCCTGGTCGACCAGCTGCTGCAGCACGCCGAGCAGTACCTTGATATCTTCAAAATGCAGGCCGGTCGTGGGTTCGTCAAGGATATAAAGCGTATTTCCGGTGGCTTTCCGGAACAATTCGGCCGCGAGTTTCATGCGCTGGCTCTCGCCGCCGGACAGGGTCACGGCGCTTTGACCGAGGTGGACATAGCCCAGGCCTACGTCCACGAGGGCGCCGAGTTTGGCGGCGATCTTCGGGACGGGCTTGAAGAATTCGTAGGCTTCGCTGATGGGCATCTCGAGGATGTCGTTGATATTCTTCCCCTTATAGCGGACGGCGAGGGTGTCGTCCTTGTAGCGCCGGCCGCGGCATTCGTCGCAGGGGACATGGACCGAAGGGAGGAAGTTCATCTCGATGACCTTGATGCCGGCGCCTTTGCAGGCTTCGCAGCGGCCGCCGGGGACGTTGAAGGAGAAATGGCCGGCGTCGAAGCCGCGGACCTTGGCGTCGACGGTTTCGGCGAAGAGGTTGCGGATGTCGCCGAAGACACCGGTGAAGGTGGCGGGGTTGCTGCGCGGGGTGCGGCCGATCGGGGCCTGGTCGATTTCGATGAGTTTGTCGATGTTGCCGATGCCGTGGATGCCGTCGTGGGGGAGCGGCCGGAGCTTGGCGTGGTAGAATTTGTTCTTGAGCACCGGCATGAGGGTCTCGGCGATGAGGCTGGATTTGCCACTGCCGCTGACGCCGGCGACGCCGATCAGGCAGCCGAGCGGGATGTCCACGTCAACGTTCTTGAGGTTGTTGCCCCTTGCGCCGCGGATGTCAATGGACAGGCCGTTACCGACGCGGCGGTGTTTGGGGACGGGGATTTCTTTGGCTCCGCGCAGGTATTCCAGGGTGAGGGAGGGGCTGATGATGCTGTGTTTCAGGGTGTCGGCATCGGGCTGGACTCCGCGCAGCAGCACGTCCGTGGGGGCCGAGAGGCAGATCTTGCCACCTTCCGCGCCGGCACCGGGGCCGACGTCGACGATCCAATCGGCGGCGTACATGGTTTCGGCGTCATGTTCCACGACCATGACGGAGTTGCCTTCGTCGCGGAGTTCCTGGAGGGAGTGGATGAGTTTGCGGTTGTCGCGCTGGTGCAGGCCGATGGAGGGTTCGTCGAGGATGTACAGGACGCCCACGAGTTTGGAACCGATCTGGGTGGCCAGGCGGATGCGCTGGCTTTCGCCGCCGGAAAGGGTTCCGGTGGCCCGGTCGAGGCTGAGGTAGTCCAGACCGACGTCCATCATGAAACCGACCCGGTCGCGGAGTTCCTTGAGGATATCCCTGGCGATGGTATTTTCCCGGTTGCTGAGTTTTTCCGGCAGGCTTCCGATCCATTGCTGCAGCTGGCTGATTTCCAAGGCGGAGACCTGTGCGATGGTCTTACCGTCAATGCGGAAGCATTCGGTATGGCGGCCCAGCCGGGTGCCGTGGCAGACCGGACAGGTGACTTTTTCATCGATTTCGCCGGCGATGCCGGGGAAGGAGACCATTTCGGAGAGGGTGCCGTCGCCGACCCGGAAGAGTTCGTCGGAGCCGAAGACGATCAGCGAGACGGCTTCGTCGGGGATGGCGGCGATGGGGTCGTACAGGGAGAAGTTGTATTTGCGCGCGATGGAGCGGATAATGTCGAACTTCTTGGTTTCCCGGATCTTGCCGAGGGGGATGATGCCGCCGTCGGCGATGCTGACGCTGCGGTCGGGGATGATCGTGTCGATGGCGACGTCGTTGATCATGCCGAGGCCTTTGCAGTGGGGGCAGTATCCTTCGGGGGAGTTGAAGGAGAAGGTGTGCGGAGCGGGTTCCTGGAGGGACAGGCCGCTGTCGGGGTCGACCAGGTGTTTGGAGTAGTGCTGGAGGGCGCCGGTTTCCATGTCCATGACGGCGAGCGAGCCCTTGCCTCGGCCCAGGGCGGTCATGACGCTTTCCTTGATGCGTTTTTCGTCGCCGCTGCCGGGCTTGAGCTTGTCGACGACCAGTTCGATGAAGTGGGCCTTGTAGCGGTCGAGCTGGGTGACTTCGGCCAGCTGGAGGATTTCTCCGTCGATGCGGACTTCGGTATAGCCGCGTTTGCGGAGTTGGTCGAAGAGTTCTTTGTAGTGGCCTTTGCGGCCGCGCACGAGCGGGGCGAGCAGGTAGCATTTCCGGCCCTTGTAGCCGGTCATGATCAGGTCGACGATCTGCTCGTCGGTGTAGCGGACCATCTCCTGGCCGGTGGCGGGGGAGTAGGCCCGGGAGGCGCGGGCGAAGAGCAGGCGCAGGAAGTCGTAGATTTCGGTGATGGTGCCGACGGTGGAGCGGGGATTGTTGCCGGTGGTCTTCTGTTCGATGGCAATGATGGGGCTGAGGCCCTGGATGTCTTCGACTTCGGGCTTTTCGAGGACGCCCATGAAATGTTTGGCGTAGGTGCTGAGGGTGTCCATGTACCGGCGCTGGCCCTCCGCATAGAGGGTGTCGAAGGCCAGCGAAGATTTCCCGCTGCCGCTCAGGCCCGTGACCACCACGAACTCCCCGCGGGGGATGCTGACATTTGCGCCTTTGAGGTTGTGGGCCTTCGCCCCATGGATCTCGATATATTCCCGTTTCGCCATAATCATCCTTTCTCTTCCGGACTCCCGTCCCCCTGACCCCTGTTGCCTAATCTTCAGCCGGTCGTTTCGGAGGAATCCGGGGGGAATGACAAATATACGAAATCTCCAGCCAACCACCAAGCCCGCCGCTTTTTCTCTCCCCGGGTCCCTCCCGCTCACGGAGCCGCGGGCGGCTACGCCGTCCGGAGGCTTGCCGCCATCCGGCGCTAAAGCCTTTCCTGTACCCACCACCTGCTCCTCTGATCGAATACCGGGAGGGGACCATTTGCGCATGTGCTTTGGTAAGTTGTTGACTGATTGTTTGTTGCAAAACGAGTTGCGCAAAAGGTCCTCAAAAACGAGGCCTTTTGCGCAACGTATTATGCGAATAATTGATAATCAATATGATATGGAAGGTCCTGCGCAAATGGTCGAAGGCATTTCATGCTCCTTGGCCATCTTAGAGCGCATGGCTCTTGGACGGTCTATAGCGCCTGGACCTTGGCCATCTTGCCGACGCTGATGGTCCGGATGTCGGCGTCCTTGGCGGCTTTGTAGCTGCATTCGGAGATGCCGGAGGCCTGGACTTCGAGGCTTTCCTGGATGGCGATGCGGCATTTGGCCGTGCCGGAGAGCTCTACCGAGGCCTTGGCGGCAGGGGCTTCGAGGGCCTGGAGGACGGTGGCGCCGCTACCTTCATAGGTCATCCGTCCGGAGGAGATGCCAAGCTCGCACTTGGCGGCGCCGGAGGCTTCGAGGTCCAGGGTCCGGCATCGTTCGCCATTAAGTTTCAGGCCGGCCGCGCCGGACAGGTGGATGTTCCAGGCGGCGGCATCGGCGTCCATCTCCGCCTTGGCGGCGCCGGAGACTTCGAGGTCGACTTCGTCAAAACGGCCCGTGAAGGGATTGCATTTGGCCGCGCCGCTCAGGGAGAGCCGGGCCCGGCGGCCTTCGACGGAGAGTCCCTTGGCCGCGGTGGCTCCGCTGAGTTCCATGCGGAAAACGCCGTTGCTACCCGATTTAAAGGTTCCTTCCGCCTGGAGCTTGGCGGCACCGCTCAGCGACAGGGCGGCCAGGTCGGGCATGTGGACGGTCGCCCGCAACACGCCGTTTTCCTGATATTTGCGGGCCCGCTGGATGGAGGCGGGAAGGTTGTCCAGTTCGATGTGGAGCGTACCCCCGGATACATAGACCTTGACATATTTCTCCAGGTAGTCGCTGTACTTGACGGTGACGCTGTAATGGTCGTCCCGGACCAGTTCCACCTGGTACAGGCTGCCGATGGCAAGGCCGTGGAAGTCCTTGAAATCAAAATCTTTGGTCAATATTTTCGAGGCCTGCTGACCCGTTTCCTCCGGGGAGAGCACCTGGCTGTCGGAGGAATGGGACATGGCAGTTGCCGTCATGGCAGATCCGGCTGCCAGCGCCAGGGAGAGGGCGAGGATGGAAAGGATTCTTTTCATGGTATGTCGTTTATTTTATGTTTTGTCTGATTTTTTGGGCACCATCGAGCAAGGCTCCGTAGTAATCTTCCAGGATGGCCGCCTTCTCTGCGTCGGGCAATTCGTCCGGGAGCTGGTCGATCAGGGGAATGCTTTCTTCCGTGAGGTTGCGCAGCAGATCCGCGGCGGCTTCGTCCGCGGCAAGTTCCTGCCAGGAGTCTTCCACCTGGGCCAGGTACCGGGCATAGATGGCAGCCGGGTCCTGTCCCACGCCGCGGAACCAGTCGGTCGGTCGGGATGCGAAGATGACCGCAACCAGGATGGCCGCTGCCGCCGGAATCGCCCAGCGCAGGGCCCGGACGGTCGCGTGGAAATGCAGCCTGCCGTCCGGAAGGACCTCCGCCCTTTCCAGGAACCGTCCTTCGGCACCGGCCGGAGGGGTGGCGGTATCAAAAGCGGAAGCCTGTTCCCGTATGTATTGTTCCAAATTATCCATAGGATCAAAAATGTGCCGTTAATACTGTATTTGTGCCATATCTTCCCGGAGTCTCGCCGCCAGCTTGGCTTTCCCCCGGGCGAAGATCGAGCGCAGGGTGCTCTCTTTCTGTTGGGTCAGTCTGGCGATTTCTCCGTAGCCCAGCCCTTCGATCAAGGTCAGGTTCAGGATCAGCCGGTAGGGGTCCGGAAGGGCTTCCATGGCCGAGCGGATCTTCCCGATGTCCGGAAACGGACCTTCCCAATCTGCCTGGTCGACAGGCTCTTCGGCGGATGTCAGGCTGTCTGTGTCCACGAACACGGGACCTCTCCGCCGGGCCCGCAACCGGTCGATGGCTTTCCGGATGCAGGTGGTCCGCAGCCAGGCGCCGGCCTGGGCCTGCGAGCCGCTCCGGACCCCGCCCGCAAGGTACTTCAGCAGGGTGTCCTGCATGACCTCCTCCGCCTGGGCGCTGTCCCGCAGGATGCGCAGGGCCGTGTTGTAAACGGCCTTGCTGTGGGCTTGGTAAAAGGCGGAGGCTTCCTGGCGTGTCATGGTATCGGAGTGAACAAGCGGCGTTTCGCAGCCGTTTCTACTTTATAAACGTCCGGTCTCGGGTTTTGTTGCAAAAATATATCTACTTTTCTTATCTTTGCATGATTCAATCGAAAAGGATATGCAAGAACAAAACAATATTCAGGAGCCGAAGAAGCGGATGCTGTCCGGCATCCAGCCCAGCGGAGACCTGCATCTGGGAAACTACCTGGGCGCCATCAAGAATTGGGCGGACCGCGTAAACGACTATGAATGTTATTATTTCATGGCCGACCTTCACACCATTACGGTGCGGCAGGATCCCGCCGACCTGCGGCGCCGGTCCATCAACCAGCTGGCCCAGTACATCGCCTGCGGCCTGGATCCGGAAAAGAACGTCCTCTTCCTCCAGTCCCATGTCCCCGCCCATTCCCAGCTGGCCTGGGTGCTGAACTGCTACACCATGTTCGGAGAGCTCTCCCGCATGACCCAGTTCAAGGACAAATCCGCCAAATATGCCAACAACATCAATGCGGGCCTGTTTACCTATCCCGTCCTGATGGCGGCGGACATCCTCCTGTACCAGCCGGACTACGTGCCGGTCGGCGAGGACCAGAAGCAGCATGTCGAGATCTGCCGGGACATCGCGCAGCGGTTCAACAGCATCTACGGGGATGTCTTCAAGATTCCCGAGCCGCTGATCGCCAAGACCGGAGCAAGGATCTATGGCCTGACGACCCCGGATGCCAAGATGTCCAAGTCCATCCCGGACGGCTGCGTCTTCCTGATGGACAGCCCGGACGATATCCGTCGTAAGTTCAAGCGTGCCGTCACGGACAGCGATACCGAGCACTGCGTGCGTTTCGACAAGGAAAACAAGCCGGGTGTCTCCAACCTCATGAACATCTATGCCACCCTGACCGGGAAGACCATTCCCGAAATCGAGCAGGAATTCGAAGGAAAGGGCTATGGCGTCTTCAAACCGGCTGTCGGCGAGGTGGTTGTCGAGCATCTGCGGCCCATCCGGGAAGAGGCCGAGCGCCTGATGAAGGACAAGGCCTACCTGAATGATGTCTATATCGCCGGTGCCGAGAAGGCTTCCTACATCGCCGGGAAGACGCTCCGCAAGGTCTACAAGAAAGTCGGTTTCTACCAGATTTAATCTACCGTCGGGAGCATTTCCTGACGTGCAGCGTGTTTTTTGCCCCCAGTGTCCGATGCATGAAGGACCCTGGGGGCAAAATCATTCACGGAGGGTGCTTTTCGCACCCGATGCGGAGTCGGCGCCCGTAGCGGGGGGCAGCACCCGATGCGGCATCAGTAGCTTAGGCCGTGGCCGAAGGGGAAGGTCGGATCCTTCGAGTCGAACGGCATGTCCTCTTTCTGGGCGCGTACGGCGTCCATGGAGGAGGGAACTTCGAAGGAAAGTTTGCCGACGGGCTTGAACTTGCCGAAGACCACGTCGAGCAGCGCGCTGTCGAAGACGTCGAAGATCATCAGGCTGGCGTTGAGGTCGGTCTTAACGGCAGGCGGCAGGATACAGGAGGATCCGGTCGGGTTGAAGGCCACGACCACGGGCTTGCCGCTGGCGCGGAGTTCCATCAGATGGGCCCATTTCTCCGCCGGGAAGTCGATGTTGACTTCGCCCTGCGGACCGCCGAATCCGCGCCGGTCGGCCACGGTCGTCGTGCGGACCAGGATCAGGTCGGCCTCGGCGGGATTCTCCACGACGGTGGCATATTTCGCGGCCTCTTCCGGCTTGACGCCCTCCGCATAGAGCTTGATGCCTTCCTTGGCCGGGAGGGTTCCGTCATTGGTCAGCAGGATGTTGGACTCCAGCTGGGCCTGGTAGGCGCGGCTCTGGTTGGCCTCGCTCTGCAGGATGCCTTCCGCCTTGTCCGGGTCGACATACGGGTTCTCGAACAGCCCGAGGATGAAGTGCCACTGCAGGATGCGCGCGGCGGCTTCGTCGATGCGTTCCGGGGCGATGCGGCCTTCCTTCACGAGTTCGACGATGTATTCCGGATGGGTCTCGCTGCCGATCTGGTCTACGCCGGCGTTGTAGATCATGGCATAGTTGTCCTTCAGGGTCGTCTTGCCCTGCAGGCGCGGGTTCAGCGGACCCCGGGAAGCTACGCCCCAGTCGGTGCAGACGGCGCCCTTGAACCCGAGTTCGCCGCGGAGCACCTCGGTGCTCAGGATATAGGAGTAGTTGACATTCAGGGTGTCTACGTACGTGCCGCTGTAATAGCCCATGGCGGCGAGGGCGTTCTTGGCGATGCCCGCCTTCCACGGCATGTAGTGGTACTGCTGGTTGCCGCCCGGATAGACGAGCCAGCTGCCGGTGCCGCCGGCATGCGGGCCGGAACCGGGCCAGTGCTTGAGATGGACCAGGATCTTGCCCGGCCCGACCTTGCCGTCCTTGCCCTGGGCGCCGTCCATGAAGGCTTCCAGCATTTCGGTGGTCAGTTCGGCGGATTCGGAGAAGCAGCCCATGTTGCGGCTCCAGCGCGGCTCGGTCATGACATCGATCTGCGGACCGAGGATCATGTGCAGGCCGACGGCCCGGTATTCCTGGGCGACCACGGCGCCGAAGTCTTCCACAAGCTTCGGGTCACGGGCGGAGGTAATGCCGACCTGGCCTTCGTTGCTCGGGAACTGGGAGAAATACTGGGTGCCGCGGACATGGGCCCCGGTGCCGGAGCCATGGCGCGGGTCGGTGGAGAACATGATCGGGATGCCGAGGCGGGAGGCTTCGGCGATTTCCTGCATGCCGTTGGACCATTCGGCGAATTTGCGCGGGGCGCAGGTCCCGTTGTTCAGGATGTTGCGGAAGTTCTTCTCCTCGATGTAGGATTTGGCGGTGGCGGTGCGCCGCATCTGGCCGATGGCCATGGCATTGGCATTCTGCCCGCCCGGTCCGACCGGTCCGGCATAGCCTTCTTCCTCGGCCTTGGCGAGCAGGGCCTTCTCTTCATCGGTGAAGTCGTATTTGATCACGCCGCTTTCCGGGACGGCGATGTTGGGATGGAACATCAGGCCGGCCTTCTCTTCCAGGGTCATCTGGGAGACGAGGTCCGCGATACGGTCTTCCATCGGCAGGCGCCAGTCTTCATAGGGGTCGATCCGGCCGTTCTTGTTGAGGTCCTTGAAGTGGTATTTCCCTTCGGTCAGGACCGGTGCCTTCCGGGCACCCAGTTCAGGCTGTTGCAGTTTGGGGCCGCAGGCCGTCAGCAGCAGGAGGGCCAGGGCGGGGAGCAGAATTCTTTTCATATGCTTGTGTTTGTGTGTTTCAGATGACACCGCCGTCGATGCCGATTCCGTCCGCATCCCAGTCAATTTCCTCTTCTGGCTCGTTGAAGGGCTGCAGGAAAGGATTGTGCGTGCGTTCGTGGCCGATGTTGGTGACGGGACCATGGCCGGGGATGACGTCGATGTCGCCGTCCAGTCCCATCAGCTTGTCCATGATGCTGACGATCAGTTTGTCATAGTCGCCCCACTCGCTGTCGGTGCGGCCGATGCTGCCGGCGAACAGGGTGTCGCCGCTGACCAGGACCTTGTCCGCCTCGTCCAGGAAGCAGACCCCGCCGGGGGTGTGTCCCGGGGTCGTGATGACCGTGAAGGACGTCTCTCCGAAGGTCAGGACGTCTCCGTCGTGCAGGGGAGAGTAGGGAAAATCCCTGGGTGCCTCGGGCATGCCGTAACGGCCGGTGAGCTGCCAGTTGTTGTCGACCATGACTTGGTCTTCCGGGTTCATCCAGACCGGCACGCCGAAGGCCCCGACCCCGTAGATATGGTCGAAATGTCCGTGGGTCAACCAGATGGCTTTGAGGTCCACCTTCTCCTTGGCGATATAGGCCTTGATCTGCTCCGCTTCGTCCGGAAAGCAGCCGGGGTCGACGAGGACGCCTTCGAGCGTATCATCCCAGAGCAAGAGGGTCGTTTCCTGGAAGGGGTTGCAGATGAATTTGCGGATGTTCAGCATGGAGGGTCGAATTTAAACTTTACAAATTTAAAGTTTTTCTCTAAATTTGTGAACCGCTAAAACGACAAGTCCATGCACATCGGTATCGCAGGCAACATCGGCTCCGGAAAAACGACGCTCACCCGCATGCTCAGCGAGCATTACGGATGGACGCCGAAATATGAGGCCGTGACCTACAACCCTTATCTGGAAGACTACTATAAGGATATTCCCCGCTGGTCGTTCAACCTGGAGATGTATTTCCTGGAGCAGCGCTTCAAGGATGTGCTGGAGATTGCGCGCAGCAAGGAGACGGTCATCCAGGACCGCACCCTGTTCGAGGGCGTCTATATCTTCGTGGCCAACAACTACGAGATGGGGAACCTCTCCAAACGGGACTTCGACACGTACATGGGCATGTTCAACCTGCTGATGTCGCTGGTCAGCCCGCCGGACCTGCTGATCTACCTGCGTTGTTCGATCCCGCATCTGGTCTCCCAGATCCAGAAGCGCGGCCGCGGCTACGAGCAGAGCATCAGCCTGGAGTACCTGGGCGGCCTGAACGAGCGGTACGAGAAGTTCATCGCCGAGGACTACAAGGGCCATGTCCTGGTCATCGACGCGGACGACCTGGATTTCGAAAACCGCCCCGAGGACTTCGCGCACATCACGGACAAGATTGATGCGGAACTGTTCGGTTTGTTTGGAAACAATTAAAAGTTAACGATATGCATATAGCCATCGCCGGAAATATCGGCAGCGGGAAGACCACGCTGACCAAGATGCTGGCCGCCCACTACGGCTGGACGCCGCGGTTTGAGTCCGTAGACTTCAACCCTTACCTCGCCGATTTCTACGAGGACATGGAACGCTGGTCCTTCAACCTGCAGATCTATTTCCTCAACAAACGTTTCAAGGACGTCGTCGAGATCTCCAAGTGCGACGATGTCATTATCCAGGACCGTACCATCTATGAGGATGCCCGGATCTTCGCCCCGAACCTCCATGCCATGGGGCTGATGTCCAGCCGGGATTTCGAGAACTACTCCGACCTGTTCGACCTGATGATGTCCCTGGTCCGCAAGCCTGACCTGCTGATCTACCTGCGCAGTTCGATCCCGAACCTGGTCGCCCAGATCCAGAAACGCGGCCGCGAATATGAGAAAAGCATCCGCATCGACTACCTGACCGGCCTGAACGAGCGTTACGAGGCCTGGATCAAGGACTATGACGGCAACCTGCTGATCATCGACGCCGACCGCTACAAATTCGGTAATAAACCCGAAGATTTCCAGGCGGTTACCGACATGATTGACGGTCAGATGTTCGGTCTGTTCCCCCAGAAATAACCAGCCTTACAGGCTTGTAAGATATTTTTAAAACCCGCCCTGCGGGACCCATTTTGAACAATATGAAGAAATACGTATGCAACGTCTGCGGGTACGTGTACGACCCGGCAGCCGGCGACCCGGACAGTGGCATCGCCCCCGGAACCGCCTTTGAAGACATCCCCGCCGACTGGGTCTGCCCCCTGTGCGGCGTCGGCAAGGAAGATTTCAGCCCGGAAGAATAATCCCGCGCGGTTGAAAACGCTTTTGATCGAGCGACCGGCCAAACCAGGCCGGCCGCTTTTTGTTGTCCTTCGTGTGCAGTGCCTCCGAGTGCAGTGTTTTCCGTGCGCTTTCCCCGTTGGGACCTTTTGCGCTCTTCGCTGCTCTCCGTCGGCTCCCTTACGGGGCCTTTTGCGCTCTTCGCTGCTCTCCGTTGGCTCCCTTGCGGGGCCTTTTGCGCAAGTGCTTTTATAACTATTTAATGATCAATTACATAGGATTTGCTCTGCGCAAATGGCACCTCCGATGGACCCCCTTTTGCGCAGGGGCTTTCGCAATAGGTCGATTATTAGTATATTAGAAAACGCACTGCGCAAAAGGTCCTCCTCGTTCAGAAAACCTGACAGAGGGCCTCTGCCCGAGGGACCTGTCAGAGGTCCTCTTCGTTCAGAGGACTTGTTGGAGAAACTCTTCCGGGAGAGAGAGAACCCTGGCAAGCTGAGCGATCCCCGCACCGAATCTGCGGTGCAGGGTGCGGGCCAATGTGAGCAGATCCTTTCTCTCCAGCAGTTCAGGACGTCTGGCGCTGAATTCCGATCTGCATAGAATCAGGGCCCTGGCGGCCAGTTCACTGTCGCTGAATACCAATCCATCAGAAAGACCCTGTTCCTTTTCCATGAGGGATTCCGTTTTAAAATCCTTCAGGTGGTTGAAGAAGTCCCTGCTGTCCACGAACCGTTCCATGACGGTCGTGTAATCCACAAAACACCTCTCGAGGATGACGCCGTCATGGAATTCATAGTCTTGCTGGAGTTTCATCCGAGTGCGGAAGATGTCCCGATATTCCCTGTCGGACAAGGATCGGACGGGTATGCCTCTTGTCAGGCTGAGATCGGGATTGAAATACAACCTGACGGGACTCCATTTGTACGATATCGGCGAGGCGATGCCTGCTTTATAGGGATTGCGAAGGATGTAGGCAACTTCACGGCGGAACTGCTCGATGGATGTGACCGCTACCGGGTAATAGTCGTCCGCTCGCAGGATCTCCCGGATGCCATCCCTGCGGGCGACCAAAAGGGAAAGCCGCCACAAGTACCGGGTCATGAACTGCCGGCATTCCTCCCATGTCCCGGATAACAGCAGATGGACATGGTTGCTCATCAGGCAATAGCATAGTAGGGAAACGTTGCTGTTTGCCACCAGCAATGCCAGGGAATTTACCCCATATTTGAAGTCCTCGTCCGTCCGGAAGAGCAACCGGTCCTTGAGTGCTTCCGTCGATAGGTGGAAGAAGCCTTTTTTTCCATGGAAAGGGTCATTGAATTCCTTCATCTTTTCATTCTTTATAATCGTAGCAGCAACTCCCCATTCCGAGGATTCTTTCATCCTTAGGGGTGGGGAATCCCATGAAAAGGTAGGCATCTTTCCCGACTCTATTCTCGAAACATTGCTCGGCGATGCCATTTTTCCGTTTTTTTATTGCCATTTTTCTTTTTTTTATTCTGCGACCCCTTTTGCGCAACCCCTGTGATAATGTGGTGAAAATCATTCTTGTATAAATCGAGTCGCGCAAAAGGGGTGTCGGGAAGGCCCCCTTTTGCGCAACAGTAAAATCAAAATGTTGATAGCCAGGAAGTTATCGAACCCCTTGCGCAAAAGGTGGCGGACGGGACAGATTGTTGAAAACTTTTTTGAAAAGAAGGGACGCGGGCGGGTCGGAAAAAAGGAAAGAGTTTTTTAAATTTGTAATTGCATATTGAGCACAGGCAGGAAAACCATAAATCCCCTATATATGTCTAACGTCCAGCCAGCCATCTATGATGCCCGCACCTTGGGTAGCGGGAAGATGCTCACCCTCGGTCTCCAGCACATGTTCGCCATGTTCGGAGCCACGATCCTGGTCCCGGTCATCACCGGTCTCTCCATGTCGGCCACCCTGCTTTTCGCAGGTCTCGGCACCCTTCTCTTCCACTTCTGTACCAAGATGCGGGTACCGGCGTTCCTCGGTTCTTCCTTCGCGTTCCTGGGCGGTTACGCAGCCGTCGTTTCCATGGGCGCCGAAAAAGGACTGGACGCCGCGACATCACTGCCTTATGCCTGCATCGGAGTCTTCTGTGCAGGCTTTTTCTATTTCCTGCTCGCCGGTCTGATCGCGGCCTTCGGCGTCAAGAAAGTCATGCGCTTCTTCCCTCCGATCGTCACCGGCCCGATCATCATCGCCATCGGTCTGACCCTGTCGGGCTCCGCCATCCAGAATTGCACGCAGAACTGGTGGATCGCCCTGCTGGCCATCCTGATCATCATCGTGTGCAACATCTGGGGCAAGGGCATGATCAAGATCATCCCGATCCTGCTCGGCGTCCTGGGCTCGTACATCGTGGCCGCCTGCTTTGGTCTTTGCGACTTCTCGGCCGTAAAAGATGCCGCCTGGGTGGGGCTCCCGTTCCAGTGGAAGAACACCGCCTTCCATGTCTTCTCCAATCCGGACTGGGGCCTGGTGGTCGCCGCCATCATCGCCATCCTTCCGATCTCACTGGCTACGACCATGGAACACATCGGTGACATGTGCGCGATCTCTTCGACCGTCGGCAAGAATTTCCTCGAGGATCCCGGCCTGCACCGCACCCTGCTGGGCGACGGCCTGGCCACCTCGCTGGCCGCGCTGTTCGGCGCTCCGGCCAACACCACCTACGGCGAGAACACCGGCGTGCTGGCTCTGAGCCGCGTCTATGATCCCCGGGTCATCCGCCTGGCTGCCTTCTACGCCATCATCCTCAGCTTCTCCCCCAAGTTCGACGCCCTGGTCAACTCCATCCCCGCGGCCATCGTGGGCGGCGTCAGCTTCATCCTCTACGGCATGATCTCCGCCGTCGGCGTCCGCAACATCGTGGAGAACAAGGTGGATCTGACCAAGTCCCGCAACCTGATCATCGCCGCCGTCATGTTCGTCAGCGGCCTGGGCTTCAGTGCCGTGGGCGGTATCACCTTCATGGTGGGCGACGCCGCCATCACCCTGACCGGTCTGGCCATCGCCGCTCTGGCCGGCGTCATCCTGAACGCTGTCCTGCCCGGTAACGACTACGAGTTCGGTTCCAACCCCGAGGGCGACAAGTCCGCCGACATGGGCTCCTATTGATTCGAAACCGAACATAAAAAACGCCCCGGCTCCTTGAAGTGAACCCCAAAAGTTAGACAAAATATTATAATATTAAGCGACCAGAAGGGTCTGAGATCTGTGTTGAGCAGGTGTCAGGCCCTTTAGTTTTAGC
>ONQC01000043.1 GCA_900319855.1 uncultured Bacteroidales bacterium
CGGCCTGCTCGGCATCAAGAAAGCCGGTTACAAGCTGTACTGGCTGGGCGTGGGCACCAGTGATTTCGCCTATCAGGGCGCTTCCGTCCTGGACGAGGTCCTGACCGAGAACGGTATGAAACATACCTTCTACACCAAGGATGGCGGCCACACCTGGATGAACTGGCGTATCTTCCTGAATGAACTAATGCCACTTCTCTTCAAATAGAGGATTTTTTTCATACAAAGAGAGAGGCTGATGTGAATCAGCCTCTCTCCTTTTTAATAGCAGCCGGCAACCGACTGATCAGTCTTTAAAAAGCATCGGCAGGAATTCGCGCAGGCAACGTCTCCACGTCAGCCATTCGTGCGCCGTGCCGGGAGAAGCGTAATACGTGCAGTGGATCCCGGCATCGTTCAGCATCTTCGAGATCCGCTCGCTTCCCATTCCTTCCGCGGTCCCCATACCCATGAACAAGGCATGGACCTGCTTGTTGAAGGAGGCGGGATCGGCAAAGACCCCGTCATAGATCTCGCTGACCTTGGCACCGGGGCCGAGGAAGATCGCTCCGCTGAAAGAGCCGATATGGGAGAATTTGTCGATGTTCCGGAGCGTCGTTTCAAAGGTCTGGTGTCCACCCCAGGAGAGACCGGCCATCGCACGGTGATCGCGGTCTGAGAGCGTCCGGAACTCCTTGTCGATAAAGGGAATGATATCCTGCACCAGGATCAGCGGGAACGTAGCGCCGAAGGCCTCCCGTGCCTTGTTGGCATCCTGGCCCGGCTTCGGGCGGAACGGAATGCCGCAGTTGCCGCTGTCCATCACGACGATCATCGGCTTGCACTGTCCGGCCGCGATCAGGTTGTCCAGGATGTGGTTCGCCTTGCCCTGCTTCCCCCATCCGGTCTCATCCTCGCACATGCCATGCTGCAGATACAGGACCGGATAACGCTGGGACGGACGCGTCTCATACTCGGCAGGCGTATAGACCATGCAGCGGCGATAGCGTTTCTCAAATTCGGACCAGTAGACCACGGAACGGATCTGGCCGTGCGGCACATCGTGCGGACGGTAGTAGTCCCCTTCCGGTCCTTCCGGAATCTCGATCATGCTGGAACGGCCGTAACTGCCGCAATAGGTGTCGGTGTTGATGTCCGTTACCTGGATACCATCCACCATGAAGTGATAGAAATGCGGACCGACCACCAGCGGCTTCGTGGTACAGTACCACCAGCCGTCGGCATCTTTTTCCATTTCGTGACGTCCCTGGAGCTCCAGGTAGACTTCCTGGGCTTTCGGAGCATACACACAGAAATAACCGCGGTGCTCGGCATCGACGCGGGGATACTCGCGTTCGAAGAGGGCGGTTTCGGATACGGTCGTCCCGGCGGGAATGGGACGGCTCTGCGCCAGCATGCACAAGGGCAGCGCGGCAAGGGCGGAGAGAAGGATGAATCGTTTCATGTTTGCGTATCTGATGGGTTGATAAAAGACATGTGATCCTTTCCCATGAAGATACGAATTAATTTGTATCTCCACGGTTACCGCACCGGATTGTGTTACAATCTGTCTTTTGTGTGTCAGATTCCGGTCAGTCCTTGTACAGGCCGGTCCGGGAAAGCAGGTGGTCCAGGTTCGCCAGGCCATAGGCCGTGACCGCCTGCACGACCGCGGAATGCTCCATGTAAGCCGGAATCAGCTTGTCATACAGGTCGTCTTCCGTATGCCAGATATCCCGGTAAATGAAATCGTACCCGAAGATGTCGCTCTCGCGGAACGAGATCGCAGGGACGCCGTTCATGGCGAAATAGGCATGGTCGGAACCGCCCGCGGAGGTCGGACGGGCCTGCGGCTCCCCTTCCCGCTTGTTCACGGTGAACGGGATGTCCGGATTGTAGTCGAACAGTGGCTTGCAGGCCTCGACGAAATCGTCATACATGGCAGGCGGCACCGTCACGGAAGTCGCGGCCAGGGGACCGCCGTCCCGGTTGAAATAATTGGAGATCTTGTCCCAGGGAACGGTTTTGTTCTGGACGAAATACTTGGAACCGAGCAGGCCGTATTCCTCCCCGGTCCAGATGCAGAACATGATAGAACGCTTGGGTTTCGCGCCGGAGGCGGCCAGCAGCCGGGCGGCTTCCAGGGTCACGCAGACGCCCTGCCCGTCATCCGTAGAGCCGGTCGCGATGTCATAGGCATCCAGGTGGCTGCCCATCATGACATACTCGTCCGGATACTTGCTTCCCTTGATGACTGCCAGGATGTTATGGTACTTCATCGGGCCCGGGAAGAAATGGTTGCGGATGTCGAATTCCAACTGGAAGTCCTGCCGGTCGACGACTTTCTGCCGGATCTGGGCGAACTGGTGCTCATCCAGGAGGATGTCGCAGGCCTTGGGGAGGTTGTCCATGGTCAGGTTGAAGCACATCGCACGGTTGTAAAGGACCTGCATGGGGAGTTTGGAGGGACGGATGAAACCCAGTACGCCGGCATCGACCATCTGCCGGTACATCAGCACGGAACCTTCCTCCCCCTTGGCGAGCAAGGCGGCGCGGGTGGAATCGGCCTTGGGACTCGCATCGATGGCCAGTCCGCTGGTCGGACCGGTATCGAGCAGGACCCAGGAACCCTTCAGGGCTCCCTTGACCCGGTCGAATTCCCGCTGGTTCTTCGGCTCCAGATAGACCCGTCCCTTCTGCGGGCCCCGCGTTCCGGCGGTATAGGCCGGCGTACCGAAATGAAGGACCATGCCGTCTTCGGACAGCATGCGCCCCGACCAGGGGCCCCGGTCGAAACCGACGCCGATCTCGACGGCTTCCTGGACCGTCACCTCCAGTCCCCAGGAGCGGAACTGGCTGGCGACCCAGTCTTCAGCATGGTTGAGCATGTGCGAACCGACGATACGTCCCCCGATGTTCCGGGCTATGTAATCGGCGTGTTCCATCGTCCGGTTGTCCGTCCGGCCGAGTTCGAGGACGGATTTGACCACCTTGTCCTGGGCGAAGAGCGACAGCGACAGGAAGACCGTCGCGATAAAGGAAATTGTTAAGCGTTTCATATCCGAGATTTCCATGTGTTATACCTTATAGCAAACATAGTTAAATCTCCCGACAAATCAAACCGGCAGCGATGAAAGGCTGCACCCGGTTCCATGATAATGTAAAAAAGCGTATCTTTGACCTGCGATTTAAACATTGGAAATGGAACAGACCCGATCCCAAGCCATCATCCGGACCAGCATCGTCGGCATCCTTGCCAACGTACTGCTGGCCTCGTTCAAGGCAATCGTCGGTTTCATCGCCGGTTCGGTTGCCATTGTCATGGACGCCGTCAACAACCTCAGCGACGCCCTGTCCAGCGTGATCACCATCGTCGGAACCAAGCTTTCCCAGAAGCCGGCCGACCTGGATCATCCGTTCGGGCACGGCCGCGTCGAATATTTCAGCGCCATCATTATCTCCGTCATCGTCTTGTCGGCAGGTGTCACGTCGCTGATCGAATCCGTCCAGAAACTCTTCCATCCGACACAGCCGGCCTATACGACGGCGACCCTTGTCGTCATCGTGGTGGCCATCCTCGTGAAACTGGCATTGGGTTCCTATGTAAAACGCCAGGGAGAGCGGTTCAAGAGCGATGCGCTGGTGGCCTCCGGCTCCGATGCCCTGTTCGATGCCCTCATCACGCTGGCGACGCTTATCTCGGCCGCCGTCATGCTGATCTGGCATGTATCGCTGGACGGCATCCTGGGTACACTGATTTCACTGCTGATCATCAAGGCCGGTTTCGAGATGCTTTCCTCCCCCGTCAATGAACTGCTGGGCGCCCGCTTCTCGCCGGAACTGGTATCCCAGATCAAGGCGGAAGTCATGGCGTTTCCGGAAGTCCACGGCGTTTTCGACGTGATCCTGCACAACTATGGTCCGAATGTCGTCATCGGCTCCCTGCATGTCAATGTCTATGACACGCTGGATGCCCATGAAATCCATAAGCTGACCCGCCGTATCGCGGAAACCATCCACGAGCGCCACGGCATCATCCTGACCGTCGGCATCTATGCGATCTCTAAAAGCGATGCCATGCAGAAAAAGATCATGCAGGCGCTGGCCGACCATCCGGACATCATCCAAGTGCACGGCTACCTGCATGATGAAGACGCCGGGAGCATCTCGGTGGATGTCGTGCCGGATATCTCCGTCAAGGATGAAGCCGCCTTTGCCCTGAAATTAAAGGAAGAGATCCAGCCGCTGGTGCCGGAAGAACAGGTCACCATCATCGTCGACCACAATTTCAGCGCCTGAAACGTCCCCACGCCGGATCATTTTCCGCCGCTAGAACAGCCCCACGATGACGTTCCAGAAAAGATAACGGATGGCCTTCCCCACAAGGAGCAGCAGGAAGGTCCAGCCGCGGGGGGCCTTGTAGAAACCCAGGGCGAGGACCGTCAGGTCACCTACGACCGGGAACCAGCTGAACAGTGCTAGCCAGACGCCGTATTTATGGACCTTTTCTTGCTGGGCCTCCAGCTTCTCCCGGCTGACCTTGAACCATTTCTGGATCCATTCCCATTTTCCCAGCCAGCCCAGGTAGAAAGTAAAGAGACTGCCCAGCCAGCTGCCGCTCGTCGCGGCCAGGAAACAGCCGACGTGCTGTCCCGTCGTAGCCAGGATAGCCACATACAGCACATCCGAGCTGAACGGTACGATGGAAGCAGCCAGTGCGCTGCCCAGGAACAGGCCCAGCAATCCCAGGCTCTCCAGCCACTCCATAGCAGGTTACAGATGGATTTTCCCGGCCATCCGGTTCATGGCGTCCCACCAGCGGGCGGGAAGCACCCGGTGCAGGAAAACCAGTGTCCCGGCTCCCCGGCCGATCCGGTAGCGAACCTTGGGGCGACGACTGTTTACGGCCCGTACGATCGCCCGGGTCACGACCGACGGATCCGAGGCCCATCGGGTCCTGTAGATTTTCCGCATGTTTTCGCCCATGACGGAGCCGGTCTGTTCGTAGGCGGTACCCCGGCAGGATTCCGTCAGGTGGTCGGCAGCGATACGTCCCCAGTCCGTCCCGATCATGCCCGGTTCGATCAGCACCACATCGATGCCGAAAGGCTTGAGTTCCATGCGCATGGCATCGCTCAGCGCCTCGACGGAATACTTCGAGACATGGTACCAGCCGCCATACAGCAGCACGGTCTTTCCGGCAATGGAGGCGACATTGATGATCCGGCCGCTCCCCTGGGCCCGCATCGTGGGCAGTACCAGCTGGCAGAGCCGGGCCAGGCCGAAGACATTGACTTCCTGCTGGCGCCGGGCTTCGTCCATCGGGACCGTCTCGACGGCTCCGAAATACCCGTAACCGGCATTATTGACCAGCACGTCGATCCGTCCTTCCTTCTCCAAAACGGTCCTGACACCTTCCTGCATGGAAGCCTCGTCCGTGACATCCATCCGGATCGGGACGACGCCATCCGCGCGAAGCGGTTCCATCAGCTGAACCCGCCGGGCCGCCGCATACACGCGGTGTCCTTCTTTTGCCAGCGTCCGGGCCGCATCGAAACCGATGCCGCTGCTGGCTCCCGTAATCAAGATAACTTTCGCCATAATAGGCTAAGTTAGAGAATTATTCCTATCTTTACAAAGATTATGACCGGAACCATCGTCAATACTGCCTGCATCATCGTCGGCAGTCTGGTCGGGGCCCTTTTCAAGAAAGGCCTCGGTGAGAAATACCGTTCCATCCTGTTCAATGCCATGGGACTGGCTTCCCTGGCCCTGGGCGCCAACTCGTTTGTCCAGAATATGCCCAAGAGCGAGTTCCCGGTCCTGTTCATCCTCAGCCTGGCCCTGGGCGGCATCCTCGGAACCGCCCTGGACATTGACGGGCGGACCAAACGGCTGGTCTCCCGTTTTGGCGGTGAATCCTTTGCACAGGGGCTGATTTCCGCCTGTCTGCTGTTCTGCATCGGGACCTTCTCGATCGTCGGCCCCGTCCTCAGCGCCCTGCAGGGAGACAACACCTTCCTGTATACCAATTCCACCCTGGACCTGGTCACTTCCATGGTCTTCGCCACGACCTACGGGATCGGAATCATCCTGGCCGCTCCCATCCTTTTCCTGTGGCAAGGGATGTTCTACCTCATCGCGACCCTGGCATCCTCCAGTCCCCTCCTGCAAGGGACTTTGGTCAACGAACTGGCCATCGTCGGCGGCGTGCTGATCATCTCCTCCGGCCTGTCCATCCTGAATATCAAGGACTGCAAGACCCTCAATTATCTGCCTGCCCTGCTGGTCCCGGTCCTGTGGTTCCTCCTTAAAAGCCTGTTTTAACTATGAATATCCGACTGGCAACCCCGGCCGACATCCCGGCCATCATGGACGTACTGGAGGCGGCCAAAGTCATCATGCGCCGTTCCGGCAACACCAACCAGTGGGTGGGCGGCTATCCCTCCACCGATGCGATTGAAAAAGACCTGTCCCGTGACGCCGGCTATGTATTGACCGAAAAAGAGAGGGTGGTCGGCTATTTCGCCTTCCTTCCCTCTCCTGAGCCTACGTATTCGCGCATCGTCGGCGGACAGTGGCTGGACGATGTACGTCCCTATCATGTCATCCACCGGATTGCCAGCTATCCGGAGGTCCATGGGGTCTTCAAGGCCATCATGGACTTCGCCTTCGCCGCCGACCCGAACATCCGGATCGACACCCACAAGGACAACCGGATCATGCAGCACAACATCCTCAAGCACGGATTCAACTACTGCGGCATCATCTATCTTGAGTCCGGCGACGAGCGGCTGGCCTATCAACGGATCGCTGACTGAAGCGCCGGGTGCTCCCGGTCCAGTTGCTGTACCCAGGCGCGGAAATCGTCCCAGGCATAATAAGGACCGGAGACCGGTTCGAACTGCGGCAGAGTCACTTCCCGACCGTTCCGGAGCAGTTTGAAGAGGATCTGCGGGTTCTTTTTGCTACGATAAATGACGAACTGCAGGTTGGCGGCCATCGGGGTATCATAGTCCTGGAACCAGTATTTCACGTCATCGGCGCTGTCCGGCTGGAAGCCGGTCCCGTCAATGTTCAACAGCGGGCAGATCGCGTTGAAAACCGTGTCATGACCGAAACGGAAATGCGCCCTGTAGGGACCGCCGGCGATGGCCTCGTCCGCCAGGGCAACGATATCCAGCACCAGCGGAATCTGCTGGTAGCGCTGGCCGCCGTGTCCGACATAGTCGAAGTAATTGTTGACCTCCCAGAAGGCCAGAGCCTGCTCTTCGGTGAAGAGGTCCTCCAGCCAGTCTCCGTCACAGTAGTTATGGTAACCGGACCAGAGGGCGCAGAGTTCGTACAGGAACTGCGTACGGCCGCCCCGCTCTTCCAGGAATCCCCTGTCCGTAAACAACTTGTCGAGCATGCCGTCATAGTCGTATTTCCGGGCACGGAACGCATCCTGAGGCTCCGGGATCTTGACCGTTCCGCTGCGCATGACCCGGAGTTCCCGCGGAGAACCGGACACATTCACGATCGGAAGGTTGGTATGCAGGGAATTGGTTTCAATGTCCACCTTCGGGGCATATTTCTGCAGGCTGATGCAGAAGGCATCCATGCTGACGATGGCCCGCTGGGACGTCGAAGCGCGCGCCAGGATCTTTCCTCCATCCGCAAAGACCTCCGGGAAGGACTGGGCCATGATCCGTGCGATCTCGCGGTGCTGGGCCGAACCGAGTTCCACCAGGTCTCCCGTATTGATGGACGGGATCTCGAAGAAAGCCCGGTAATCGGAGAGCAGCTTCTCGCCGCGCGGGGTCAGGGAACCCGCCTTTTCGGCGGCCTCCAGGCATTCCAGGATGACCGAATAGGTGTTGGCGTTCCAGGCATAGCGGGATCCGTGCCGGCCGTAATGGCTGATATAGAAAGGCGTGTACCCCTTCGGGGCCGCTGTCTGCGCCGGAGCGTCGAAGCGGTAGGGTCCTTCGCAGCCCGACAGGCGCTGCCGGTCGCCGCGGACGATATCGAGGACATTATACGTTTGGGCCTGGGCGGTAACACCCGCCAGTAACAAGGAAACGAGCAGCAGTCTGCAGAAGGTTCTTTTCATAGCATACAGTCTTTCCAGCTAAGATAAGGGTTTGCCGTCAATAATACAAAAAAGCCGACCCGAAGGCCGGCTCAGTCATGCGACACGATGCACTAGAAAATGTAGGCAGCCGTGAACTTCAGGACGCCCTGATGGTACTGGATTGCATCGGAGGCATTGCGGTCGAGGACACCGAAGTCGAAGCTGGCGGCCAACTTGATGTGCTTGATGATATCGAGGCCGACACCACCACCCAGCATCACATCGAAACGCTTGTAGTCCTCATTATCCTTGAAACGGTTCGTAGCGTCGTCATCCTTGTCAACCTTACCCCAGGAACCCAGGCAGTAGGAAGGGACGAATCCTGCGAAAACATTCAGATCAACGGAGTTTCCGAGCGGGATGAACACTTTGCCGCGGATCGGAATGTCAATATAGGACTCGACGACCGTGTAGTCCTTGATATCAAAGAAATCATTGGCTCCGAAAACACCGAGGTCGACACCGGCGGAAACGCCCAACAGGCTGCCCAGGCGGGTATTGTGCTCATAGGAAATACCGAACGTGCTGCCGGCGGTAGATTCGGTCTTATCCGCGCCGTCAACTTTTGAAGCGAAGGAACGGGCACCGTTGAAGATACCGATGCTGCTCTGGGCGAAAGCGCCCGTACCCATCAGGGACAGTGCAACGACTGCCACCAGGGAAAGAATACTTTTTTTCATAATCAGTTTATTGGTTTAATCGTAAACACCCACAAAGATAGGAAAAAAACGTATCTTTACGGGTCTAAAATGCAACAATCATGAGAGCCGTCATCCAAAGGGTCACTTCCGCTTCCGTCCATATCGGCGGACAATTGCATGCCTCCATCGGGCAGGGAATGCTCATCCTGCTCGGCATCAGCCAGGAGGATGACGCGAGTGACATCCAGTGGCTGGTGCGGAAAACC